>JAJDCQ010000090.1 GCA_029260755.1 Planctomycetota bacterium | reverse complement strand
AGCACGATCCCGGGACTCCCGCGGTCGTTCGACGATGAGGGTTCCGTCGGGCGCCTTCCCCGAGATCTCGATGATGCCGTCGGTCTTGAGCCGGTGATGGCCTCGACAGAGGGGAGCGACGTTGTCCGGGTCCCAGCGCCGATCGGGAGCTCGGGATCGCGGCACGATGTGGTCGACCTCCAGGTTGACCCGGCAGCCGCAGCCGGGGATGGCGCAGATCCAGCCATAGCGCTGCAACACGTCCTGGCGGAAGAGGCGATCTCGCTCGAGCTCGGCCTCGGGTGCGCCGCGCAACTCCGATTCGGGAGCGTCACTCGTGGCCCAGGCATCCGCGGGCGGATCGAGGACCTCGGACTCGTCGAGCGGGGTCTCGAGGGAGTTGTGCGCGATCACGTCGAACGCCTCGGCGAGGCCGACCTCGGCGCCGCCGACCCGGCGGACCCTCTCGATGGCGGCCTGGATCCGGTTCCACTGGTCGGCCTCGACCTCGAAGCGGATGATCCGGTTCGGCCCGTCGGGCGGCAGGAACCGCTCGTCGCGGTCGATCCCCTCCCGGAGGACGTCCCGCGGCTTTTCGCGGGCGAGATCGAGCCAGCGCTCGATGTCGTCTCCGCGGGAGAGCCGGGCGATCTCGTCGACCTTGCCGTAGGAGATCTCGCCTCGCTCGAACGCATCGCGGACGACGGAGTGTCTCTCGCAGGCGCGAGCGGCGCGGAGGAGGCGGTAGGTCTTGTCGCGACCGACATCGAGCATCGCCTCGGCGAAGCGGCGCGTGTCGGGATGACCGTAGAGATCGTGGAGCTTTCGGACCTCCACGTCGCGCAGATAGTACGCGAGCGTCGCGTCGCAGCGGTGGCTGACCTCCGCGAGCCGTCGAAGGCGGCGGAGGACCTCGTCGGGTGCGAGCCCGGCCTCGCAGGGCGGGAGGTCGAGCGTCTCGGTGAGTGCGATCATCGGGGACTCCCTCAGCGTCGGTGACCACCAGTTAGACGCTCGAGGTGAGGGAGATGTTTCGGTGAATCTAAGGTTTTCAGCGTAGCACCTTACCCCGGCGGAGTGGGGCATCGCGCATCGCAGGAAGGGGCGGAAGGCTCGGCTGCGTGGCCACCGGGGTCAGCGAGTGATCGCACGGCTCGCCGTCATCGCGGCCCGGTACTCTGCCCTCCGCGGGACGGCAGGCACCGGACGGTGCGACTCTCGCCCGACGGTCGACACACGGATCGGCCCTCCCGCTCCATGAGCGAACCGATGGACGACCGGAGTGAGCGAACCGCGTGACCCCGAGGAGGGCTGCGCAAGGGGTCGGGAGGCTCTCCTCGGGGACGAAGAAGCCCGAGCGCCCGCCGCTTCGCCCCCATCAGCGCTGCCAATCATCCTCACCCCTCCGAGCTCACCTCCCCCTCGGGCAGGCCGCCGTTGCCGCTCCGCTTGCCCAGCGTGATCCCGTGGCTCTCGGCGATGTCGAGCACCTGATCGAGCGCCTTTCCGAGGATCCCGGCCGGGCCGACGTCGCCGGCCTGGCCGCCGCCGTACCATCGGACGTCGCCGACCTTGATGCTGCTGGCGATGCTCGGGAGGCTCTCGACGAGCTTGGCCCGGATCTCGGCGTCGGAGAGCTGGCCGCCGATCTTGCGGTCCTCGGCGGCCACCTTCAGGCGGAGCAGCTCCTGCGCCTCCCGCACGCCGAGCCGCGCCTTGATCGTCTCGACCTCGGCCTCGAGCTCGAGGCGTGCGATCGCCACCTCGGCGGCCTTGCGCGCCTCCTCGAGCTTGCGGGTCGCCTCGGCGACGTCCTGGGCCAGCGCGATCCGCTGGAGCTCGGCCTTCTCCCTGGCCTCGGCCCGGGCGGCGTCGAGCTTCACCTGCTCGAGCTCGCGCTCGGCCTCGGCGCGCTGCTCGGCGAGGGTCCGCTCGGTCTCGGCCTCCATCTCCTGGATCGCGATCGCTCGCTCGGCCTCGAGCTTCTTCTGGCGCCGGGTTGCCTCGAGGCGCTCCTCCTCGGTCGAGCGCTCGTCCTCGGCCCGGAGCTCGGTCAGGCGCCGCTGCTCCTCGGCGGTGAGCGCCGCGAGGGTCGCCTGGCGCTCCGCCTCGACGCGCGCCCGCTCGACCTCGCGCTCGGCCTGCTCCCGCTGGAGCGAGACGCGCTTCTCCTCGTCGATCCGGAGGGTGCTGATCTCCTGCTCCTGGAGCAGCCGCTTCTGCTCCTCGGCCATCTGGATCTCGTGGACGGCCGTCTCGTTCTCGGACTCGAGCTTGGCGACCCGCTCGCGCTGGACGGCCTGCTTGCTCGCGATCCGCTCCTCGGTGTCGAGGTCGGAGGTCGCGGCGACCTCGCGCGCCTCGTTCCGGAACGGGCGCTGGAGGTTCTCGAAGACGTCCTGACTGAGGATCTGGACCTCGCTGATGCCGAGCTCGTCGAAGGAGAGACCCCAGCGCGCCTCGGTCGGCTTGAGCTTCTCGCGGATCTGATCGATCAGGTCCTCGCGGCGCTTGAGGAGGTCCTGGACCGTCTTGACCGAGATGAGGCCCTTCATGATGCCGGCGCACTCGATCGCGAGGATCTTGCTCGTGTTGAGCATCGGGACGTTGATGTCGGAGAAGTCGAGCTTCTCGACCGCCTTCTCGGGGTCGCTCACCCGCCAGCACGCCCAGCCCTCGACGAGGACGCCCTGGTTCTCGCTCGAGATGTTGTCGGTGCTGAACTCGATCCGCTGGACGCTGCTCGGGAAGCGGACGACGCCGCGGTTCCAGACCTTGCTGACCGAGCCGCCGAGGACCGGCTTCGCGCCGGCCTTGCCGAGCGGGACGATCCACTCGTTCGGCAGCGCGTTCCAGCTCCAGTAGGTGTCGGTCTTCGGCCGGAGCTGGATCGGCGCCTGGGGAGGCGCGAGGTTGGCCGGCGCGCCACCGCCGCCGGGCGCCGCCACGTTGGCGAGCGCCTGGGGCGCCTCGGGCGCGCCGCCGCGGCGGGCGCGCATCGCGCGGGGACCCGGCGCGCGCTTCTTGGCGAGCTGATCGCTGAAGACCTCGACGGCGACTTCCTGCTGGTACTGCTGCATGGGGACTACCTCCTGTGGCCAGGGCGCGGCTTCTTCCTCGGAGGCCGCCGCTTCTTCGGGGAGCTCGGGGGCGACGGCGCCGAGGAGCGCGTCGACCTCTTCCTGCGAGAGCACGTCGTGTGCCGGGTCTGCCCGTTGCTGTTGCTGTCGGTGCTGCTCGGGCTCGGGACTCGCCATGCCTCGTTCTCCGCGTCGTCCGGAAGCCTGCTCCGGCCTGCTGGCGGAGTATACTGGCCTCCCGGCGTCAGCCGTAGGTGCGAAGGGAGCGTGATGGGAGCGGGCCGTCGGATCGGACGCTGGGCCATTCTGGACCAGGTCGCGGCAGGATCGAACGGCGAGGTGTTCCGGGCCGAGGCGGTCGAGGGAGCGGCGTCGGAGTACCCCGTCGTGCTCAAGCTCGTCCGGGACGCGCCCGCCCTCGCCGCCCTCGAGGCGACCGCCCCGCGTCTGAGAGGGGAGGAGCACCCGGGCGTGCTCCCGATCCTCGACCACGGTCGCGACGGCGACGTGGGGTGGATCGTCACGCCGCTCTGCGCGGCCGGCAGCCTGCGCGACCGCCTCGGCGCCGAGCGCCCGAGCCCCGCGCGGGCGGCGGCCTGGCTGGCGTCGATCCTCGACGCGCTCGCCTGGCTCCACGGCCGCGGTCTCGTCCACGGGGATCTCAAGCCGGAGAACATCCTCTTCGAGCGCTCCGATGGTCCGCCGCGTCTCATCGACGTCTCGGCGATCACGCACGCATCGGTCGGGAACGAGACGGCCGACGACGCCGGAGACGAGCTCGTGCCGAGCTGGCGCGACCTCGACGCTCCCCCTCCCGGGTCGACGGCCTACGCCGCGCCCGAGAAGCTCCGCGGCGAGCCGCCGGCCCCAGGGCACGACGTGTTCGCCGCGGGCGTGATCCTCTACGAGGCGCTGACCGGCGTGCGGCCCTGCGGGCCGGAGCGGCCGAGCGACCTCGTTCCGGGCCTCCCCGCCGCCGCCGACCTCGCCTACGCGAAGCTCTGCGCCCGGCGAGAGCGGCGGCCGGACGCCGCGGCGGGGCGGGCGCTCCTGACGCCGCTGATCGCGGACGCGGAGCGGGCCCCTTCAACCCAGAGGACGGTGCGACTGGCCCCGGCGTTTCGCGCGATCTCGTTCGTCGCCCCCGGGACCCGGGTGAGGCTGGCCCTCCCCGAAGGGGTCCAGGAGTTCGAAGTCGAGGGTGTCGAACGAGAACGGGCGGCGCTGCTCGGTCCCGGCGAGAGGCCCGGAACGCTCGCGGTGGTGGGGCCGGCGCCCCCGCGGGAGTGGGAGATGTTCCTCGGGATGCTGCCGGCGGCGAGCGTCGTCGTCGCCGATCCGACCTTCTCCCCCGAGCCCGGGATGCTCGCGTCCGCGCTCGCGACCCGAGAGGGCGGAGAGATCGTCGCCCTCGTCCTACCCCGAGGCATTCATCGCTTCGACACCGTGAGCGCACGCCGTCTGACCGATCGGGTTTGGGTGTACGAGCGGCACGCCCCCGGCGTCGACGACACCCGAGGCGCCGCCCTCCGCGACGCCTTCCGGCGCGGGGAGCGCGCCCTCGATGCGTTCGCGCGTCTGCCCCACCGGAGCGAGGGCGACGGTGGTCTCTTCGCCGCCTACGAGCTCGCCGGCGTGCCACCGTCGGCGTCGACGGAACCGCGCCCGACGGTCCCCGGCGTCCGTCTGGTCGGTCGCGGCGGAGGGGTCGATCCGGCGGTCTACCCTCCTCCGGGATGATCGGACGCCGTTCGTCGGTCCCGTTCCTGGAACGCGCGCACGTGATTGCCGTCGCGGGGAAACGATCCACAGATTTCACAGATTACACAGATCGCCGCGGGCGGGTCCGAGGCGTTGCCGATGGATGCCGAACGGGGCCGTGCCCTTCGGCGAGGGATGACCGCATTCGGCAGCGCCTAATCTGTGGAATCTGTGAAATCTGTGGATCGTTACCCGTTCGTCCTCGGCGTAGCGTTCCCGCCGGGAACGATGGGCACACGCTCGTCCCACAAGATCTTCAGGATCTGGCGGCCCGCCCGGCGCCTCTCGCCCCCGCCCCGAGCCGACCCAACTCCCTCGATCCACGAGCTCTTGCGTGATCCGCCCCCGCGACTCTCGCGGTCGGCACAGCCTTCGCTGTAGGTCCCGGCGAACAGCTCCGGTCTCCGAGGGAGAGCGTCGGGAAGGGCGCGAAGGAGCAGGCAGGCCATGTCCAAGAGAGAGATCACGGTCGTCTTCGTGGTGGTGATGCTCGCCGCCGCGATCGGGTGCAGCAGCGGCGGAAGCAGCGGCGGCGGCGCGATCGCGCCGGGCTCGTCGGGGTCTTCCGACACCGCCGTCTTCGTGAAGGACATGCCGCCGGTCGCGCTCGCCGATGGGCGCATGATGGCCGAGCTCTTCCTCCGCGTGACGCAGGTCGATCTCATCGACGACACCGGCCAGCCGGTGAACGTGCCGCTCGCGAGCGGCGCGCCGTTCGTCGACTTCGACCTGATGACGCTCGAGGACACGGCGACCCTGCTCGCGGTGGGCACCGTCCCGAACGGCTCGTACCGCACGCTGATCTTCACCCTCGACCAGGCGAGCTGTCACTTCGTCGACGTCGCCGGCGCGCTTCAGCCGCTCGACGTGCCGAACCCCGCCTTCGAGGTCGCGTTCCTCCCGCCGGTCGACACCGCGGTGAACAACGCGATCGTGCTCGACATCCGACCCGACCAGGTCGTCGAGGTGGTCACGCCGGGCACCGACTACCGCCTCACCAACGGCACCGACGCCGCCGTCGCCGGGACGCCCGGCAGCGCGCCGGGGATCCCGCCGAGCATGCCGGTCGTCGACGTGGCGGGCTTCATCACCGCCCTCGCCGATCCCGTCTTCACGCTCAACAACGCGATCGACGTCGACACGCAGGGCGCCTCGCTGCTCGAGAAGGGCACCGGCGCGAGCCTCGCGTTCAGCGACCTCGCCGTCGGCCACCGCGTGAAGGTCAACGGCACGCTCACCCAGGCGACGCCGGGCGCGGCGATCATCGCCAGCAGCGTCGAGATCAACCGGAACCACCCGCGAGCGAGCCGCGGCGCCGGCGGCGGCGCGGCCGGCGGAAACCCGGGCCGCGGCAACGGCGGCGCGGGCGCTTCGCCCGGCGTCACCGGGCGTCCGGCGAACGCGGGCATGCCGCGGCTCCGCGGCACGATCGCGAACCTCGACGCGGCCGGCAGCCCGCCGAGCTTCGACATCGTCCGCGGTCCCGGCATCGCGATCGCCCACGTCGAGATCATCACGAGCGCGACGATCTTCGACCGTCCGACCCAGTCGACGATCGCGGTCGGCGACCTGGCCGACGGCGACTCGGTCGAGGTGATGGGCCACCTGGCGAATCAGGGTGGAGCCAACGCCGGCGCCGCGGGCGGTCCTCCCGCGGGTCGACCGGTGGCCGGCGCCGGCGGTCCTCCCGCGGGGGTCGGCGGCGGGCAGCCCGCGGGCGTCGGTGGCGGGCGTCCGGCGAGTCCTCCGGGTCGCGGCTCCGCGGGCGCTCCGCCCGCCGGCGGTGGCGCGGCGACGCCTCCGGCTCCGGCCGGTGGTGGCGGTGCCCCCGGGCCGGCGCAACCCCCGATCCAGATGCAGGCGGCTCAGGTGGAGCGCCGGTCGTAGGAATCAACCATCTCCCTCTATCTCCATCTCTTCTCAACCGTCAGTAGCAATGCGAAAGGCCCGGAAGCTCACGCTTCCGGGCCTTCGTGTTTCGATCGCCTTCCGGGGTGGGCGTCAGGGGGCGTCCGAGCTCCGGCGCTTGCCGACCTCGTCGCGGACGTAGGTGACGATGTCCTCGAGCGGCGCTCCTGGTCCGAAGAGCTTGCCGACACCCAGGTCGAGCAGCTTCTGGGCGTCGTCGTCGGGGATGATCCCGCCGCCGGTGAGGAGGACGTGGCTCGCGCCGGCCTCGTCGAGGAGCCGCTTCACCTTGGGGAAGAGGGTCATGTGGGCAGCGGAGTGGACGCTCAGGCCGACGGCGTCGACATCCTCCTGCACGGCGATCTCGGCGACCATCTCGGGGGTCTGCTGGAGCCCGCCGTAGATGACCTCCATGCCGCCGTCGGTGAGGGCGCGCGCGATGACGCGGACCCCCCGATCGTGGCCGTCGAGGCCGCACTTGCTCACGAGAACGCGGATGGGTCGTTCGGACACCGGGGCTCCCCGTTTTCTCCGCGGATCTCGCCCTCGTGCCTCGGGGCGACCCGCTTCGGGACTCGCTAGAACGAGCGGAAGAGAGAAACCTCACGCAAAGGCGCAAAGACGCAAAGGGTCGCTGCTCCGAGCCGAGATCCGGATCCGGCGGAGCTCCTTGGCGCCTTTGCGCCTTTGCGTGAGATTTCGTCGTTCCTAGAACTCGTTGCCTTCCTGCCACTCGCCGAAGACGTCGCGGAGCGCGTCGGTCAGCTCGCCCAGCGTCGCGTACTCCTTCGCCGCGTCGATGAGGGCCGGCATCGTGTTCCGGCTCGGGTCGCGGGCGACATCGCGAAGCCGCTCGAGCGACGCCTTCACCTTCTGCGCGTCGCGCTTGCTCTTGAGCTCGGCGACGGCCGCCACCTGGCGGTTCTCCATCTCCTGGGTGAGGCGCAGGGTCTCGGGCGGCGGGCCGGTCTCCTCATCGACGTACTTGTTGATGCCGACGGTGATCCGCTCGCCCGCCTCGTACTCCTTCTGGAGGCGGTAGCTCGCGTCGCCGATCTCGCGCTGGAACCAGCCGTCCTCGACGCACTTCACGACGCCGCCGTTCTCGGCGATCCGGGCGAAGATCGCCTCGGCGCCCTCCTCCATCCGGTCGGTCAGCGCCTCGACGAAGTAGCTCCCGCCGAGCGGGTCGATCACGTTCGGCACGCCGCTCTCGCTCGCGAGGAGCTGCTGGGTCCGGAGCGCGATCTTGACGGCCTTCTCGGTCGGCAGGGCGAGCGTCTCGTCGAGCGAGTTGGTGTGCAGGCTCTGCGTTCCGCCGAGGATGGCGGCGAGCGCCTCCCACGCGGTCCGGACGATGTTGTTCTCGGGCTGCGGGGCGGTGAGGCTGCACCCGGCCGTCTGGGTGTGGAAGCGGCACATCATCGACCGCGGGTTCTTCGCGCCGTACTGGTCGCGCATCCGCTTGGCGTAGATCCGGCGCGCCGCGCGGAACTTCGCGATCTCCTCGAAGAAGTCGAGGTGGCTGTTGAAGAAGAACGAGAGCCGCGGCGCGAACGCGTCGATGTCGAGGCCGCGCTCGAGGGCGTGCTCGACGTAGGTGAAGCCGTTCGCCAGGGTGAAGGCGAGCTCCTGTACCGCCGTCGAGCCGGCCTCCCGGATGTGGTAGCCGCTGATCGACACCGCGTGCCAGCGCGGCATCTCCTTGGCGCAGAACTCGATCGTGTCGGTGACGAGGCGCATGGAGGGCTGCGGCGGGTAGAGGAACTCCTTCTGCGCCTGGTACTCCTTGAGGATGTCGTTCTGGGTCGTGCCGGCGAGGCGCTCGCGGCTCACGCCCTGCTTCTCGGCGTTGGCGACGAAGAAGGCGAAGATCACCGACGCGGGACCGTTGATCGTCATGGAGACCGAGACGTCCTCGAGCGGGATCCCGTCGAAGAGCCGCTCCATGTCGGCGAGGCTGCTGATCGCGACGCCGCAGCGCCCGACCTCCCCCTCGCTCCGGGCGTGATCGGAGTCGTAGCCCATGAGGGTCGGCATGTCGAACGCGACCGAGAGGCCGGTCTGGCCGTGCTCGAGGAGGTACTTGTAGCGCTCGTTGGTGTCGGCGGCCGTCCCGAAGCCGGCGAACTGGCGCATCGTCCAGAGGCGGCCCCGGTACATGTTGGGGTAGACGCCGCGGGTGTAGGGGAACTGACCCGGGAAGCCGAGCTTCTCGGTGTAGTCATCGCCGTCGGCGGCGTCGGCGCCCGGGTGGTAGAGGAGGTCGAGCTCCTCGCCCCCGAGGGTGCGGAAGCACGCGTCGCGGGTGCTGCTCTTCTCGACCGCCTCGCGCCAGGCCTTCTCCGCCTGCTCGTAGGCTCGATCCCCGTTGGTGCTCATGGTGCGCGATCTCCGGATGTCTCGATCGATCGGTGGGTTGCGGTAGCTCTAGTGTCGCCTCTGCGGGGCGTTGGCTCAAGGGCCGTTTGGGTCTCTGAAGCAGCTCTCGATCGCGACCAGCTCCGCTCTTGATCGGTTCGATCCACAGATTACACAGATTACACGGATTGCTGCCGCGGCTTCGGACCGAGGCCGCGACCGGAACGACGAGCTCGCTCGCGTGAGGGAACGACCGCCTTTGGCAGCTCGAATCTGTGTAATCTGTGAAATCTGTGGATCGTTCCCCGTTCGGATCGTGAGATTCGCGAGATCCTCAAAGCCGCAGACCCTCCGCGCCCTCGCGATCGCCCTCCTCCCGAACGACCAGGTCACGCAAGTCCTCGAACAGCAGACTGCGCAGAGACAGGGTCTGGACGTGGAGCTCGTCGTCGGAGCTCAGCGGGAGGATGATCCGGAAGGTCGCGCCCTCGATCTCGCCGTCTTCGCCGGTCCGGTTCTCGGCCTCGATCCGTCCGCCGTGCGCGCGGATCACCGACTCGCTCCAGGGCAGGCCGACGCCGCTGCCCCGATCCTTGGTCGTGAAGCCGAACCGGAAGATCGCGCGGATGTCGCCATCGATCCCGGGGCCGTTGTCCGCGACCGAGAAGGCGACGTGCTCGCCCTCGTCGATCTCGCGGGTCGAGACGACGATCTTCGCGCCCGGCCGGCCGCGCACCGCGTCGCCCGCGTTGACGACCACGTTGAGGAGCGCCTCCTCGATCGCGGAGGGGTCGCCGAGGATGTCGGGGACGTCGGGGTCGAGGTCGCGCTCGACGACGATCTCCGCGAGGCCCGCGCTCGCGGCGAAGAGGACGCGTCCGACCAGCTCGTTCGGGCCGATCAGGTCGCGGGCGAGCGGCTCCTGCCGGATCGCGTGGAGCATCCCGTTCATCTCGGAGTAGAGGCGGTCGATCTCGGCGCGGGTCGCCTCGATCTCGGCGGCGAGCGTCCCGAAGCGGCCGGTCGTCTCGTCGTGCCGGCGACGGCCGGGGCCGGCGGCGATCGGGGCGGCGTCGTCGCCGTCGGCCTCGAGCCTGCCGAGCGGCGGAAGGGGCTCGGTCGCCGCGGCAGCCGCCTCCTTCGCGAGCGCCCGCATCCGGTTGCCCGAGAGGCCGATCCGGTTCTTGATCCGGTGGGCCTGGCCGTAGATCTCCTCGATCGCCTCCGCCCGGCCGATCTCGCACAGGAGCCGGGCGTAGTCGCGCCGTCCGCCGGGGTCGACCTCGAGGAGCGTGATGAGCGCCTCGCGCGCCGTCTCCCACCGCCGGGCGCCGACGGCGGCGACGGCGAGGTCGAAGTGGGCCTCGCGGCTGCTCGGGTCGGCCTCGACGGCGCGCTGGAAGTCGGTCACCGCGCCGACGGCGTCGCCGGCGAGGAAGCGCGCCGTGCCGCGGTGGTAGAACGCCTTGCCGACGTCGGGCTCGAGCGTGATCGCCCGGTCGAACGCGGCGACCGACTCCTCGGGGCGCCCGCCCTCCTTGAGGATCAGGCCGCGGAGGTAGTGGGTCTGGCTGACGTCCCCGTCGGCGCCCAGAGCCGCCCGGACGCTCTCGAGCGCCTGGTCGAACTCGCCCCGCTTGTAGCAGGTGACGGCGTGGTTGTGGAAGTCCGCGTGCCCGGCGACGCCGCGGCGGATGCGCTCGCGGTAGAACGCGGCCGCTTCCTCGTAGCGGTCGGGCACGCGGGCGATCGCCGGCGGGCCGCTAGAGCAGCCCGGCCTCGCGAAGGATGGCCTCGAGCTTCTTCTCGTTGGCCTCCTCCATCGGGCACATCGGCAGCCGCATCTCTCCGTTGATGCGTCCCTGCATCCGGACGGCGGTCTTCACCGGGATCGGGTTCGTCTCGACGAACATCGCCTTCGCGACCGGGTAGATCGCGCGGTGATGACGCCGCGCCTGCTCGACGTCGCCGGCCTGGAACGACTTGACCATGCCGAGCATCTCGGTCGGGTCGATGTTCGCGATCACGGAGATGACGCCGATGGCGCCGACGCTCATCAGTGGCAACGTGAGGGCGTCGTCCCCCGACATCACGTCGATCTTCTCGGTCGCCAGGAGGATGTCCGAGGTCCGGTCGAGCGAGCCGGTCGCCTCCTTGATCGCCACGATCGAGTCGAGCTCGGCGAGCTCGCGGACCGTGTCGGGGAGGAGGTCGACGCCGGTGCGACCGGGGACGTTGTAGAGGACGATCGGGAGACCGGGCGCCGCCTCGGCCACCGCGGTGAAGTGACGGTAGAGACCGCGCTGGGTCGGCTTGTTGTAGTACGGGGTGATCACGAGCGCGCCGTCGGCGCCGACGTCCTTGGCGAACTTCGTGAGGGCGATCGCCTCGTCGGTGCTGTTGCTGCCCGTCCCCGCGATCACCTTGCAGCGACCGCCGACCTTCTCGACGACGGTCTTGATGACCGCCTCGTGCTCGTCGTGGGTCAGGGTGGCGCTCTCGCCGGTCGTGCCGCACGGGACGATGCCCGTCGTGCCCGTGGCGATCTGGTACTCGACCAGCTCCCCGAGCTTCTCGTGGTCGACCTTGCCATCCCGGAACGGGGTCACGAGCGCGACATGGACGCCTTTGAACATCGTCGTTTCCTCTCGGTCTCGCGGACCTAGCTAGCTCTGGCCGGCCCGCTTGCGCGAGCGCTTGGCGCGGGAACGCGGACGGTCGGCGTCGCCGCCGCCGTCCTCGTCGGAGTCATCGTCGGCAGCCTCGGCCGCCTTGGTCTGGGGGCGGGCGAGCGCCTTCTTGGCGGCCTTGACCGGCGCGCGCTTCTTCTTGGCGGCCGCTCGCTTCTTGGCCGGCGGCGGGGCGTCGTCGTCGGAGTCGTCCTTGGCCGCCTTGGTGGCCGCCTTCGGCTTCGCCTTGGCCACCTTGGCCTTCGCCTTCGCCTTCGCCTTCGCGGGCTTGGCCTTGGCCTTCGTCGCCTTGGCCTTCGACCTGGCCTTCGCCTTGCTCTTCGCCTTCGCGGTCGCCTTGCGTCGGGGAGCCTTCGCGGGCTCGTCGTCGCTCGCGTCGAGGTCGTCGTCGACATCGGAGTCGTCGTCGACATCGGAGCCCCCGTCGACGTCGCGCTCGTCACCCGGCTCGGCCCCGGGCGCCGTCGACTCGGAGCCGGTCTCGGAGCTCGCGTCGTCGTCGGAGTCCGAGTCCTCGTCCGAGTCCGAGTCCTCGTCGGTCGCCTCTCCGTTCGGCTCCGTCGTCGCCGGCTCGTCCGTCGCGGGGCGACGCCGTCCGCGCCTCCGCCGTCCGCGGCGCCGGCGTCCCTCGGGCTCGTCGTCGATGTCGTCGTCGATGGCGCCGTCGATCGACGCGGACGCCGCCGCGTCGGCCGCGGCGTCCTCGGCCTCGGCCTCCTCGTCGAACGGGCGGTCGACCACCGCCACGCCGAGCACGCGCGTCACGACGTCGCGGGCGTTGCCCCCGCGCTCGTTCTGCGCGCGGCGCAGCCAGTAGGCGAGCTGCTCGGCCCCCTCGCCCTCGCCGCGGGCGTGGATCGCGAGGAGGTAGAGCGCCTCGGTGAAGTGGTCGCGGGCGATCAGCCGACCCTGCCCACGACCGCGCCCCCGGCGACGGCGGCTGCTTCGTGGCGCGGGGCCGCCGGTCGTCTTGATCAGCCGTCGGAGCGCGAGGACGAGACGCTTGATCCGGTCCCGATCGCGCCGGGCGAGGCTGTGGCGGACCGCGACCGGACGCATCAGGTCGTCGATGAGCAGCTCCGGGCTCATCCTCTCGTCGGCCGCCTCGGCGAGGTCGAGCGCCTCGCGGAGCGGGTTGGCGTAGAGAATCGTGAGCTGGAACGCCTGGCTGATCTCGACGCTCGCGTGGACGAGCCGGTCGAGGCCATTGAGGTGGTCGAGCAGGAGCGCGAACCGCTCGGGGTCGACCCCCTCGACCTCGCTGACCTCGGGCGTTCGCGGCAGGCGGGGATCCGCCGCCAGCGCCTCGCCCTCCTCGAGGTCGTCGCGGCCCTCGTGGCGGCGCATCGCCCGATCCCGCTCGGTCAGCGAGCTCGCGGGTTCGATCCCGAGCTCACGAAGGCCGACGCTGCGTCCGAAGCCGCTCGCCTCGGTCAGGTCGTCGAGGACCTGGTCCTCGGGGTCATCCTCGGCGCGCCACCGCATCTCGAACATCTCGGGAAGCTCGGTGATCGGGATGCCCTTGCAGCCCGGACGCGTCGGGAGCGGATCCGCGACGAGGCCGGACTCGAAGAACGAGGCGAGCCGCCCGGCGCGGTTCTCGGGCGTGCCCCATCGGTCTATGTCCTGGAGCTCCTCGGCGGAGCGCCGCTGGACGAGCGCGGGCAGGGTCGGGAGGGCGCTGTCGAGCCGCTCGATCGCGATCTCCTCGCGTGGGGTCGGGCGCGGATCGGTCCAGTCGGCGGCGGTGCTCTCGTCGGCAGCGGCCGGATCGGGGATCTCGAGCTCCTCGACCGCGCGCCGGTGCAGCCACGCGCCAACCTCGGGGAGGAACACGTCCATCACGCCGGTCTCGACGGCCATCTTCACGAACTTCGCGCACGTCTCGCTCGCGACGATCTTGAAGATCTCCTCCAGCAGGCGACGCTGGCTGCACTCGGCGAGCAGGCCTCGGAGGGCCAGGATCGCGCGCCGGGTCTCGGGCTCGAAGTCCATCTCGAGCCGCGAGGCGAAGCGCAGGGCGCGGATGATGCGAGCCGGATCCTCGCGGAAGCTCTCCCACGGGTTCCGGTTGGGAACGACGATTCGCTTCTCGAGGCCGTCGAGGCCGCCGACCCAGTCGATGATCTCGCGGCTCTCGGGGTCGAAGAAGAGCGAGTTGATCGTGAAGTCGCGGCGCTTGCTGTCCTGCTCGGGCGTGCCGAAGATGTTGTTGAGCTCGAACTCGCTCCGACGCGACGCGCCCTCGTCGCCTCCGGTCGACGCGTCGCGGCCGCCCGAGCGTTCGCGCACGCGCGGGCGATCGGCGCTGCTCGAGCGCTCGCGGCGGCGAGCGCCGTCGTCGCCGTCTGCGTCCCGGCGGCGGCTGCCGCCGTCGTCGTCGCCGTCGCGGCGCCGGCCGCTGCGGCGTCCCCGGCCGCGACCCCGACCGCGCCCGCGGCCTCGATCGCGGTCGCCGGAGTCCCGTCGGGGGGCGTCGTAGTCGATGCGGTTGCCGAAGTTGTCGTCCGGATCGAGCTCGTCCTCCTCCTCGACCGCCTCGACCTCGTCGGCGGGGTCGGCGAGCCCGGGGGAGACGAACGCGACCGGCTGTCCCTTCACGACCGGCTGCGCGCCCTCGTCGCGGGAGGACCGCGGCCCGCGGCGTCCTCGGCCGCGCGTCTTGCGTCGAGGCGGCGGCGGCGGCTCGTCGTCGTTGTCGCAGTCGTCGGCCTCGCTCTCCGGGTTCTCGTCGTCGGTGGTCGAGGTGGGCTCGGGCTTCTCGCGGCGTCGTCCCGGATCGGCCTCGTCGGTCGCGCCGGTCTGCTCGGGCGCCTCGGTCTGCTCGGGCGCCTCGTCTCCGGCGGCGCTCGTCTCGGGGACGTCGTCGTCGGGATCGGCGGCCTTGGGAACATCGGGGGCATCGGCGGAGTCGGCCGCCTCGCCGTCGGTGGAGTCGTCGTTGTCGGCGAGGAACGCGGCCGGATCGGCGCGGAAGGTCGAGACCTCGATCACCTTGTCGCCGAAGATGACGTGCACGAGCCGGAAGCGGCGCCCGATCACGCGACTGTTCGAGAAGAGCCGGCGGACCTGGCGCGGGCGGGCGCTCGTGATGACGTCGAAGTCCTTCGGGGTGACTCCGAGGAGCAGGTCGCGAACGCAACCCCCGACGAGGTAGGCGTCGAAGTCGTGACGCCGGAGCCGACGAATCACCTTGACGGCATCTTGATCGATGGCGTCGAGGGAGATGGCGTCGGTCTTGATGATGAGGGGTGCGTCGATCGTGGTTGGGGTGTCAGCCTGATCGTCCGAGGACATTCGGATCCCGAGCGCTCCGTCGGTGACGTCCCTCGCCGGCTTCGATGGCGACGTCGCGTCGCCGGGTCATCATCGGTCGTGGGACAGCAAGGCAAACCGGCGCCGGCGGCTCGACCCTCGCGGAGCTTGCGAGGGGAGGCCCGGAGGCCGGATCGTTCGATGAGCCCGGAGCTTACCCGAACCTCGAACGGCGGGCAAGGAGAAAGCCGCGGAAGAGCACGCGCCCTCGCTCCCGCTCTCCGGACTCCTGGAAGTGACTCGGATCGAGCTACTTGGTGACGGTGGGCGTCACTCGCCCGCCGGCAGCTCCTGGCGGCAGGATCCGCCCCAGCATCGCGGACGGCTCGACAGGGTGAGCGAGGCCAGCGCCGTCGTCCCGGTCCGCCCGAGGAGCAGGCCCCAGCGGCCAGCCGGGTCCCAGCTCCCGTCGGCGCAGCCGTTCAGGTGCTGTCGCTCGAGGAGCTCCGCCTCGACGTCGCGGAACCAGGCGTGGGTTCCCGGGCGACGGAGCAGGCCGGCGACCCGGCTGGTGAAGTACCAGGTCCGGTGATCGATCGCCCCGCCCTCGCCCGCGGCGGCGACCGGACGCGTCGCCACGAGCGCGCGCCAGCTCGCCTCCCGGTCGTCGCCGCGACCTCGCACGCTGGCGTCGAGCCGGATCGAGAGCCGGGTGGCGAGCTCGAGGGCGCGGTCGTCGCCGTCGCCCTCGGGGAGGTGAAGCGGGACCTCGGGAGCGACGGCGACGTCGTCGCTTCGCGCGAACGCCGCGGCGGCTAGGAGCGCTTCCTCGGGCACGTCGAGCCGGGCGACGATCGCGGTCCGCAAGGCGAGGGTCGCGAAGGCCGTCGTGAGCAGGTCGCTTCCCGCGTCGGGATCGCCCCAGCCGCCGTCTTTCGCCTGGAGCGCGAGGAGGGCGGTGACCGCGCGCCCGGTCGGCACCTTCAGGGTGAAGTCGCGGCTCATGGCGTAGGTCTCGGCGAGCGCAGCCGTCGCGACGGCGTGCCCGAGCGCGTCGAGGCCGGTCGGGGGCGCGGCGCTCGCGTCGAGGAGGATCGTCCCGTCGGCGCGCTGGCGGTCGCGCAGCCAACGCAGGACGTTTCGAGCGGCTCGCTTGCGGCGTCCGAAGCGGTGGGTGTGGCCCTCGGCGAGAATCGAGAGGAGGCCGAGCGAGTTGATCGCGACGGCCATCGCCGGCTCCCCGTCCTCGGCGAAGCTCGTGTGGGGCGGAGCGTCGGGGCGAGCTCGGCACGGGTCGGCGCGACAGCGATCGCGCCAGCCGAGCGGATCCCAGCGCTTGCCGTCGGGATCCTGGTGCCGCTCGAGCCAGCGAAGACCGACGACCACGGCCGACTCCGAGCCTGCGGACCCGCACGCGCGAACGAGGGTTCCCCTGCCCGAGCGGTAGCCGTAGGAGAGGACCGGCTCGCCCCGGAGCCACGCCCACGCCCAGGCCGCGACCTCACGCGGGTCGTCGCCGCGGGCGATCACGACGATCGAGAAGACCCACGCGGCGACGGCGAGGCCCAGGGCCGTCACGCCGAGTCGCGCCGACCACCGAAGGCCGAACGCAAAGAAGGCCGCGAGCTTCCGGCGGCGCGCACCCGTGTGCGCGCCGCCGGAGCTCGGACCAGGGAACGGGATGTCTTGGGGATTCGTCACGTTCGGATCGTCGGTCGGCGACCTACTTGCTGCCCTTCTTGTGCATCCGCTCGTAGCGGTAGTAGGTCTCGAGGGTCAGCGCGTTGATCGCGGTCGCGTAGACGCGGCCGCCGGCGCGGCACCACTCGCCGACCGGGTCCCACGAGCCGCGCTCGCAGGTGTCGCCGGTGCGGGCGTTCGGGACGAGCGCGCCGAGCATCGCCTCGTTCCACGTCTTCCAGTCGCGTCCGCCGATCTGGAACATGGCGTAGGTGCCGTAGTACCAGTAGTAGAAGTTGACGTCGCGGTGGTTGGTTTCCGACCACCGCGGGAGCGACTTCATGAGGATCTCCTGACCGCGCACGATCTGCTCCTCGCGGAGGCGCTGGCCGGTGAAGATCCGGCAGATCACCGCCACCGCGGTCATGCAGGGCACCTGCTCGAAGCGTCCTCGGTTCTCGGGCATGTAGGACGACCCGCCGCCGGGGGTGATGTAGCCGGTGTCGCCGGCCGTCGAGGTGGCCCGGTCGAACCAGTTGCGGGCGCCCTGGAAGGCCTCGTCGGGGACCGGGAACTCGGCGGTGCGGGCCGCCTTGAGGGCGAGCACCATCCAGCCGGTGACCGAGGTGTCGTTCTGGCCCGGCTTGATCCCGTAGCGCCAGCCCTGGCCCGGGTTCTGCGCGATCAGGCAGAAGTCGACCGCCGCCTTCGCCGCCTTGGCGTAGCGCAGATCCTTGCTCATGGCGTGCGACTCGCAGAGCGCCATGGTCGCCAGGGCGTGGTTGTAGATCGTGTGGCCCTGGTGCGGGAAGAAGCCGATCGAGCCGTCGGGACGCTGCTGCGCCTTCAGCCAGTCGAGCGCGCGCTTCACCACGACCTTCCACTTGCCGTGGCGGGCGGTGTTGCCGTCGCCGAGGAAGGCGAGGGTCGCCAGGCCGGTGATCCCGACGTCGTAGGGGGGCTCGCCCTGCTCCTTGAGGTCGCCGACCTGGGCGTGGCACGGGTTCTTCGCGTCGCGGCAGTGGCTCTGCCAGCCGTTGGAGTCCCAGCTCCCGTCGGCGGACTGGTGGCGCGCGAGCCACTCGAGCGCCGCATCCTTGAGGATCTCCGCCTTCTTGCCGCCGCCCTTGTTACCGCCGCGGCCGGTGCCGAAGCGCGAGCCGTAGGCGCCCGTGCCGCCGGCGCCGGCGCCGATCGCGTCGACGAAGGAGTAGCTCTTCTGCTCCTTGTTGGTCACCTGCTCGGGCTCGCCCTTGGGCGGCTCGATCGTCGGCTCCTCGATGGGGATGACGGGGTCCTCGATCTCGGGGAGCGGGATGTCGAGCTTCTTCTCCATCTCGAGCGGCGCGAGCGGGTCGACCGGCGCCTCCTCGCGCGACTGAGCGTGGAGGATGATCTCGGCGCGGGTCGGCGTCGGGACGGCGAACCAGATCCCGGCGAGGATCAGGAGCAGGACGATGTGGAGCCCGATCGAGGCCCCGTAGGACGTCGAGAGGATGGCGACGAGCCGGTTGCGGCGGTCGCCGAGCTCCGCGAGATCCTCGTCGAGCTCGTCGTCATCGAGGTCGTCGTGCTCGTCCTGGTCGAAGTCGTCGGTGTAAGGGTCGGAATCGGGCTCCACGTCCCGATGGCGGCCGCGGGGGGTGGTCGTGAACTGCTGGCGGGTCTTCATGATCGGTGCCTCCTTGCCAGATTCAACACAGGAGGAGGCCCCGGAGTTCACCGTAATTCGCAAGAAATTGCGATTTCAGCATTAGATGTGAGCGAGGGACTTCCGGGCGAGGGCGCTGCCGACGGGCGGGACTCGCGGGTGGGCGGCCCGCTTCGGAGCTCGCGGGCGGGACGAGCCGCGGTTTCCCGTTCGGACCTCACGGGGTAGCCAGCGCGGCTCCGATCGGGAGGCGACGGCTTGTCCCGCCCGCGACCTCCGAAGCAGGCCGCAGACCGGACGGCATCGCCCGTCGGCAATCGTCTCGCCCGGAAGTCCGCGGCTCCCATCGTCCCGGCCCATCTCCGTCCGCCCCCCCATCTTGGCCAATGAAAGCGGGGCGCCCGTCCCTGGGCGCCCCGCTGGAGGAATGTCCCGTTCCCTTTGGCGAGTCCCGTAGGAAGGGAGCCGCCGGGTGCTACGCGGTTACTTCTGCGCGCGCTCGTAGCGGTAGTAGATCTCGAGGGTGAGGGCGTTCAGGGCGGTCGCGTAGACGCGGCCGCCGGCGATGCACCACTCGCCGACCGGATCCCAGGAGCCGTCCTCGTCGCCGCCCATGCGCTGCTTGTCGAGGACCGCGCCCTGCATGGCATCGTTCCACTTCTTCCAGTCCGAGCCGCCGACCTGGAACATGGAGTAGGTGCCGTAGTACCAGTAGTAGAAGTTGACCTTGCGCGTATCCTGCTTGCTCGGCCAGGTCGGGATGTTGTCCATCAGGATCTTCTGACCCTTCTTGATCACATCCTCCTGCTTGCGCTGACCGGTGAAGATCCGGCAGATCAGCGCGACGCCCGTCATGCACGGGGTCTGGTCGAACTTGCCCTTCTGGGCGGGGATGTAGGACGAGCCGCCGCCCGGCGTCTGGTAGCCGCTCGCGCCCTGCGTCGAGGTGGCGCGGTCGAACCAGTTGCGGGCGCCGTCGAACGCTTCGCTCGGCGCGTTGAGCTTACCGGTCTTCGCGGCCTTGAGCGCGAGAACCATCCAGCCCGTCACCGAGGTGTCGTTCTTGCCCGGCTTGACGCCGTACTTCCAACCCTGGCCCGGGTTCTGGGCCACGGTGACGAAGTCGACCGCCTTCTGGGCGTACTTCTTGAGGGTGAAGTCACGGCTCACCGCGTAGGCCTCGCACATGGCCATCGTGGCGATCGCGTGGTTGTAGATGGACTCGCCTTCGGTGAAGCCGATCGAGCCGTCTTCCTTCTGCCGACCCTTGAGCCAGGTCAGGCCGCGGTGGACGGTCTTCTTGAACTGGCCGAAGCGGTGGGTCTGGCCGTTGCCGAGGAACGCGAGCAGCGCGAGCGCGCTGACGCCCTCGTCGTAGCGACCGTCACCCTTGTCCCAGACCGCGCCGTTGTAGCTGAACTCGGGGCGGCAGGTGTTCTTCTTGCAGTTGTTGTGCCAGCCGTCGGTGTCCCAGCGGCCGTCGCCACTCTGGTGACGCTTGAGCCACCGCAGCGCCGCCTGGACCGCGCTCTCGGTGCCTTCGCTGCCACCCTCGCGCGAGAGGCTGCCCTTACCCCAGCGCTGACCGTAAGCGCCCGCCGCGCCACCGCCGACGCCGTAGGCATCGACGACGCTCGTGCTGTCGAGGTTCTTGTTGGAGAGGTTGGACATGTCCGTTCCCTTCGGAATGTCCTTCGTGATCTCCACCTCCTCCTCGAGGATGATGATGGGCTTCTCGACGATCTTGTCCGCCTTGATCTTAGGCGTCTTGACCATGTCGCGCTTGAGCTCTTCGTCGTACTCCTGCTGCTTGACCTCGCGCTTCGCGATCACGACCGCTTCCTTCTGGGGGAGCGGTGCGTAGAAGTAGATACCCGCGAGGATGAGGATCAGGATGATGTGGAGGACGATCGAGATTCCGTAGGAGGTGGACATGATGGCAATCAGGCGCTGCCTCATGTTCACTTCCTGGAACTCGCCCTCCTCCTCGCCGAACTCGTCGCCTTCGCCTTCGGCGTCGTCGTCGTACTCGTCTTCGTAATAGTCGTCGTCATATTCAGACATGGGGACGTTCCTCCTTGGAGTCCAACCGAGAAGCAGAATAGCGGGGCCCTTCGAAAGTGTCAAGTCGACCCGCAAGAATTTGCGGAAATGACAAAAGGCTGACACAACTTCAAGGCAGACCTACCCCTCGGCGATCATCCAACCCGCGAAGGCACGGGAGGTTCCGTCACGATTGCGTAAATGAACGCACGATGGGGGAGGAGGCGGGCTTGGGTTGCCGCAGGCGAACGAAGCTCACGCAAAGGCGCAAAGACGCAAAGGGGCGTTGCTCCGAGCCGAGATGGGGATCCGGCGGGGCTCCTTTGCTTCTTTCCGCCTTTGCGTGAGATTGGGTCGGTCTACTTCAGGAACTCGCGGATGAACGCCC
Source organism: Planctomycetota bacterium (assembly GCA_029260755.1). Lineage (GTDB taxonomy): Bacteria > Planctomycetota > J058 > J058 > JAJDCQ01 > JAJDCQ01. The sequence continues at coordinate 66,791 of JAJDCQ010000090.1, read as the reverse complement.
GGCGGCGGAGCTCGCTCATCCACTTGTCGAGCCGGCGGTCCCACTCACGACGCTGGAGCGTGCTCTGGATCTCGTCCTGCACCTGCTCGAACGTCTTCACCTCGCGGCGCTGGCGCTCCTCGACCCGGATGACGGCCCAGCCGCGGCGCGTGTCGATCACCTCGGAGAGCTCGCCGACGGGGAGGCCGTTGGCGATCTCGCCGATCGGCGGGATCATCTCGACGCGATGGGTCCCCTCGAACGGCCAGAGGCCGCCGTCGTCGCGCTTCGGCCCCTCGGAGATCTCGCGGGCGACCTCCTCGAAGTCCTCGCCCGCGACGATCCGCGACCGCGCCTGCTCGATCCGGAGGCGCGCGTCGGCCGGGTTGTTTCCCTTCGAGAGATAGAGCTGCCGCACGACCACGCGCGCGGCCCGGAAGAACTCGCCTGGGTTCTCCTCGTAGTACTTCCGCATGTCCTCGGGGCGGATGAAGATGTCCGCGCGGATCTTGCGCAGGAACAGCTTGGAAAGGGTGATCTCGGTCTTGAGCCGCTCGCGGAGGAACTCGGGGTCGATGTCGAGCTTGCGAAGGGCGGCGTCGAGCGCCTCGATGCTCCCGTGCGGCTTCGCCTCCTTGAGGAGCGCCTGCTCGAGCTGCTCGTCGTCGGCGTCGGTCCACTCGATCTTCTCCTCGACGACGAGCTGGGTCAGCAGCCTCTCGTCGACGAGCAGCTTGAGGCTCCGGAGGCGGATCAGATCGAGCTGGGGGTCGGTCGGGTTCTGCTGCTTGAGCTGCCGGAACTCGCGTCGGAGCTCACAGACCTTCTCGAGCTCGAACGAGGTGATCACCTCGTCGTTGACCACGGCCACGATCCGGTCGACGTAGTCGGGCGGCGTCGCCTGCGCGCGCGCGATGCCGGGCGCGGCGAGGACGACGAGGAGCGCCGCGGTCGCGGAGGCCGCCCGCGCGGAGACGTCGATGGATCGTAGGTTCACGCCGAGAGGTTCTCTCACCGAGCTGGGGGACGTCGGAAGGGGCCCGATGGTATCGCGGTCGAACGCGCCTGCAAGCCCGAACCGACCCGGAACGATCGCCCCCGGCAGAGATGACGGACGAGACCGCCGGTTGCCTCGCCGGCCGGGCGTTCGGGTTTTCTTCGATCGTGACGGTCGCGGACACACCGTCGAAAGTGCAACGTGGCGACGACCGTAAGATCTTCTGCAGTCAAAAGAAAGGGCGTTCCGATTGGAGGCGTGTCAATTCTTGACAATCGCCTCCGTGGGGTCTAGCTTCGGCGGCGACCCCGGCCCACCGAAGGAGCGCGCCTTGGACTCGAGCCAGCTGGCGAAGGACTACGTCCACCTCCACGTCCACTCGGACTACAGCCTCCTCGACGGAGCGGTGAAGGTCTCCGCCCTCGTCGAGCAGGCCGCCAGGTTCGGGATGAAGGCGCTCGCCCTGACCGACCACGGCAACATGTGCGGGGCGATCGAGTTCTACACCGCCTGCCAGAAGAACGGCATCAAGCCGCTCGTCGGGATGGAGGCCTACATCACGATCGACGGGCGGTACAACGAGCGGAAGCCGGGCTACAACCACCTCACCCTGATCGCCCAGAACCCGACCGGCTACAAGAACCTCTCGCGGCTCTCGAGCCTGTCGCACACCGAGGGGTTCTACTACCGCCCCCGGATCGACAAGGAGATCCTCGCCGAGTGGAACGAGGGGATCATCTGCCTCTCGGGGTGCCTCAAGGGGCCGGTCAGCCAGAAGCTCATCCACCGCAAGGACGACGACGCCCGCGCGATCGCCAGCTGGTACAAGGACGTCTTCGGCGACCGCTTCTACCTCGAGGTGCAGCCGAACAGCCTCGAGGAGCAGGCGATCGTCAACGACGGCGAGATCCGGATGTCGAAGGACCTCGACATCCCGCTCGTCGCCAGCTGCGACAGTCACTACCTCGAGCGCAAGGACGCCGAGGCGCAGGAGATCAAGATCGCGATCGCGAGCGGCAAGGTGCTCAGCGACCCGAACCGCCTCGCGTTCAAGCTCGACGAGTTCTACTTCAAGAGCGGCGCCGACGTCTGCCGCGAGTTCAAGGACCTCCCCCACGCGATCCGTGCGAGCAGCGACATCGCCGACCGCTGCGAGCCGTCGATCCCCGAGCTCGAGGGCAACGAGAGCGCGTTCTACCTCCCGAACTTCATCACGCCCGACGGGAGCGACAACGTCACCTACTTCGAGCGCCTCTGCCGCGAGGGATGCAAGCGGCGCTACGGCGACACGCCCGGCGACGGGGTGATCGAGCGCCTCGAGTACGAGATCGACGTCATCAAGACGATGAAGGACGGCGCGTTCGTCAACTACTTCCTCGTCACGGCCGACTTCATCAACTGGGGCAAGGCGCGCGGGATCCCGATCGGGCCGGGCCGCGGGAGCGCCGCCGGATCGATCGTCGCCTACTGCATGGGGATCACCGACCTCGACCCGCTCCCGTTCGATCTCCTGTTCGAGCGCTTCCTCAACCCCGGCCGCGTCAGCATGCCGGACATCGACATCGACTTCTGTGAGCGTCGTCGCGAGGTCGTGATCAACTACGTCCGCGAGAAGTACGGCCACGAGTGCGTCGCCAAGATCATCACCTTCGGCCAGATGAAGGCGAAGGCGGCCGTCCGCGACGTCGGTCGCGTGATGGAGGTGCCGCTCCACGAGGTCGACAAGATCGCCAAGGCGATCCCGGCCGGCCCGGGCGTCAACCTGCGCGACGCCCTCCAGAGCCAGCCCGCGCTCCAGGACGAGGTCAAGAAGAACCCGCGCAACAAGGAGCTCGTCGAGAAGGCGCTCACGATCGAGGGCCTCTACCGCAACGCGAGCACCCACGCGGCCGGGATCGTGATCGCCGACCGGCCGCTGATCGAGCGGGTCCCGCTCTACCGCCACTCGAGCACGAACGACATCTCGACGCAGTACACGATGAACTACGTCGAGGCGATCGGCCTGCTCAAGATGGACTTCCTCGGGCTGCGGACGCTCACCGTCATCGACGACGCGCTCGGCCTGATCGAGCGCGGCGGCGACAAGGTCACCCTCGACGACATCAAGCTCGACGACTACGACGACCCGCGCGTCCAGAAGACGTTCCAGCTCCTCGCGAAGGGCGAGACGCTCGGCGTCTTCCAGCTCGACAGCGCCGGGTTCCGCGACGTCCTGGTGAAGATGAAGCCCGACCGCTTCACCGACATCATCGCGCTCCTCGCCCTCTACCGACCCGGCCCGATGGCCTACATCCCGAACTTCATCAATCGAAAGCACGGCCGCGAGACGGTCGAGTACCCCCACCCCGAGCTCGAGACGATCCTGTCCGAGACGTTCGGAGTCTTCGTCTATCAGGAGCAGGTCATGCGCTGCGCCCAGCGCCTGGCGGGCTTCAGCCTCCCCGAAGCCGACAACCTCCGGAAGGCGATGGGCAAGAAGAAGCTCGAGGCGATGGTCGCCTACAAGGCGAAGTTCGTCGAAGGCGCCGTCGAGCGGAACTGCGAGAAGGCGACGGCCGAGCACATCTGGGCGATCATGGAGGAGTTCGCGGCGTACGCGTTCAACAAGTCGCACAGCGCCGCCTACGGGCTCGTCACCTACTGGACCGCCTGGCTCAAGGCGAACTACACCTCCGAGTTCATCGCCGCCCTCCTCACCTCCGAGGCGAGCAACACCGACAAGCTGCTCGAGTACCTCGCCGAGTGCGACCGGATGAGGCTCGAGGTGAAGCCGCCCGACGTCAACGAGAGCGAGGCGAGCTTCAGCGTCGTCCGCAAGTACACCAAGGAGACCGGCGGGGCGATCCGGTTCGGCCTCGGCGCGATCAAGGGCCTCGGGAGCAAGGCGGTCGAGTCGATCCTGGCCGCCCGCGACAAGCCGGCCGCGACCGACGGCGATGGCGACGACGAGGCGAAGGCCGACGAGGCGACGGGGCCCGCGCCGAAGGGCCGCTTCCGCTCGCTCTGGCAGTTCGCCGAGGACGTCGACGCGGCGCAGGTCAACAAGAGCGCGGTCGAGGCGCTCATCAAGGCGGGCGCCTTCGACTCGACCCTGCCCGAGCGCGGCCACCGCGCCCAGCTCGCGGCCGTCGTCGACTCCGCCCTCGCGACGGGCAAGCGCCTCCAGGAGGATCGCAAGAGCGGCCAGACGCTGCTGTTCGGCGGAGGGCCAAGCCCCAGCGCGGGCGGCGGCGCCGCCGACGACGCCGACGCGCCGCTCCCCGATGTGCCCGAGCTCACCGAGATCGAGCGGCTCGCCGGGGAGAAGGCGGCGCTCGGCTTCTACGTCTCGGGTCACCCGCTCGACGCCTGGCGACAGTGGCTGATGACGTTCGCGACGTGCAGCACCCGCCGCCTGGTCGATCGGATGGCGGGCGAGATCGTGACGATCGGTGGCGTCCTCTCGAGCGTGAAGGTCGCCATGGACAAGCGCGGCAACCCGTTCGCGCGCCTCGTCGTCGAGGATCTCCACGGGAGCACCGAGGCGGTCGTGTTCAGTAGGACCTACTCCGACGCGCGGCAGCTCCTTCAGGCCGAGGCGAAGGTCTTCATCACCGGCAAGCTCGACCAGCGCGGCGACCGCGACGAGGGCGAGCAGGTGCGCTGCTCGATCGTCGTCGACGAGGTGATGACGTTCGACGAGGCGCCGCGGCGCCTGCCGGTCGGCGTCAAGCTGCGCGTCGCGGTCGAGTCGGTCACCGAGGAGAGCGTGTCCGAGCTCCGCACGATCCTGAGCCGCCACGGCGGCGACAGCCCGGTCGAGATCATCTTCGAGCGACGCGACGGGGCGCGGCAGCGCTGCCGGAGCAGCCACCTGCGCGTGAAGGCGTTCTCACCGCTCCCGCCGGCCGCCGGGGTGAGCAAGCAGAGCAACATGCCCGACTCGCCGATGAAGGACGAGGTCGAGCAGCTCATCGGGGCCGACCGCGTCACGTTCAAGGCGCTCGCCAAGACCGGCGGCAGCCGCGGCGGAGGCGGCGGAGGTCAGCGTCGCTGGCAGAAGCGCGATTAGCCTGCCGTGACGAACGAGGACCGGGTCCGCGAGAACCTCGGCGCCGTCCGGGAGCGGATCACCGCCGCGGCGAAGGCCGCCGGACGGGATGCCGAGGCCATCCGGCTGGTCGCCGTGACGAAGTACGTCGACGTCGAGCTGATGGCGGCCGTCATCGCCGCGGGGCAGCTCGACATAGGCGAGAATCGCGTCCCCGACGCCCTCCGCAAGGCGGCCGCGCTGCCGGCGGAGCTCAACGCCGCCGCGACGTTCCACATGATCGGGCATCTCCAGCGCAACAAGGCGCGCAAGGCGGCGTCGCTCTTCTCGGTGCTCCACTCGCTCGACAGCGATGAGCTCGCCGAGCGCCTCGCGAAGCGCGCCGGCGAGGAGCCCGATGCGCCGGGATGCCGCGAGGTCTTCATCGAGACCAACACCGGCGGCGAGGCGCAGAAGAACGGCGTCGCTCCCGACGAGGTCCCGGCGATGCTGCGCACGCTCGAGGCCCACGAGGACGCGGGGCTGCTCCGCCCGGTCGGCCTGATGGTGATCCCGCCGCGGGGTGCTCCCGAGGAGACGCGGCCTCACTTCATCACGCTCCGGAAGCTCGCCGAGCGGGTGAACGCCGAGCGCGGTGACCGCGGTCGGGCGCCGCTGGCGCGGCTTTCGATGGGGATGAGCGCCGACTTCGAGGTGGCGATCGCGGAGGGCGCGACCGACGTGCGCGTCGGGTCGGCTCTCTATGAGGGGATCCGGTAGAACGTCGTCGTTCCTGGAGCGGGAGCGTAGGCGTCGGCAATGGACTGAGCACCCGTCAGCTCGCAATCCAGTCAATCCAACAATCCGCGGTTCCCGTTCGTTTCAGCGCTCGAGAGAGAGTGGAACCGCGGATGACGCGGACTACGCGGATTGACTCGGGTGTCGCCAAGGCATTGCCGACGGCGGGATCCGTTCTTGGAACTTCCCTCTCCATCCGCGGGTATCGGCGAGCATGACCGAACGCCGCCTCGCCCTCGTCGTCGTCGCCGTCTTCGCGACGACCCTGCTCGTCGTCGCGGCCCGACGGCCGATCATGGTCGCGTGGTACGCGCACCGGGTCGGCTACGGGCCGCCGACGTCCGGGACGGTGGACGACTGGGACGAGTGGATCGGGGACGTCGAGGCGCTCGCCCGGTGGGGCAGAGGCGATCCGACCGCTCGCTCTACCCTCGAGTCGCTCGCCACCTCCGATCCTGCCAATCCGTATGTGGTGCGCGGATTCATCGCGACGATCGACGACCCGGACGAGCGTCTGCGGCGGGCCGCGGCCCACATCGAGCGCGAGGCCTTCGTCGACGTCGACTGGGATGGTCCGAAGACCCTGCCCGAGCCGGTCGTCCGAGAGGTTCGCATCGACGCTCCGGTCGTCCTCCCCATGGACGAGCTGGTGACGATCGAGATCGACGTCGTCTGTCCCGAGACGCCCGAGCTCTTCTCGGTCGAGACGGTCCGGGTCGAGCGTCCGTTCCGTCACCGTGGCGCCTGGATCGACGAGCGCTTGCGTCTGGTGATGAGCGCCGAGGAGATGCTCGGCTACCACGAGCTCTTCGTCGTCCTGACGCTCGCCGATGCCCGGGGTGAGCGCGAGGAGGTCCGGATCGAGCTTCCGACGATGCACCTCTTCCGCACCTGCGAGTGAGCGCGCCTCAGGCCGCGTGCGTCCTGCCGTGCCCGCCGAGGGCCGCGGCGAGGTCGTCGGCGAACTGCTCCGCGTCGGCCGGCTCGAGCCCGGCGAACGTCACGCGAATCGCCGACTCGCTCCGGATCCGGAAGCGCTCGCCGGCCGCGACGCCCCATCCGGACTCGAGGAGCGACTGGACGGTGAACGACTCGTCGGAGACCGGGATCCAAAGATGGAGCCCCGCGACGCCGCTCGCGTCGATGTCTCGGGCCTCGAGGGCCGCGCGGAGCGCCTCGCGGCGTCGCGCGTAGGTGCGCGTCGCGCGCGCCAGCAGCCTCGCCGTGCCCTTGGCGGCGAGCAGCCGGGCCACGATCGCCTGGAGGATGTGGCTCACCCAGCTCGTCCCGAGGCGCTGACGGCCCTCGACGCGGGCGACCGTCTCGGCGTCGCCGGTCAGGAAGGCGAGGCGGAGGTCGGGGCCGAGGAACTTCGAGACGCTCCGGACGATCGCCCATCGGCGGCGCTTGCCGCCCGCCGTGCTCCGGGCCGGGGAGCCGGCGATCGGCCCGGCGTAGTCGTCCTCGATGACGAGGACGTCGGGGTGTCGGTCGAGCAGCCGCCGGAGCGTCCGCTCGCGCGCGGCGGAGAGCGCCGCGCCGGTCGGGTTCTGGGCGCGCGGAGTGAAGATGCAGCCGGCGACGCCCGACTCGAGCGCGAAGGCGAGAGCGTCCGGGACGGGGCCCTCGTCGTCGACCGCGACCGGCACCGGCTCGAGGCCGAGCGCCCGGACGAGGTCGATCGCGTCGGGAAAGCCCGGATCCTCGACCGCGACCGCATCGCCGGGTCGCAGATGCGCCTGAAGGGTCCGCTCGATCCCGTCGAGGCCGCCCGAGACGATCGTCACCGGGCCGGCCGGCAGGCCCGAGCCGCGCAGATCACGCTCGGCGAGGGCCAGGAGCGCGGGCAGGTTCGCGCGCTCGCCGTAGAGGCGCGGGCGCGGGTCGAGCGCGCGGAGGGCCGGGCCGAGCTCGGGCAGGAGCGCCGGGTCGGGGTTGCCGGCCGCCAGGTTTCGCACCTCGCGGGGCAGCGGCGGCGCCCGCCGACCCACCAGCGCCGGCCGATCGCTCACCCGCGTCCCCCGTCGCCCGGCGGTGATGATGGTGCCGCGACCCCGGAGGCGGCGGTAGGCGGCCGCGGCCGTCGCGTGGCTGACCGCCCCGAGCTCCGCGAGCTCGCGCACCGTCGGGAGCCGATCGCCGGCGAGAAGGCGCCCCTCGCGGACCGCCCGCTCGATCCCATCGGAGATCTTGACGGCGGTGCCTCCCTCGACGTAGCTTTGTTCTAGCGTCATACCTGGATTGTTATAGAACAATCAAAGCGATCGAGCAAGCCCGAAACGACGAACGGAGATCCCCATGACCAACCCCGAGACGACGCCCGTCCCCGGCTTCGGCCCCGACGAGGCGAAGGTCAAGATCGGCTTCTGCGAGCAGCTTCGCGGCGGCGTCATCATGGACGTCACGAACGCGGACGAGGCGCGCGTCGCCGAGGACGCGGGCGCGGCGGCCGTCATGGCGCTCGAGCGGGTCCCGGCCGACATCCGTCGCGACGGCGGCGTCGCCCGGATGGCCGCCCCCGAGAAGATCCTCTCGATCCGTGAGGCCGTCTCCATCCCGGTGATGGCGAAGTGTCGAATCGGCCACTTCGCCGAGGCGCAGATCCTGCAGGCGATCGGCGTCGACTGCATCGACGAGTCGGAGGTCCTCACGCCCGCCGACGAGGAGAAGCACGTCTGGAAGCGCGACTTCCCGATCCCGTTCGTCTGCGGCTGCCGCGACCTCGGCGAGGCGCTCCGGCGGATCGACGAGGGGGCCGCCATGATCCGGACCAAGGGAGAGCCGGGCACCGGCAACATCGTCGAGGCCGTGCGCCACATGCGGTCTCTGACCTCGGGCATCGCCGCGCTGCGCGAGCTCGACCGCGAGAGCCTCGACGACGCGGCTCAGGAGATGCGCGTCCCGCGCGAGCTCGTCGAGTGGGTGGCCGCCCACCAGCGCCTGCCGGTGCCGAACTTCTCGGCCGGCGGAATCGCCACGCCGGCCGACGCGTCCCTCATGATGCAGCTCGGAGCCGAGGCGGTCTTCGTCGGCAGCGGCATCTTCAAGAGCGAGGACCCGCCCGCCCACGCCCGCGCCATCGTCCGGGCCGTGACCGGCTACCGCGAGCCGGAGCTGCTCCTCGAGGTGAGCCGCGGTCTCGCCGCCGCGATGCCCGGGATCGACATCGGGACGCTCACGCCCGCCGAGCGCCTCGCGTCGCGCGGGCTCTGATGGGCCGACCCCGCGTGGCCGTCCTGGCGCTGCAGGGCGACTTCTCGACCCACGCCGCCGCGCTCGCGCGCGGCGGCGCTGCGAGTCCCGAGGGAAGCGAGCCCGCGCTCGACGTCGAGGTCGTGCGCACCGCGGCCGACCTCGAGCGAGCTCGGACCGCCCACGGCCTCATCCTGCCCGGCGGCGAGTCGACCGCGATGCTCCGCATCCTCGAGCTCGAGGGGCTGACCGACTCGTTCGAGACGCTCGTCGGGGAGCACGTCGCCGCCGGCAAGCCGGTCCTCGCGACGTGCGCCGGCGTCGTCCTCCTCGCCCGCGCCGTCGAGCCGCCGCAGCGGAGCCTCGGCCTCCTCGACGTCTCGGTGGTGCGCAACGCCGACGGGCCTCAGATCGCCTCGGGAGTTCACGCGATCACGGGGGAGGCGGGCTTCCCCGACGGGGCCGGGACGTTCATCCGCGCCCCGCGGATCGTCGAGGTCGGCTCGCGCGTCGACGTCCTCGCACGGCGCGAGCGCGGCGATCCGGTCCTCGTCCGGCAGGGCTCGATCATCGCCGCGACGTTTCACCCCGAGCTCGACGAGGACCACCCCGTCTCGGCGATCTTCGTCCGGGAGCTCTTGCGGGTCGCCGGGGGGCGCGCCATCGTCTCCTCGTGAGCATCGACGAACAGCTCGAGCGCCTGAAGCGCACGGTCGAGACCGATCCGAGCGATCAGGCGGCGCGGTTTCGCTACGTGACGGCGCTCATGCGGGCGGGCCGCCGCGAGGAGGCGCGGACGCTGCTGACGGGGCGGTTCCTGTGCCCGCTCGGGTGGGACGATCTCGAGGTGACCGGTGACGACGCCCTCCGCCGCTGCGGCGAGTGCGAGCGATCGGTCACGTTCACCACCTCGCTCTGGGGTATCGAGATGCTCGCGGAGGCGGGCCAGTGCGTGGCGGCGCCGCCGGAGCTGTTCGAGCGCTACGCGGAGCGTCAGCTCGATCGGCTGGTCGAGGGCGGCCCCGAGGCGGCGGCGCTGCCGCCCGCCGACGGACCGAGCCCGTGTCTCGCCACGGTCGCCGACCCGCCCTATCGCGAGATCGACCCCGACGCTCTGGACAACGAGACCCTCGCCCGGATCTCGCCCGACTTCTCGCACGAGCTTCGGACGTTCGTCGCCGAAGCGGACGACGACCGCATCGTCCTCGCCACGGCGAGGCCGCCGAACGATCGCGACCGGCAGCTGCTCCGAATGCTCTCGGACGGCATCCTGCCCGGGAGCGACGGACGGCGTCGGGTCGAGGTCGTTCTCACCTCGCCCGAGACCGTCGAGACGGTGCTCGACAAGCGGATTCCGCCGTCGCCCGACACGGCCGTCCTCGGCAACCCGGCGCCGATCCGGCCCGAGGACTACCCGCGCCGTCCCGGCGACCTCGCCCGCGGGCTCTGAGCGCCGGGTCTACTCGCCCCAGAACGCGGGGACGATCACCGGGTCGCCGGGGGTCGCGTCGCCGGCGCCGGCGATCGTCGCCGGATCGAACGGCGCCCGGCGGCCGTCGGCCGGCGCGTCGGCCGACCACGCGACCAACCCGTGCTCGTGGAGCGGCAGCAGGAACGCCACGAGGGCGTCGGCCTCGAGGGCCGCGTCGCCCTTCCCCGAGCCGGCGAGCTCGGCGAGGGTGACCCCGCCGTCGATCGCCGCCACGCGCTTCGCGGATGCGACCGGGATGACCACGATCGTCCAGACGTGGCTGCCGCGCCGGCGGACGAGGGCGAAGTGGCCCGCCGCGACCCGGGCGTCTCGGAGGCCGCCCGGGGCTGCCGCGAGGACCGCCGCGACCCGCGCGTCGCGCAACATGTTCCAGGAGTCGCCGAGCGAGACGGAGCCGCCGGGAGCGACCAGCTCGAGCTTCCCGACGAGACGGGGCCGCCGAGGCGAGAGCGTCTTCACGACGGCCGGACGGGCGGGCGCGCCCAGGGCGATCAGCGCGCGGGCGGCGGCCGTCACCATCGCCGGATCGTCCGCGAGGAGGCCGTCGGCGATCACCGGCGCGGCGTCGACCGCGCCCAGCTTCGCGAGCGCGTCGAACGCGGCCGTCCGGACGTGCGGGGCGGCGTCATCGCGGGCGAGCGGCAGGAAGACGTCCGCGGCCGGCGGCGTGGCGCGGCTCGCGAGCGCCATCACGGCGACGCCGCGGGTCGCGGCGTCGTCGCTCTCGAGGTAGCCGCGGAGCGCTTCGTCGGCGCGCTCGTCGGCCACCGTCGCGAGGATGAGCAGCGCGCCCGAGCTCCACTCGTGCAGCTCGACGCGGCGCAGGACCGCTTCGGCCGCGCGCCAGCTCCCGGCCGCCGCAAGGGCGCGGTGCGCGACACGGGTGAGGTCGCCCCGACGGTCGGCCGCGGGATCGATCCGGGTCAGCTCGCGGTCGAGCTCGGCGACGACCTCGTCCTCGGCGGCGCCGCCGAGGATCGCGGCGGCGAACAGGCGGACTCGCTCGGCGGGCTCCTTCGCGATGCCGAGGCGCGCGCGCAGGGCCGGGAGGGCGTCCGCGCCGAGCGCCGGCACGGCCTCGAGGGTCGCGACATCCTGGACGAGGTGCTCCTCATCGCGGATCCGCGCCACGAGCGCCTCGGCGTGCTCGCCCGCGCCGGCCTTCCCGAGGGCCAGGACGGCGCGGCGCCGGTGGTCCCAGTTGGCAGACCCGGTGAGCTTCGCCAGGGCGGTCCGGGCCGCCGCGGAGAGATGGACGCCCTCGTGCTCGCCGTAGCCGAGCTGGTAGAGGGCGTCCTCCCGGGTCTCGGCGCTCTCGAGGAGGCGCGCCCACGGTCGGGGGGCGTCCTCGTCGTCGGCGCGACGCCCGTGCGCCGACCGGCTCGCGACGACGACGACCACCAAGGCGAGGACGAGGACGGAGGCGGCGATGCGGACGGCGCAACGACGGCGGGGGTGGCGTTCGTTCCTCACGATGCGTTCCTCCTCCCGTAACCCACCGCCGACGGCGCCGTCGCATTCCCGGGCGGTCGAGACCGATCGGGCTCCCGTCCGGAGCCGCGCCACCGACCTGCTCCCGGATCATCCGTCGAGGTGCGGCTCGGCGCTCCACCACGCTACCGCGGCCCGGGGCCACGAACCAGTCCGGACGAGAGCCGGGCTAGCCCGAAGCGCGTCCCGCCGGCGCAGGCCGGAGCTCGGTGACGAGATCGGCCGCGTCGACCAGATCGGTCGGCGCGGCCGCTCCTTCGATGACGAGCTCGAGGCGGGGCCGGGGCACGGCATCGAGGTGAGCGCGGACGAGGTCGAGCAGGGCGGCGGCGTCGGTCTCCGCGAGGGCGTCGTCGAGGACGCCCGCGAGGACGACGAGCTCGGGCGCACCGGCGTCGAGGTGCGCCCGGGCCCGGGCGATCGCGTCGGCCGGGGTCAGCTCGACCCTCGCCGGGTGGATCAGGTCTCCACCGTAGGCGTCGGCGAGGAGGGCGACCGCGGCGCCCCGAGCGCGGGCGACCGCGCCGACGAGGTAGACGGCGGCGCGCATCTCGGCGCCGAGCATCCGGGCGGTGAGCCCGAGCCAGGCGGGGGCGTCGCGGGCGGCGGCGCCGGTGTAGACCTGGACGCGCCCCTCGTCGAAGCGTCGATCGGCTTGCATTGGCTCGCTCGGGGAGGGAGGGGCGTGACGCCGGGGGCGGGTCGGCGCGTCACGCGCGTCGTGGTTTGCAGGGAACCCCTCCTATTATCATCGCTAATGGGGAGGGCGGGGTAAAGATCGAGCCGGCGCGTCCCGCCGGTCGTGGCGCGCGGGGCTCGCCGCCGGGTCGCTCGAGTCGCCGCGATCTCGCTGCCGGAGTCGCCCGTCCGTCCTTCTTCTTGGCGTCAGTCCTTCTTCTTGCCCACCTTGACGAGCTTGCCGATCTCCGCCTCGCGGTCGCCGATCGTGCGCTTCGCCTCGATCCACCACGGGCTGTCCTTGCGCCACGACTGCCGGCTCACGAGCTTTCGGCCGTTCTGCTCGGTCTCGATCTCCACGTGGAGGACGGTCCGGCCGTCCTTGCTCTCGAACCGGTGGCGCTCGACGAAGGCGATCCCGGTTCCCGCGAGGGTGCCCTCGCGCTCGGCATCCTCGTCCTGGGTCGGCCACCGCGGAAGGTCGAGCGGGCAGAGCACCGTCTCCTCGAGGAAGACGAACGTCCCGCGGTCGTGGCGGACGACGGTGCGGCTCTCCTCGCCGCCGCGCCCCTTGGTCACCGTGTGGAGCTCGGCGAGCGAGAGGTCGACGCGCCGGACGTAGAGCACGCGCCAGGTCTCGGGCAGCAGCTTCGAGGTGACGGTCACCTCGAAGCAGTCGTTGCCGTCGAGCTTCTTGGTCCCCGTCACCTCGAAGCGCACGATCACCTTCTCGTCGATGCGTTCGGTGCGGACGCCGCCTTCGGCCTTCGGCTGGGCGACGGCGAGCGGCTGGGTCTCGACCTCCCAGAAGAGACCGACCTCCCACTCCGGGAGCCACTCCGAGAGCTCGACCGGATCGTCGGCGCGCGCGACGCCGACGGCAGCGAAGGCGAGGACGACGACCGAGATGGCGATGGCGACGGAGAGCGGATGGCGGCGCATGGCGCGGTCCTCGGGGGCGGCAGCGGGAGGGGGGCGATGGCGAACGGGCCGCCGGCGTCGACCGGCGGCCCACTCGTCGCGCGTCTGCGGCGGAGGCGTCTCTACTCCTCGCCGTACTTCTTGTAGCCGAACATCTCGATCAGCTTCTCGAGCCCGACCTCATCGTGGAGGACCTCGTTCTTCGTGGTCCGTCCGGTCGTGCCGCTGATCTTCCAGAGATAGCTCGGAGTGTAGTGGCTCGCGTCGACCCAGTTCTGGTGCTCCATGTCGTCGCGGGAGACCCCTCCCTCGGCGTTGCACTTGAACCGGAGGACGTAGCTCTCCTCCCGGGGCCGGCTGTCGGGTCGGCTCGGGTAGATGTCGTTGCTCGCCTGGATCTGGAGGCTCACCTCGACGACGGTCTTGTCGTTCGCGCCGTCGACCTCCTTCACCTCCGCCCGGTAGGCGAAGATGACGTGGTTCCAGACCTGGTTCATCGCGCTCGTCTCCTCGCTCGTGAGCTCCGCGCGGAGGTTGCACGCGATCGCCAGCCCCTCCTTGCCGATGCCCTGGTGCAGGCCGAGGAAGAAGTCGTCGGCGAAGCGGTCGCACGGCTCCTCGAGCTCGTCGGTAGGGCGAGCTGCCGGGCAGTCGCTGACGAAGCGGCGCGGGATCACCGAGTGGTCGGTGAAGTAGGACGAGAGCAGCCCCTCGACCTCCTCCTGGGTGAACGAGTAGCTCTCCCCGTCGACGCCCTCGATCGTCGCCGCCTCGGGCTGGCGGTAGATGCTGCTCGCGACGCCGGCGCCCCAGCAGTGCCCCCACCAGCCCTTGCTCGAGTCCTCCGAGCGCTGGTAGCACCAGGCGAAGCCCTTCGTCGTGTCGGTGATGTAGCGGGCCGCCTCGTCCGCGTCCTCGGGCATCTCGAACTCGTCGCGGTCGATGTGGCGGCTCGCGTCGAACTCCTCGGCGCTCTCGGGGTCGTGGGTGATCCCGAGCGCCGCGTCGAGCTTCTCGTAGGCGCCGCCGTCGCTCCAGAGGCTCATGCCCGCGCGGCTGCGCTTCGCGTAGGGGAAGTACCAGAAGTGCCACGGCTTGTTCTCGGGGGCGCACTCCGCCTCGAGGACGTAGGACACGGTGAGCTCGCCGTCGCTCGCCGGGATCACCTGGAAGGTGCCGGCCTTCGCGATCTCGTAGCTCTCGCCGTCACCCTCGACCACCGAGCCGTCATTCGCTCGCAGCTCGGCGATCGCCGGACGGAAGGTCAGGGTGCCGTCCTCGATCGGGACGAAGAGCTCGTGCTCGCGACCCGCCTGCACGCGGTCAGCCGGATGGCCGAGACGGAGACGCGGCGGGCCGGGCTGGACGGTGATCGCGTTCGCGAGGGTCGCCTCGCCGTCATGGGCGACCTCGGCGTTCGGATCGCGGACGCGCAGGGCCCGCGGGCCGAGGGTGGCCGTCCGCTCGACCTCGACCTCGATCCGGAGCTCGGTGCGGTCGTCGTTGGTGCGCCGGACGCGGGTGACGCGCACCGAGGCGTCCTCGGCGTCGCCGGCGAGGAAGACGATGTCGTCGACCGTCGCCGAGCGCGGGAGGAAGCGGCCGTGGATCACGAGCTCCTGATCGGAGCGACCGACCGAGACCTCGGCCGGCGAGACGGAGTCGAGCCCGAGGACGGCCTTCTGCCAGGTATCGGTCCGACGCTCGCTCCCCTCGACCGTCCAGACGCCGCGCAGTTGCCCGGCGGTGTCGGTGCCCGATGCGTCGAGGACGTAGACGGTCGTGCCGGCCTCGTCGGCTCCGCCGCCCCCGAAGAGACCGAACAGACGGTCCCAGAACGAGAGGCGGATCCGGTTCTCGTGGGTGAAGGTGATGCCGGTGTCGGTGGCCGTGGCGGCGACGTCGAAGCGGTGGTCCTTGCCGCGACGGAAGCGGAGGCGCCCGCGCGCCCGGATGGCGCCCGTCTCATCCTCCGAGAGCTGCACGGTGCCCTCGTACGACCCCTTCTTGCTATCCTCACCCCGGACGTCGTACTGGCCGACCAGGAGGTGGTCGGCGGTCGCCGTCTCGGCGGTGACGGGGAGGAGGGTCGCGGCGGCGACGATCGCCAGCCCGCCCAGGATCAGTCCTCTACGACGCATGGTCTTGCTACCTCCGAGGGTGCTCTCTTCCAACGCACCGGACCTGGAACCGCAAGCGACATTCCAAAGGTGAGCTCACTGCCGCGGCGGCTCGTAAGTAGCTTTCAATTAGCCTGTTGGAGAGACGAGCGAGTCCGCGCCATCGTGACGCCCTGGCGCGCTGAGCCGAAAATCCCCGCGGTCGCTGCGACGCATTGAGTCGGAACGCCGGGCAGTCGTCCCACCGGGACCTCGGGGCCCGCTCGGTGAGACTCGTCGTTCCTGGAACAGCCCGGTCTTGCTCGGAGAGAGGTCGTCGGTGCAGTCGGGTTAGGCCACAGATTTCACAGATGGCACAGATTGCCGCGGACCGGTCCGCATCGCTGCCGACGCCATCGCCACGAGTCCGCGCGCGAGAGGAACCGCCGCCTTCGGCAGCTCGTAATCTGTGCAATCTGTGAAATCTGTGGCCTCTTCATCGACCGGGCAACCACGCGTGTTCCTGGAACGGAGAAACCTCGCGCAAAGGCGCAAGGCCGCAAAGGTGTTCTCTTCGAGTGCGATGCTCTCGCGCGGTCGCGCCCCCTGTTGGGTTGGTCGATTGGCGGTTCGCGCGTTCCGCGCGAGCCTTGCGGTTTTCGCGCCTTCGCGCCTTTGCGCGAGATTCCGTCGCTCCCGGAACGGCGCCTCACCTCAGGAGGGCCGCTCCATCCCGAAGAGGCGCCCCAGGCGGCAGTACCCATCCCCGCCGAGCCGACCGATCGGGTCGAGCGCCTCGACGCGGGCGCCGGGTCGTTCGGCGCGGACCGCGGCGTCGGCGACGTGGAACAGCAGCACCCGCGCTATCAGGAGGTCGGTCGGGGCGCCGCCGGGCGAGGCGATCGCATCGACGAGGCGGCACTCCATCGCGACCGGCGCTTCGGCGAGGCGCGGCGGCGCGACGCGCTCGCTCGGCACGGTGGCGAGACCGGTGAGGGCGACCTCGCTCTCGCCGGGCGGCAGGTCGGCGCTCGTCGCGTTCATCGCCTCCGCGCGCGCGCCGTCGACGAGGTGGACGACGAGCTCCTCGGTCGCGATCGCGTTCTCGGCGGTGTCCTTGCGCCGCCCGTCGGGGCGCCGCCCGACGGCGATCGACACGAGCGGCGGGCGGGCCGAGATGCCGTTGAAGAACGAGAACGGGGCGAGGTTCTGCCGGCCGTCGCGATCGACGGTGAGGGTCCACGCGATCGGTCGCGGGACGATCACGTCGATCAGGACGCCGTAGACCTCGCGAGGGCTGAGGGTCGCCGGGTCGAAGCGGGCCACGCGCCGGTCCTCCGTCGAAGACGATTGAAAGTCCGCTCGAAACGATCGAAGCTCATCCTCGTGAACGGTCGGTCCCCGCGCCAGCTCGAGGTCCTCGTCGACGACGACCACGCCGTGGTCGAGCGGCTGCGCGAGCTCGTCTCCCTCGAGCGGCGTCGGCAGCGTCCGGGGCGCCTCTGGTCGGCGCTCGGCGAGGACCGGCTGACCGAGGTGATCGGCGTCACCGTCGCGTTGATCCTCGGGGCGCTCGCCCTGGCCGCGGTCGCCCTCTCCGCGTTCCTCGCGGTCGAGGGAGGGCCGGCCCGCTGGCTGATCGTGATCCCGGTCTTCTCGGGCGCGCTGTCGGCGCTCGTCGGCTGGCGGCTGCTCCGGCCGGCCGGGTTTCGCGGGCGCGGTCCGCGGGGCGGCGCCTCGCGCTCGTGGAGCCTCGCCGAGGCCGATCTCAGGAACGGGGCCGCGCTGCTCCGCTGGCTGCACCACGTCGATCGACCGATCGCCGCGACCGTCCTCGAGCGCTGCGTCGCCTGGGCGGACGCGGTCGACGAGCCGGCCCGGCAGAACCTCTACCGGGCCCTCCACGAGCTCGGCGTCGTCTGCGCCCGACCGAGCGAGGCCGGGCAGGGAGCGCCGCGGCCGGTCGTGACCGTCGAGACGACGGTGCTCGGCGCGCGGGTGCTCCGCGGCGACGACGACGGCCCGGCGAAGCCGTCGCCGGGTTGACCCTCTGCGTCTTGCCCTCCGGTGGTCTTGCCCTCCGGTGGTCTTGCCCGTGCGCATGCGGGAGTCGTATTGCCGACGGCGGGGCGGGGTTGGTGTGCGGCCTGCTTCGGAGCGGGGCGGGTGGGCCGAGCCATCGATTCCCGTTCGCAGCTTTGCGGGGAGGCCGGCGGTGGGGTCAGGCCGTCACTTTCCGCGGCATTTCGATCGGGAAACCGCGGCACCCGCCCGCCCGCGGCTTTCGATCCCAGGATGCGCCCGTGGCTTCCTATCTCAGGATGCGCCGAACGTCCCGGTCTCGAGGAACGAGGTCACCGCTGCGAGGACGCGGGCGTCGTGCCGGAGGGCGGCGTGGTGGACGTCGGCGAGGAACAGGGTGTCGGCCGCGCCCGGCAGCTCGGCCTCGAGCACGCCGACGATGCCGTCGTCGTCGCCGCCGATGAGGGGGTTGTAACCCATCTCGTCGCCGCGTCCGCCGACGATCACGCCGACGGGAACGCCGGCGGGCGCCTCGGGCGGGAGCTCGGCGAGGAGCTCGCTCCCCGGCTCGAGGTCCACCGTCGCTCCGGCCCCGAGGAGGCCGCGGTAGATCCGGAACTGCCCGGCGAGCGCCGCGATCTGCGCGCCCTGGTGCGGCGTGCCGATCGTGACGATGCGTCCGAGCGGCAGCTCGGGGTGACGCTGCGCGAGGCGGCGCGCCACCAGCCCGCCCATGCTGTGGGCGACCACGTCGACGCGCGTGTCGGCCGGGCGACTCTCGAGCGCCTCGCGGAGCGCCTCGGCGAGCTGGTCGACCGTCGCGTCGACGCGTGTGTCGGTGGTGCGGTAGCCCCAGTTGATCACGTCGCGACCCTCGTCGCCGAGGTGCTCCTCGAGCGCGGCGACGCTCCACGAGGTTCGGAGGAAACCGTGGAGCACGATCACGAGGTGGTGCGCGGACGCCTCCTCGTCGCGCGCCTCGACGAACGAGGTGAGCGGCGCGCGGGCCGCCTCGCCGAGGAGGTCGTCCGGGGCCGCGGTCGCGTGGGGCGCGACTCCGAGGATGCCGAGCCCGGAGATGGCGAGCGCGACCGACGCGAAGCCAGGGAGGATGGCCGTCCACCAGGGGCGGCCGCCGCGAGTCTCGAGGAAGTAGCGCATGGCGATGGGACTCCTTCGGCGCGCTCGATCGACGCGCGTCCGGGGTCTCTCGCAACGGACGGGCCACCGTGGAACCGTGGCCGTAACTCCCTGTCACCGTGTCGCGGGACGCGGGAGAGCGATGCGTGGCGTCAGGGTTTCGACGCGTCCGTCTCGACGATCCGTCAGTCGGCCACGTCGACCGCGGGCTCGTAGACGATGTCGTCGGCGACCGCGTCGGTCCGCCTCGGCCCCTTGGTCATCGCCTTCATGAAGGCGGCGCCGCCCATGACGAACAGGATCGGCGGGTAGAGGTAGATCGTCCCGGCCTGAAGACCGACGACGAACCAGACGACGGCGCCGATCATCGCGGCCGAGCCGCCGATCGCGCCGCTGTCGAGGATGCGCCGCTCGACCGAGAACGGCCCGTTCGGCGAGTCGACCGGCGCCTCGGCCGCCAGGCCCTCGGCGCTCGCCTTCAGCGCCGCCTTGTGCGCCGGATGATCCGCGCCCTTGAGCGCGACCGTGTCCTCGAGGTCGCTCGGCGCCGGATCGGGCACCTTGAAGGTGCGCTTCGGGCGCCGCGACCGCTTCCCGCTCGCGTGGCTCTCGTCGTCGCGGCCGCGCCGCTCGTCGGGTCGACCCCGCTTCGAGGCTCGCTCGGGGCGGGTCACCGCGGCGACCACGGCGGCGGGAACCCGGAAGGCCGCCCGGCAGGATCGGCAGCGGACCTTTCGCCCCGCGAGGTCGGCCGGCACCGTCGCCTTCTCCCGGCACTCGCCGCACCGGACGCGGATCTTCTTCGAGGCGGCGTCGGAGCGCTCGCGTCGGGGGCGGTTCCGGGGGCGTCGATCGTCGGTCGTCGCGGGCATCGTCTCGAATCTCCTCGGTCGTTCGTCCTCGCGCGGTCCAACGCAAAGGCGAGACCGGCGCCGCGACCGGTCCGAACGTCCTCGAAGATGAGGCTTTCGGCGTTCGCGAAACGCCGACGATGCGGGCGGATCCGTCTCAGAAGCGACGCGCGCGAGGCGAGTCACCGGGCGCGCCGGGCCTCAGGCGAGCCGCTCCATCGCGGCCTTCAGGAGGAAGGGCCAGGCGATCGTCGCATCCGAGAAGACCTCGGCGTATCGGCCGCCCTCGGTCGGCGGAAGGAACTTGCCCCAGCTCACGCCCTCGGAGTAGGTGCAGCCCGACAGACCGCCCCAGTGGACCGGCTCGGGGCAGACCCGCACCGCGTAGCGGAACCGGCACGGGTCGGTGCACGCCCCGCTGATCCGCCGCTGCATGGCGTCGACGAGCGGACCGACCTGCTGGGCCCAGTTACGGGGAACGCCGCCCCCGATCGTGAAGATCCCGAGACGCTTCGCGCCCGCGACCTTCCGCCGGTAGTGGTCGAGGTCGGCGAACGCGTCGTAGGGCACCGGCGTCTTCCCGCGCGTCTCCGCGACCTCGAGGTTGTACTCGTAGGCGACGAGGCCCATCTCGGAGTCGGTGAACGCGGGGATGTAGACCGGGACGTCCATCGCCCGGGCCGCCTGGAGCATTCCCCGCCCCGGGTGCTTCGCGAGGTGAGCCCCGAGGGCGCGGCAGAGCTCCCAGCTCGCGTAGGGTCGGTCGCGCGGCATGTCGTCGAGGACGTCGCAGACCGTCCAGCCGCACGTGTCCAGGCTCTGCTCGAGCTCGATCGTGTCGTAGACGCGGTTGTATCCCCTGTGGAACAGCTCGTCGTCCCGCAGGCTCGGATCGTGCTTGTAGTGGGCGTGTCCGCTCTCCTCGATGAACCCGTGGCTGATCAGCGCCCCGGTGGCGATGACGGCCTGGAGCATCCCCCGTTCGATCATCTCCGTGATCAGCAGCCCCATCTTCGCCATCGTCATGGCGCCCGAGAACGTCCCGACGACGAGGCAGTCGGGGTCCCGCACCATCTCGACGAGCACCTCGACCGCCTCACCGAGCTGGCGACCGCCGAAGCTCGTCTGGCGCATCCCCGCGAGGAGCTCCGAGAACGAGCCGGCGCCGGCGACGTCGAGGGAGCGGAGAGGAACGAGCCCGTCCTCGACGCCGTCGCCGAGGTCGTCCATCGTTCGGAGGGGTTTCGCGTCGGGGTCGTGATCGGTCATCCGGGGGCACTCGGGGTTTCGTCAGGGGGTTGTCAGGGAGATGCGACGCTATCACGCGGCTCGACGGGGTGTCAACAGCTCCTAAGCGGTTGTGCCCCAACGGGAGTCCCCGGTCGGGTCGATTCATCAGAAGGGCGCAACGCCGGGCCCCCCAATGACGTGTGGATCGATGGCGGCCTCTCGAGGCTGCCCCGGGAGGGTCGGATTAGGGAGTTGAACGGCCCTTCATGTTATGTATAATGCCGCACATCCCGACGAGACCCGCTCTCCGGGTATCAGGGGAACGCGAGAACCGAAAAAGCACGAGTAGGTTGGCGCCCGGCACGAGTGATCGGGCGGCGCGTGGATCGTGCGAGTCCAACGGACCGACTCCAACGGGGTCGCGTCCCGAAGGAAGGGAGCCCATGAAGGCCAGCCACCTGAGGAGCGATGTCACCATCGCCTTCCTTCTCGGCGTCATCGTCGCCCTCGGAGCCGTGCTCGTCACCGGCGGCTCCAGCCCCTTCGCCCCCGCCTACGCGGGAACCGCGGCCGGCGATGGCGGCCTGTTCGGCGTCACCGGTCTCTCGACCGGCGCGAACAAGGACCTCCTCTGGCTGATCGACCCCCAGGGGCAGCGCCTGGGGCTCTACGACGCGCAGGGGGACGTGATCCAGCTTCGCAGCGTCCGCAACATCCGCTACGATCTCAAGCTCGACGAGTATCCGCCCAAGCGGCAGCGCCCGAGCGTCCTCGACATTTTCCGTCAGGTCGAGAAGGATCCGGGCAAGGAGAGCGGCGGACGCAAGAGCCGGGGCGACTGATCCCCACGCGTCCGTCCGAACGAGACACTCATTTCTCTCGGAAGACGCGCGGCGACCTGCGCCGCGCGATGAGAAACGACCACCGGAGGAGTATCGATGGCCATCGAGTACATGTCGTTCGAGGAGGTCCTCAGCGAGCTCCGAATCGACGAGGAAGAGCTGAAGAAGCTCGTCAGTCAGGGGGAGCTGCGAGGCTTCCGCGACGGCCTCTCGATGAAGTTCAAGAAGGATGACGTCATCGCGCTCAAGCAGGGTCGCGAGACCGAGCCGACGATCATCCTGACCGACTC
Source organism: Planctomycetota bacterium (assembly GCA_029260755.1). Taxonomy (GTDB): domain Bacteria; phylum Planctomycetota; class J058; order J058; family JAJDCQ01; genus JAJDCQ01. The sequence continues at coordinate 44,760 of JAJDCQ010000090.1, read as the reverse complement.
CGACCAGGAGATGGGCATCGCGGAGTCGTCCGACGAGCTCATCCTGGAGGACTCGACGTCCGATACCGTCATCAACATTGGCGATATCATGACGGGTCAGACCAAGAGCGAAGAAGAGATCGTCTTCGACACGACCGAAGAGTACCAGACGATCTCGCCGCACGACTCCGACCCCGAGGCGGCCATCCCGACCGTCGAGGTGCCGAGCGTCAACGAGGACATGGGCCTCGTCGAGACCGACAGTGACGCGGCGCTCGTCGAGGTCGGCTCGTCCGACTCGATGGAGACCGACCAGTTCGAGCTCATGGAGAGCTCCGAAGAGGCGGTCTACTCGGACGTCGACGAGGAGTCCGAGGAGGGCGAGACCGTCGCCTCCGTCGCGACCGTCCGCGGCGGCGCGCGCGGGACGAGCAGCCGTCGCAGCTCGGCGCGGATGCGCTCGCTCCAGATCCAGCAGAAGGACGGACACGGCGGCTGGACGATCAGCCTGTTCCTGTTCGGCCTGATCCCGGCCGTGCTCAGCGCGGGCGTGCTCTACAACGACATGCGCGGCATCCACCCCGAGTGGATCGCGAACATCGCCGACGGCCTCCGGGACGTCACCGACTCGATCTACGTGATGCTCAACTAGCCGTCCCCGAGACGGTTCTTCCGAGAGAGCACTCCGGTCGAGGGCTCCTGGCGCCAAGCGTCGGGAGCCCTTCGTCGTTCCCGGGTCCCTCGAACGGGTGAACGGGATCTCACGCAAAGGCGCAAAGGCGCCAAGGATCGTTGCTTCGTTCCGAGATCTCGACCTGGCAGAGCCCCTTTGCGCCTTCGCGCCTTTGCGTGAGCTCTTCTTTCGCCCCCCCCGCCGCGGTCCGCAATGACCCTTGGCGCTCTTGGCGCCCCTTGGCGTCTTGGCGTGAGGAATCGTCGGCGAAGCCGACATCGCTGCCATCACTCATCACTCATCACTCCTCCCTTCTCCTTCCTCCCCCGTAATCCGATACACCCATCGTCTGGGGCTTCGGACCACCCGGATCGCCCCAATCGAACCTCGCAACGACTGACCACGGCGTCGGCCTCATCGGAGGGCCGACCCGAGGAGGAGATCTCATGACTCGCCGCCGGCCCTTCCTTCTCACCGGCGCCGCCCTCGCGGCGCTCGTCTCGCTCGGCTCGGGCTGCGTCAGCCTGCAGGAGCACGAGGAGATGAAGAAGAAGCTCCGCGACACCGCGTGGACCCTCGAGCGGGCCGATCAGGCGAACGCCTCGAAGGATCAGAAGCTCCTGCTCCTCGAGAACCAGATCGGGGTGAAGGACGGGGAGCTCTCGATCCTCCGTCAGAAGCTCGGCCGGGCCGAGGATGCGCTCCGCAACGCCCGGAGCGAGATCGACGAGGCGTTCGCCCAGAACATCCAGAGCCTCGGCCAGGACATGGCCATGGAGATCAGCCCGTATGGCGGCCTGATCCTCGAGAACAGCATCCTCTTCAACTCGGGCAAGTGGGCGCTTCGCGACGAGGGCAAGGCGATGCTGAAGACGCTCGTCTCCCGCCTCCTCGCCGAGGAGTACTCGCACACCGACATCGAGATCGCCGGCCACACCGACGCCGATCCGATCAAGCACGCCGCGAAGTCCGGCGTCCGGAACAACTGGGACCTCTCGGCGAAGCGCGCCCTGACCGTCCTCGAGAGCCTCATCTCCATGGGCGTTCCGCGCGACCGGATCTTCCTCGCCGGCTACGGCTACGGACGTCCGATCTCGAGCGACTCGAGCTCCGCGGGCAAGGCCCGGAACCGACGGGTCGAGGTTCGCCTCCACGAGCGAGGCGGCTCCGGCGGCTAGCGCCGCGAAGAACGAAACCGACGATCACTTGAGCCGGCGCGCCTTTCGAGGGCGCGCCGGCTTTGTTATAAGCGGTCCGCCGATGCTCTCCGAACCTGCTCAGAAGCTACTCCTTCGCCTCGCCCGGGACGCGGTCCGCGCCCGGATCGTCGACGGCGTCGACTCGACCGCCTCGCCCCCCGCGCTCGGCGACGTGCCGGACGAGGTGGCCGGCGAGCTCGACGATCCCGACGGAGCGTTCGTGACCTTGAGGCGGCGCGAGGATCACGCGCTGCGGGGCTGCATCGGCTACGTCGAGGCGGTGCGCCCGCTCCGGCAGGCCGTGCCCGAGCTGGCCGTGTCGGCGGCCACTCGCGATGGACGCTTCGAGCCGGTCGCTCCCGAGGAGGTCGGCGGATTGACGATCGAGGTGAGCGTCCTCTCGCCCCTTCAGCCGGTCGGCGATCCGGCCGAGATCGAGGTCGGCGTGCACGGCCTCGTCGTCCGGCAGGACGGTCGGAGCGGGCTGCTCCTCCCACAGGTCGCCACCGAGCAGGGCTGGGATCGTTCGACCTTTCTCGCGCAGACGTGTCGGAAGGCGCGCCTCCCCGAGGACGCCTGGCGCGCCGGCGCCGACGTGCTCCGCTTCACCGCGCAGGTCTTCTCCGAGTCCACGCTCGGCGTGGGCGGCGGGCTCCCCTCGCTCGCCGGCGGGCGCTGAGGTGCGGCGACGCGACGTCAAGGCGCTCCTCGAGAGGCGCGGCATCAGCCCGCGGACGGCCCTCGGTCAGAACTTCCTCACCGATCCGAACCTCCTCCTCTTCATCGTGCGCACCGCCGAGGTCGACCGCGACGACGTCGTCCTCGAGGTCGGCACCGGGACGGCGGGGCTCTCGGTTCCCCTCGCGAAGCGGGCGAGTCGCCTCGTCGCGGTCGAGCTCGACCCGGTCCTCTTCGCCCTGACGACCGAACGCCTCGAGGGCTTCCGCAACGTCGAGCTGATTCACCGCGACGTGCTCGCCGGGAAGCACGAGGTCGCCCCGGAGGTCCTCGCGGCCGTCCGGACCGCCCTGGCCGCCCCCGGCGCCGGCAGCCATCTCAAGCTGGTCGCCAACCTCCCCTACTCGATCGCGACCCCGCTCATCGTGGCGCTGCTCGAGACCGACCTCCCGTTCGAGCGGATGGTCGTGATGATCCAGAAGGAGGTCGCCGATCGCCTCTCGTCGCCGCCGGGCAGCCGCACCTACGGCGCCCCGAGCGTGCTCTGCGCGCTCCACGCCGAGGTCTCGATCGTCCGGACGGTGCCGCGCCACGTCTTCTGGCCCCGGCCGAAGGTCGAGTCGGCGATCATCGACATCCGTCGGCGGGAGCGGATCGATCCTGCGCCGCACGACTACGACGCGTTCGTCGACCTCGTCCGGGCGCTCTTCTCCTCCCGGCGAAAGATGATCCGGCATCTCCTGAAGAAGCGCCTCGGCGGTGCGGAGCCGGCGGCGGCGGTGCTCGACGCGGCCGGCATCGATGGAGACGTCCGCGTCGAGACCCTCGCGGTCGGCGACGTCGTGCGCCTCGTGAACGCGATCGGCGAGCACGAGGCCGCGGACTGACGCGGTCGAGGTTCCGGGACGACCGCCGGCGCAAACCTCCCTCCGTGAAGCAGTCACGTCGTCTGGCCCGGCCGGGATGAGGCCTCGCTCCGCTTGACATCATGGGGCGGACGCTGCTAGGTTACGTTAGGTATATCAGAAGGTTGCGCGTCTCGGCGTGCTCCGGACGGATCCGCGGACGGCCCTCCCGGGAGGTGTTCGTCCGTCCCGCCCGGCGCGACCGCTCGGGGCGTCGCCCGGCCCCGACGGCATGCCAACCGACAGTCTGCAAGACAACGGACGCCTCGGCGACTTCGAGCTCATCGAGAAGGTCGGAGCCGGGGGGATGGGCGAGGTCTATCGAGCCCGCCAGATCTCGCTGGACCGCCCGGTCGCGGTCAAGGTGCTGCCGAGCAGTCTCGCCCGGCAGGACACCTTCATCGAGCGCTTCCGGCGCGAAGCGATGAAGGCCGCCAGCCTCATCCATCCCAATGTCATCCAGGTCTACTCGTTCGGCGTTCAGGACACGACGCCGTACTTCGCCATGGAGTACGTCGAGGGCGAGGACCTCCAGGAGCGCGTCAAGCGGGTCGGCCGGCTCGAGATCGAGGAGCAGGTCGACGTCGTCGTCGGGGTCGCGAACGCGCTCTCGTGCGCCGCCGAGCGCAACATCGTCCATCGCGACATCAAGCCGTCGAACATCATGATGGACCGCAACAACGTCGTGAAGGTGATGGACTTCGGCCTCGCGAAGGCGGCGAGCGACGTCAGCACGATGTCCTCTCTCACCGAGAGCGGAATCATCATGGGGACGCCGAACTACATCTCCCCCGAGCAGGGGCGGGGCGATCCCACCGACGGACGGAGCGACATCTACTCGCTCGGGATCGTCTTCTACGAGCTCCTGACCGGGCGTCTCCCGTTCCAGGCGGACACGCCCGCCGGCCTGATCTTCAAGCACGTCTACGAGCAGCCCGACTCGCTCCGGCTCCACAACGAGGACGTGCCGCCCTACCTCGAGAACGTCACCCTCCGGATGCTCGAGAAGGATCCGGCCGAGCGCTACCAGAACGCCGAGGCGCTCCTCGAGGAGCTGACCGAGTTCAAGCGCAACATGGCGCACTACATGACGGGCGCGACCGAGCGCCCCCAGAGCGGGGAGTATCTCCCGGCGTCCCTCGAGAGCAGCGACGAGACCGAGAACGCCGACACGATCGCCCTCGCCTCGTCCGACGACGAACGCCAGATCATCCACGGCCTCTCCGATGCGGCCCGCGAGACCATGGCCGCCGGGCCGGCCGCCGGCGCGACGGACCCGAGCGCGCAGACGCGCCTCCAGGGAGACCGCCAGTCGTCGGCCGAGGAGGAGGCGGCGGCGATCCTCGACGACGTGATGTCGGAGCAGGAGATGCTCGCCTCGGGCGTCGTCGGCCCCTCGAACTACGATCGGCTCGTCGCGCCGATCCTGCCTCCGCCCGAGTCGAGCGACGACATCCTCGCCTCGGAGATGGGCTCCGAGCCCGACGACGACTCCGAGCACGAGACCGAGTTCCCGGTGGAGGACGACACCGTCTCCTCGATGGATCCGGCCGCCCTCGTGCCGCCGCCGGGGTTCGAGGACGTCCCGCCCGACGACGGCGACGCGGCGTTCTCGGCCGACGAGATCGAGCCGGCCGCCGACGAGGAGTTCTACGACGAGGCGGATGAGCACGACGGCTACGCGCCCTCGCCCGCCGACGGGACGCCCTACGCCGGCCAGGCGCCGGTCGCGACGACGCCATCGGGCGGCTACGAGGGCGACGTGCCGCCCGAGAGCGAGACCGATCCCGAGCTCGAGCGCCTCGCCGAGCAGCTGGCGGCGGCCCGCGGCAGCCGGCCGGTCGGCGCCGACAACGGCGGCGGGTCGCCCGTCCTGGTCACCCTCATCATCGTCGTCGCGCTCCTCGGCGTCGGCTACTTCCTCCACACCGAGGGCTACCTGAAGGAGTGGCTCGGCGACGACACGACCGTCGCCGGCACGGGCGGCGACGGCACCGGCGGCGCCGGCACGCCGAATGGCACGGCTGGCCCGGTCAACACCGGCCTGGTGTGGTTCCGGCTGTCGAAGATCCCGATCGGCCAGCGGGGCGTCACCGTGAAGCTCGCGCGGTCGGGGCAGCAGCCCGAGCTCGAGCTCGCCGACCAGCAGATCGAGCCCGGCTCGCATGGCCTGATCTTCTCGAAGAACGGTTACCAGCCGCGCACGGTCGAGTACGACGTGTCGGCCACCGGCGCGGTCGAGGCCGCGTCGCGCGCCCCGATCGAGAGCTACCCGATCGCGCTCGAGCCGTTGCCCGAGCTCGTCGAGAAGTTCGAGCGCGGCCGGGACCTGGCGGAGGCCGACGACCTGCCCGGCGCCCGCGAGGTGCTCGCCGAGGTCGAGGCGGTCGACCCGGGCTTCGAGGGACTCTCCGAGCTCCTCGTGAGCGTCGACGAGCGCCTCGACGTGATCAAGCAGGCCGAAAAGAAGCTCCGCGAGGCCCATATCCAGGGCGCCCTCCTCCACGGCGACAAGAAGTGGCGCAAGGCGCTCTCGCTCCTCGAGGAGATCCCGCGCGGCTACCCCGACTACCCCGACGTCCTCCGCCTGGTGACCGACTCCAAGCGTGAGCTCGAGAAGATCGACATCCGCCTCGACCAGGCGCGCAAGGCGATCGCGCGGGGCGAGTTCGAGGGGGCCGAGGGCCACGTCGAGGCGGTCCGCGCGACCGATCCGGGCAACCCGTCCGTGACGAGCGTCGGCGACCAGATCGCGCAGGGCCGCGCCGTCCTGGCGAAGGCGGACGCGCAGTTCGACGCGTCGACCTGGACCGACGCGCGCGACGCCTACGACGAGCTCCTGTCGGTCGCGCCCGACTTCGGCCACGCGAGCGCCCGCCGCGATCTGTGCCAGGCCGAGCTCGACAAGATCACCGCCCAGGCGGCGCGCGCCGACGACCTCCTGACCCGCGCCCGCGCGGCGAGGGACGAGGGACGGCTCGAGGACGCGGCCGGCCTGATCCGCGAGGTGCTCGACCAGGTCGACCCCGAGCACGCCGAGGCGAAGGCGCTCCTCGTCGAGGTGGCCGGGAGCACCCGCGTCGCGGCGGTCGGCTCGGTCCTCGAGCAGCTCGACGGCTTCCTCGCCGGCGGGGACCCGGCGGCGGCGGCGGCGCTCGTCGACCCGACCCGGACCGAGCTCGTCGATCGGCTCCGGACCGACCTCCGCGAGCTCGAGGCGAGCGGCATCCGCATCCTCGGGAGCTCTCGGCGCGATCACCAGTGGATCGAGTCGACCGAGCGCCGCGTGCGGGTGAAGTCGGTCTGGCTCGTCGAGCTCGACTTCCCGGCGATCGGGCGGCGCGCCGACGACGCGAAGCCGCTTCGGACCAAGGTGCAGGTTCCTCAGACGCTGACGTTCGTGCGATCGGGCGACCGATGGCTGCTCCACGAGGTGCAGCAGGACGCGAAGGCGACCGCCGTCCAGTAGCCAGCCGCGCGAGGACGGAGCGAGCGCCGGCCGGGCCGCTCCCAGTGAAGGACACGACAGGATGACCCGTATGCAACTCCGCTCCCCGACTCCCGTCGCGCGCCTCGGAGCCGCGGCGGCGGCGGCGGCCCTCGTCGCCGCCGTCCTCGACGCGCCCGCCGGATCGCGGGCGGAGGACGACCTCATCGTCGGGCGGGTCGGGCGCGTCGAGAAGGACACGATCGTCGTCGACCGCGGAAAGAAGCAGGGCGTGAAGGCGCGGATGGTCTTCGACGTCTACAGCCCGGCGAAGGCGATCCGTCTCCCGCTGACCGACGACGACGTCCTCGTCCCCTACGGGGTCGTCGCGCGCGCCGTCGTCATCGACGTCGAGGCGAACAGCTGCCGCGCGCGCCTCGTCGACGACACCAGGATCACGGGCAACAAGCCCCGCCGGGTCGCGGGCTCGGACGAGCGCGGCGTGAAGGACGGCGACCTCGCCTACGTGAACGTCCTCGCCAAGGCCAAGAACATCCCGCCGTTCGTCCGGGAGATCAGCTCGAGCGCCAAGTGGGCCTGGTGGGGACAGAAGGTCCGCCTCCGCGTCCGCTACACGAACGAGCCCGACGACCACATCGCCTTCTTCTGGACGGCCCAGGCCGGCAAGCTGGACCTGGCGCGGACGGCCGAGCCCGAGAACGTCTGGTATCCGCCGGCGGAGCCGGGCGAGCACCTGATCACGGTCAGGGTGCTCGACTCGGCGGGCAACGAGACCGAGTCCAGGATCAAGATCGAGAGCAAGGGCTTCCGGAACGATCAGGACCCGCTCGCCCGGAAGACGTTCCGGTTCTTCCGGACCCTCGGCGACTTCAAGGCATCGGTCTCGGGGCCGAGCGACGTCGCCTTCGACGCCCAGAACGGCATGCACGTCCTCGATCCGGCCGAGAGCCGGGTCGTCGCGATGGGGCCCGACAGCGCCGGACGCACGATCGCGGAGTACCCGGGCTCGTTCGTCCGGATCCTCGTCCGCGACGGCTTCTACTACGCGATCGACGGCAGCGAGCGCCTCATCAAGAAGTTCCGGATCCAGGGCTCGCGCTCGCTCAGTCAGCCCGCGGCCAAGGTCTTCGGCGGGCACGGCGAGGTCAACGGCAAGTTCGAGGAGCCGATCGACCTGGCGATCGATGCGGAGGGCGACCTCTACGTCCTCGACCGGGCGCGGGCGTGCGTCCAGGTCTTCGACGCGAACGGCCGCTTCCTCTACTCGTTCGGCGGGCCGGGCAAGACGAGCGGCTTCCTCGCCGATCCGGTCGCGATCGACGTCGCGCCCGGCCCGATCGTCTACGTCCTCGACCGCGGGCGGCAGAAGGTGCTCGTCTACGAGGTGCCGCGCTTCAGCCGCGAGTTCGACGTCGGCGCGACCACCGAGGACTTCCGCGACCTGAAGCGGGACCCTGTCTCGGGACATCTCTTCATCCTCGAGGGCACCACGGCGAGCGTGCGTCGTTTCGATCCGGAGACCGGTCGGATGCGGACCGCGTTCGGCGCGCGCGGCGAGGGCGTCGCGAACTTCCGCGACCCGAAGCGGCTCCGCGTCGGCAAGACCCAGGAGGTCACCATCGTCGATGAAGGCTCCCTGCTGCGATGGGACGTCGCCGGCGCGACCGAGCAGTTCGTCGGCCGCTGGGGCGGCTACGACCTGGCCGACGACTACCGGATCGCCGCCGGCCCCACGGGCGAGGTGGCGAGCCTGAACACATCCACGGGCGTGGTCACGCGCCTCGACCGGTTCGGGTGGATCACGGGGCGCTTCGGCGGCGGCGACCGCGTCGACCGCGCGCTCGATCTGTGCGTCGATGATGCGAACGCCGTCTACGTCCTCGACGCCGGCAAGGGATCGGTCCTCCGCTGGGATGCCCGAGGCACCTTCCGGGGCTCGTTCGGCAAGGAAGGATCCGGCCGGACCGACTTCGACGAGCCCAAGGACATAGCCTGCTTCGGCGGCGAGGTCGACCGGGTGGCGATCCTCCAGGATCGCGATACGTACAACATCGGAGCGTGGGAGTTCGACGGGATTCACCGCCAGAGCTTCCCCGTGCGCGGCGGGATCGAGGATCCGCTCCAGCTCGCCGTCGGCCGGACGGGCGCCTACTACGTCGCCGATGAGGAGGGCCAGATCAAGGTCTTCCACGCGTTCAGCGGCCAGCTCCAGCGGACCTTCCCGATGAAGCTCGAGGAGGTCAGCGACATGGCCGCCTCGAACACCGGGCACCTCTTCGTCTGCGATTACGACGACGAGACGGTCCACATCTACGAGGATCAGAACCTGCGGGTGCAGGCGAAGCTCAAGGGCACCGAGCTGAGCCAGCCGTACGACCTGGCCGTCGACGACTACGGCGGGCTGCTGATCTACGACTACGGCCGCGAGCGGATCGTCCGCTTCGAGGCCGTCGAGTGAGCAGGAGTCGAGCCGCACCGATGATCCGCCGCGTCGCCGTCACCGTCACCGCCTCGGTCGTCCTGGCCCTCGGACTGCTCGTCCCAAGCGCGAGGACCCTCGCGGGCGACGACGATGCGATCTCCAAGCGCCGCGAGGACCGCGACCGCGCCCACGCGGCCGACAAGACCTCCGTCGCCCAGCTCGACCGGGCCCGCCGCGCCTACCTCGTGAGCATCGACGAGCGGCGCCGGGTGATCGAGGTCGCCGCGGCGAAGCGCCGCCGGACGATCCAGCGCCACTACCTCGACCTCTATGAGGAGAAGGTGCGGCCCGAGGCGGAGGCGTACCGGGCGGCCCTGAAGAAGGAGCCCCGGGGCGAGGACGCCTTCGACGGGCTCAACCGGATCGTCCAGGACTCCGCCGAGCGATTCCGGGCGCGATGCCGAGCGGTCGAGGCGGAGCTCGGACCGCTCGAGCGCGCCGAGCTCGCCACCGCCGACGCCGACCGGCGCCGGGCGCTCGACGCGCTCGAAGCGCAGCGACGCTCCTACCTCGCGAGCTATCGTCGCGAGCGGGCCAAGCTCACCGGGCAACCCCTGCCGCCCGAGGCCGAGGCGGGCGGGTTCGGCTGGGATCGCCGCGGCGCCCCCCGCGCCGGCGGACCGGCGCCCGCCCCCGCCACGGGCCCGAAGCTCTCGGGCGAGACCCGGGCCAAGCGCGCCCCCGATGCGCCGGCCAACGCCGACCTCCTCTGGACGCCCGGTCCGACGCGGGTGACCGACCTCGCGAAGCAGGCGGCCGCGGGGAACAAGGACGACCCGGCGGGCGCCGACGGCAAGCCGGAGAAGCGCCCCGCGTCGTGGCTCCGCCCGCGCCGCTGAGCCGGCGGCCGGCTCCTCCTCCTCAATCGACCAGGTCGCGGTAGCCGACCTCCTCGAGCCACCGGCGGATGCCCGCCGCGTCGAGGACGAACGCTTCGTCTCGTTCCCGCCCGACGCCGAGCACGTCCTGAAGGACCGCCGCGACGGCCAGGAAGCGCCGCTCCAGGTCGGGGCGCGCCTCGCCCTCCTCGAGAGCGCGACGGAGCTCGGCGCCCGAGCGGGAGAGGGCCCGACGCCGGTCGCGCTCGTGCGTCATCGTCGTCGGCGGCTGGCCGTCGGGCCGACGGTCGGGCCGGGCGTCGAACGCCGCGGTGACGATGCCCCGGAGCGCCCGGTCGCGGTCGAAGACGCCGGCGCCGACGAGCTCCCGCGAGAGGGGGCGCGCGAGACCGGTGAGCGGGCTCGACGGCATGCGCCCGGGCAGATCGACCCACGACGGGCCGCGACCGACGAGCAGCCCGACGATCCTCTCACCCTCGCCCGGGTCCGGCGGCGACGCGAGTCGGACGGCGGGGAGGTCGACGTCGCTCTCGAGGCGGAGCAGGGCGAGGCGGCGCGGCCACAACGCCTGCGCGAGCGAGGCGACCCGATGGACCATCTCGGCGAAGGCGTCGTCGGGGACCTCGTCGAGGTAGGTCGGCGGTCCCTCCCAGAGCGCGCCGAGGCGCACGCGATGCCGCTCGAGGGCGACGGCGTCGGGGTGAACCGCGCGCACGGGGTGGGCGACCATCGTCGTCCCGTCGGGCGAGGGCGTCTGGATCCACGCGCGTCGGCCCGTCGACGCCGTCGACGCCGCGACGGTCACCGTCGTGAGGACGAACGTCCCGCGCTCCGAGGCGTGGATGACGACGCCGCCGCCACCCTTCGCCTCGTGCTTGAGGAAGACGCAGCCGGGGACGGACGCCTCGCGGACGGGATCAGGCCAGCTCCGAGGATCGGGAAACCTGGAGAGCCAGAGGGGCCGGGGCGGTCCTTCGGGCCTCGGAGGAGGCGCGGCGCATCCCCAGACCGCGAGGATCGCGACCGTCGAGAGCGAGACGACGAGGAGGAGCGCGCGGGGCATGGCGCCGATTGTAGCGGCTGGAAGCGGCTCGCGTCGAGCGACACCCGACGGCGGCCTCTGCATGTATGTCTCCGCATGGAAAGCACTTGAGCCCGGTCAGGGCGCGTCCCGGCGAAGGCGACGGGAACGGAACGTCTCGAGCGGCTATAACCGACTCAGAAGGTCTCCTGCTTCCATCTGCGGCGACGATCGCCCGGGACCCCGAACCGGTCCCCGGCGAGGGGGTCCCATACCATGCGCAAGCGTGCGCTTCTGACGAGCTTCAGTCTCTGCATCCTCGTGGCGCTCACCTGGCCCGCGACTGCCTGGGCGCAGGCGGGCGGCAGCGGCAACACGCCGCCCCCGGGCCAGGTCAACGGCAGCGACGATCCGTGGACGCCGGGCCCGGTTGGCACCGATGAGGGATGGAAGCTCGAGTTCGAGCACTACGAGCGCTTCTCGCGTCGTCCCGCCCTCTTCCTCCGGACCCGCTCGATGGAGCGGTTCGCCCGGACGGCGGACGAGCGGGCGTTCAAGCTCCTGATGGAGCGCTACCTCGACCCCGAGAAGCCCGAGGATCACGTCCCCTACCTCATCGCGGGCATCACGGCGGACAACTTCACCAAGGCCGACCACATGGCCCTGTGGCAGGAGTTCATGCTCCGGGCGAACAAGCCCGTCGACGCGTGGCTCTGGTGGAACGCGCTCATGGTCCAGGGCCAGGCGTTCGGCGGCGGGGTCGCGCGCGGCACCGCGACGAACAAGAAGCTGCCGGTGTTCCTCCGGGCCGCCGCGCTCGAGAGCCTGTCGTGGCGCAACGACGGCGACACGGCGCTGCAGTTGATCCCGCTCGTCCTCGAGAGCCCGGACCCGAAGGCGAAGAAGGAGAAGGGCCTCGCCCGCGCCGTCCTCGTCGAGAGCTGCAGCTCGGCGCTCATCGCCGCCCGGGGCCGGATCGGCGAGGAGGCCTTCGCCCGCGCCGCGAACCTCGTGATCGACCAGCTCGACGACAAGAAGCTCCCCTTCCGCACGACGGTCACCCTCGCGCGCAACCTCGCGGAGACCTTCGGCACCGACCAGCTCTACGTCACCTCCGACAGCTGGCGGAAGCTGCTCGAGGGTCGCAACGACGAGGCGCGCGCCGGCGCGGGCGGCGACGACGACCCCGAGGCGTCGGGGATGACGACGCGCGAGCGCGTCACCGTGACGAACGACGCGGGCTTCACCGTGCCCCGCTTCATGGGCATCGAGGGCGCCGGGACGCGGATCGCGTTCGTGATCGACATGTCGGACTCGATGACGGCGCCGCTCACGAGCGAGGAGAAGGAAGACCTGCGGCGGCCGGTGACCGGGCCGGGCGCGGCCGAGGAGAAGGCGCGCCGGCGCGCCGACGACGGCGGGCCGAAGGGCGCCCCGACCGAGGCGGAGCTCCCCTGGGACAAGATCAACACCCGCTTCGACGCGGCCCGCGAGACGCTCAAGCTCAGCCTCCGGCAGCTCGGCGACAAGATGAACTTCGTCGTGATCGTCTTCGGATCCAAGGCGCACCCGATCTTCCCGAACCAGGGCATGGTCCCCGCGACCAAGAGCAACGTCGCCAAGGTGATCAACGAGCTCGACAACTGGGTCGTCGGCAAGCCGAAGAGCGACCGGCCCAACGGCACCCTGAAGGGCTACACGAACCTCCACGGCGGCCTGCTCGAGGCGTTCCGGGCGACCGGCAAGAAGCCGCTCGAGGTGCACGAGCACGTCGAGACGCGCGGCTTCCTCGAGGGATGCGACACGATCTTCCTCCTCTCGGACGGCGAGCCCTCCTGGGACAACTTCGCCCAGGTCGACGCCAAGGAGCCCGACATCCAGATCGGCGACCCCGAGAGCCACACCCCCGGCCAGGACGCGGACAACGTCGAGTACCAGGGCCCCTACGGCTGGGGTTTCTACCCCTACCTCGTGCGGGACATCCAGCGGATGAACCTCTTCCGCAAGGCCCAGATCCACTGCATCGGCATCGGCGAGAGCAACGACCGGCTGCTCGAGCAGATCGTCGAGGTGGGGCGAGGGAAGTTCCGTAAGATCGGCGGCTGACCCCTCGCGGCGCGCCGTAGGCTCACGCAAAGGCGCAAAGGCGCAAAGGAGCTCCGCCAAAGCCGAGATCCGGATCTGGCGGAGCTCCTTTGCGCCCTTGCGCCTTTGCGTGAGGTCGATTCACACCGGGCGGCGCTGCACCTTCCCCTCCCCCGCGAGTTGCCCACACGCCGCCAGCACATCGTCACCCCGCGCCCGCCGCACGTAGGTGTGGACGCCCTTGTCGCGGAGCGCCTCCTTGAAGGCGCTCACCGCTTCGTCGCTCGGGCGGGCGTAGGGCGCGCCGGGGTGGGGGTTGAAGGGGATCAGGTTCACCTTGGCGCGCAGCCCGTGGGTCAGCCGCACGAGCCTGCGCGCGTCCTCGGGCGTGTCGTTCACGCCGGCGAGCAGGATGTACTCGAACGTGACGTGGTCGCGCTTCCCCATCGGCAGCGCCCGGACCGCGTCGAGCAGCTCGCCGAGCTTCCACTTGCGGTTGACCGGCATGATCTCGTCGCGCTGCGCGTCGGTCGTCGCGTGAAGGCTGACGGCCAGCCGCACGCCGGTCTCGTCGATGAGGCGCTCGATCGCGGGGACGAGGCCGACGGTCGAGACGGTGATCCGGCGGGGCGGGATCGCCAGGCCTTGCTCGTCGGTCAGGATCTGGATCGAGCGGATCGTCGCCTCGAGGTTGGCGAGCGGCTCGCCCATCCCCATGTAGACGAGGTTGAGGGCCACCTTGTCGCCGCCCTTGTCGCCGGGCTTGCTCCCCGGGTCGACCGGCGTCGGCAGCGCGTCGGGCGCCTCGCGGGTCGCGACGAGCACCTGATCGGCGATCTCCCAGGCGCGGAGGTCGCGGCCGAGCCCCATCGTCGCGGTGTAGCAGAAGCGACAGCCCCACGCGCAACCGTACTGGGTCGAGAGGCAGAGGGTGATCCGCGACGGGCGCGGCACCTGCGCGCGCGCGCCGGGCTCGGGGGGCGTGTCGGGCTCCGGGATCGTCCCCGCGTGGCCGGGGCCCCAGTCGGGGATCCAGACCGTCTCGACCGATGCGCCGCCCGCGAGCTCGGTCAGCACCTTGACGGTGCCATCGCTCGCGGGCGTCCGCTTCTTCACCGCGCCGGTCGGGATGACCGCGACCCCGGCGAGGCGCGCCCGGAGCGCGCGGCCGAGGTCGGTCATCTCCTCGAAGGAGCGGGCCCCGCGCGCCCAGATCCAGCGAAAGAGCTGGTCGCCTCGGAACGCGGGCTCGCCGAGCTCGTCCGCGACGAACGCGCGGAGCTCGGCGCGGGTGAGGTCCTTGAGGTTCTTCTTGTCGTCGGAACCGGAGGACTCTGGGTCAGTCTTCGTCATCCTCGAAGATCTTACCCGGCTTCCCCTCGCCGTGGCAGGCCCCGCAGTCGATCCGCTTCGCGTCGTCCTTCGTGCGGAGCTTCTCGACGAAGTGCTCGCGGCAGTACTTGTCGCGGTCCTCCTCGGGCATGAACGCGGCGTCGCCGTCGTGGCACGTCTTGCAATCGATCTTCTTGCCCCTGGCGTCGCCGAGCACCTCGACGAACTTGTCGCGGCACGTCTTGGCGACCTTCTTCTTCGGGGTCGCGACCTTGAACTTCTTCGCCACGTGACAGTGAGTGCACTTCACGCCCAGGCCCTTCGCCCAGACCTTCATCAGCTTCATGACCTTCGGGTCGGGCTTGTCGCCGGCCGGCCCGGCGAAGGCGGGGTCCGCCGCCGGCGCCAGGAGGAGGCCGCCGATCGCCGCGGCGATGGCGACGACGATGCCGAACCGGACCCGAAGACTGCGCGCTGCCTCGTTCACTGCGGCTCCTCCGCGAGCGTCTCTGTTCTGCGTGGTGACTTCCCCTCGAGACGAGCCTTGGACGGCCGGCGCGGCCGGGCCATTCACGGCTCTCCGAGGTGCTTCGGCCGGCATCGTAGCAGATCGCGGATGACGCTCGCAACGCGCCCCAGACCGGGCGTACGGCCAGCTTCACCTCACCCCGCGCGGCTGCTACGATGAGCCGCTCGCCCGCGGGCGAGCCCACCCAGATCGATACGGACGCCGAGCCGATGCCCGCGAACCTCACCCCGCAGTACCACAAGGCCGAGGACGCCTACAAGGCCGCCACCTCGCTCGAGGAGAAGGTCTCCTGCCTCGAGGAGATGATCCGCGTCATCCCCAAGCACAAGGGGACCGATCATCTCCAGGCCGACCTCAAGAAGCGCCTCAGCAAGCTCAAGAAGAGCGCCGAGACCGACGCGAAGAAGAAGGGGGCGACGTTCAACCCCTTCAACATCGAGCGAGGCGGCGCGGGGCAGGTCCCCCTCGTCGGGCCGCCGAACACCGGCAAGTCTCGCCTCCTCTGCACGATGACCCGGGCGAAGGCCGACGTCGCCGACTACCCGTTCACCACCCAGCGACCGACGCCCGGGATGATGAGCTGGGAGGACGTGCCGATCCAGCTCGTCGACCTGCCGCCGATCGCAGAGGGCGTCATGCCGCCGGGCATGCTCGGGCTGCTCAAGTCGGCCGACCTGCTCGTCTGCGTGATCGACCTCGCCGCCGACGATGCCCTCGAGCAGACCGAGGGGCTCATCGAGGGGCTCGAGGCGGTCAAGCTCCGCCTCCACCGCAAGGGGGACGACCCGAAGCTGCCCGACGGGCCGGGCTGGGTGGCCGTCCCGGCCATCGTCGTCGGCAACAAGGTCGACCTCGACGGCGCGACCGACACGGCCGAGGTGCTCGACGAGCTCTACGGGGAGCGCCTGACCCTGCTCCGGGTGAGCCTCGAGACCGGGGCGGGCACCGACGAGCTCCGCGACGCCGTCTACCGCGCGCTCGAGCGGATCCGGGTCTACGGGAAGCAGCCGGGGAGGCCGCAGGACGACGGGCCGCCGTTCGTCCTCCCGCGCGGCGCGACCATCGAGGACCTGGCGCGGCACATCCACCGGGACTTCCCCGACAAGCTCGAGAAGGCCCGTCTCTGGGGCAGCAGCGCCAAGTTCGACGGGCAGGTCGTCCCGCGCGATCACATCCTGGCCGATCGCGATCTCGTGGAGCTGCACATCGCCGGGTAGTGTAAGACGCTATTCGGTAGTGCCTTGCGCTATCTTCGCGTCAACTGAATATCCGGCGAACGCCCCATCGTCTCACCGCGTCGGCGAGGGGGCCCATCGGCCCTTGCCGCTCGGGAGGTCGTTTCTATAATCTCCGCCCTGGACGGAAGGCATGGGTCTTCGGTCCGCCGGCGTTGGGGAGACCCGTCTCTCCCCGCGCACCCGAGTCGGCGACGACGATATCGGATCGTCGCCGCCGGGTACCGACGGGGAGTGCAGCAGGAGGAAATTGAATGCTTCGACGTTCCATTTCGCTCGCCCTGGCGATCGTCGCCGTGGCGTTCGTATCGTCGCCGGCGTATGCCGACGATCTCTTCAACCCGTACGAGCTTCTCAAGGAAGGCGACTGGGTCGTCTACAAGAGCGAGCCCGCCCCCGGCATGGTGAGCGAGACCAAGCAGGTCGTCACCAAGGTCGAGGGTAAGGTCATCACGTACGAGATCCACACCAAGATGGTCATGAACGGCAAGCCGCTCGGCGAGCCGACCAAGACGGTCCAGACCATCGACCTCAGCAAGAAGGCCGAGGGCGGCGGCAAGGAGGCCCCGGCCCCCAAGACGTCCAAGGGCGAGGTCGAGGTGAAGGGCAAGAAGCTCGCTTGCGTCGTCATCGAGAGCGAGACCGAGGTCGCCGGCCAGAAGTACGTCAGCAAGAGCTGGATGTCCAAGGACGTTCCGTTCGGCGTCGTCAAGGTCGAGACCAACGGGAAGGTCGCCCAGCAGGTGGCCGACTGGGGCAGCAAGTAACGCCTCACGATTCGCCCGTCTGGCCTGGAGCGATCCAGGCCGGTCGGGCGGACCCGGTCGGCGCCGCGCGTCGGCGCCGACCGAGTCCGTCCGTCTCAACACTCACCCCTCTCTCCCAGATCAGGCGTGCCTCCGTGGCCGATCCCGCGCCCCGAGAGTCCGCCGGCGAACCCGACGAGGGGACGCCGCCTCCTTCGCCGCCTCCGTCGGGCTCGGGGCGCGCGACCGCTCGTGACTGGGCGCAGACCGACCCCGGGCTCGCGGCGCTCGACGAGGGCTTCCTCCCGAAGCTGCTCGGACAGGTCGAGGCGCTCGAGGAGGAGGTGGCACGCCTCCGCTCCGAGCGGACCGAGCTGCTCGAGCGCATCGCGGGCCTCGAGCGGGAGCACCGCGCCCTCGAGGAAGAGGTCCAGAACGCGGGAGAGCTGATCGAACGACTCGGCGCCGAGCTCGACGGGCTCCCCCCGGGCCGCGCCACCCGACCACCGCCGGCGAAGGACGCCTAGTCTAGCCCACCCAGGAAGAGGCCTCTGCCATGAGCTCCGAATCCCACCACTCCGAGATCGCGGACCTGCCCGGGGCGCTCAGCCGCGAGGAGCTCCGCGGCCTCGTCGCGCGCGGCGAGATCGACACGATCCTGACGGTGATGCCCGACACCCAGGGGCGGATCGTCGGCAAGCGCGTCACGGGACGGTTCTTCGTCGACGAGGTGATGGACCACGGCGTCCACGCGTGCGCCTACCTCCTCACCGTCGACATGGAGATGGAGCCCCTCCCCGGCTTCGATCTGTCGAGCTGGGAGAGCGGCTACCAGGACTTCCGCCTCGTCCCCGACCTCGGCACCCTCCGCCGCGCGGCCTGGCTCGAGGCGACCGCGATCGTGATGTGCGACGTCGTCGACGATCAGGACCGGTCGATCACGGTCGCCCCGCGCGAGATCCTCAAGAAGCAGGTCGAGCGCGCCCACGCCCTCGGCTTCGAGCCGCAGATCGGGAGCGAGCTCGAGCTCTACATCTTCAACGGCAGCTACGAGGCGGCGGCCGCGAAGCACTGGCAGGACCTGGAGACGTTCGGCACCTACATCGAGGACTACCACATCCTCCAGACGACCAAGGAGGAGCCGCTCGTCCGCGAGATCCGGAACGCGCTCGACGCGAGCGCGATCCCTGTCGAGTTCAGCAAGGGGGAGTGGGGCCCCGGTCAGGAGGAGATCAACCTCCGCTACGCGCCCGCGATCGAGATGGCGGACCGCCACGCGATCTACAAGAACGCCGCCAAGGAGATCGCCCACCGCCGCGGCATGATGGTCACCTACATGGCCAAGTGGAACAGCAAGCTCGCCGGCAACAGCTGTCACATCCACTCGAGCCTCACCCATCGCGAGGGCGGCAAGAGCGCGTTCGTCGACGACGCGGGGAAGCCGACGGCCGCGTTCCGCGGCTGGCTCGGCGGTCAGCTCGCCCACACCCGCGAGCTCGCGCTTCTCTACGCTCCCACCGTCAACTCCTACAAGCGCTACCAGGCGGCGTCGTTCGCGCCGACGCGGATCGCCTGGGGGACCGACAACCGGACCTGCGGCCTGCGCGTCGTCGGCGCCGGCCCCGGCCTGCGGGTCGAGAACCGCGTCCCAGGCGCCGACTGCAACCCCTACCTGGCGTTCGCCGCGGCGATCGCCGCCGGCCTCGACGGGATCGAGAACGAGCTCGACCCGGGCGAGGAGACCAAGGGCGACGCCTACGTCATCCACGGGCTACCCGAGGTGCCGAAGACCCTCGCCGAGGCGACCGATCGCTTCGCGGCGTCCAAGCTCGCCCGCGCCGCCTTCGGCGACCTCGTCGTCGACCACTACGCCCTGATGGCCCGCCACGAGACGGCGTTCTTCGACCGAACGGTCAGCGCCCTCGAGCGGGCCCGCTACTTCGAGAGGATCTAGACTCGCCATGCCCGGACGACTCGACGGAAAGGTCTGCCTGATCACCGGCGGCGGCAGCGGCATGGGCCGCGTCGCGACGCGCCTGTTCGCGCGCGAGGGCGCCGCCGTCCTCGCCGTCGACCTCGACGGCGACGCGGCGACCGCGTCGGCGACCGAGGCGACCGAGGCCGCCCGCGAGGCGGGCAGCGGCGGCGAGGCGCGCGGGTTCGTCGCAGACGTGACCTCGGAGGAGGCGGCCGCCGCGATGGTCGCCGAGGCCGAACGGGCCTGGGGCGGCCTCGACGTCCTCTACAACAACGCGGGGATCTTCCCCGAGAAGGACCACGCGGTCGTCGACACGCCCGAGGACGTCCTCGACAAGGTGCTCTCGGTCAACCTGAAGGGCGTCTGGAACGGCTGCAAGCACGGCATCCCCGCGATGGAGCGGCGGGGCGGCGGCAGCGTGATCAACATCGGGAGCTTCGTCGCGATCCTCGGCTGCACCGTCCCGCAGGACGCCTACACGGCAAGCAAGGGGGCCGTGATCGCCCTCACCCGCTCGCTCGCCGTCCAGCACGCGCCGAAGGGGGTGCGGGTGAACACGATCTGCCCCGGGCCAATCGCGACGCCGCTCATCGAGAGCTGGCTCCTCAGCAACCCCGAGGAGAAGAAGAAGCGCCTCGACCGCATCCCGCTCGGGCGCCTCGGCCAGCCCGAGGACGTCGTCTGGCTCGCCGTCCACCTCGCGAGCGACGAGAGCGCCTGGACCAACGGCGCCGTCCTGGTCGTCGACGGCGGGATCACCGCCAACTACTTTTAGATCGAGATCGAGAGGGCGACGCGTCGCTAGCCCGCATTGGGGGTATCAAGCTGGCTCAGGTGACCGCGGACCCATCGGCTTCGCCTTCGGCGAAGAGGATGAAACCACGGAGACACGGAGGGCACGGAGGACTCACGGAGAAAGACGCGACCAGCTCAGCCCGGGTCGGTTGGCTTCGCCTCCGGCGAGGGGATGAAACCTCGGAGGCACCGAGGCACGGAGGAGCCTCGGAGGGGATCCGGGTCTTCGACCGCTCGGCGCGTCCTCCGTGAATCCTCCGTGTTCTCTGTGCCTCCGTGGTGACATCCTGCTCGCCGAAGGCGAGCCCATCGGCACCTGAACAAGCTTGATAGCCCCTATGCGGGCTAGGCCGCCATCGCTGGCGCCGATGCCGATGGAGTGCGCGTCGCGACCCTCGGAGCCTCGGAGCGGGTCGCGACCGTCGGCTCCTCGTCGTGATCGGTCAGGTCGCGCAGGTTCAGCATCAGGATGGTCCCGACGACGGCCGCGGCCGGAAGGCTCAGCAGGCCCGCCGCGATGACGACGGCCGCCTGGCCCGACTCGGTGGCGCTCGAGATCGCCACGATCGGGAGGACGACCGCGGGGGCGAGGGTGAGGGGGGTGAGGATCGACTTGAGGCTCACGGGGGCTGACTCCTCTTGCCGTCACGTCGGGACGGCTCACGAGCGGTTCGGTTCGTCGCGTTGGCTGACGCCCCACGAGGAACAAACCGCGTGCCGGCCCAAGTCCCTGGAAATGCGACCCTCGGGTCGTGCCCGGCGGCTCCGGGGCGAGGAGGATCTCGCGACGATGCGAGGAAACTCGCGCGCGCGGCGTCGCCGCGCGATCGCGATCGCGATCGCGATCAGGCGGGCGGAGCCGGGAGGCGCAGGCGGAATCGGGTCCCGCCCTCGAACGCCTCCTCGAGCTGCAGCTCCCCGCCGTGGGCCTCGATCAGCCGACGCGCGATCGGGAGACCGAGGCCGGTGCCGCGCGCCTTGGTCGTGAAGAACGGTTCGAAGATCTTCGGCCGTGCCTCCTCGGGGATCCCCGGACCGGTGTCGGTCACGGTCACCTCGACCCCGTCGGCGGCGTGCACGACGCGCACCTCGATCGCTCCCTGCCCCTGCATCGCCTGGGCCGCGTTCAGGAGCAGGTTCGTCACGACGGCGCGGATCCGGTCGGTGTCGAGGGGCACGCGAGGATCGTCGCCCTCGATCGAGAGGTCGACCTTCTCGAAGATGGGGTCGGTCCGGATCCGCTCGACGGCGTCCTCGATCAGCCCGCGCAGCGGCACCGCCGAGAGCCGCAGCGTCGGCGGACGCGAGAAGACGAGCAGGTCCGAGATCACGTCGGCGAGCTCGTCGATCCGGCCGACGATCTCGCCGACGACCTCGCGATCTTCGCGCAGACGACCGCCGAGCACCTCGATCGCGCCCTTGATCGCGGCGAGCGGGTTCTTCACCTCGTGGGCGACGACCGCGGCCATCTCACCGAGCTTCGCGAGCGTCTCCTTCTCGCCGAGCTCGGCCAGGAGGCGCTTGCGCTCGGTGATGTCCTGGCCGCACGAGATGACCGCGGTGACCTGGCCGGTCTCGTCGGGCAGCCCCTTCGCGTTCCAGAGGACGGTGCGGAGCTCCCCCGAGCGAGTCACGACGCAGTTCTCGTAGCCGGTGCTCAGGCCCCCGCCGAGGACGCGCTCGAGCTCGGCCGCGGCGCGGTCCCGCTCGCCGGGCGGGAGGATGAGCTCGAAGCCGTCGCGCCCGATCGCCTCGTCGCGCGAGACGCCGAAGAGGCGCTCCGCCTCGTGGTTCCACTCGATGACCGAGCGATCGGCGTCGAGGACGACGATGAGCACGCCGGCGGTCTGGACGAGCGACCGGTAGCGCGCCTCGCTCCGTTGCAGCGCCTCCTCGGCGCGCTGCCGCCGAATCGACTCGGCGAGGACGTTCGCGACCGACTGCACGAAGTGGACGTCCTCCTCGCTGAAGCTCCGGCGCTCTCGCGAGTGGACGCCGAGGACGCCCCAGGGGCGGTCGTCGCCCTCGATCGGCACGCTCAGCCCGCTGACGACCCCGTGCTCGTGGAGCAGGGCCGGACCCGAGAAGCGGCTCTCGCTCGTCATGTCCTCGACGATCACCGGACCGCCGGCCGCGAGGGTGTAGCCCGCCTGCGAGTCCTTGCCGATCGGGACGACGGTATGGCCGACCAGCCCTGCCTTCCATCCAACCCCCGCCCGGAGGAGGACGCCCGAGTCGTCGGGAAGAAGCTCGAGGATCTTCACGAGCTCCATCCGCAGGCCGTCGGCGAGCGCGGCGCTCGCGGCGACGAGCGTGTCGTCGACGCCCGCGCCGAGGAGCTCCGCCTGGCCGAGCGTCGCGACCGCCGCCTGCTGACGCACGCGCGTGGCCAGCTCCGTCTGCGCCTTCACCCGCTCGGAGACGTCGCGGACGAAGCCGGTGAAGAGCCGGCGGTCGGCCAGCGCGACCTCGCTCACCGACAGCTCGATCGGGAACTCGCGACCGTCGCGATGGCGCGCGATCGTCTCGCGCCCGATCCCGATGACCTTCGCCTCGCCGGTCCGGAGATAGTTCCGGAGGTAGTCGTCGTGGCGCTCCTGGTCGGGCGAGGGCATCAGGATCGAGACGTTCCGGCCGCGGAGCTCCGCCTCGCTCCAGCCGAACAGCCGCTCGGTCGCCGGGTTGGCGCTCTCGATGATGCCGCGCTCGTCGATCGTGATGATCGCATCGACGGCCGTGTCGAGGATCGCCCGGAGGCGAGGGGCCACCTCGTTCTCCCGGTCGTTCGAGCGCGCCTTCTCGGACATTTTTTTCGTGTCCATGGGGTGCGGCGACGTCCGCAAACGGGGCGCCACCTCTCGACTGCGGCGAATCTCGCGCCCCGGGCGTCGATCGCGAGATCGTCCTCGGAACGGCCCCTCGGATCGACGGTATCCGCGCTCGTAAGCTCTTAACGCATGGGGGCATCCGGGAGGGGCACAGCCCTTGCGAGCGGTCACGGTAAGGAGGAACCGACCCATGGTCAAGAGCACGATTCGAGGTCGCGCCACGACGCGAAGCCTCGTCCTGGACGCGAGCACCGCGCGCGATCTCATGACGTCGAGTCCCATCACCGTCTCGGAGGATCAGGTGATCGGCGAGGCGGTGGCGGTCCTGGTCGACCAGGGGGTGAGCGCCGTGCCGGTCGTCGACGCCTCGGGCCGACCGGTCGGGGTGCTCAGCCGGGCCGACGTCGTCCGGCGCGACCGCGAGGAGGCCGGGTTCTGCCCGACCGGCGCCGACTACTTCGACGTCGCGAAGCTCGAGCTCCCCGGCGGAGAGTCTGCCCGAGGCTTCCAGCTCGAACGGATTGACGGGACGCCCGTATCGGCGATCATGACACCCGATGTGTTCAGCGTCGGGCCGGAGGTTCCCGCGGACATCGTCGTGCAGAAGATGCTCGACCTCGGGGTCCACCGGCTCTTCGTCCTCGACGCAGGGGGAGCGCTCATCGGCGTGGTGAGCGCCCTCGACGTCTTACGCGCGCTCCGGGTCGGGTAGCGCCCCGCGCCCGGCCCACCGACGAGGTGACGACAGCTCATGTTCGTGGAGACCTGGATGGCGAGCCCCGTGGCGACGGTCACGGCGACCGACTCCGTCGCGAAGGCGTGGGAGCTGATGGGGGAGCGCAAGGTGCGCCGGCTCCCCGTGACGAACGCGGACGGGGCGCTCGTCGGGATCGTCACGAGGAGCGACCTCCTCTCGATCTTCGGCATCTCGCCCGACGCCGAGCACGGGGGCGGGCACTGGACGACGCCGGTCGAGAACGTGATGACCGCCGACCCGAGGACGGCCTCGCCCCGCGACCCGCTCGAGGTCGCCGCCCGGCTCATGCAGGACTCGAAGATCTCGGGGCTTCCGGTGGTCGACGCCTCCGGGAAGGTCGTCGGGATGATCACCGAGAGCGACATCTTCCGGGTGCTGATCAAGGTGCTCGGCGCCGAGAAGGGCGCCCGGGTGGTCGTGCGCCTCGCGGAGGGCCGGTCGGTCCTCGACGAGGTCGCGAAGGCCGCCCACGGTCTCGATGTCCGCAGCGTCGTGACCTACCGGGAGTCCGAGGGGGGCCCGCTCCACGCCCTGATCCGGGTCCGAGGTTCCTGAATCTCGGGTGCGGAATATATCGCGATCCATCGCGAGGCCGCGGCATTTCCCGCACCCCGTCCCACGTGGAAGCCTCTCGGCGGCTGGAGTTTCACTCGATTCTGGCTGGCTCGGCGGTTGCTTGCTCGTCGGCGAGCCGGCGATCATTCCACGAGCCGGCGCTGGCAAGATCGTACGAGGAGGCGGCCGTGGGGCGCGAGCGAATCCTGATCGTCGAGGATGAGAAGCTACTCCGTTGGTCGCTCAAGGAGCGACTCTCCGAGGAGGGCTTCGACGTGGGCGAGGCGGGCACCGGGGCCGAGGCCCGCGAGCGCCTCGCGGAGGACGAGCCCGACCTCGTCCTCCTCGACATGCGTCTCCCCGACGCCGACGGCCTCGAGATCCTGCGCCACGTCCAGCAGGTCCGCCCCGAGACGATGATCATCCTGATGACCGCCTACAGCTCGGTCCAGGACGCGGTCGCGGCGATCAAGCTCGGCGCCTACGACTACCTGAACAAGCCGTTCGACATGGAGGCGCTGACGATCACGGTGCGCAAGGCGCTCGAGACGACGGTCCTCCGCCGCGAGGTCCGACGCTCCCGGGAGACGGCCCAGCGCAAGTTCGGCTTCTCGAGCATCGTCGGCGAGACGCGCGCCATGCAGCGGGTCTTCGACCTCATCCGGCGCGTCGCGAAGAGCGAGGCGTCGACGGTGCTGGTGACCGGCGAGAGCGGCACCGGCAAGGACCTCGTCGCCAAGGCGATCCACTACCAGAGCAACCGGGCCGACCGGCCGTTCCTCAACGTCACGTGCACGGCGATCGCCGAGACCCTCCTCGAGAGCGAGCTGTTCGGTCACGAGCGCGGCGCGTTCACCGACGCCAAGACCCAGAAGCGCGGAATGTTCGAGCAGGCGCACCGCGGGACGGTCTTCCTCGACGAGATCGGCGACATGCCGTTCTCGCTCCAGGCGAAGCTCCTCCGCGTCCTCCAGGAGAAGAAGTTCCGAAGGGTCGGTGGATCGGCCGACATCGAGGTCGACGTCCGGATCATCGCGGCGACCAACCGCGACCTCAAGCAGCGGGTCAGCGACGGAGCGTTCCGCGAGGACCTCTTCTACCGACTCAACGTGATCCCGATCGCCCTCCCGCCGCTCCGCGACCGCGCCGCCGACATCCAGCTCCTCGTCGGGCACTTCATCAGCGAGTTCAACGGCGAGTTCAAGAAGGAGGTCGCCGGCGTCTCGAAGGAGGCGCGCGAGCTCCTCGACGCCTACACCTGGCCCGGCAACGTCCGCGAGCTCCGCAACGTCATCGAGCGCGCGATGATCCTCGGATCGGGCGCCGAGATCGGCGTCGAGGATCTGCCGTTCGAGCTCGCGCCCGAGGCGCACGCCGGAAACGGAAACGGCCGCCGCAAGAACGGCGCGGGCGACTTCGCCCTGCCGCCCTCGGGCGTCGACCTCGAGTCGCTCGAGCGGGACCTGCTCCTCCAGGCGCTTCGCCGGGCGCGGGGGAACCGAACCCGGGCCGGGCGGCTGCTCGGCCTCAATCGCGATCAGGTCCGCTACCGGATCGACAAGTTCTCGCTCGTCGACGGCGACTACCGAGACGGCGAGGAGTGATCGCGCCTCAGCCCCGCGGCGATGGCGCGGTCCGGACGCAGTCGCGCCCGGCCGACTTCGCCTCGTAGAGCGCCGCGTCCGCCCGACCGATCAGGGCGTGGGCATCCTCCGCTCGATCCCAGAGCGCCACGCCCTGACTGATCGTGATCCGCACCTCGGCCGCCTCGGTCGAGCACGGCCTCGCCGCGAGGGTCGCGCGGACGCGCTCGGCGATCGTGCAGGCCGCCTCGAGATCGGTCGCGGGCAGGACGGTGAGGAACTCCTCGCCGCCCCAGCGCCCGACGGTGTCGGTGTGCCGCGTCGCCGCGACGAGCCGTCGGGCCGTCTCGCGGAGGACCTCGTCCCCCGCGAGGTGACCGTGGCGGTCGTTCACCCCCTTGAAGTGGTCGAGGTCGGCGACGATCACGCAGACCGGATCGCCGTCCTGGGGCGCGCCGTCCTGGGGCGCCGCGAGAACGCGATCCAGGGTGGCGAGCACCGTCGTCCGATTCGGGAGATGGGTGAGGGCGTCGATCGACGCCCTCCGCCGCAGGCGGCGCTCGACCGTCCGGTGCTGGGCGAGGGACCGCTCGAGCGAGGCGACGGTCGCGTCGTGGTAGGTCTCGATCGCGAGCGCGGTGTCGAGCGTGATCAGCTTGAGGAGGACGGCCTGGAGCGGCGCGCCTCCATCGGCCGGGAGCCGGTCGATCACCGCCTGCTCGAGGATCCGCGTCGCGGCGAGGTAGACCGACGGCGGGATCCCGACGCGGGCGTGGGCCTCGCCGATCCGGAGGCGACCCTCGAAGTAGGCGACGCTCTGCAAGCCGGCGCCCAGGCCGGCGACGTACTCGGAGAAGGTGGCGCGGAGGCGCTCGAGGTCGAACCCGTCCGCGAGCACCTTCTGGAACTCGGGATGGCGGCCGAGCTCCTCGTAGAACGCGTCGACGATCGCATCGCGGTGGGGGACGAGGACCCGATCGCGGAGCGCCTCGATCGCCCCGCCGTCGCCCGCATCGAGCCCGACGAGGGCGACTCGGCGCGCCCGTCCGGCCGCGTCGAGGCCGTAGCGCTCGCACCGGCTCGGGCCGGGTCGTTCGTCGGCGCGGTCGGCCATGGCCGCTACGGGCCGACCTCGATGGTGATCGGCTCGGAGTCGGGCAGGCCGCAGATCCCGCTGCCGTAGAAATGGACCTCGTAGGCGCCGGGGGAGAGGTCGTAGGCGGACCGGAGGTCGACGGTCGCGCTTCGCGAGGCGCCGGACGCGAGGGTGATGTAGTCCTCGTCGTCCGGCGGAGCGCGCTTGGCCATCATCCCCTGATACTCGAGCTCCCCGCCGTCGGCGCCGCGGATCACGAAGATCCGATTCCGGATGCCCTCGAACGGAGTGTGGTAGTCGCAGAACGTCCGGGGCGCGTCGGTCGGGTTCTCAATTATCGTCTCGACCTTCACCTCGCCCGAGGCCGAGTGCGGCGCGATCGCCCGCACCCGGACGACGAGACCCGCGGCGTCGATCTTCTTCATTCCGGCCCCCTCACCCCTCGGACCCGTCGGGACGTCCGCGATCGGTTCCGTTCACCTCGGAGGCGTCGGCGGCCCGAATCGAGAACGGCATCGACCCGGGCCGGACCGCGCCGGCTCACGACGCGGGCGGTCCCGCCGGCGGGTGCACCCACAGGATGTGCTGCCCGGCGCTCTCCACGAACACGGCCTTCCGGTTCCGCGTCCGGGCGAAGTGCGGGCGAAGGTCCCCGACCGTCTCGATCGTCCCGATGAGCTTGCTCGCCGAGCCGCCGCTGAGGGCGTCGTAACAGAGATCGAACCGGAGGCTGTCCTCGCCCAGGAAGACCCAGAAGCTCGAGACCCGCCGATCGGGCCCGTCGAACGACGGGCTGATGACGCACCCGGGAAGGGCTTGTCGGATGTGGTCCTGGATCGCATCGACCTTCTGCGGGTCGGGCGTCATGAGCGTCATACAGGAGTCCTTTCGCAAGGCGTGGACTCTTCGCGTCCGCGCCGGAACCAGACGAGGGCCGAGGTCTGGTGCACCACCCGGTGCACGCGACGCGCCAGCGGTCGCTGGCGCCTGCCACGTCTGGGAGCTGAGAGAGAGAGTGAGGGATCCGGACGCGCGAGCATGTAAGCCCTGGCGTCCGCGTGCTTCGTCGGGAGATGCAGGAGGGGGGACTCGAACCCCCACGCCTCTCGGCACGGGAACCTAAATCCCGCGCGTCTGCCAGTTCCGCCACCCCTGCGCCGTCGAGCATTGTAGCCGCGCCCGCATCGGCCGGGAAGGCTCAGCGGGCGGCGCGGATCGCGCGGACGAGGTCGGCGGTGGTCGCGCCCGGCACCCGGGTGATGACGCTCGCCCCGGCGAGGACCTCCCCGAGGTCGATCGTCGCCGGCGTCTGCTCGAGACCGCGGAGCTCGCTCTCGGGGATGGTCTCGCCGAGCCTCGCCGCCCCGAACCGGTCGAGGGGCGAGAAGCCGAGGGCGACCTCGTCGCGCCGGGTCCCGAGCACGCTCCGGACCTTCGCCCGCTCGATCGTTCCGCGGCGTCGGTCGAGGACGTGCACGGTGACCTCGAGGAGACGGTCGGTCACGACGCTCGCGCGGCGATAGGTGTAGGGCTCGTAGCTCGACACCGCGACCGTCGAGGGAGCCGACCGCAGCTCGGCGAGGAGGGGCCGACGGAGCGCCCACGCCCGGTGCGGCTCGATGCGACGCGGGCTGTGCAACCCGGCGCCACCCGACCCGGAGTGGCGGCCCCGCTCCCAGGCGTCGACCTTCGCGAGCTCGTAGCGGAGCACGGCCGCGCGGGCGTTCACGCGCAGCTCGACGCCGATCTCGCGCTCGGACTCGACGTCGTCGATCGGGGTCACGACGCGGCGGGATGCGCCCACGGCGTCGACGACGATGAGGACCTCTTCCGAGGTCGGCCTCGCGGCCAGGTGCTCGAGGGAGCCCCGCGTCAGGGGAAGCGTCCCGGGGCTCACGAGGCCGACGGAGAACCCGCCGCCGGCGCCTCGCGCCGGCGGGGAGACGTCGATGACTCTCACTGACGACGGAGGCGGAAGGCCGACGCGCTCGACGGCGCGGAGCGCCTGCAGCGTTCCCTCGGTCGCCGACCGTCGCGCGATGATGCGTTCGGCGAGCTCGTCGGCCAGCGGCTCGGGGAGGTCCGCCGCGTAGGTCCGGCCGAGGTGATCGAGCTCGGCGATCCCGGCCGCGTCGAGCGCGCTCGCCCAGGCCGCTCGGTTCGCGAGGAGGAACGGACCGCGAGAGAGGTCGAGCGGGAATCGAGCGAAGAAGCTCGCGTCATCGAGAAGGGACCAGGAGGCGAACGCGGGGCCGGCCTCGGGGCGCACGCGGCTCCTCAGGGCGTCGGTCGACCGCCGGAGCGCGGCGGTCCGGTCGCTCCAGGCCGCATCGTCGGCGAGCGCATCGTGCGCCTCGATCGCGGCCAGGGCGTCCCCGGCCGACGTCACGCTCGCGCGGACCGCACCCCAGCGCTCGATCGCCACGGGCCAGCGGGTCTCCGCGATCGCGCGCTCGGCGCCCGCCGTCGGCGCGTCGAGCTCGGCGCCGAGCGCCGTGACGAGCCGGGCGTGGGCCGCGGCGCCGTGCCCGGCGCGGAACCAGTCCCGCTGCCAGGCGTAGGTCGCGCTGGCCCCCTCGAGGTCGCCCGCGTCGAGGAGCTCCCCGATCCGTTCGGCCGGGTCCAGGAACGGGCCGTGGGCCTCGCGCCACTGGGCCGAGGTCTCGGTCGCGCACCCCGACCCGAGGGCGAGGCACGCGAGGGCGGCCAGGGCCGCGCCCCAGGCTCTTCGATGGCGCTTCGACATCATCCCGAGCGTACCGGGCTCGGCCGTGTTCGTCGAGGTCGCGCCCGGCTCCGGGTGCCCGGTAGGATCGCGCCATGAGCGAGCCGAACGAGTCCCCGACGTCCTCCGTCGATCCGAGCCACGTCGTCTCCGCGCCGGCGATCCCCGAGCACGGCTGGGCCGATCTCCTCGCCTCGCCAACGCTCCGCTGCGCCGACGGGTGCGACGCGACGACGAGCGACGAGACGCCGCAGACCAACTGCCCCGGGTGCGGCCGGGCGAGCCTCGCCTGCGTCTACGAGGGCGGCGAGCGGGCGGGCCTCCGGATCCGGGCGCAGGCGGGCCCGGGGCTGATCCGGTGGCGCGCGCTCCTGCCGATCCGGAGCGGGGAGACCTATCGCCGGGTCACCCTCGGCGAGGGGGACTCGCCGCTCCTGTCGGTCGATCGCCTCGCCGCCTCGTGCGGCCTCGGGGAGCTGCTCGTGAAGGACGAGTCGACGCAGCCGATGGGCTCGTTCAAGGCGCGCGGCTTCTCGGTGCTCGTCATGCGCGCGCTCGAGCACGGCGTCGAGGAGCTGATCGCCCCGAGCGCCGGCAACGCGGCCGTCGCCCTCTCGGCCTACGCGGCGCGGGCGGGCATCGCGGCGAGCGTCTTCGTTCCCGAGGATCTGCCGCGGACGTTCGTCGACGCCGCCCGCGACTACGGCGCGCGGGTGACCGCGACCGGCGCGCACATGGCGATCGCCGGGAAGGCGGCCGCGGCCTATCTCGAGGAGGCGCGCGCCGCCGGGCGCCGCGTCCATCCGGTCGGCACGCTCCGCGAGCCCTACCGGGTCGAGGGCAAGAAGACGATGGGGCTCGAGCTCTGGGAGCAGACCGGCGGCGACCTCCCCGACGCGATCATCTATCCCACCGGCGGCGGCACCGGGCTGCTCGGGATCGAGAAGGCGCTCCTCGAGCTCCAGGCGGCCGGACTCATCGCTACCGACGCGCGCTTGCCGCGTCTCTACGCGGTCCAGCTCGCCGGGTGCCGGCCGCTCGTGTCGGTCTTCGAGAGTCAACCCGATGGCGGCGGACCGGTCGAGGAGGTCGGCGCCGACCATGCGCCGCCGGCGGCGAGCGCGGCCCTCGGCCTGCGGGTCGCGCGGCCGGCGTCGCTCCTTCGGCTGGTCCGGGTGCTCCAGCGCACCGGCGGCGGGGCGGTCTCGGTCGACGACGGCGCGATCGAGTCCGCCCGGGCCGACCTCTTTGGCGCCGGGATCGACGCGGCGCCCGAGGGCGCCGCCACCCTCGCCGCGCTCCGGGCGCTGCGGGCGAGCGGGACGATCGCCGAGGGGAGCCGCGTCGTGCTCCTCAACACGGCGTCGATGGCGCGCTACGTGGGTCTCTGACCGCCTCGCGACTCTAGCCCGCATAGGGGCTATCGACCTCGTTCAGGTGCCGATGGGCTCGCCTTCGGCGAGCAGGATGTCACCACGGAGGCACGGAGAACACGGAGAATTCACGGAGGACGCGCCAAGCGGTCGAAGACCCGGATCCCCTCCGAGGCTCCTCCGTGCCTCGGGGCCTCCGTGGTTTCATCCCCTCGGCGGAGGCGAAGCCAACCAGCCCGGGCTGAGCTGGTCGCGTCTTTCTCCGTGGGTCCTCCGTGCCCTCCGTGTCTCCGTGGTTTCATCCTCTTCGCCGAAGGCGAAGCCGGTGGGTCCGCGGTCACCTGAGCCAGCTCGGTAGCCCCTACGCGAGCTAGGCTAGCGAGGGATCAGCGGCTCGCCGAGCGCCTCGAACGCGACCTCGAGGTGGCGGAGCGGCGTGCCGGCGGCGCGCGCCGCGCGCATCCGGTCGGCCGCCGTGACCGCGTCGTCGCCGGCGAGCACCCAGAGGGTGGCGCGCCGACGGACGGCGCCATCGAGGCGCTGACCGGGGTCGAGATCGAAGAGCCGCTCGAGGCTGACCGTGTCGACCCGGGCGATCGCCTCGGCGCGCGTCCCTCGCCACGCCCCGGCGCCGCGCCCGAGGGTGACGCGATCGCCGTCCACCTCGGCCACCGCGACGGCGCGCCCCCCGATCTCGACCGCGAGGCGCGCCTCGATGGCGCGGTCGAGGTTCCGGGCGGCCTGCTGCAAGAGGAAGGCGAGGTCGACCGTGACCGCGTTCCACGAGAGCGCCGTCCGCGCGAGCGGACCGTCGGTCACCTGGGGTCGGGCGGCCGCGACGAGGCGAGCCGCGGTGGCAATGTCGCGGTCACGGATCGCGTCGCGGGCGGCGACGGCGAGGACGTGCGCGGCGGCTCGGTCCTCGGCGAGGATGTCACGGGGAGGGGCGGGCGCGGGGGCCGCCTCGGGCTCGAGGTGTTCGAGGTGGGTGTCGGGCTCAGGCACGGGCGCGGGCACGGGCACGGGCGCGGGCGCGGGACGCGGCGGCGCGGGCGCGGGCGCGGGCGCGGGACGCGGCGGCGCGGCCTCCGACACCTTCCGCATCGGGGGCTCCTCGTCCCGGCCGAGCACCGCGGCCGCGACGATGGCGACCGACAGCATCGCCGAGGCGGCGACGAGCGCGACCGGAACCATCGTCGTCCGCCTCGATCGACTCCTCCCGATCCGCGCCGCGGGCCGCGGTCCCGACCGACGCGGCGCCCGGCGGCGGGCGCCGCCGCCGAGGCGCTCGATGACCGCGGCCATCGACGGTGGCCGGTCGTTCATCTCGCGCGCGATCATGTCGCGGACGAGCGCGTGGAGCGACGCGGGCGCCTCGGGTCGGTCCATCCGGCTCGGCCGCCCGAGGACGATGCTCCGCGCGAGCTGGCCCGAGGTCCCCGTCCCGAAAGGCGGCGACCCGGTGAGCAGCTCGTAGGTGAGCGCGCCGAGGGCGTAGACGTCGGTCCGCTCATCGACGCCGAGGCCGAGGAGCTGCTCGGGGGGCATGTAGGCGGCCGTGCCGAGGCTCGTCCCCTCCCGGGTGAGCCGCACGAGCTGCTCGTCCTCGAGCGGTCGGGCGAGGTCGAAGTCGGTGATCAGCACCCTCCCCTCGCGCGAGAGGAGGACGTTCGCCGGCTTGATGTCGCGATGGATCACCCCGCGCTCGTGGACGTGGGCGAGCGTCCTCGCGAGCGACAGGCAGATCGCGCTCGCCTGATCGGGCGGCAGCGGCCCGCGCCGCCCAAGATGCTCGGCGAGGCTCTCGCCGCGAACGAGCGTCATCACGACGAAGGGATGCCCCTCGTGAGCGCCGGCATCGTGGATCGTGACCACGCCGGGGTGCTCGAGGCGGGACAGGAGCCGGCAGCCGCGCTCGAACCGGAGGAGGCTGACCGGCTTCAGGGCATCGCGGAGCACCTTCACCGCGGCGACGGCGCCGGTCCGCTCGTGGCGCCCGAGGTAGACCCGGCCGAAGCCGCCCGTCCCGAGGACGCGCTCGAGCCGATGACCTCCGACGACCGCGTCGAGCAGGTCGGGGTGCTGGCTGATCCCGACCGCCTCGGTGTCCGCGAGCGAGGGGGGTCGCGGCGGTCGAGATGGCCGGTGCGGATCAGTGGTGCCGGGCCGGCGCAGGGTCGCGGTGCTCATGGCGCTCTTCCCGAGGTTTGCCGACCGGGGCGATTCGGGTCGGGCGATTCACCCGATCCCCCCGGAGCGGGCGTCTCTCGGCAACGAGTTGCGTCGCCAGTCGGCGACGAGCCTCGGGAGTCGCAAACGGAGGGCCGGGGACACACCGGCTTCGCCTTCGGCGAAGAGGATGAAACCACGGAGACACGGAGGGCACGGAGGACTCACGGAGAGAGACGCGACCAGCTCAGCCCGGGTTGGTTCACTTCGCCTCCGCCGAGGCGATGAATCACGGAGGCACCGAGGAGCCTCGGAGGGGATCCGGATCTTCGACCGCTCGGCGCGTCCTCCGTGACCCTCCGTGTTCTCCGTGCCTCCGTGGTGACATCCTGCTCGCCGAAGGCGAGCCCATCGGCACCTGAACGCGCTTGATAGCCCTGTGCGGGCTAGCCGACCAGGCCGCGGTCCTCGCCGAGGAAGATGCCGCGCAGGTTCATCTGGAGCTGCTCGGAGTTCGGCGACGCCTCGAGCGCCACCTCCTCGGTGATGAGCCCCTTCTGGACGAGCACCATGAGCGACTGGTTGAAGTCCTGCATCCCCTCCTCCTTGCTGCCTCGGATGACGCCCTCGAGCTGCTTGTCCTTGCCCTCGTGGATCATCTTCGCGACGGTCGGGTTGGCGATGAGGATCTCCTGACAGGGAACGCGGCCGACGCCCTCGGCGCAGCTCGGGAGGATCTTCTGGCAGATCACGGCCCGGAGGTTGAAGCGGAGCGACAGCCGGATCGATCGCTCGCGCTCGGGCGGAAAGAGCTCGAGGATCCGGCCCATCGTCTGGCTGACGCTCGAGCTGTGGAGCGTGCCGAACACGAGGTGACCGGTCTCCGACGCCATCAGCGCCGACTCGAACGTCTCCGCGTCGCGGAGCTCGCCGAGGAGGATCACGTCGGGATCCTGCCGGACGACCGACTTGAGCGCCCGCTCGAAGTCGGGGCAGTCGAGGCCGATCTCACGCTGATTGATGAACGACTTGTTGTCGGTGTAGAGGAACTCGATCGGATCCTCGATCGTCACGATGTGCGTGCGCCGGTTCTGATTGATGTGCTCCATCATCGCGGCGAGGGTGGTCGACTTG
Organism: Planctomycetota bacterium; assembly: GCA_029260755.1. GTDB lineage: Bacteria > Planctomycetota > J058 > J058 > JAJDCQ01 > JAJDCQ01. The sequence goes on along the minus strand of JAJDCQ010000090.1, from coordinate 10,616 downwards.
CCGCTTCCGGTGACGCCGCACACGACGACGAGCCCGTCGCGATACTGCGAGATCTCGCGGAGCGTGTCGCCGGGAAGGTTCAGCTTCTCCATCGTCGGGATGACGTTGTTCACGCGGCGGACCGCCACCGAGTAAGTTCCGCGCTGCTTGAACACGTTGAAGCGGTAACGGCCGACGCCGGGGATCGAGTAGGCGAAGTCCATGTCGGTCGCCGGGCCCTTGGTGTCGAAGGGGGGCGCGCCGTCGAACTCGCGTTGCTGGACCGGGTCGAGGATCTCGCGCACCATCCGCCGAAGGGTGTCGGCGTCGAACGGCGGCGCGTCGAAGCTCCGGACCTTGCCTGAGATCCGCATGATCGGCGGAGCGTGCACCTTGAGGTGCATGTCCGAGGCCTCATACTTGGTCATCAGGTAGAGGAGCTGCTCGAGATCTTTGAGATTCTGGGGCTCCGGAGGAGCGGCGGCTGGCTGGTTCATGATGGGACTTTATAGCCAAGGGGCCGGGGGCTTCGCAAGCGGCACTTGCCGCCCCTCGGGTCCGGCGTATAATGCCCCGCTTCCGGTGGTTGTGGCGGCTCTCCCGCCGCGGCTAGCCGGGCGCGCGGCGCCGTCCGCGCTCAGAGGAGGTCAAACCTCGATGGATCGACGACCGAGCGCCCCCTCGCTCCTCGCCCTCGGCCTCGTCGCGGCCGTGGCCCTGCCCGCCGCCGGCTGCCGGGTCACCCGGAGCCCGTACGTCGATCGCAAGAAGATCGAGGAGCCCACGGTCCCGCCGGGCGACCCGGACATGCCCGTTCAGGTCGAGAAGATCCAGGTCGGCCGCGGCGGCCCGATCGGCTACATCCGGATCCAGACGCGCTGGCTCGACGACCGCGAGCGGCGGAAGTACACGACGACCTGGGTCTACGACACCGACTTCCGGGCGCGGGGAATGTGGGCCGAGAGCGGCGACACGATCCGCTTCAAGCTCGACGGCCGCGAGGAGAACATGGGGATCCAGCCCCGATCGATCGCGTTCTACGCGCTCCTCTCGGGCCGCGACCGCTTCCCCGAGGATCAGTACGACGAGCCCGAGATCCTCTATCTCAAGATGGAGACGCCTCGCTCGGGCCTCGAGAAGCCGGGCAAGCCGGACGACGGCTCCTAGCCTAGCCCGCCAGGAGCGGGTCAATCTCACGCCGAGAACGACGAGAGCTCACGCAAAGGCGCAAAGGCGCGAAGGAGCTCTGCCAGGCCGAGATCTCGGATTCGAGCAACGATCCTTGGCGCCTTTGCGCCTTTGCGTGAGACTCACTCCGATCGCAGCTCCAGGACACGCGTGAGATCGCGGACGGTCAGTCGCCGCCGTCCTCGCCGTCGTCACCGTCTCCGGGCTCGGGGTCCTTCTTCTCCTCGGTCGGCCCGGTGCCCTCGGAGTCGTCCGACTCCTCCTTCTCCTCGGCCGCGATCTCGTCGATCAACGCGCGGAGTCGCCCGGTGAGCACCTCGTCGCCATCGGCCTTGGCGAGGGCGAACGCCTCCTCGAAGAGCTCCTTCGCCCGGTCGCGCTGCCGCAGGCGCCGGTAAGTCGCGCCGAGGCGCTGGACGTCCGATGCGATCCGCTTGCCGCGGGCGTCGATCAGGCGCTTGGTCGCGAGCTTGGCCGCCCGGTCCTCTCCGAGCGCCTCGAGCTCGATGACCATGTCGGAGAGATCCTCGAGCAGCCGCCGGCGCGGGTCGACCTTCCGCCCGAACGTGATCCCGGTGAGGGTGAAGCCGCCGCCCGCCCGAACGTTGCCGCCGGCCACGGCGACGAGGTCGTCGGCGAGCACGCGCCAGGTCGCCGGACGGCTCACCTCGCGTCGCCCGATCACGGCGCCGGTCGCCGGCTCGAGCACCGTCACGGTCGGCCGCTCGCCGCGGTAGCTGTCGAACGCGCCGCTCAGGCTCAGGAGGCGGTCGCCCGCGAGGGCGAGGCGCCGGTCGGCCGTCCGCGCGAGGGTCGCCGTCCAGATCAGCTCGGCCTCGGGCGGCTCGGCCGCCTCGTCGCTCGGCGGGGCGAGGTCCGCGGGGAGGGCGAACGCGTGGACCTCGGCGCCGCGCCCCGCGACGAAGCACCGCTCGTTCGCGATCGCGACGGTCGAGACGCCGCGCGCGGGCAGCTCGAGGAGCGGGTGTCCCTCGCCGGCCGCCGCGTCGTAGCGGACGAGGACGCCGCCCGACTGCATGTAGTAGAGGGCGTCCTTCGCCTCGCGTCCCTCGGCGCGGATGAGGCCGCTCCTCGGTCCGACGCGCTTGTTCGTGCGCGCCGACGGGTGGTAGATCGTTCCGTCCTCGAGCTTCACCCGGAGGACGCCCCGGTCGACCGCCTGCAGGACGTAGCCCGCCGCGACCACCGGGTCGCCCATGGCGAGACCCTTGAACCGGTGATTCCAGAGGGTTCGCTTCTCGGTGAGGCTGGCCGCCGCGAGCCGGGCGATCCCGGGGGCGACCTCGGAGAGCCACGCGATCGTGTCGTCCCCGGCGACGACGAGGCCCGAGACCGCCTCGCCCTGGAGCACGAACGAGTCGCGGACGATGCCCTCGCGGCCGTCGACGAGGAAGACCTCGAGCCCGCCCGAGCGCGCGCTGCTCCGCGGGCGGTCGGGCTCGCGGATCGTGCGGTTGTAGATCGCATAGAACGCGCCGTCCTTGCCCGGAACGAGCGCCGCCGGCGCGATCACCGCCTCCTCGTTGCTCTTGATCCCCTCGGCGCTCGCCGCCTCCGGACGGAACCGCAGGCGGCGCTTCCCGATCTCCTCGTCGACCGCGATCACGTCGCCGGTGCCGGCGAGGAAGGCCACCACGAGCGACGCCGCGTCGCTCCCGGACGCCGGCGAGACCCGGATCGGTCGGGCGAGCGACGCGACCCCGGCCGCCTTGGTCGGCGCCTCGAGGTCGGGGTCGATCGAGCTCCGGTAGGCCCAGCTCGCGAGCGCGGCCTTGGCGGCCGCCTCCTCCGCCGCGCGCCGCTCCGCCGCCGCCGCGTCGGCGGCGCCGCCATCGTCGAGCCCGGCGACGAGCTCCTCGAGGCGCTTCTTCTCACGGGCCGAGCGAGTGTAGCCGATCGCCCGCTCGAGCACCTTCTTCGCCTCGTCGATCTTGCCCGCCGCCGCGAGGCGCTCGCCCCAGGCCGCCCAGAGCGGCGCGCCGCGGCTGCCGGGGCGGAGCATGGCCGCGATGCCCGACTCCTCGAGGGCCGCCTCGGTCAGGCCGCGGACCGCGAGCCGCTCGGCGACCAGGTGGTGGGCGATCGGGTCGACGACGTTGCGCTTGAGATCGGGGAGGAGCTCGGGATCGGCCGCCGTGAAGGCGAAGCCGTGGTCCTCGAGCAGCTTCACTATCTTCTGCCCCAGGGCTCGCCCGCCCGGCGTCTGGAGGTCGATGTACTGGAGCTCGATCCGGTAGTTGAGGAGCGCCTCGCCGGGCTTGTCGGCGGCGAGGAGCGCGTCGCCGAGCACCTCGTTCAGGCCGGTCACGAACGGGAAGGTGCCGAGCGCCGCCCGGGCCGTCTCGATCGCCTGGTCGGTCTGCTTCGCGTCGAGGAGCGCCTGGACGACCTCGACGTAGGGCGAGGGATCCTGCGCCCCCTTGAGGATGTCCTTGACGCTGTCGAAGACCTTCGTCGCCTCCTCGACCCGCTCGAGATCGAGGAGCGCCTTGCCGAGCTTGATCCGCAGGTGGACGTCGTCGGGCGTCTTCTCGACGAGCCCGATCAGGACGTCGACCGCCTTCTGGGTCTGGCCGGTCGCGTGGAGCACCTCGGCGTAGCGGACCTCGACCTTGGGATCGTCGGTGCCGATCGCGCGGGCCTTCTCGAGCGCCGCGAGTGCCTCGTCGCTCTTCCCGAGCCGGGCCAGGAGCGCCCCGCGCAGGGCGTGGGTCTGCGCGCTCTCGCTCTCGGTCGGGAGCGTCTGGAGGAGGGCGGCATCGGTCTCGGCGTCGGGCGGCATGTCGACGATCGCGGCCGTCGCCTGCCCCTTGAGCTCGCCGTCCTCGTCGAAGCGGGCGACCTTCAGGAGCGCCGGCCGGGCGACCTCGCCGGCCGCGATGAGCGCGCGCACCACCGCGCCGCGCTCGACCGGCGGACGGTCGGCGTAGCCCTCGAACAGGTCGCCCACCTCGCTCGCCGCCGGCTCCGGGAGCCGCCAGCGGATCGACTTGAGCACCTCGACGAGCCGCCACTCGAGCTCGGGATCCTCGGCCGAACGCTTCAAGGCGTCCTCGAGGACCGCGAGGATCTCGGGTCCCTCCTTCGAGAGCGCCTCCTGGGCGTCCTCGCGGACGGCCCAGTCGGTGTCGCCTAGCTTCTTCACGAGGGCGCGCACCCGCGCCTCCCGCTTCGCCGGATCCTCCGCCTCGCCGCCGTCGCCCGGAGCGGCGGCCGGAGGGTCGTCGGCCCGCAGCGGGAGCGGCGCGACCGTCGTCGCGACGAGGATCGCGGCGCCGAGGGCGGCCGTGGCGAGCGCCGCGCTCGGGGGGAGCCTGCGGGTTACGAGGCTGAAGACGCTCATCGAACGGGCTCCTAGGGACCTTGTAGCCGGACGCGCCGGCCGCAGCGCGGGCAGAAGGTCATCTCGGCCGAGAGTCGTTCCTTGCAGGCGGGGTTCGGGCAGATCCGGGCGGACCCGCCCCCCGATTCGATGACCGGAACCCCGCAGTCGTCACAGAAACGTGCGTCTCCGGGGAGGGTCCGCCGACACTTCGGGCAGGTCACCCGGTCGTGGGTGCGCACCTCGCCGCCGCAGCCGCTGCAGAACTTGCTGTCCATCGGAAGCTGCACCTTGCAGGCGGTGCAGAACGCGCCGAGGAACCCGGCGACCGGGCGCTCGCCGCGGGCGCTGTTCCAGGTGCTCCCGGGCCAGCGGCGGAGGCGGCGGTCGATCGACTCGCCGATCGCCGTGAGGGTGCGCGCGATGTGGACGGCCCCGCCGTCGATCGCCTCGCGGAGCGCCGGGATCGCGGGCGTCTCGATCAGGACGAGGCAGGCGTGCGCGTCGCCGGCGCCGAGCTCGGCGAGCTGCGAGGGGAGGAGCACCATCCGGGCGCGATGGACCTGCTCGTCGCCGACGTTGCGGATCAGGATCCGGACGAGCGCCTCGTCGGTGAAGACCTCCTGCTGGCTGGGAGTGAGCGAGCCACCCCGATCGACGGCGCGGCGCAGCGACGCGATCAGCCGGGCCGTCGCCGCGATCGCGTGCGCCCGCACCCGCGAGTCGGGGCTCTCGACGTAGACGCGGAGGAGCTCGACGCCGCCCTCCTCGACCAGGCGTCGGAGCGCGCGGTCGAGGAGCCGCTCCGCCCAGAGTCGGACGGTCGGGTCCTCGCGGGTGCCGATCGCGGCGAGGATCCCGACCTCGGCGGCGCCGACCCCTTCGGTGAGCGACTCGCGCAGCTCGCGCCAGGCGCGGGCGGCGTCCGGATCACGGCGAGCGAGCGACTTCTCGAGGCTCGCGAAGAAGACGAGCACCTCGCTGACGAGGTGCTCGTCGGTCTGGTGCTCGCTCGCCTCGGAGAGGACGTCGTCCCAGCGCGAGGCCTGGTAGTAGGCCCACGCTCGGCCGCTCCAGTGGTGGGGAAGACGCGCCTCCGCGCGATCCCTGGCGCGGTCCTTCGCCCGATCCCTGGCGCGATCCTCGGCCGACTCGGCCTCCTCGGACGCGTCATCATCCGCCGCGGCGCGGCCGGCGATCGGACCGGACGCCGAGGCGAGGGCCGCCACGGCGAGAGCGATGATCGCGACGCGGCGCGCGCCGAAGGGAGGCGAGACGGCGGACATCGGTGAACCTAACCCCGTGGAACCAAGGGAAGTTCCCATTCTAGCAGGGGGCCGAGGCCGGGCAAGGGCGGGCCGGCGATCACCCGTCCGACGCCCCGGAACCCGCGGGGATTGGCGCCGCTCCCCGGCTTCGCCTCCGGCGAAGAGGATGTCACCACGGAGGCACGGAGGACACGGAGGATCCACGGAGCCGACTCGGAGGTCTCGCGATGGGGTGTCGCGTGGAGATGCTCCGCGTCTCCGCGTCTCTGCGTGAGATCTCTCTCGTCACGATCCGTCAGAGGCTACGAGCCGTCGCGGAGCTCGGCGAGCATCGCCTGCGCCTGCCCGGCCTTGGGGTGCCCGGGCTCGATCGCGAGGCTCCCCTCGAGGTCGGCCCGCGCGCCCTCGACATCGCCGGCCGCCCGCCGCACCCGCGCCCGGAAGAACAGCAGCTCGCCGTCGCGCGGGTCGAGGCCAATGGCCCGGTCGTAGTCGGTCCGGGCGCCGGCGAGGTCGTCGCGCGCCTCCCGCGTCAGGCCGCGGTTCCGGAACGCGAGCGCCCAGTCGGGGCGGAGCTCGCACGCGCGCGAGAGGCTCCGCTCGGCCTCGTCGAGGTCGCCGCGGTCGTCGAGCAGGTTGCCGCGGTTGAGCCACGACGCGGCGAAGCGCGCGTCGACGGCGATCGCGCGCTCGTAGGCGGCGATGGCCGCGTCGCTCTGGCCGAGCGCCGCCTGCGCGCGGCCGAGGTTGTGCCAGTGGAAAGGCGCGCTCGGGGCGAGCTCGGCCGCGCGCTCGAGCGCGGCGCGGGCGCCCGCGAGGTCGCCCGTCTCGAGTCGAAGCAGGCCGAGGTGCGACCACGCCTCGGCGTCGCCCGTGTGGAGCTCGGTCGCCCGGTCGAGGTCGCGCTCGGCGCCCGCCCGATCGCCGAGGCGATGCCGGGCTCGCCCGCGGTGGAGATACGCGCGGCCGTAGCCGGGATCCGTCTCGATCGCGCGGTCGAGCGGCTCGAGCGCCTCGGCGGGTCGGTCGAGGGTGACGAGCGCCATCCCGAGGTTGCCGAGCGCCGCGACGTTCCGCGGCTCGCTCGCGACGGCCCGCTGGAAGTCGGCGAGGGCGCGGCGCCGATCGCCGGCGCTCCAGAACGCGCCACCGCGCCCGTTCCAGGCCGCCGAGAGCGTCGGGCTCGCGGCGACGGCGCGGGTCCAGTCGGCGACCGCGCCGGCCGCGTCCCCCGTCGCGAGCCGCGCCGTCGCGCGGAGGTGCCAGTGGAGGCCGATGGCCGGGGCGCGCTCGATCGCCGCGGTCGCGTCGTCGATCGCGCCATCGGCGTCGCCCGACCGCCGGCGCATGAGCCCGCGGTCGTGGTAGAGGGAGGGGTCGTCCGCGTCGAGCGCGAGGGCGCGGCCCATGTCGGCGATCGCCCCCTTGAGATCGCCCTTCGCCTCGCGGAGGAGCGCGCGCGTCCGGTAGGCGTGGGCCGAGTCGAGCGGGGCGTTCGCCTCGGCGGAGTCGACCGCGGCGCCGCCCGACCGCGCGAGAACGCGCTGCACCGCCGACCAGTAGCGAGGCGCATCGCCGAACCGACTCGCCGACGCCATGACGATCGCCTCCGCCTCGGCGTTCCGAAGCCGGCAGAGCGCCTGCGCCGCCACCACGGCCCGGACCGGGTCGGGCTCGAGCGCGAGGTAGCGGGCGAGGGCGACCTGGGCGACCTCCGTGATTCCGATCCGGCCGAGGGCGTCGGCGACGAGCGCGGCGAGCTCGAGCTGGTTGCGGCCGACGCGCGCCTCGGCGGCGTCGATGAGGAGCGCGCGCAGATCGATCCGCGCCGCCCGGGCCCCCGCCCGCCGTCGACGGATCGCCCGGCCGACGAGCCGCGTGCCGGCCGCCTCGAGCGCCCGGACGTGCTCGGGCTCGATCGCCTCCCAGGGACGCGCCTCGGCGTGCTCGATCGCCCCGACGAGGTCACCGATCGGGCCCTCGCCCGCCGCCCGCTCGACCGCGTCGGGCTCGGCGGCGCCGAGGTAGAGCTCGCGCCGACCCGCGGCGAGGGCTGCCGTCACCTCATCGAGGGCGGCGGCCAGGAGCGCGACGGTCTGCCCATCGGAGAGCCCGACCAGGGTCATGAGGGCGTCGAGGCGACCGCCGGGATCGGCGAAGGCCTCCCCGCTGCGGGCGGCGTCGAGGACCGCCTCGATCTGCCCGCGCCGCTGCGCCGCCCGCCGGGTCCGCGCCTCGGCGAGCTCGGCGGCGGCGGCATGAAGGGAGCCTCGCTCCGCGCCGAGCGCCCGGGCTCGTTCGATCGCGACCGAGGCGACGCTCCACTGCTCCGCCGCGACGGCCGCCTCGCCGAGACCGATCGCCGCGGCGACGGCCCGCGCGCCGACCGTCTCATCGTCGGGGTGGAGCGCCGCGGCCCGGCTCGTCGTCTCGAGCGCCGCGAGGCCGCTGGCGAGGAGCTCGTCGAGCGCCCGCCGACGCGCCTCGGCGTCGTCGGGGAGGGCGCGGGCGCGCGCGTCGGCGAACCTCGCGACGGCGCGGTCCGCCTCGCGGCTCGCCGCGTCGCGAGCGGACGCACGCTCGCGTGCGACCGCCTCGGCGACGGCGCGGAGCCGCTCGGCGTCCGCGCGGACGCGGTTGCGCCAGGCGACGCCGACGACGACGCCGGCCGCGATGAGGCCGACCGCCGCCGCCGCGATCGCGGCGGAGGCGAGCCGGTTCCGCCGCACCCAGCGTCGGGCGCGCTCGGCCCGACCGATCGGGCGGGCGGTGATCGCCTCGCCGTCGAGGAACCGGTCGAGCTCGGCGGCGAGCTCGGCGGCGTGGGGATAGCGCCGGCCGGGCTCCTTCTCGAGGCACCGGAGCGCGATCGTCTCGAGGTCGGGGTGGACGCTCGGGACGCGCCGCCGCGGCGGCTCGGGATCCTTGAAGAGAATCTGATGGAAGATGTGGCCGCCGTCGGCCGCCGAGAATGGAGGACGCCCCGCGAGCCCGCGGTAGAGGACGGCGCCGAGACCGTAGACGTCGGTCGCCGGGCCCTGCTTCGCGCGGTCGGTGCCGGTCTGCTCGGGCGCCATGTAGGCGGGGGTGCCGAGGACCTGGCCGCTGACGGTGAGCTGGTCCTGCTCGAGGAGGTCGCGGGCGAGGCCGAAGTCGGTCAGGTGCGGCGCGCCGCCGGCGTCGATGATGACGTTGTGCGGCTTGACGTCGCGATGGAGGACGCCCTGGTCGTGAGCGTGATGGAGCGCCCGGGCGACGTCACGGACGACCTCGGCGAGGCGACGGGGGGTCATCGGGTCGTCGCGATCGAGCAGCGCATCCTCGAGAGTGGCACCGGCGACGAGCTCCATCGCCAGAAAGGGCCGCCCCTCGTGGCTGCCCACCTCGTGGACCGAGACGATCCCGGGATGCCGCAGCCGGGCCGCCGCCTGCGCCTCGCGGACGAACCGCCCGAGGATCTCGTCGCCGGCGTCGAGCTCGCGGACGACCTTCAAGGCGACCGGCCGACGCAGGGTCGGGTCGAAGGCGCGATGGACGACGCCCATCCCGCCGCGACCGAGCTCGTCGAGGAGGACGTAGCGCCCGATCCGGCGCGACGGATCGCGCGCCGCGCTGGCGACCTCGGCATCGAGGGCGGCGGCCCGCGATGCCGACGATCCCGGACCGGACGGCGCCGGAGTCACCGCGCCAAGGGAGACGCCCGGCGGCCGGTCGAGCTTCGTCTCGGCCTCGGCATCGCGGATCGCGATCGCGTCGGCGAGGTCCCGACCGAGCGCGGCGGGGCTCGGGGTGAGCGCATCGAAGCGCGCGGGACCCGACGCCGACGGCGACGGCGTGCTGCTCGGCGGCGGGGGTCGGAGGTCGATCCCGTAGGCGGTGAGGACCGAGCTGAGCGGCGCGCGCGTCGGTCCGCCGGCCCGGCGCTGCGCATCGAGGGCGGCCGCGAGCTGCTCGGGCGACAGGCGACCGGTCGCGACGAGCGTCTCCGCGAGCGCCGACTCGTCCGCCGAGGGACGAGGCGACGGAGGCGGCGAGGGCGAGGGCATCGAAGAATGGGTCACGCTCCCATCCTCGTCGCGCCCGGGACACAGCTCAACCCGGCGGGCGACGGCCGGGGCTCATCGCACGGCGCCTGCGGAGTCGCGGACCTAGGCTAGGCTAGTTCCCGTCCGGAAATGCGAAACACCAACGGGCATCATCGGTTCCGCCGGTGATGCTCGCCTTCTTCTTGAACGCAGGGCGACGAGACGTTGGAGCGCCGTCCCATGCGAACGCCACCGACGTTCGCCGCTCCCCTTCGGGCGGACGTCGCCGGTCAAGGAGGGCGGGGAGGATCTCGACTGCCGAGGCTTCTCCGAGAGTCGGCACCCGCGGCCCGGTCCGGCCTCCCGGAGTGCAAGAGTAAAGGCCTCCCTCGACGGCGGGCCGTCCGGTCGCCCGGTTCGTTCGGTCGCCTCGCCCGCCAAGCGCCGACCGAGCGGCGGCGAGCGCGGCCGGTCTCCGGGTCCGCCGCGGTCGAGGAGGCCGGGCTGCCTGAGGCCCTATCGTCCGATCCCGCTCACCCTCCCGCTGGACGACGCCCCGGATCGTCGGGTCGGTCCGGTCCCGCGAAGACGCGCCAGCGAACGGGGCGCTCGATCTCGAGGGTGCCGTCATCGTTCCGGCCGTGGACGCGGATGAGGCCGGCGGTCTTGATCCGGTGACAGGCAACGCACGCGACGCACAGGTTGTCGGGATCCCACTTGCGCGCCGGGTTGCGGCTTCGCGGCTCGATGTGGTCGACCTGCAGATCGGTCCGGCGGTCGCACTCCATCTCACACTGGTAGTCGGCCTCCTCG
>JAJDCQ010000089.1 GCA_029260755.1 Planctomycetota bacterium | reverse complement strand
GCGGCGGTCGGGCGATCGGCGAGGACGAGGGCCGCGAGGTCGCCGTGCTCGACGAGGCCGGCGAGGAGCTCGACCTCGCCCGGACGCAGCTCGCCGAACCCGTCGAGGACGATCGCCTCGAGGCGGGGGAACGCGCCCGCGAGCGCACCCGGGCGCGCGGCCAGCGCGGCGGCGGCGCGCGCCGGGAGCGCCTCGCGGTCGGTCGCGCCGTGGCGGACGAGCACGTCCTCGTAGCGCCCGAGCACCTCGACGAACGCCCGCGCGCGGCGACTGAGCACCCGCGGGATCGCGTCGACCCGATCGCGCGTCGCGTCCGCGCCGCCACGCCGCGCCTCGGCGATCGCGCCCGCGAGCGATCGAGCGAGCGACCGTCCGGCCGGATCATCGCTCGGCCGGCGCGGATCACGCCCGAGCGTCTCGGCGATCACCAGCCGCTCGGCCTCGCCGATCACCCGGACGGGCGCCGCCTCGGCCGCGCCGGCGACGCGGGCGGCCGCGTCGGCGAAGGTCATCACGAGCGGATCGAGGAGCGCGCTCGCCCGCGCGCCGGCGGCGAGCGAGCGCTGGACGAGGTGAGCCCGCCACGGGCTCGGGACGATGAGCAGGCTCCGCCCCGCGCGGATCGCGTCGGCGTGGAGGGCGAACGCCCGCTCGGACCGCCCATCGTGGGGCGCGCCGAGCGAGATCCGGACCTCGCGACGCCGGGGAGCGCTCGTCCTGCTCATGCCACAGACCTACTGTATATGGGTCGTGGTCGAGCAGGGAGGGTCTACACCTCGTAGGACCGTGCCAGGTCCCTGCCGACGAGGGCAGGATACCCGAGGGGGGTGTCACATGAGGGCACGGGCGGGCCGCGCTCTGAACGAACGCATCGATGATGGGTCATGGTTTGTGTAGTGATAGGATTGTTTTCGGAATGGTGCGCTCCGCGGGACCCGCCGTCTGCACCGGCGACCTCTCGCGCGAGAGCGAGCGGTCCGTTCCAGGAACGTGCGTGATTGCCGCCCCGAACGGGTGACGATCCACAGATTACACAGATTACTCAGATTACGAGTTGCCGAAGGCGGTCATCCCTTGCCGCGGCGCGCCCCGGCAAGGACGTGGAGCCGCCCGAGGCAATCTGTGGAATCTGTGGAATCTGTGGATCGTTCATCGCGACGGCAATCGCGTGCGCGTGTTCCAGGAACACGAGAGTCCCCGCTCCGAACGGCTGACGATCCACAGATTACACAGATTACGCAGATTACGAGCTGCCGAAGGCGGTCATCTCTCGCCGAAGGCATCGGCAACGACTCGGACCCGCCCGCGGCAATCTGTGCAATCTGTGATGTGAAATCTGCGGATCGTTCATCGCAACGGCAATCGCACGCTCCTGTTCCAGGAACGACGGAATCTCCGAGGCGGCATCGACTCGGCGCCGACCGGAACAGTCCGCGCAATCCGCGTAATCCGCGGTTTCGTTCTTTCGGCGGAGAACGAACAACGAGTGGAACCGCGGATGACGCGGATTACGCGGAGTGCGAGCTGGAGGCTCGCGAGCTCATTGCCCACGCACGTGTTCCAAGGAACGACGCTACGGCTCGCGGGTCGGGGCCCTCTTCGGCTTCTTCTTCGTCTTCTTCAGCTCCGTCGAGAGCCGCTGGATGTGGCCCTTGGCCTGCTTCATCCGGTTGTGGTTCTTCGGCGCGATCTTCACGAAGTGGCGAAAGTCGGCCAGCGCCTTCCGCTTCTTCCCCGTCGAGAGGTGGGCGTCGCCGCGGTTCCACCAGGCGATCGGCACGCCATCGCCTTCGAGCTCGATCGCGCGGTCGTAGTCGGCGATCGCCTCGGCCTTCTTGCCTTGCTCGTAGCGGACCAGGCCGCGGTTGTTCCACACCAGCGCCATCCGCGGCATCAGCTCGAGCGCCCGGTTCAGGCAGCGCTCGGCGTCGGGGTAGCGCTTCTGCTGCCGATGGATCTCGCCGAGGTTGCTCCACGCGATCGCGAGGCCCGGCTCGAGCTCGACCGCCTTCTCGAGGTGCTCGCGCGCCGGCTTGAACCTCCCGAGGATGAGCGCCGCCGTCCCCGCGTTGTTGTGCGCGACCGCCAGGCTCGGATCGAGCTTCAACGCCCGCCGCGCGTCGGCGAACGCCTTCTCGTGCTCGCCGAGCTGATAGCGGGCGAGGGCGAGGTTGCTCCAGGACATCGCGAGGTTCGGGTCGATCTCGACCGCGCGGGCGAAGTCGCGTCGCGCCGCCTTCAGTTTGCCGAGCGCGTGGTGGCAGATCCCCCGGTTGTTCCAGCCGATCGCGATGCCGGGATCGTTCTCGAGGGCGCGGTCGAAGATCGCGATGGCCTCGTCGAGCCGCCCGGACGCCTGGAGCAGCATCCCCCGGTTCAGCCAGGCCATCGCCAGGTCCGGCGCCAGCTCGCACGCCCGCTCCGCGTCGACGAGCCCCTCGGCGAGGTTGCCTCGCGCCTGATGGCAGAGGGCGCGATTGCTGTAGACGATCGCCAGGCCCGGCTCGAGCTCGAGAGCGCGGTCGAAGTCGGCGACGGCCTCCTCGTAGCGGCCGAGGTTGTAGTGAGCGAGGCCGCGCTGAGCCCATGCCGCCGTGATCGACGCGTCGAGCTCGATCGCGCGGTTCGCGGCGGCGATCGTGCCCTGATGGTCGCCCTCGACCTGAGCGGCCATCCCGAGCCCGACCCACGCGTCGGTCACGCCCGACGAGAGCGCGAGGGCTCGATCGGCCGCGGCGCGCGCGTGGTCAGTGCGGCCCAGCGCCGCCAGGGCGATCGATCGCATGCCGTGGATGTCCGCACGCCCGGGGCTGCGTCGCAGCGCCTCGTCGAAGTCGGTCAGCGCTCCGGCGTGGTCTTGCCGTCGCTGGAGCTTCGTCGTGCCGCGGTTCGACCAGGCCGAGACGAGACCCGGGTCGAGCTCGAGCGCGCGGTCGAAGGCCTCGAGCGTCCGGACGGTCGCCCCGCCGGACTGCAGGCGCGCGAGGCCGAGGTTGTTCCACGCCACGGCGAGCTTCGGATCGACCTCCACGGCCTTGGCGAAGTCCTCGACCGCCTCATCGAGCCGCTTCGCCCGCAGGCGGGCCAGGCCGCGCTCGTTCCAGACGACCGCGCTCTCGGGACCGAGCTGCACGGCACGGTCGAGGTCGCTCGCCGCGGCGGCGTGGTCGCCCCGGAACGAGCGCACCTGTCCGCGGATGCGGTAGGCCTCGGCCGTCTCTCCGGTCAGGACCGGGTCGACGTCGATGTGGCGCATGTGCTTGGTCACGACGACCCAGAAGACGCCGGCGACGCCGAAGCGATCGAGCGACCCGAGGACCAGCTCGAGCGCTCGCGGTCCGCCGAGACGGGCGAGGGCCACCCCGGCGTGCACCGCGTAATCCTCGATCGCCTGGGCGAAGAGATGGCGACCGAGCGCCTCGACCGCGGCGCGGCGCACCCCGATGCGTCCGAGCGCGTCGCTGGCGAGATCGGCGAGGGCGAGCCGCTCCTGGGGAACCGCATCGCGTTGCGCCCGGGCGATCACGGCCAGGATGCGTTGGGACCCGACCACGGCGTCGCTCGGGCCGACCTCGAGCCCGGCGCGGCGCTCGAGCCGCAGGACGGCGCGCTCGACCGGGCCGCGCACCTCGACCGGAGCGGTCTCCCCGGGACCGAGCGCGAGCCACGCGTCGACGCACCGGGCGAGGTCCTCGATCGGCTCCGCGTCCGGGCCGTCCTCGGGCCGGGGGTGCGCCGCCTCGAGGAGCGCGGCGCGCGCGGCCAGGCGGAGGTCGAGGTCGATCTCGCCGAGCAGCTCGGAGAGGGCGTCCGCGGCGGCGGGTCCCCCGAGGCCGACCAGGGAGAAGAGGGCTTCCTCGTAGCCCTCCCGGGTCGCGACGAGGTCCTTCGCGCGGACGATCTCCTCGTCGACCGCGTTCCGGCGGTCCGTCTGCGCCCGCTCGCGGCGCCCGTCGACGCTCTCGAGGGCAGCGCGGGCGCGCACGTCGTCGACGCCGAGCTCGGCGGCGCGCTCGAACGCGCGCTCGGCGACGCTCCATTGCTCGGCGCCGACGGCCGCCTCGCCGAGCGCCATCGCGACCTCGAACGCGCGCCCCTCCTCGCCCGGCGCGAGGGCGAGGAGCCGGTCGGTCGCGTCGAGGGCGTCGAGGCCGCGGGCGAAGATCGCGTCGATGGCCCGTCCGCCGTGGTCCGCGCTCGCGGCCCGCGCCTCCTCGAAGGCGGCGGCGGCGGCCGTCGCCGCCGCCCGCGCCTCGTCGACGGCGCGTCGCCGCTCGGCGGCGACGGCATCGGTCTCGGCCCGCGCGACGGCGCGCTCGCTCGTCGCCTCGGCCCGGCGCCGGGATGCCACCGCGCCGATCGCCGCCACGCCGCCGGCGAGGACGATCACCGGGACGCCGAGGGTGGCCACGGCGAGGAGCGGGTTGCGTCGGGCCGTTCGCCGCCACCGCTCGAGGCGGCCGATCGGCCGCGCCTGGATCGGCTCGCCGCCGAGGAAGCGGCGGAGGTCGGCCGCGAGCTCCCGGACCGATCCGCCGTACCGCCCGGCCGGGTCCTTCTCGAGGGTCGCGTGGACGATCGTCTCGAGGTCGGGATGAACGCGGCGAGCGACCCGGCGGAGCGGCGCCGCCTCGCTCCGCAGCACCTTCGCGACCAGCGCCAGGGCGGTGTCCCCCTCGAACGGCGGGCGTCCGGCGAGGGCCCGGTAGATCATCGCGCCGAGGCCGTAGACGTCGGTCCCGGGGCCGATCGGGCGGCGCCGGTCGATCTGCTCGGGCGCCATGTAGGCGGGCGTTCCGACGAGCTGGCCCGTCCTGGTGAGGCGCTCGACCTCGGCGGCGTCGACGGCCAGGCCGAAGTCGGTCAGATGGGCGGCGCCCTCGCGATCGATCAGGACGTTCTCGGGCTTGACGTCGCGGTGGACGACGCCGGCGTCGTGGGCGTGGGCGAGGGCGTCGGCGATCGTCGCGGCGATCTCGACGATCCGCTTCGGCGGAAGGGAGCCCTTCTGGAGAACCTCCTCGAGGCTGCCGCCCTCGACCAGCTCCATCGCCATGTACGGGCGATCCTGGTGGATCCCGCTCTCGAAGACGCGGACGATCGCCGGGTGGCGGAGGCGGGCGACCGCCGCGCCCTCGCGGGCGAAGCGCTCCCGCCGGGTCGGGTCGCCGCCCTGATCGGCCACCATCTTGATCGCGACCGGGCGGCGGAGCTCGAGGTCCCACGCCCGGTAGACGATGGCCATGCCACCGCGCCCGAGCTCGCCGGTCACGACGTAACGTCCGATCCGCCGGCTCGGGTCGGCGATGACGGCCGCCACCTCGGGGGGGAGGTCGTCGTCGCTCTCGGACGCGGGTCGGATCCGGCCGCTGGCGCCGGGTCGGATCTGGCCGCTGGCGTCCGAGGGCGAGACGCGTCCGGACGATCCGGCGGCGGGCCCCTGACGGGACCCGCTCGCGGAGGCCGGCGCGAGTCGCGCCGATCCGGCGGCGGATCCCCCGGGGCTGGCCGGTCGGCGCGCCGTGGACGAGCCGGCGGGCGAGCCGGCGGGCGAGCGGCCGGAGGCAGACGCGGCCGCGGCCCGGCCTGATGCGGCGGCCGTCGCGGCGCGCCTCGCCTCCGCGAGCTGATCGACGGTGACGAGGCCACGCGCGAGCAGCGCCGATCCGATCGCGCCGGGCATCCCCGATGCGCGCGCCTCGCGCACGATCCCTTCGAGCTCCGCCCGGGCGAGGCGACCGGTGCCGACGAGGTTCCTCGCCAGGCCGAGGTCGGCCACGACCGCCGGGTGCGGACCGGGAGCCGCCACGCTCACGGACCTCCCCGCCCGGTCCGCTCGAGGAACTCCTCGAGGCGGGCGGCGAGCTCGTCCTCGCCGAACCGCTCCTTCGCTGCCGCGAGGTGGCGTCGCGCCTTCTTGCCCCCGATCAGCAACAGCGCGATCGCCGCATCGGCGGCGCGGACCGGGTCGCGCTCCGCCCGGAGGTAGCGCCCGAGCGCCTCGACCGCGGTCCGGCGGACGCCGATCCGTCCGAGCGCCCGGCAGCAGAGCCGCGCCATGCCCAGCTCGCGCCGGAGCCGCTTCGACTGCGCCTCGGCGATGACGAGGCGGGCGTCGGTCCGGAGCCTCCCGATGTTGTCGACGGTGCTCACCTTCCCGTCGGCGAGCTGCTGCGTGGCGGGCACGAACATGATGCCGACCTTCGAGTCCTGGGCGCCGGTCGGGCCATCTCCGAACATCGCCGCGATCCCGCGGCTGCGGCGCGCCCCGATGCGGCGGTCGAGGGCGGCGATCGTCTTGCGGTGCGGCGCGGGGAGCTCCGTCCCCGGTCCGAGCGCGGCGAGCGCCGCGACGGCGTCGTCGACGCCCTCGATCCGCTTGGCCCCCGCGGTCGCCTCGTCCTCGAGCGGCTCGGCGACCGCGCGGTAGACCTCCGCGGTCACCTCGTTCAGGCGGGCGGTCATCTCGTCGAGGCCGCGGGCGAGGATGGCGACCGTCTCGGGCGAGCCATCACCGACGAGCGTGAACACCGCGTCGTCGGCGCCCGAGGCCTCCCGGTTGAGGGCGCCGGTCCGGGCCGCCTCGAGGATCTGCTCGACCGAACGGGTGGCCGCGCGGCGTGCCTCATCCCGCAGCGTCTCGACGCGGGCTCGCTGGGCGGCCGCGGCCGCGTCGTCGATGCCGAGGTCGCCGGCCTTCTCGAAGGCGCTCGCCGCGAGGCTCCACTGCTCGGCCTCGAGGGCGGAGGTGCCGAGCGCCATCGCCGCGTCGAAGGCGAGCCGGGCCGCCTCCTCGTCGTCGGGGGCGACGTGGACGAGGCGGCGGGCGGCCGCGAGCGCCTCGAGGCCGGTCGCGAGGACGAGGTCGGAGCGCCGGCGGCGCAGGGCGTCGTCGCGGGCGGCGGCCGGCGGCAGGGTGCCGACGTCGGCGAACGCGCGGGCGGCGCGCTTCGCCGCGTCGCGGGCGGCGCCGACGGCGGCCGCGCGCTCGCCCTCGATCGCGCGCGCCGACGCCGAGCGGACCGCCTCGTCGCGTCCGGCGGCGAGGCGCGCCCCGGCGATGATCTGGCCGAGGGCGAAGACGACGAGGCCGAGCGTCACGATCGCGCCCATCGAGACGACGCCGGCGAGGACGCGGTTGCGTCGGACCCAGCGCTGGACGCGGCTGACGCGCCCGATCGGCCGCGCCTCGATCGCCTCGCCCGCGCAGAACCGATCGAGCTCGTCCGCCAGCGCGCCCGCGGACCGATACCGACGGTCGGCCTCCTTCTCGAGGCAACGGAGCGCGATCGTCGAGAGGTCGGGGTGGAGGCCCTCGCGGATCGCGTCCGGCGCCTGGGGCTCGTCGAAGAGCACCTGCCGGACCAGGTTGACGGCGTTCTCCCCCTCGAAGGGCGGGCGCCCGACCAGCGCCCGATAGAGGAGGCCGCCGAGGGCGTAGACATCGGTCGCCGGGACGATCTTCCCGTCGCCGAAGCCCGCCTGCTCGGGCGCCATGTAGGACGGCGTTCCGAGGACCTGGCCCGTCCTGGTGAGCCGGCTCGCCCCCTCGACCTGGCGGGCGAGACCGAAGTCGGTGAGGTGCGGCTCCCCGTCCCGGTCCACGATGACGTTCTCGGGCTTGACGTCGCGATGGACGATGCCCTCGGCGTGGGCGTGCTCGAGCGCCCGCGCGATGGCGGCGACGAGCGCCGCGACGCGCAGCGGAGGCATCGGCTCGCCGCGGAGCTTCGTCTCGAGGTCGGGGCCCTCGACGAGCTCCATCACGATGAACGGGTGGCCGAGGTGCTCGCCGACCTCGTGCACGGCGACGATCCCCGGGTGGTGGAGTCGGGCGGCGGCCTGCGCCTCCCGTCGGAATCGGTGCCAGCGCGCCTCGTCGGAGGCCGTCCCCGTCTCGAGGAGGGTCTTCATCGCGACGGCGCGCTTGAGGCTGACGTCCCACGCCCGCCAGACGACGCCCATCCCGCCGCGGCCGAGCTCCTCGATGAGGACGTAGCGGCCGACCACGCGCTGCGGGTCGGCCGCGGCTCGACGGACCTCGTCGGGGAGGTCGGACGGAAGATGGAGGCCGCTCGCGCTCGGCATCATTGGTTCTGTACCAATGTCACCGTACCCATGCGGTCCGGCCGCCTCAAATCGCTAGCCGGACTAGAGGACGAGCTTGTTCTGGGCGTCGAGGGCCGCGACCTTGTAGCACTCGGCCAGGGTCGGGTAGTTGAAGACGGTGTCGAGGAAGTAGTCGAGGCCGCCGTCGAGGGCGAGGACGGCCTGTCCGACGTGGATCAGCTCGGTCGCGCCGGTGCCGATCGCGTGGACGCCGAGGAGCTTCCGCGTGTCGCGGTGCACGATCAGCTTCACCAGGCCGGTGTCGTCGCCGAGGATCTGCCCGCGAGCGATCTCGCGATAGCGGGCGACGCCCGTCTCGTAGGGGACGGCCGCGACCGTCAGCTCCTGCTCGGTGCGCCCGACCATCGAGATCTCGGGGATCGCGTAGATCCCGATCGGGAAGTGGGCCCGCGCCGCCGTGCTCTTCGGCTCGGCGCCGAACATGAAGCACGCGGCCGTCCGACCCTGCTCGCTGCTCGTCGCCGCGAGGGAAGGGAAGCCGATGACGTCGCCGGCGGCGTAGATGCCCTCGACCTCGGTGCGGAAGTGCGCGTCGACGCGGAGCCGGCCGCGCGGGTCGGCGGTGAGGCCGGCCGCCCCGAGGTTCACCCGACCGGTCGCGCCGGTCCGCCCGATCGCGTAGAGGACGGTGTCGGCGACGATGTGCTTGCCGCTCGCGAGCTTGATGCTCGCCCGGTCGGGTCGGGCCTCGGTCACCTCGATGCGCGCGACCTCCTCGCTGAGGCGGAACGTGACGCCGGCGTTGCGCATCTGATGGATGAGGTCATCGACGATCTCGTCATCGAGGAACTCGAGCGGTCGCTCGCGCTTGTCGATCAGGGTGGTCTGCACGCCGAGCGCCGCGAACATCGACGCATACTCGATCCCGATGACCCCGGCGCCGACCACCGCGAGCGACCTCGGCAGCTCGTCGATGTCGAGGATCTGATCGCTCGTGATCACGCGACGGCCATCGACGGGGATGTCATGCGGGGTGGTCGGCTCGGTGCCGACGGCGATGAGCACCTTCTCCGTCGTCACGCCGCGGGTGCCCTCCCGGGTCTTGATGGCGAGCCGGTGCGGTTCGACGAACTCCGCCTCGCCGCGGATCAGGGTGACGCCGTTGCGCGAGAGCTGCTTCTCGACGACGCGCGATTCCCTGCGGATCACGTCCTGGACGCGGGCGAAGAGCTCGATGGCGGTCGGCGGGGGATCGGAGTCGGTCCAGTCGCTCCGGGCGCGGAGGGCGACGACGGCCAGGACCGCCTCGCGGAACGTCTTGCTCGGGATGGTGCCGACGGTGACGCTGCCCCCGCCGAGGATGCCCTGGCGCTCGATCACGGCCGCGCGCTTGCCGAGCTTCGCGGCCTGAACCGCGGCGCGCTGCCCGGCCGGGCCACTTCCGATGCAGACGAGGTCGAACTCGCGGGAGGCGGTCATGGATTCGATCCTCGCTCGTGGGTGGTGGGGACGTCCTCACCGACACCGGGCCCCGTCGCCCGACGCGGCGATGAGGCCCGGAGTCGACTCGCCCGTCGAACGGCTCTCTAGGAGATGACGGCGATCGCCCGTCCGTAGTCGGGCTCCTGGGCGATCTCGGGGACCTGCTCGGTGTAGAGGACCTTGCCGCCGCCATCGAGGACGATGATCGCCCGCGAGCAGAGGCCGGCGAGCGGGCCCGAGGTGATCTCGAGGCCGTAGTCCTTGGCGAAGCTGCCGCGGAAGCACGAGAGGGTCTCGACGCCCTCGAGGCCCTCGGCGCCGCAGAAGCGCTTCTGGGCGAAGGGGAGGTCGGCCGAGACGTTGAGGACGACCGCGCCGCCGAGCTTGCTCGCGTCCTGGTTGAAGCGGCGGACGCTCGTCGCGCAGACCGGGGTGTCGACGCTCGGGAAGATGCTGAGGACCGTCGTCTTGCCGGCGTAGTCGGCGAGGGTCGTCTCGGAGAGGTCCTGCTTCACGAGGCTGAACGCCGGAGCCGTCGAGCCGACCGCCGGGAGGTCGCCGCAGGTCTGGATCTCGTTGCCCTTGAGAGTGATCGTCGCCATCGTCGTATCCTCGTTCGCCGTTGCGGCGCGGCCTTCGTATCGGTCGGGACGCGCCCGCGGACGCCCGGGTCCGCCCCGGGCCGCTCGACGCGAGGCGGCGAGCCTACTCGTCCCGGGAGGCGGGCGTCAACGGCGGCGCGGCCGTTTACACGGGCGCCCCGCGGTCGGTATGCTGCCGCGCTCCACGACCACGCGCGGGAGCCGACCATGACATCCGACGACTCCACCAAGCTCGCCGATCCCGGCCCCGCGCACATCGCCGTCGAGCTTCGACGCGCCCTCGGCGACCGCCTCCGCGCGACCTATCGCTTCGGCTCGGCCCTCGCGATGAGCGTGGACACCGATGAGGACTCGGTGGCGGGGCGGCGCGTCCTCGCGCTGGTCGACGCGGTCGACCTCGACGTCCTGACGGCGGTCGCGCCGATCGCGAAGACGGCCGACAAGATGGGCCTCGACCTGCGCCTCGACACGGCCGACGACATCGCCGACGGCGCCGACGCCTACCCCGACCTCACCCTCGAGCTGATCGAGACGAAGCGCCTCATCGACGGCGACGACGTCCTCGCGACGCTCACCGTCCACACCGTCGACCTGCGCCTGCGCCTCGAGCAGAGCCTCCGGGCGCTCCACCAGGGGCTCGTCCGGTCGTTCCTCCGCGCCGGCGACGACCCTCGGCGTCTCACCGCCGCGCTCGCCCGCGGCGGACGCCGGCTCGTCTACCTCGCGCAGGGGATCCTCATCTTGAAGGGATGCCTCGCCGGTCCCGACGCCGGGGAGACGCCCGCGGTCGGGCTACGCCGGATCCTCGAGGTCGGTCGGCCGGTCTTCGGCGAGGACGGGACGGCGGTGCTCCGCGACGTCGCCGCCGCGATCGCGCAGCCCCAGAGCCCGGCGCTCGCCGGCGACGCGGGCGTCGCTCTCTTCGGACGCGCCGTCGGGTTCGTCCACGCCCTCGCGAAGATCGCCGACGCCCACGAGGATTGACCCAACCTTCGTCGCTCGGATAGCTTGGGTTGAGACAGACTGGGGACAGCGTCCGTGGATGAAAGCCGCACCTACGTCTCGCTCCTGCACCTGGACAGCGATCGCATCGTCCCGGTCGAGGTGCCGACCGTCTTCGGACGGAGCGACGACTTCTACCGCTACCAGTCCAACGACCAGCGCCACGACCGGCTCGACATGCAGATCGTCGATCGGCTCGAGGCGCTCAACTACGTCCAGATCTGCTCGGACAACGACGTCTCCCGCACCCACGGCCTCGTCGACCCGCGCGTCCCCGGGGTGAGCGACCTCAACTCGACGAACGGGACGAAGGTCAACGGGATGCGGCTCGAGCAGCACTCGGGGCGCCCCGGACCGGTCGAGCCGCTCGAGAACGGCGACGAGATCGAGGTCGGCGAGCAGAAGTTCCGCGTCCAGATCCAGACCGAGACGGTGCACGAGATCCGCGAGCGCGTCGGCAAGCTCCGCCGGGCGATGATCGGCTTCGACGCGGCGCACGCCCATCGCGCCCTCCAGGTGCGCGACTTCCTCGTCGCGAGGAAGGGCTTCCCCGAGGCCGAGGTCCGGCAGGCGTCGGGCTGGAGCCACGTCATCAACGAGCTCTATCGGCTCCAGACGCGCGCCCACTCCGAGGGGATCGCGGTCTGCACGATCCACGCCGGGATCCACGGCGACCAGCTCGTCCTCGACGGCGTCTCGATGCCGATCCGGCGGCTGCTCCCGCTCCTCGCCGACGTCCATGGCCGGAAGATCCTCGTCCTCGACACCGACGCCGACCCGAAGATCTTCGAGACGATCTTCGCCGCCGAGGCCTACGAGGACATGATCCTGCTCACGACGGTCGGCGAGGTGAGCCTGGCCGACCCGATGCGGCACAGCAACCGCAGCGACCTCGTCAACCAGGTCCGTGAGAGCATCTCGGGCAAGTCGACGCCGGGCGTGATCGACGGCGCGATCGACGGGCTCGACGAGCTGATCGCGGCCGACTCGAACATCATCAACGTCGCCTGGGTGCAGCACTACGAGGGTCGACTCGGCGTGATGTTCGGCGAGCGCGAGCACGGCGCGACGCGGATGCTCACCCACACGCTGCGGCGCGGCAGCACGACGTTCCGCTTCTAGCCCGCTCGTTTCGCTTCCGGGTCGGCGGTGCGCACGACGTTCCGGCCTGGAGGCTTTGCGAACATCGGTCGCTCGAGTGCGTCCCATCCGCGCCGAAGCCTCCCGCAACGTCCCGACGGCACTGCGTCACGAGTCGTTGGGCTCCAAGGACTCACGTCGCCGCCCCGCGCGCGGAAATCCCATGGACATCTCGGAACGCCCGTTGCAGAATGGCGCGGCAGGGAGAATCAGGGGGTCGAGGCGAGGAGAAGGGTCCCTTCGATGAGCGCTCGATTCAGCGAGACCGACCTTCTTCGGATGAAGGAGATGCTCCGCGCCGGGGTCGACCCCGTCGCCGACGCTGCGTCCCGGTCCGGCACGCAGCTCAAGCCGGCATCCGATTCCCGCGCCGACCTCGAGGTCGCCCCGGCCGCCAAGTCCCCTCCGAGTGACGACTTGCTCGACCTAGGCGCCGACACCCCGTCGTCGTCGAAGGCGCCCGTCGCCCGACCGGCGCCCGCGCCCGCGCCCGCCGCGGCCGCGCCGACCTGGCCGAGCGCGCCGCGGGTCGACCCGACCCCCGTCGCCCCGGTCGACTCCCAGCCGATGGGCGACTCGGCCGTGACGAGCAGCGACGGGATCTCCTCGGCGAGCAGCTCCCGGATCGAGGAGCCGAGCATGAGCTCGCGGGTCGAGCTCCCCGACCTCTCGAGCGCCCGGCTCCAGCTCCCCGACGTCCCCGACGACGCCCTGATCCCGTCGGTGAAGGACGACCTCGAGGCGTTCGTCGTCGCGCAGAACCACCTCTACAAGCACATCATCCGCTACCAGGCCGAGATCCGCGCCCTCGCGAACGAGATCTCGCGCGCCGTCTGCCTCGGCGGACGCGTCTGGGTGCTCGGCGAGCGGATGCTGCAAGGCTGGGCGCCGATCCTCGTCGACACGATCCTCGGCCGCGGGCGAAAGCCGATCCCGGCCCGGGTGCTCCCCGCCGAGACGGCCGGGCTGCCCGACGAGGCGCTCCCCGGAGACGTCCTCCTCGCCTACATGCTCGACGGCCGCTCGGTGAACTTCGTCACCAAGCTGGCCGAGGGCCTCCAGCAGGACCTCGTCGTCGGCCTGATCCGCCCGTTCGACAAGAGGCGCCCGGCCCTCAACGGGCTGATCGACGTCCCCGCCCCTGCCCGGACCGCGCGTCGCGCCGTCCTCTGGGGCGAGCTCCTCCTCGGAAGGCTGATCGACCGGAGCGTGCGCGCCCTCGTCGAGGAACGCACCCGCCGCCTCGACGAGCCGATCCTGGGCGACAGCTCGACGAGCGGAGCCAGCTCGGCGAGCGACGCCGCCGCCGTCGTCGGAGCGAGCGCCCCGGAGCCGATCTCCACGTTCTAGGACCGGCGTCCCTACCTCGTCTACTTCCGCGCCCGCTACGTTGACCCTCAGGTGCGAGGCTCGATCGACATCAGCGCGCGAGCAAGTCGCCTCGTCTTCGACCCGCTGCCACGCCCTGCCTCGCATCGAGCCGGTCAGGTTCGATTCGCGGTCGGCGCTCTCGACCGAACCTCGGATCCCATCGCTGCGAGCCAGCCCGCGGGGGCAAGAGTACGAGCCTCACCCGCGGGCGTGGCGTCCGGAATGCTATCCACTCGCGGCTGCCCGAGGCCGGCGCCGTCTCCGTTGCGCGGCGCAACGGCGCTCGCCGAGCGTCGGAGGCAGCCGGCGTCGCACGGACAAGGACGCTTTCGCACCAAGCCTCTGTTGTGAATCGAAGGGGTCAGGTCCAGGAATCACACGAGCGAATCTGTCGCAGCAGCTCGTGTGACCCGGCCCTCTGGTCTGAGTCCTGGACCTGACCCCTGGGTCCGGCTCGCATCCATTCGTCGCCGCCCGGGCCGGCGCTCTCGTCGTTGCGCGCGCGAATCTTGTTCGCCGGGCGGCGGGTCGCTCAGACGAGAGCCAGATCCCGGCACTTCTGCGGTCGTTCGACGATGAGGGTTCCGTCGGGCGCCTTCCCCGATATCTCGATGATGCCGTCGGTCTTGAGCCGGTGATGGCCTCGACAGAGGGGAGCGACGTTGTCCGGGTCCATCGCACGGCTCGCCGTCATCGCGGCCCGGTACTCTGCCCTCCGCGGGACGGCAGGCACCGGACCGTACGACTCTCGCCCGCCGGTCCGCACACGGATCGGCCCTCCCGCTCCATGAGCGAACCGATGGACGACCGGTGTGAGCGAACCGCGTGACCCCGAGGAGGGCTGCGCAAAGGGCTCGGGGAGAGGCGCCCCTCGAGGACGAAGAAGCCCGCTACCTCGACCCGCAGCTGGGGCGCTTCGTGTCTCGAGATCCGATGGGCGCCTGGCACGATGCCGAGTCGCTGGGCAATGCGTACACGTATACGCCGCGGCAAACCCCATCAACTTGGTCGACCCGACCGGCCTCGAGGTCCACCTCTACGGTGAGGCGATTCCGCGACGCAGTCCTGATGACCAACAAGATCCGTGACGAACTCGGACTCGACTGGCGGCGGCACGCTGACCACTTCTCGCCGACAGTCTTGCAGAACCAGAGGACGGGCGAGTGGGCGATCATGCACGAGGGGGCGGATGGAGCTCTCAGGGGTCAGGCCGCTGGTTGCTGGTTGCCGGCTCGGTCATCGGCCGCCCCGGAGCTCGGCGAGCGCGGCTCGGACCCTGGGCGCCTCGGGGTCGTTCGGCGCGAGCTGCAGGCAACGCTCGAGGTCGGCGATCGCGCCCGCGCGCAGGTCCTCCCGCCGGAGCTCCACGATGGCTCGCCACCGCACGAAGCCCCGCGCCCGGTGCCCGAGGAGTGGGTGGAGCTCGATGAGCCGATCGAGGTCGGCGAAGGCTCTCGCGAGGTCTTGCCTCTGCTCGTGTTTGTTCGCGCGGTTGTAGTAGATCACGAAGTTGTTCGGATCGATCGCCTCCGCCCGGGCGAGCGCGGCGAACGACCCCTCGACGTCGGAGGCCGACCACCGGGCCTCGGCGAGGTTGATCCAGCCGATCGAGAGGGCCGGCTCGAGGGCGAGGCCGTGCTCGAGGTCGGCGATTCCGCCGAGGGCGTCGCCGGCCTGGTTACGGACGGAGCCGCGGTTGCACCACGCGATCGGGTAGCCCGGCTCGAGCTCGATCGCGCGGTCGAGCTGGGCGAGCGCCTCCTTGTAGCGCCCTTGCCGGCCGTAGACGTTGCCGAGGCTGCTCCGGAGCGCCGCGTCGTCGGGCTCGAGGCGGACCGCCTCCTCGAGGTCGGCGAGGGCGGCCGCGATGTCGCCCCGGGCGAGATGGGCCGAGGCGCGCCCCGCCCAGGCTCGCGCGAACCGCTGGTCGAGGCGGATCGCCTGGGTGGCCGCGCTGATCGCCTCGTCGATGCGACCGGCCTGAACCCGGATGATCGCGGCCCCGTTCCAGGCGGCGGGGTCGTGCGGCGCGAGCGAGGTCGCCCGGTCGCTGTCGGCGAGGGCCCCGGCCAGATCGCCGAGACCGAGCTTCGCCTGGGCCCGATTCGAGTGGACCGTCGCGTCGCGCGGGTAGATCTCGAGGGCCCGGTCGAAGTCGACGATGGCCCCGGCGTAGTCGCGCATCTGGAACCGGGCCAGCCCCCGGTTCCCGATCGCTTCGGGGTCGTCGGGGTCGATCGCGAGAGCGCGGTCGAGCGCGGCGAGCGCCTCGCCCGGCTCCTCCCGGCCGAGGTGGGCGAGGCCGCGCTCGAGCCACTCGGCAGCGGACGCGCCGCCATCGGGCGCCGGCGCGGCGGGCACGTGACGGCGCACCCGCTCCCAGAAGTGACTCGAGAGGCCGAAACGATCGCGCGTCACCGCGACGATGCCCTGCACCCGATCGCCGCCGAGGAGGCAGAGGGCGAGGCCGGCCGAGATGGCGCGGACGGAGTCGGCCTCGACGACGAGGTAGCGGCCGAGCGCGTCGATCGCGGGGTCGGCGATGCCGATCCGGCCGAGCGCGTCGCAGCACAGCTTCACGAGCTGCGAGATGCGCTCGCCGCGGGCCGCGGGCGAGCTCGCGTCGCGGTCGCCCGCGAGCATCCCGGCGAGATGCCGCGTCTGGGCCGCGGCGACGAGCTCCAGCGGGGAAGGCACGGTCGCCTCCCGCGCGAGGCCGGCCTGGACGCGGAAGACGAGGCGCCGCTCGGCGCGGGCGAGCATGCGGACGTGCGGCTGGGGAAGCGGCTCGCCGGGAGCGAGCGAGAGCCAGGCGTCGACGGCCGGCTCGAGACCTCGCATCCGCTTCCAGCCCTGCTCCTGCTCGATGTCGCTCGGCTCGGCCACGCCGAGGTAGATCTCGCGCGTCGCGCGCCGCAGCTCGACGGTGACCTCGTCGAGGGCGGCGGACAGCAGCCTCACCGTCTGCTCGTCCGCGAGCCGGACGAGGGCGAAGAGGGCCGCGTCGTAGGATCCGACCCGGGCGTCGAGCTCCCCTCGCCGCGCCTTCGCCAGGATCCCCTCGACCTCGTCGCGGACCTCGGCCGCGGCCCGGTCGCGGGCCTGCGCGAGTCGGACCAGGGCGGCCCGCGCGACGGCGTCGTCGATGCCGAGGGCGGCCGCCTTTCCGAACGCGCTCGCCGCGACGCTCCACTGCTTGGCGGCCAGGGCGACCTCGCCGAGGGCCATCGCGGCTTCGAACGCGGCGGCCTTCGCCGCGGGATCCTCGAGGGCGAGGGCGCGCAGGGTCGCGGTCGCCTCGACCGCCTCGAGCCCTCGCGCGAGGAGGGCGTCGTGATGAGCGCGTCGCGCTCCGGGACCGGCGTCGGCCGCGAGCGGCTCCTCGCGCGCGGCGCGGAGGACCGCGAGGGCGCGATCGGCGGCGTCTCGGGCCGACGTCACCACCCGCGCCCGCTCCTCGGCGAGGCGTCGCGCGACCGCGACGCGCGTCGCCGCGAGGAACCCGCCGCCGGCGACGATGGCGATCACCGCCACCAGTCCGAGCAGCGCCAGCCCGCGATGGGCCCGCACCCAGCGGACCGCCCGTCGAGCTGGACCGGCCGGGCGGGCGAGGACGGGCTCGCCCGCGAGGAACCGCCCGAGGTCGTCGGCCAGGTCGCCCGCGCTCGCGTATCGCCGGGTCGGGTCCTTCTCGAGGCAGCGAAGGGCGACCGTCGCGAGATCGGCGGGGACGCTCGCGACGATCGACCGCGGCGGGACCGGGTCCTCCATGAAGATCTTGCGAATCAGCTCCAGGATGTTGCCGGCCTGAAACGGCGGGCGACCGACCAGCGCGCGGTAGAGCACCGCGCCGGCGCTCCAGACGTCGGCCGCCGGTCCGGCGGCCCCGCGCCGCCCGCCGCTCGCCTGCTCGGGCGCCACGTAGGCGGGCGTGCCGACGAGCTGCCCCGTCCGGGTGAGGTGGTGATCGTCGGCCAGGTCGCGGGCGAGGCCGAAGTCGAGGAGGTGGGGCCGCCCGTCGGCGTCGAGGAGGACGTTCTGCGGCTTGACGTCGCGGTGGACGACGCCGGCCCGGTGGGCGTGATGGAGAGCCGCGGCGACCTCGCGAACGATCTCGGCGACCCGGCGGGGCGGCGGCGACGCGCGCTCGAGGTGCTCCTCGAGCGTCTCGCCCTCGAGGAGGTCCATCACGATGAACGGCCGGCCCTCGTGGGTGCCGACCTCGTGGACGGTCACGATCCCCGGGTGGCGGAGGCGCGCGACCGCGCGCGCCTCGGCGACGAAGCGCTGGTGTCGGAGCGGGTCGCCGCCGGCGCGCTCGTCGAGGATCATCTTGATCGCGACGTCGCGCTGGAGATGGGGATCGCGCGCGCGGAGGACGACGCCCATGCCGCCGCGTCCGAGCTCGCCGGTGACGACGTAGCGACCGATCGTGGTGGCGCCGAGCGACGGCGCGGCCGGGTCCGAGGCTGGGCGAGACGGTCCGCGCCCGGGCTGCCAGCCGGGCGAGATCCCGGCGCCGCCCTCGCCCTGGGTCACGGGTGCAGCCCGACGAACCCGAGGCCGGCGCGCTCGTCGAGCCCGAGCATCACGTTCGCGTTCTGGACCGCCTGGCCCGAGCCGCCCTTGACGAGGTTGTCGATCGCGGCGGCGACGACGACCCGCGTGCCGGTCCCTTCGGCCCGGGCGAACACGGCGAGGTCGCAGAAGTTCGTCCCGGCGAGCGGCGAGACGTCGGGCGGCTCGTCGCGGAGCCGGACGAACGGGCTGGCCGCGAACGTCTCGCGGTAGAGCGCGACGAGCTCCTCGCGGGTGCGGGCGGCCTCGATCCGCGTCGTCACGGTGACGTGGATCCCGCGGACGAGCGGCGCCGAGTGGGTGAGGAAGACGAGGTCGGTTGCCTCGGGCGCGCCGAGGGCGCGGAGCTCGCGAGCGACCTCGGGCTCGTGCTGATGGACGAGCGGCTTGTAGGCGCGGAACGCGGCGGCGCGGGTCGGGTGGTGGGTGCCGGGCTTCGCGGACGCGCCCGAGCCGGACGACCCCGTCACCCCGCTCACCACGATCGGGGATGCGACGAGGCCCGCGCGGGCGAGCGGCCCGGCCGCGAGGAGGGCGGCCGTCGCGAAGCAGCCCGGGTTCGCGATGAACCGCGCCGCGCGGACGCGGTCGCGCTCGAGGTCGGTGAGGCCGTAGCAGAACGCGCTCTGCCAGGCGGGCGCCTCCTGGGCGCGGCCGTAGGCGCGCTCGTAGACGGCGTGATCGGCGATGCGGAAGTCGCCCGAGAGGTCGACGATCCTCGGTCCGGCCTCGGGGTAGCTCGAGGGCTCGGCGCCGAACGTCTCGACGAGCACGCGCTGGGCGCGCCCCGGCTCCCACGCCAGGAAGACGACGTCGCTGCCCGAGAAGACGGCCGCCGGCGCGGCGTCGGAGAACGTCGCGTCCGTCGTCCCGAGGAGGTTGCGGTGGACGTCGGCGAGCGGGCGCCCCGCGTGGCTCGCGCTGACCGCGTGGGCGAGCTCGAGACCGGGATGGCCGAGGATGATCCGGAGCAGCTCCCCGCCCAGGTAGCCGGCCGACCCGAAGACGCTCGCGCGCTGCACCGCCGCTCCTCCCTCCCTCGATCCTATTGGAGATGGACGGGTCGTGCGAAGGGGACGGCGCGGGCCCGGAGGCCGCCGGAAGCCGGGACAGCCGTGTCCGGGCGGTCCGGACGGTGGGCACCAGTCCACGGGGACTCGAGACGGGCCTTGAAAACGGCCCGTCGAAACCGTTCCATCGGCCGTCCACGCCGCCGCGGGCGGCCGTCCGACTCGAGCAGCTCCTCACGGAGCAGATCCCTAACGGGGGACCGATGAGCGCGAACGCCGCGATTCTCGACCTCCTCGGCGACGACGCCGAGGCCCTCCTCGGCTACGAGGCCCGAGGCTTCTCGAAGGATACGCTCCACCTGCCCGGCCCCGACTTCGTCGAGCGCGTCCTCGTGGCGAGCGACCGTCCGCCCGCGGTGCTCCGCAACTTCCAGTCGATCCTCGACCACGGTCGGCTCGCCGGCACCGGTTACGTCTCGATCCTGCCGGTCGACCAGGGGATCGAGCACACCGGCGGCGCGAGCTTCGCGCCGAACCCGATCTACTTCGACCCCGAGAACATCGTCCGCCTCGCCCTCGAGGGCGGCTGCAACGCGGTCGCCTCGACCCTCGGCGTCCTCGGCTCGGTCAGCCGCAGGTGGGCGCACCGGATCCCGTTCTGCGTCAAGCTCAACCACAACGAGCTGATGTCCTACCCGAACAGCTACGACCAGGTGCCGTTCGCGAGCGTCGAGCAGGCGTTCGACATGGGCGCGGTCGCCGTCGGGGCGACGATCTACTTCGGCTCCGAGGAGAGCCGGCGTCAGATCCAGGAGATCAGCGAGGCGTTCCACCGCGCCCACGAGCTCGGCCTCGTCACGATCCTCTGGTGCTACGTCCGCAACGACGCGTTCAAGAAGGACGGCGTCGACTACCACGTCGCGGCCGACCTGACCGGCCAGGCGAACCACCTCGGCGTCACGATCCAGGCCGACATCATCAAGCAGAAGCTGCCGGAGACGAACCGCGGCTTCGAGAAGGTGAAGTTCGCCAAGACGCGCTCCGAGGTCTACGACGACCTCGCCCCCGACGACCACCCGATCGAGCTCACCCGCTACCAGGTCGCCAACTGCTACCTCGGCAGGAGCCCCCTGATCAACTCGGGCGGCGCGAGCGGCGACAACGACTTCGCCGACGCCGTCCGCACCGCGGTGATCAACAAACGCGCCGGCGGCCTCGGCCTCATCAGCGGCCGCAAGGCGTTCCAGCGCCCGATGGACGAGGGCGTCTCCCTCCTGAACGCGATCCAGGACGTCTACCTCGACGCGGGGATCACGGTCGCTTAGCTGGCTGGCGAGAGGCACTCATGAGTGAGCGGGCTTGCCACGTCGTGGTGCGCGGAGGGAAGGCGACCGCCTTCTACAGCCCGTGGGGTGCGCAGGACGTGCCCGAGCTGGTCGCCTGCGGGCCGGATGACGTGGCCGACAGTGTGTCGAGCTACTCGTCGGCCGAGGCGCTCATGGAGGCCGCCTTCGCCGAGGGCGGCGTCCTCGTCGATTTCGACGACCGGCTCGCGATCGTCTTCGTCTGGCCTCAGGCGCCGTTCGCCGGACCCGAGGCCTTCCTCCGATCGATCGCGCCGGCGTGGCCCAGCGGCTGGACGCTCCGCTGGGACGAGCGCGGAAGCGCGGCGTTCGCCTGGCATCTCCGCGACCGCGAGATCGAGGAGCCGGCCTGGCCGGGCGAGCTTCCGCCGCGCTGGGGCGACGCCTCCGCCGAGGTCGTCGAGCGACCCGGCGGAGCCGCCGGCGAGCCCGAACGGGCTGTCGGGCCGTTCTTCCGGATCCCCGGTCCGGACGACGAGGAGGCGCTCTGGCCCGATGAGTGGAAGGGCCACCGAGGGTTCAGCGGACCGTGGCCGCAGCCTCGCGCGTGGGTCGAGTCGCCCGAGCCGGCGGGCCCCCGCTCGGGCGTGTTGCTCCAGCGCGCCGTCGATCTGCCCTGGTGGCTCGCCGAGGCCGGACATTGGCCGGAGCTCTGGACGGCCGAGGCCGAGGACGCCGTCGTCGGATGGCGTGGGGTGTTCGCCCGACGCGCCCGGCTCGTTCGGAGGCTCGACTGGAACGAACAGACGGACCGCCTCTGGGCCTGCGACTGCGCCGAGCGCGCCCTCGCGGTCTACGAGGCGGCGTTCCCGGGCGACGACCGACCGCGCGGGGCGATCGTCGCCCGGCGAGCGGCCGTCGACGACCCGAGCTGGGCCTTTCGTGACCCGGCGGTCCAGGCGGGGTTCGAGGCCGCGAAGGCGGCCTGGGCTGCCGGATCACGCGCCGCCGGCGCGGCCGCGAGCGCGACCGTCGTCTTCCCCGGCGAGGCTCGCTGGAGCGCCGTCGCCGCCGCGTCCCTGCCTCCGAGCCTCGACGGCGAGCTCGATGCCGTGACCCGCGACGACGAGCTCCGATGGCAGATCGCGCGCCTCCTCGAGACCTACCTCGGTCTCGACCCGACGCCGATGCCGGAGCGCCGCGCGAAGAAGAAGACCGCGAAGCGCGCGGGCGCGAAGACCTCCGCGCGGAAGAAGAAGACCGGCTCGAAGCGTCCTCGCTGAGCTGCTCCGCTACTCGCCGGCGGCCGGCGACTCCTCGATCACCGCCGCCCCAACATTTGCTCAGCTCCCCGGAGAGTCGGTTCGCCGCGATGAGGGGAGCGCCGTCCCCGCGAAGTGCGAGCGACGCGCCAGCCATGCGCCGCTCGACCCTCGACCGGTTGACCGGCGCCGGCGCGCGATTCCCGACCACCCCGCCCTCGTAACCTCCCCGTCGACAGCGCGTCCGCCCTGGCACGGGCGTTGCGATTCCTTCCTCGCGCGGCGAGGACGCGATCCGCGTCCCCCGACGCCGCCCAGGGAGGAATCACGATGAGATGGACCGTCACGCCGCCGACGCTCGCGATCGCCCTGATGGCGCTCGTGGGCTGCTCGAGCCCGCCGACGCTCACCCCGACGAAGCTCGAGCTCGGCCCGGCCGGAGCCCTGACGCCCCCCTCGCGGGTCCTCGTCTCGGGCTTCTTCTCGGGTGATGACCTGGGCAGCTTCGGCGGCGGCTCCGCCGTCGCCCGCCTCCGGCAAGCGGTAGGCGTCAGGGACGTCTCTCCCGAGCTTGCGGAGCTGCTGAACGCTCGAGGCGTGAAGGCGCGCGCCTACGTCGGCCGCGAGCCCGGCGACCTGGAGCCCGGGGCATTACTGATCCGCGGCGTCGTCGACCGCGCCGACCACAAGACCCGGTACGCCGGCAACTTCATCGGCACCGTCGCCACCGTCGGGATCTACGGCATGTACCTCGTTCCGTACTTCGTCCCGGTCCTGGAGGGCTCCCAGATGGACGTGTCGATCCAGGTGGTCGATCGAACGGGGCGCGTCGTCCTGAGCGGCGACGAGCGGATCACCGCCCACCACGAGCGCTACTGGCTCTGGACGACGTTCGGCAGAAGCGTGTCGGAGAAGCGAGCGCACGTCGACCTCGCCCTGGCCGCCATCGCGGACGCGCTCACGGAGGTCCTCCGACCCGGCTCGGGACCCGGCCGATCCACCCCCAGCGAGACGAAGAGAGAGAACCCGTGAGGAGAGAAGCCATGACGACCGCCCGCACCAACCGCACCGCCCGCACGGCCGCGCTGCTCGCCGGCCCGATGATCCTGCTGCTGCCCGGCTGCTTCGGACCGCAGCTCCGGCAGTCGATCGAGATCGAGCCGCCGCCCGTCGGCAACCGAGAGGTCCGCGAGGTCGTCGTCTCGGGGTTCCTCGAGTCGATCGACACGATCTCGATCTCGAGCACCCGAGTCGGCGACTACGTCGCGACGACGCGGCACGATGAGATCACGGTGGAGGACGTCTCCAGCTCCGTCGCGACGGGGCTCACCCGAGCGGGAGTCCCGGCGGAAGCCCGAGCGGAGGTCGAGCCCGAGCAGCTCGAGCCCGGCCAGCTCCTGATCCGCGGGATCATCACGCTCCGCCCCAAGATCGACCAGTACGAGCTCACCGACGTCGACTACGGCTTCCCGGCCAGCAACTTCGTCCAGATCGGCGTCGGAGCCCTGACGATGTTCATGTACGGAGGCGTCCTGCCGCTCGTCTACCCCTACGACGTCGGCCTGCCCGTCGAGGCGCGCGTCGACATCATCGCCCCCGACGGCGAGATCCTGGCCCGGCGCCTGGTCGGCGCCTGGGTCTACTACGACTGCTTCACGATCTACGGGACCCTCCTCGCGGTCCACGACAGGCCTTCCTACACCGCGCGCTTCCGGCAGGCGCTCACCGAGGCCGTCGCCGACGCTCTTCGACCGCTCGTCACCGGAGCGCGAATGGAGTCTCCCGGCGCGGCAGGCCTGCTCGCCCGGTGACGGTGCTTCATCGTGCCTCAGCTCGTCGGAGAGCCGGTCCGACGGGACGAGGGTAACGCCGTCCCGGCGAAGTGCGAACGGCGGGCGAGCCAGCGTGGGCGCTCGGGCTTCGCCCCGGCGGCCCGGCGGACCGCGTCGAGGGCCGCGATCGGCAGGTCGACCGAGAGCCGGCGCGGCAGCCTGCCGTAGAGGGCGGCGAGCCCGGTCGGCTCCCGGTATCCGCAGGCGAGCGTCTCGATCCGGCCGCGGTCCTCGAGGATCGCCTCGGCGGCGAGCCAGCCGGCGCGGACGGCGCTCTCCATCGACGAGGGCACGCCGGTGGCGATCCAGTCGCTCGCGAGGAGGAGACCTTCGATGCCCGGACGCACTGGCGGGCGGGCTCGCTCGGTGCCGGGATGGGGCGCGTGGATCGCCATCGGGATGCGGTTCACGACGAAGTGGCGGAGCGTCGCGGCGCGCTCGTCCGGGAGGAGCTCGGCGATCTCGCGTCGGGTCGCGGCGACGATCTCGGCATCCGAGAGCCCGTGGGCCCGGTGGCTCCAGATGATGTTGCTGCACACGAGCGAGGGCCGATCCTCCCAGTCTCGATGGATGTTGCTGAGGTCGTAGAAGTCGCAGTTGAGGT
Source organism: Planctomycetota bacterium (assembly GCA_029260755.1). Classification (GTDB taxonomy): domain Bacteria; phylum Planctomycetota; class J058; order J058; family JAJDCQ01; genus JAJDCQ01. Next base: position 29,820 of record JAJDCQ010000089.1, on the reverse strand, counting down.
CGTCCGGCCGCCAGGCGCGGGCCCAGAACGCGCGTCGGGTGAGCTTGCGGTCGTACCAGAGGTAGACGCTCACGTAGGGCACGTCGATGAAGCGGTCGAGGCGTGAGAACGCCTCGACGCTCCGCCAGCGTTCGGGGATCACGCGGCCGGTCGCCCGCGGCGGCAGGGCGAGGATCACGTGATGGGCGCTCACCCGGGCACCGTCGTCGGTGACGACGCCGGCGACGCGGCCGCCGGGCTCGGTCACCAGCTCGCGGACGCGCGCGCCGGTGCGGACCTCGCCGCCGCCGCCCTCGATCGCGGCGCACGCGGCCGGACAGAAGACGTCGCCGAGGCCGCCGTCGGCGAAGCCGACGCGGGTCGCGCGCCGGCTCACCTGGTACTGGTAGAAGCGGAGGAGCGCGCCGGCGCTGCACTCCTCCAGCGGCACGTTCATGATGGCGAGGGCCGTGAATCGCCAGTACCAGTCGATGAAGCGCCTCGTCACGCCCAGCCGCCTCAGGACCGACAGGGCGTCCTCCTCGTCGAGGGCGAGGACGTCGTCCTCGTCCATCGCGAGGGCGAGGCTGGTGACGACCCAGTTGCTCAGCAGGTCGGCGAGCGACACCTCGGGCGCGCGGAGCAAGCTCGGGACGTAGTGGTAGGGCGGAGGCAAGCCGCCATCCTTGATCTCGGTCAGGCGGCGGCCGTCGACCATCGTGAGGAAGCGCCCCGGGCGCTGCCACACGATCTTGTCGCGCGTGCCGAGGCGCTCGAGCAGCTTCCAGACGTTCGGATAGTCGGTGAGGAAGATGTGGGGACCGATGTGGACCGGATCGCCGGTGACCGGATCGGTCCAGCTCCGCGCCCGGCCGCCGAGCGTCTCGGTCGCCTCGAGGACGCACACCGAGACGCCGCGATCGACGAGGGCGACCGCGGCGGTGAGGCCGGCGAGGCCTCCGCCGACGATCACGGTGTCGACGATCTCGTCGGCGCGGTCGGTCACGGGCTCAGCCTAACGCGGCCGTCCCCCGGGGGCGATCGACTGAAGGTGGCGACCCTTCGCGACGCGCCGGTAAGCTCGATCGAGATGAGCCTCGTCAGCCCCGATCCGCGCCAACGGCTCGGCCGCTACGTCCTTCAGGCCGAGCTCGGCCGAGGCGGGATGGGCGTCGTGTATCGCGCCCTCGACCCGTCGCTTCGGCGCGAGGTCGCCATCAAGACGATCGAGCTCGGCGGCGCCGACCCGGCGGACCGACTCCGTCGGTTCGAGCGCGAGGCGACGGCGGCGGCGCGGCTCCAGCATCCAGGCATCGTGGCGGTGCACGAGGTGGGCAGCGACGCCGGCCGCCCGTTCATCGTGATGGAGCTCGTCCCCGGCGAGAGCCTCGAGGCGCGCCTCGCCCGGGAGCCCGTCGCGCCGCGCGAGGCCGCCCGGTTGCTCCGAGAGGTCGCCCTGGCCCTCCAGCACGCCCATGACCACGGTGTCGTTCATCGAGACGTGAAGCCCGAGAACATCCTCGTCGACGCGTCGGGGGGCGCGCCGAAGCTGTCGGACTTCGGCCTCGCCCGCGAGGCCGCCGAGGATGACCGTCTCACCAAGACCGGCCAGCTCCTGGGAACCCCCGCCTACATGTCGCCCGAGCAGGCCTCGGGCGGATCGCGCGACGCGATCGGCCCCGCCGTCGATGTCTACGCCCTCGGCGGCGTCCTCTACCGGGCGCTCGTCGGGCGACCCCCGTTCGTCGCGGACTCCCTCGTCAGCCTCATCCGGGCCGTCCTCCTCGAGGACCCGAAGCCGCCGAGGGTCGACCGACCCGACCTCCACCCCGATCTCGAGACGATCGTTCTCCGATGCCTGGAGAAGGAACCCGCCCGGCGCTACGCGAGCGCGCGCGACCTCGCCGACGACCTCGGGCGATTCCTCGACGGCGAGCTCATCGTCGCCCGCCCCATCCGTCGCATCGAACGGGCGCGCCGCTGGGCGCGACGCACCCCGGGCCGCCTGGCGGCGGCCAGCCTCGCGGCCCTGATCGCGGTCGGCGCGCCGGCCGCGGCGACCGGCCTCGTCCTCGTCGCCCGCGCCGAACGAAACGCCGAGCGACGGGCCCAGCTCGCGTCGGCGCGCTCCGAGGCGGATGCCGCGTGGCGCGGCTTCGTCGAGCTTCGCGACGCGCGCGGGGCCGATGCGGACGCCGACGCCGACGAGCTCCTCGGCGCCGGCCTCCGCGCGTTCGCGGCGGCGAGCCGCCTCGAGTCGGTCGCCGGCGAGGAGGCGTCACCCGACGCGACGTTTCGCGCCGCCGTCGGCCTCGGGGAGCTGGCGATCGAGTCCGAGCAGTGGAGCGTCGCGGCCGCGGCGTTCGAGCGCGCCCTCCAGACGGGGATCGACGATCCGGCCGCGCGGCGCTTCCTGGCCCGGGTCGCGACAGAGCGTCGCGCCGTCGCGGAGCGCCGGCGCGCGGAGGTCCGCGCCGTCCTCGACGACGCCCGGGCCGGCGTGCTCGCTCGGCGCCCCGGCGGATTCGAGGACGCGCTCTTCCGGCTCGTGAGGCTCGGCGCGCCCGAGACGGTCGAGCTCATCGCCGCGGCCCTGGACGAGGTCACCGCCGAGCTCCTGGCGGCTCGACGCGCGGTCTACCTCACGGCCGGTGTCGCGACCCCCCACGAGGAGCACACCGGCGCCGTCGCGATCGATGGCCTCGAGGCGGCCCTCGACGCGCTCGACGCCCTCGCGCCGGGCGAGGAGCTGCCGGCCGAGGCCGCCGCGACGATCGCGCGCGTCGGCGAGCGCCTCGCCGCGCGCGCCGAGCGTCTCGACCGGGTCGAGGTGCAGCGGCGAGACCTGCCGACCCTGACGCGGCTCGTCGCGACCGAGCAGTCGCGCGCGGTCGCGAGCCGGAGCAGCGGCCTCGCCGACCTGGCCCGCCTCTGCTGCGACGCTCTGGGGCGGATCGGGATCGGCCCGGGCGCCATCCCGGCCCTCGGCCGGTATCTGGTGGCCGAGCACGACCCGGTCCGCTGCGCGACCGCGGGCGTGGCCCTCGGCCTCATCGGCGGTGGAGACGCCGAGCGCTTCATCCTCGTCGGCCGGCGCCGATTCGGCAGCGATCACGGGTCCTACTGGCTACGAGTGGGACCCTTCTTCGCGCGGCTCGAAGGAACCCCGGACGCGAGCGACGAGACCGCCCCCGGCCTGGCCCGGCAGGCCCGGGAGCTGAAGTCGCGGGGCCGGCACGAGGCCGCGATCGACGCGCTCGGGCGGGCGATCGCCATCGACCCCGACCTGATCGCCGCCCGGCTGAGCCGCGGCACCCTCCTCTTCGAGTCGGGTCGCTTCCGCGAGGCGCTCGCCGACTTCGAGCGAGCCGTGGAGCTCGATCCCGAGTCGGCGATCGCGACGATGAACCGAGGCAACGCGCGCACGGTGCTCGGCGACCTCGACGGAGGCCTGAGCGACGCGACCCGCGCGATCGAGCTCGACCCGACCCTGGCCATCGCGTTTCAGAACCGGTCGTTCGCGCGCTACTCGCGCGGCTCGCCCGACGATCTCGAGGCGGCCGAGGACGACGCGACCCGGGCGCTCGAGCTCGATCCCACCTCGATCCACGCCTGGGTCAACCGGGGCGCCACGCGGGTCAAGCGAGGCGATCTCGCCGGCGCCGAGGCGGACCTCCGCCGCGCGATCGATCTCGACCCTCGCGAGGCGAGCGCCTGGTCGAACCTCGGAGCCGCCCGGGCGATGACCGGCGACCTCGTCGGGGCGATCGAGGCGTTCGTTCGCGCCGTCGACCTCGACCCCGAGAACGTGGAGGCGTGGCGGAACCTCGGTCAGAGCCGGCATCTCCTGGGCGACCCGGTCCGCGCGATCGAGGACTTCACCCGGGCGATCGACCTCGACCGGACGCTCATCGACGCGTGGGTGGGTCGCGCGATCGCCCGGGGCGTGGCCGGCGACGACGCGGCCGCGATCGTCGACCTCGACGAGGCCCTCGCCCTCGACCCGGATCACGTCCGGGCCATCTCGGAGCGCGCAGGGATCCACCTTCGGCGCGGCGATCCGGCGCAGGCGCTCGCCGACTTCGACCGCGCCGTGGAGCTCGGCACGGGGGAGCCTCGAGTCCTGGCCATGCGTGGGCTGGCCCACCATCATCTCGGGAACCTGGAGGCCGCGCGATCCGACGTGGAGCGCGCCCTCGAGCTCGACGACACCCTGACGGTCGCGTGGAACCTCCGCGGAGCCATCGCCGCCGCGTCGGGCGATCTCGCGTCCGCGCGCACGTTCTTCGAGCGTTGCGTCGCCCTCGACGCGGGCTTTCTCGATGCCATCGAGAACCTCGTCAGGATCCACGAGCGGACGGGCGATCTCGCCGCCGCCCTCGACGCGCTCGACCGATGGACCGAGATCGCCCCCCAGAGCGTGAGGAGCTGGTGGGCGCGCGGTCGCATCCTCGCGCAGTCCGAGCGCCTCGACGAGGCGCGCGCGGCCTACGACCGGGCGATCGACCTCGGCGGGAGCGGCCCCGGGAGCCAGCTCCTGTGGGAGCGGGCCGCCCTGCGCGAGAAGATGGGCGACCCCGCCGGCGCCGCCGCGGACCTCCGTCGGATCGAGGCGTCCTTCCCCGAGGGAGATCCCCGCCGGGCCGAGCTGCGCGCCGCGATCGGGCGGCTCGACGCCGCGGGCGACTAGGCCGATCGGATCAGCGACTCGATCTCGGCGCTCAGGGTCGCGAGGGTCTGCGGGGGCGGACGCGGGATCGTCGCGTTCATCCCTGGCGCCTCGAGGAGGACCTCCCGCCGCCGCTCGACGATGCGGATCCCGCGACGGAGCCGATGCGTCTCGACGCTTCGCCAGAGGACGCCGCGGACGATCAGGATCCGTCGCGTGGTGAGGGCCCACGCCTGGCTCCGCCAGCGAACGAACGCGTAGACGCCGATCGGGAGGAAGATCGCGAAGCGGGCGAAGATCATGACGAACGTCATCGCGGGGGGGCCGCGCGGCGCCCCGGCCCTCACCGCCGATGCCGGGTCGGAGAGGGCGCCGATCGGGTCGGCGAGCATCTGGCCCAGGGTGAAGGCGCCGACCGCCAGGAACGGCAGCACGCCGAGCAGGATGACCATCCAGAGGATCGGGCTCGGCGGGACGCCCTCGGCGCGGCCCTCGCATCGGATCGTCTCGCCGGGCTCGAGCACCTCCTCGAGCGTCTCGGCGATCGACTGCCGTCGCGATGACCGGAGCCGCCGCCATCGGGCGAGCTCGGCGGCGTCGGCCGGGCCGCGCTTGCAGACGACGCATCGGAGGCCGCGCGGGTCGGGCGGGTCGGTCGAGACGATGTGACCGCACCACGGACAGGTCGTGCCGGGGGGCGGGCCGCCGATGCTCACGAGTCGGCGCTCCCCCGGGCGGGACGACTCGCGCCGACCGCCCCTCCGGAGCTGCCTACTGCCCGGTGATCAGCCGTTTGCCGAGCCGCTCGTCGAGGGTGCCGACCGCCTCGATCCGCTTCACCGTCTTCATCAGGTCGTACTCGACCCGGTGCCAGGTGATCTCGGCGCCGTCGACGATCACGTAGCACGCACGCGGGTCGCCGTCGCGCGGCTGACCGACGCTGCCGACGTTGATCACCTCCTTGCGCCCCGGATCGCTCGTCCAGGAGTGGTCGATCTCCTTGGGGAGGTGGACCTCGCAGTCCTCGGTCATGACCATCGGGAGGTGGGTGTGGCCGACGAAGAGGCGCTCGCCGATCGCGTCGAAGATCGCCTCCATCTTGCTCGACTTCCCGAACGCGATGTCGCCGGGGAGGATGTAGTCGCTGGTGAAGTCGATCGGGGACCCGTGGATGAAGAGGTCGCCGCCGATGGTGTGGGTCTTCGCGAGCTTGGTGAGGTAGTCCCAGCGCTTGCGGGTCGAGGGCCCCGAGAAGATCCCGGGCTTGAGCTGCCCGGCGGTCCAGTCGATCGCCTCCTTGGCGATCGGGTTGAAGCCGACCGCCCCCAGGGTGAGCGCCTCGTCGTGGTTGCCGCAGATCGTCAGCTCGCAGCGCTTCATGACCAGATCCGCGCACTCGATCGGCCAGGGCCCGTAGCCGACGACGTCGCCGAGGCAGATGATCTTCTCGACGTTCCGAGCATCGATGTCGTCGAGGACCGCCTCGAGCGAGACGATGTTGGCGTGGATGTCCGAGATCAGGGCGATGCGCATGGGGAGTCTCCTCTGTGAGGGGAACCCCTACGCAGCCGGCGTGCCGACGACGACTCGAGCCGTAAGTCCTTGAGTGATCGTTCACGAAGCGAAGTGTTTCCAGAATCCTGGACGCACCGTCCGGCGCGCTGGATCTCCGACGCGACGTGTCATCGGCGATGCGCCCAGACGTCGACGCGCCCGGGGGTGCGGTAGCTGACGAGAAGCCCCCCGCGGCGGGTGTGCGTCGTGGCGATGGGCTCGTCGCCATCGTGCGCGCCGAGAGTCGCGAACCCCTCCTCGCCCCGCAGCAGGATCCGGTGGAGGCGACCATCGAGGAACCCGATCATCGTTCGACCGTCGGGCGAGCGCGACGCCGCGGTCGCCCCGTACGGGAAGCGCGTGATCGAGGAGTTGGCGAGATCGAGGACGCCGAGGCCGCCCGTCTCGGAGAAGGCGATCGACGCGTGGTCGGTTGCCCCGAAGTCGAACGAGAGGGGCGGCTGCCGGTGAGGGATGTCGATCGTCGTCCCGGTCTCGACGTCCCAGACCTGCGCCGTCCCCTCCCGGTCGAGGGCGAGGAGGAAGCGATCGTCCCGCCCGACGAAGGCGAGCCGCTCGATCTCGCGGATCTCGACGACGAGCTCGCGGCGGCGGCGCGGGTGAAGCGCGCTCGTCGTTTCGCTCGTCCGCTCGAGGAGAACCACTCCACCCGTGGCCCCACCGATCGCGACCCGTTCGCCCGCGTGCGAGACGGCGACCGCTCGCCCGTGGGCCGGGAGCACCTCGACCGCTCCCGACCCGTCGGTCGCGACGAGGGCGACGTGGGCGGGCAGCGCGGCGAGGGCGAGCAGCGCTCCGTCGGGGGTCACGTCGATGGCGCCGGCGCGGCCGTCCGGCCACTCCCGCCTCCACCATCCCTGCACCGGACCGCGCGGGCTCTCGAGGAGCCGGATCGTCGGCCCGGTCCCGAGCGCGACGCGCCCGTCGGTGAGGGCGAAGACCTCCTCGGGCGCGTGCGGCGCCGGCAGCTCCAGCGTCCCGACGAGCTCGAGGTCGCCGAGGTCCGGGGCGTCGACGGAGTCCGGGAGCGCGATCCGCGCCGCCTCATCGGGCGCCGCGGCCCGGAAGACGGGCCCGGGCCGGTCGGGCCCCCGTCCGGTCGGAACCGGCGCCCGGTCGAGGCCGTCGACGATCGCGGCCGACAGCGGCCCGGGATCGAAGCCATCGCGCACGCTCGCCTCGTAGATCGCCGAGGTCCGGGCGATCGACGCGTCATCGGTGCCGTCGTCGAAGACCATCAGCATCGTCGCGCGGTCGCGAGCCCGCCCGCGACCACGATCGGCGCCGTCGATCACGTCGAGGATCACCACGATGTCGGCGAGGACGGTGACCGGGAGCAGGGCGGCGAGCTCGACGTCGCGGAGGGTCGACGGCTCGCCGTCGGGCGACTCGATCGTCACCCGGTCGCCCGCGCGCCCGAGGAGGCGAAAGCGCGCGCCCTGGACGAGGATCGGGACGTCCGGCGCCCGCGTGAGCGCCTCCTCGAGCCGCGTCCCGACGATCTCGATCGCCGACCGGACCGACGCCAACGCGTCCCGCCAGGCCGGCGTCCGGATGGCGACGGGTCCTTCCGCGAGGTGGGGCTCCTCGGCGAGCGCGGCGATCGCGAGCTCGACGTCGTCGAGCCGCCGCTCGGCGAACGCCACGCGCAGCTCGGCCGCGAGCGCGCGCACCGCGGCCCACTCCTCGCGCAGCGCGCGGTCGAGGAGCGCCTCGAGATGCGCGTCCGCGAGGAACCGCGCTCCGACGCCGAGGTCGCCCTCGAGGGCGGCGTAGGCGTCGCGAGCGCGTTCGAGATCGTCGGCGCCGCCGCCCACCGGGTGCGCCTTCACCCACGCGTCGAGCCGCTCCCGCGGGGTCCGCGGCGTCGGCGGAGCGGCGGGCTCGCGGGACACGCCGCCCGGCGGGCCGGGCGGCGCGGGCCCGTCGGAGGAGTCGGGCACCGTCGCGCCGCCGAGCCCGCCGATCGCGATCAGCGCCGTGACGCCTCCGAGGAGGAGGGCGGCGCCGACGCCGACGACGAGCTGCGGCGCCCTCGACGAGCGCCGCGGCCGCGCCGGCGGGACGTCCTCCGCGCGATCGCCGCCCGGCCCGAGTCGCTCGATCAACGCCGCGGCGCTCGCGGGCCGCGCGTCGGGGGCGACCGCGAGGAGCGCGGCGATCGCGTCGGCGTGCGCGGCGGGGAGCTCGGGGCACCACGTCCGCGGATCGGGCCGCGGCCCCGACATGATCTTGCGGGCGATCTCGACCCACCCCGTCGCCACGAACGCCGGCTCGCCGGTGACGAGCTCGTAGTGGACCGCGCCGAGGGCGAACAGATCGCTCCGCGCGTCGGCGCCCGCGCCGCTGATCTGCTCGGGCGCCATGTAGGCGGCCGTCCCGACGAACGTGCCCGACCGGGTCAGGTCGCCCGTCTCGGGGTCGTCGTCGGCCACCGGCCGGACGAGGTCGAAGTCGGTCAGGAGCCAGCGCCCGTCGGCGTCGGAGCGGAGGACGTTCGCGGGCTTCACGTCGCGGTGGACCCAGCCCTGGTCGTGGAGGTAGCCGAGCGCGCCGGCGAGCTCGACGATGACCGCGGCCGCCGCCGACGGCGGGAGCCGCCCGCGCCGACGGAGCAGCTCCGCGAGGGTCGGGCCGCGGATCAGGCGCATCACGACGAACCGATGCCGTCCGTCGTCGCCCGCGTCGAGGATCGAGACGATGCCGGGGTGCTGGAGGCGCGCGGCGAGGCGGGTGCCCCGCACGAACCGGTCGGCCGTCACGCCGCCCCGCTCGGAGCGAACGTTGAGCACCTTGACCGCTCCCTCGGCGCCGCTCTCGGCGTGGCGCCCGAGAAAGACCGTCCCGAGACCTCCGGCGCCGAGCCGCTCCTCGAGGAGCCAGCGGCCCATCCGGTCGCCCGGTCCGACGGAGACGTTGCCGATGACGCTCACCCTCGTCTGATAGCCGAACCCGCCCCGCCGGCGCCAGCCTCGTCCGGGGTCGGGTCGTCCGGGGTCTGGACGACGCGCCGTCGTTTTCGCGATGATGGAGACATGGCCGAGGAGACTCACGCGACGCCCGCCCCGACCGCGAGCCATCAGGTCCTCGCCGGCGAGCCGGTCCCGGTCACCGACCTCCCGGGCGTCTACAAGCTGCTCACCGAGCTCGGCGTGGTCGTCACCGGCGGCTACCGCTGCCTCCTCTACGCCTGGGAGGATTACCGCGGCAAGTGGTCCTGGCGACCGCAGAGCGGCGCGAGCCTCGGCGAGGGTGTCGACCTCGGCCGGGCGGCCAAGAGCCTCATCTCGGAGGCCGGCGCGTCTAGCAACGCCGGCCTCTACCGGCTCGACTCGAGCCCGACCCGCAGCATGGTCAAGTACGACATCGAGGCGGTCGCCGTCTTCCCCTTCGCCGTCCGCTTCGGCCAGGCGGGCGAGAAGCGGTTCGTCCTCTACCTCGACGTGCTCCGAGGTGAGGTGCTCGACGAGGCGCGCGTGGAGCGGCTCGGCAAGGTGCTCTCGGGGCTGCTGTCGCTCGGCGGCGGGGCGATCTCGGCGCTCCTCGCCGTCGAGGACGACGTCGCCGCGCGGAGCCAGGCGGACCGGAGCTTCCGCGGCGACTACTCGGCGATCGTGGGACGGAGTGCGCCGATCCGCCGCGTCCTCGACCTGGTCGACCGGATCGCGCCGACCGACTTCCCGGTCCTCGTCCAGGGCGACACCGGCACCGGCAAGGAGCTGGTCGCCCGCGCCCTCCACGGCAACGGCAAGCGAGGCGACGGGCCGTTCGAGGCGATCAACTGCGCCATGCTCCCCGAGAAGCTCGCCGAGAGCATGCTCTTCGGCCACCGGCGCGGCGCGTTCACCGATGCGAAGGACGATCACCGCGGCGTCTTCGAGGTGGCGAGCGGCGGCACGCTCTTCCTCGACGAGATCGGCGAGCTCGTCCCCGACCACCAGGCGAAGCTCCTCCGCGCCCTCGAGGACGGAACGATCCGACCGATCGGCGCCGAGGCCGACCTCTCGGTCGACGTCCGCGTGGTGAGCGCGACGAACCGGGACCTGCGCGAGCTCGTCGAGCGCGGCAGCTTCCGGGCGGACCTGTTCCATCGGATCTCGAGCGTCACGATCGAGCTGCCGACCCTCGCCGAGCGCCGCGAGGACATCCCCGAGCTCGTCCGCCACTTCCTCGCGCCGGCCGGCAAGCGCATCGCGCCCGAGGCGCTCGCCCGGCTGACCGCGGCCCCCTGGGAGGGCAACGTCCGCGAGCTCGAGGCGAAGGTGCGGGTGCTCTCGGAGCTGACCGTCGGCGACGAGATCGGCCTGGCGGAGATCGACTTCCTCAGGCTCCCCGGCGCCTCGGTCGAGCCGCCGAGCTGGTCGGACGCCTGGCACCGGACCGAGCGGGACTTCCTCGTCCGCGTCATCACCGAGAGCGAGCCCGACTCGGTCGAGGGCGTCGCGAAGCTGCTCGGCAAGAGCCGGAGCTGGCTCTACGAGAAGGCGAAGGAGCACGGGATCCGCGTCGCGGATCTCCTCCAGGACAAGGCCTCGGCGCGCGCGTCGGGCCCGTCGGGCGACCCGTCGTGAGCGAGCCCGTGGAGCGCCCCGTCCCCGACGCCGCGAGCGAGGTCGGCTCCTCCTTCGGGTCGCGCGGCGGCGGGAGCCGCGGCTCCTCGTCGCGAGGATCGTCGGTCGGGTCGTCGGTCGGATCGTCGGTCGGGTCGACACGCGCGCCCCGGCCGACGGCGAACGAGAGCGTCGACTCGGCCATCGGCGTCACCTGGACGAGCCTCGGCGACGACCTCGTCGCGCGCCCGGGCGACGTCCGCCGAGCGGCGGCCGAGCTTCCGGTCGTCGACCGGCTCCCGGCGCCCCGATCGATCGGCCCGTTCTCGCTCGTCGAGGTGATCGGTCGCGGCGCGTTCGGGACGGTCTACCGGGCGAGCGACGTCCGAACCGAGGGACGCGACGTCGCGATCAAGGTGCTCGACGGTCGCTTCACGACCGGCGAGGCGGCCGTCCGGTTCCGCCGCGAGATCGAGATCGCCGCCCGCCTCGACCACCCGGCGATCAGCTCCATCATCGACTTCGGCGTGACCGACGACGGCGCGCCCTACCTCGTCATGCGCCTGATCCCGGGCGAGAACCTCAAGAGCAAGGTCGACCGCGACGGGGCGTTCCCGGCCCAGGAGGCCGGCCGGATCGCGCGGCGCCTGACCGACGCGATCCGCCACGCCCACGCCCGGAGCGTCGTCCATCGCGACCTCAAGCCGAGCAACGTCCTCGTCGAGGATGGCGAGCCGGTCCTGGTCGACTTCGGCCTGAGCAAGAGCCTCAACTTCGCCGACTCGTTCACCCGCAAGGGCGACGTCCTCGGCGCGCCGCTCTTCATGTCGCCCGAGCAGCTCGCCGGCGACGGCGCCGACGAGCGGAGCGACATCTACGGCCTCGGCGGCCTCCTCTACTTCCTCCTCACGGGGACGACGCCGCGAACCCTCGAGGAGTTCCGCCGTCAGGCGACACCCTCGATGCGGCTGCCCCGCAGCGTCCCGCCAGGGATCGCGGCGATCTGTCACAAGGCGCTCGCGGCGCGCGTCGACGATCGGTTCCAGACGGCCTCGGAGCTCGCCGACGCGCTCGACGACTGGCTCGCCGGGCGCCGCCTCGCGTTCGTCGCCGAGCGCCGGCGCGCGACGATGCTCCGGATCGCCCTGGCGGTCGCCGTCGTCGGTCTCGTCGCGGCGAGCGTGCCGCTCCTCGCCCGCGAGGGCGAGTCGATCGTCTTCGACGCCAACGTCGTCAACGCCCTCGGCGTCGGAGGCGCGCGCGTCGTGATCAAGGACGGCCGCGTTCACGAGCGGGACGGCGAGACGCTCCTGCCGAACCTCAAGGCGATCGTCGACGACGCCGAGACGTGGAGCCCGCCGAGGCAGGTGATCGAGCCCCAGCGGGTCTACGCCCTCGGCCGCGTCGGCGCCGAGGCGATCGTCGTGAGGTTCGACCTCGAACCGGGACCGGCGCCGATCCGGGCGGCTGCGCGCTTCGAGCGGGTCGCCCTCGGCGAGGCCACCCGCGGGGAGCTCCTCCTCGGCCCCGACGACGACGCGACCTACCGTGGCGCGGTCGACGTCGGGGGCGTTCCGGTGAGGATCGAGGGGCGCCTCGACGCGATCGACGAGGGCGGAATCACCTGGGCGCATCGCCGAGGCGAGCAGCTCCAGGCGTGGGTCGGCGGGCTCCCGACCTGGTCGCCGCCGCGGCCCGGCGACCGGACCGACCTCGGCGTCGACTACCCGATCGGCGCGACGGCCGACGCCTTCGTGACGGCCCGCTTCGTCGGCGTCGCCCCCGAGGGCAGCCTCGCCGTCGTCCTCACCGTCCGTCCCGTTCTTCGGTAGGCGGGACGAAGAACGGGTCCGGGGCGTCCCGGACCGTGTCGGCGAAGTCCCGAGCGTCGGCCGCCGCCCGCCGGTCCTCCTCGACCTCGCCGGCGCTGGCGCCGAGCGACGCCCGGAGCTCGGCGCGGGCGTCGTGAATGCCGGCGAGCCGCTCCCAGCGCTTCGCTCCGATCTGGCCGCGCACGACGATCCCCGCGAGTCGACCCTTCTCCCGCGCGATGGCCGCGTCGAGCACCCGGAGCGCCTCGGCGCCGCGACCGTGCATCAGCTCGTGCTCCACACGCATCCGGTCGAGCGCGTCCTCGGACGGCGGGTCCGGCTGCGGACGTCGGAGCGGACCAACCTCGAGGTCGACCAGACGCCGGACGAGCTGGACGAGCTCCTCGACCGAGCCGGCGGCCTCGCCGTTGCAGCACCGATCGGCGCCGAGCGCGGCGGCGATCGTCCGGGCAGCTTCGATGACATCTCGCGTCGTCGCGCCCGACCGGTCGAGACTCCGGTGCCAGGGCCGGCGTGGCGGGGGGGCGAGCCCGAAGTCCAGGACACGGGGACGATCACTCCCGGCCTCCACGATCACGTTCTCCGGCTCGAGGTCTCGGTGGACGACCGCGTGCGCGTGGACGAACGCGATCGCCCGGGCGACGTCGGTGACGAGACTCGCCGCGCGGGAAGGCTCGATCGGACCGTGACGGAGCTGCTCGGCGAGGGTGACGCCCTCGACGAGCTCCATGGCGCACCAGGGCGTGCCGCCCTCGACGCCGAAGGCATGGACCTTGACCACGTTCGGATGCGCGTCGATGCGGGCGAGCACCTCGGCCTCACGTCGGAACCGGGAGAGCGACCGCTCGCTCGCGGCCGATCCGATCACCTTGACGGCGTGGATCGCGCCCGTCCCCTCGTGACGACCGCGGAGGACGGCGCCCATCCGCCGCGTCCGAGCGTCCCCTCGATCGTGTAGGGACCCAGCCGCGTACCGGGCCTGGGGATGAACGGTCGCTTCGGCGCGTCGGCCAATGGAGTCGGTCCCGTCGGGTTCCTAACGCGTCGGTGGCTGGCCACCCGCCTCGGGGCGAGCTACCTTCGTGATCCCATGAACCGACCGAAGATTCCAGGGGCCGACGCCCATCGTCGTCCCGCCTCGCTCCGCGCGCCGCGCACGGTGGCGGCCCTCGCCGTCCTCGCCTCGCTCGCGAGCGCGGGCTGCGCCGGCGGGCCCGAGCCGGCGCCCTGGCGGCTCGAGGAGGCCGTCACGACCGACGATGCCCTCGCGCCGCTGCGCGCGGGCGCGGCGGCCGTCGAGCTCGACCTCCCGCCGGGCGTTCCGCTCGCGGGCTACGGTGGACGGGCGCGGCGCGCCGAGTGGCCGTTCCTCTTCGGGCAGGGCGTCCTCGGGCGCCTCGCCCTCGATGCGCATCAGTCCTACCACGAGGACCGGCCGGGCGCGGTCGCCGACATGCTCACGCCGAACGAGGGGAGCGCCGACCCCGTCCGGGCGAAGGCGCTCGTCCTCCGGGCGGGGGACGGCGCCCCGTTCGGCGTGGTGAGCATCGACATCTGCGTCGCCGACGCGACGCTGCACGAGCGCATCGTCGAGCTCGTCGCCGACCTCGGGTTCACCCGCGCGAGCCTGGCGACCTGCGCGACCCACACCCACTCGGGGCCGGCGTGCTACCTCCGCCAGCGCTTCGCCCGGCTCGTCGCGATGGACAACTTTCGTCCCGAGGTGTTCGAGGCGATCGCCCGGAGCTCCGCCGATGCCGTGCGCGCGGCCCACGCGCGGATGCGGCCCGCCCGCATCGCGATCGCGAGCGCCCTCGACGGCGGGCCCGATGGGCCGCCGGTGATCGCGAAGAACCGGCGCGCGTCGAAGTTCCCCGGGATCGTCGATCCGACCGATGTCGACCGCGAGATCCAGCTCATCCGGATCGCCGACGCCGCGAGCGGGCGCGACCTCGGCGCGATCGTCAACTACGGCGTCCACCCGACCGTCTACGGGAGCCGCAGCCTGCTCCTCTCGGCCGACCTCGGCGGAGCGATCGAGCGGGCGGTCTCCGCGCGGCTCGGCGGCGCGCCGGTCCTGTTCGTGAACGCGGCCGAGGGCGACTGCGGCCCGGGCGGCGACGCCATCGCGGCGAAGAGCGACCCCGAGGGCGACGCCGAGGGCCCCGCGGCCCGCTGCACGCGGCTCGGCGAGGCGCTCGCCGACGCCCTCGAGCCGGCGCTCGCCGAGACGGCCGCCGCCCTCCGGACCTCCGGAGCGAGCCGGGTGCGGGTCGCGGGCGTGATCGGCCGACGCGAGTTCGGCCCCGGCTTCACGTTCCTCTGCCTCGGCTCGCGCGAGCGCTTCCTCGAGGGCGACGTCTTCCCCCTGAACCTCCTCGCGGCGCCGATCACCCTCCCGTTGAACGCGATCTTCTGGTTCGGGCTGCTGATCAACAACGTCCGGCTCCAGGCGACGTTCAACCTCACCCTCGCGGCCGTCGTCGACCTCTCGTGGTACGCCGAGGAGACCGCGTTCGTGATCGGCGCGTGGCGTCTCACGACCGAGGGCGGCGACGACGTGGCGTTCGTGCAGGTGCCAGGCGAGGCGACCCACGACGTCGGCCTGGCGCTCAAGGCCGCCGCACGCGCGCGCGGCGCGAAGCGCGCGGTCGTCCTCGGGCTCTGCAACGATGCGATGAGCTACATCGCCAGCCGCGAGAAGTACCTCCTTGGCAGCTACGAGGCGCACGCGACCCTCTTCGGTCCCGACACCGCCCGCCGCCTCGAGGAGGCGACGGGCGATGCCCTCGACGAGCTCTACGGGCCGCCCGCCGAGGCGAGGACACAGAAAAGCAGCTCGGGCGCCTTGCGGCGCTGAACGCTCCCCGCGACCTCGCTCCGCAGCCAGCCGGCGAGCGCCTCGAGACGAACGCTCGCGACCGCCCGGTCGATCCCGCCCTCGGGCCGCAGCAGCACCATCACCCGCGCCGCGCTGGACGTGGGCGTGACGCTCGCGACCGCGAGGCCGAGGTCGGCGGGCAGGAGCAGGGCGAGCGCCTCGTGGATCTGGCGGCAGAGCTGTCGAGCCTTCCGGCCGCGCCGGCGGCGCGTCTCGCCCTCCACCTTGCCGATCCAGATCCGCGGGTCGACGCCGTCCTCGGGCCACAGCTCGGCGGCCGGCAGACGAACCCGCGCCTCGGCGCGACGCCGCTTCCGGCGCCGCTCCCGGGGACCATCGGGCCTCCGCTCCACGGAGGCCTTCTTCTTCTTCGACATGGAGTCTCCGCGCGCGACGCCGATCGGCGTCACGCTCTCTCGTTCGATTCGTCGGAGAGAGCCTCGCGGATGCCGCCCGGCCCGAAGGACGTCAGGCGCGGGAGAAGCGGCGGCCGCGAGGCGCGGGCAGGGCGTTGGTCGACACGGCAGGACCCTCCTCGTGCGTGGGTGGCCGGTGCTCGGGAGACGGGCCGGCGCCCGCGTCCCCGTCACCGTCTCTGCCGAGGAGGACGCAACGTTCCCGTTTCGGTGGGGGCACTTTGCAGCCCGGACGCGACCCACGCGGACCTCGCCGCGACGCGCGAATCGTCACAACTGGCGCCTCGGGAACGGCATGGCGCAGACCCTCCGACGCTCGGCTCGAAGTTTGCGCCCGGCGGGACCCCGGGGAGGAGGGGGTAGGAGGAGGACGTGCCCTTGGACCGCGCCCACCCCTTCGAGGCGTCCCCTCCCGGGATCCCTCGAGCGAGATCGGACGACGCGGCATCGACGCCGACGTCCGACACCGTCAGGATCGCGGCCGCCCCGCGCCGCTCCCACCGGTTCCACGGCCCGACCCTCGCGGCCGCGGCGCTCGTCGCCGCGCCGATCGTCCTCGTCCATCGCCATCTGCCCGCGTCGCTCCCCATCCTCGGCTCGCTCGGCATGACGGTCGTCTGGTTCGGCTGGATGGGCGTCGACCCGCGCCGGCGCGTGGGATCGCTCGCCGGCGTCTGGGCGCTCGTCTTCGTGCTCGCGGCGAACGGCTTCGCGTGGAGCCAGCACGACCGGGTCGTCGCGCAGAGGACGATCGCGGTGGGAGAGCGGTGCCGCGCGCTCAACGTCGACGGGCGCGCCTACCGGGCATTCCGGTGGGAGCTCGCCCGCGCCGCCCTCGGGGACCCGCTCGGCCTCGAGGCGCTCGCGGTCGCGGTCCGGGACGGCGAGCCGGGCTGGCTCGACGCCGATCGATGCCTCGGAGAGCTGGGCTTCGGGGGCGAACGACCCCCGCCGATCCCCTGGCGACGCGTCGCGTTCTACCCGAGCTCCCCGACCTCGCTGGTCGATGAGGTCCGAGACGGCGGCGCCCTCGGACGGATCCTGACCCGCGAGGCCGCCATCGCGGACTACGAGGCGGCGCTCGCGTCGTGGCGGGAGCGGCGCGCGTCGGCGCTCGACTTCGCGACCGCGCCGCCGGTGTTCGACGAGGGGCGCTGGCGTCGGCGCCGGCCGGACGATCCGGATGCCCCGTGGCCCGGCCGGTCCTTCCCGTGGTCGATCCCAAAGACGCCGGCCGGTCTCTGCGAGGCCTGGATCGCCTGGCTCGACGCGGACGCGGAGGCCTTGACCCGCGCGCTCGTGCAGGCCCGCGTCGGCGACCGGTCGGCCGCCCGCGCCACGCTCCAGCTGGTCCAGCGAAGCGGCGATCCGACCGAGGCGGCCATCGCGGCGTTTCACATCTCGGCCCTGATCGATGCGAGCTGGCGGCACGTCGTCGAGCTCCACGCCGACCGCCCGGCCGTCGTCGTCGACGACCCAGGCGAGGGCGCGCCGGCGTGGGTCCGGACCGCGACCGACGCGATCCGCGTTCATCTGGAGGCCGCGGCGACTCGCGGACGCCCCGACGAGCTCGAGGCGCGTCTCCGGGCGAGCCTCGAGGCGGTGGAGCGAGCGCGCGAAGGTCTCCTCGACCGACGGCCGGTCCCGGCCCATCCCGATGCCCTCGCCCTCGAGGACCTCGCGACTCTTCTCGCCGCCAGGCTGGCGGACGACGAGGCGCTGGCCCGGCTTCGCGACGACGCGCGCGGTCGGTTCAGATACTCGACCCGAACCGCCGACCGGATTCTCGGGCTCGAGAGGACTCTCCGCCCGATCCGACGGTGGAAGCGGCCGCGGCTCCGTTGATCCGCGGCGCCTCCGTTCGAAGGACGTGATCAGCGGCCCGCGGTCGCGGGGCCCGTCGTCTCGTGAGTCCAGCGCGCCTCCTCCCGCGCCAGAAGCGGCGCGATCCGGAGGACGGGGCTGGCCGGCCGGATCTCCGCGAGGCGCCCGGTGAGCTCGAGCACGCTCGGCGGAGCGCGCCACCGATCGGTCCAGCCCTGATCCACGACGTGGACGCGGGCGGCGAGCAGGGCGGCGAGCTCGAGGAGCAGGACGGCCTCGGGTCGGGCAGCCGCCTCCGGCTCGGCGAACCGGGCGGAGAGCTCCACGAGGCATCCCGCGAGGGCGTCGCGCAGCCGACGCGCGAGCTCGGGAGGGCGCCGGAGCGAGGCGATGCCCGTCGCCTCGACGTGCGCCCCGAGCGCCGTGACGACGGCCCGCGCCCATGGCGTCGCGGGGAAGCCGAGGTCGGCGGGAGCGATCGTGAGCACCGAGCCGCGACGGTCGATGCGCGGCTGCCACCAGGCGCGCCCATCGAGGGTGGCGAGCCAGAGCCGGGCGATGACGGCGCCCTCATCATCGTGGTCGATTCGCGCGCGCGACAGGGCGCATCTCAGGAGCAGCCGGGCGTGGATTTCGTGACCGGCGTGGTCGAGGACGAGGGCGGCCTCGACGAGGGCTCCCCGGGACTCGAGGTGATCGACCCACGCGGCGAAGAGGCTCCAGGGGAGCGGCTCGCCCGAGGCGAGGATCGTCCACGGGAAGGTGGCGCCCACGCGCTCCAGCCCGCGCCGCGCGAGCTCGCGACAGCGGGCGCGATGCCGCTTCTCGAGCTCGGCGTGGAGGCGGTCGCGGCGGTGGATCGCGCCGAGCGTGCCACCGTCCTCGATGGCAGCCCACCACGACGAGCGGAGGACGCGAGCCGCCCGACCCGCGTCGACCGGAACGAGGACGGGGGCGCCGAGGCCGAGCCGCGTGAGCGTCCGGTCGGCCCTCGACCAGCCCGGCTCGCGGCGGCGCACGCGTCCGGCGATCCGGGCGATCGCGAGGGGATCGCCGAGCTCGGCTCGGGCGCTCCAGCGATCGAGATCGGGGCCGCGAGGGGTCTGCGACGCTCGCTCGAGCTCACGCTCGAGCGCCACCTCGCGCTGCAAGCCGGCCGCGACCCGGTCGCGATGATCGACGATCGCGAACGCGATCGAGCCGACGACGAAGCCGACCCCGAGGAGAGCCGCCGGCGAGCGGCGGCGATCCGACTCGGCGGTCATCCACATCACCCAGGCGAGGGTCACGACGACCGCCATGTGGACCGCGAAGGAGTCGGGGACGTGCCGATGCAGGACGACCACCGGCACCGAGAACGCGACGAGGACGGCGAGCAGGGCCAGACGGGGTCGCCTCACGGGGACCACCGTGGCGAGGCCCGGTCGTCATCCGGTCATCGAAGCGTCTCGAAGCTGTCGGACCTGGTGATAGCTCCGACCGCGCCGTGTCGCAACGGGCTGCGCGGGATCACCGCGGGCGCGTCGCGGTCGATGGGCGGGTCCAGCGACGGACCTGCTCGTCGGCGAGGATCACCCGGGCTCGATCGATCGCTTCGGGCCGGGGGCGGATCGCCTCGAGGGCGGCGGCGTGGAGTCCCGTCGCATCCTCGTCGGCCAGGCGCGCCGCGAGGTACAGGGCGAGCTCGTGGAGGAGCGCCGTCTCGGGACGCGCCGTCGACGCGACGGTCGTGCGCCACGCGGCGATGACGCCCTCGACGGCCTTCAGGCTCGTGCGAAGACGCTCGTCGAGCTCCGGCGTCACCTCGTCGAGCTCGGCGGCGTCGAGATGGGTCTCGATCGCGACCGACGCGATCGCGATCCACTCGGGCGCCCCCTCGTCCGGCATGGGGACCTCGGGCCGCGAGCGGGACCACAACTTGACCGCGTCGACCTCACGCCAGCTCGGCGGGCGATGCGCGGCGAGGTGGAACGCCGCGAGCGCGGCGGTCGCCGGGTCGGCCACATCCCTGAGCTCGCTCAGGAGCGCGACCGCTTCCGCGGAGCCGGGCTCGATCTCCGCGACGACGAGCGCGTGCTCGAGCGGCGCCACGCGGCGGAGCCTCACCTCCCAGTCGCCGAGAACGGCCTGGTGGGGCCCGCGAGCGATCGTGATCCAGGGAAACGTCGACCCCGGCCACCGATCCGAGGCGACCTCTCCGACCTCGCCGGCCCCTTCGGGACGCCAGCGATGCCCGTCGAACCAGGGCGGCCGCGCGGCGAAGTCCAGCGCTGCCCGGCGTGCTCGATGCCACGCGCGGAGCTCCGCCTCGTAGCGATCGGCCTCGGCGTCGCGCGCCAGGATCCGGCCGAGGGTGCCTCCGGAGGCGAAGTAGTCGGTGATCGAGCCCGGCGAGGCGAGGGGGTCCTCCCGAGGCGGCCACCCCGGGTCGGGCGGCGGCGGGCTCTCGAAGCCGAGCCTGCGGAGGATCCCGTCGGCGTCGATCCAGCCGGGCGAGCGATCGCGCACGGCCGCGGCGAGCGACTCGAGCCCGAGCGGGTCGCCGGCGCGCGCCCGGACCCCGGCGGCGCGAAAGAGGACGCCGGTGCTCCACCGCTCGTCCTCGAGCCGGGTCCGGCGGAGAGCGGTCGACCTGCCCCGCTCATCGACGATCCGCTGGTGCTGGGTCGCCGCGAACGCCGACGCGCCGAGGACGAAGACGATCGTCCAGACACCCGCCATCGAGCGAGCTCGACGCGGGCTCGCGGCGATCCAGCCGACCCAGCCGATCGCGAGCCCGACCGCGCCGAGGACCGGGAGCGATTCGGGGATGTGACGGTGGACGACCACGAGCGGCGCGGCGAGCAGCGCGCCGATGGCGAGCGCGGGCACGCTCACGACCGGCACCTCGGGCGCCTTCACTGCGCGGGTTCCTTGGGGGGGACGCGCGTCAGTCACCGGACCGCCGATCTCTCCGTCGGGCCCGCTCCGCGTCGAGGGCCGCGTGTGCCTTCGTCCTCGTCTCCGAGTGCGGCCGGACGAGCTTCAGCGCCTCGATCGCCGAGGTGACGAGCGCCTCGTCCGCGGTGCACGCGCCGAGGATGGCGGCGAGCTCGACCAGGACGACCGCCTCGGGTCGCGCCGCGCGCGCCAGGGTCGTCGCGGACCGCTCGTGCTCCGCGAGGCACTCCCGCCGCAGCGCGAGGAGCGCCGCGTCCTGCCTCGCGAGGTCGGCGGCGGAGATCGGGTCGGCCTCGTCCGACCGGAGGATCGCCGCCTGCGCCTTCGCCGCGGTCCGCACCCAGGGCGGGGCCTCCTCGATGGCGACGATGGCCTCGAGCTGCTCGGGGGGAACGCGTCGCTCCCGCGTGCGGTGCGCGATGACGAGCGACCAGAACGTCGCGACCGCCTCGCCGGCCGCGTCGCCGGCGGCCCGCGCCGCGTCCCGGGCGGTCCTCATCCCGAAGCGCGGATCGTCGGGCCGACCCCGGAGCCAGCTCACCAGGGCGATCTCGAGCGGATCCCGCGGGGACGCGGCGCTGAGCCGCTCGAGCCAGTCGTCGTAGAAGGAGGACCCCGGCAGGATCCGGCCGCCGGCGATCCAGGGGAAGCCGTCGTCGGCGCGCCCGTCGACCGCTCGCGCCCATCGGGAGCCGTCGTAGACGAGGGCGGCGCCCGCGAGCGAGGCGAGCTCGACGTTCCGCGTTCGGCGCCACGCGACGAGCTCCGCCCGCAGCCGCCAGAGCGGGCGCAGCCGCGCGAGGATCCGCCCGAGCTCGCCGCCATCGTCGAGCGAGGCGCGCAGCCCCGAGCGACGCTCCACCGCGACGAGGCCGCCTCCGCGTCGGGCCGGTCGCGCGGGCGCCGCCGCGCCGCCGAGCCCGACCCGACCGAGGATCTCGTCGGCCTGGATGGAGCCGACGCGCCCCGACCGCACGTGCTCGATCAGGCGCCGCACGGCGAGGGGGTCGCCGAGGCGGGCCCGGTCGGGCAGGTCGCCGAGATCGGGCGGCTCCCACTCCTCATCGAGCTCCTCGGCGAGGCGCGCGAGGTCGCCGCGCCGGTTCTCGAGCTGGCGCTGGTGGTAGACGACCGCGCAGGCGCCCGCGCCGATCGCGAAGACGAGCAGCCAGAGCCCGCCCATGGACAGGGCGCGGCGCGGGTCGGCGTTCGCGAAGGCGATCCACCCGAGCGCGAACGCGACCGTCCCCAGGATCGGGAGCGAGTCGGGGATGTGACGGTGGATCGTGACGACCGGCGCGGCGACGAGGAGCGCGGTGCCGAAGGCGAGCGCCCGCCCGAGTCGGTGGCCCACCGCCACGTCCGCGGCCGACGCCGCGGGCGAAGCTGCCGGCGACGCGAGGGGCGCCGAGCTCGGCTCTCGGGGGAGACCGTGCGACACCTGCTTCAGCTCTCCTCGCCGGCGTCCTCGCCGCCGTCCTCGCTCGCGTCCTCGCCGGAGCCGGTCGACTCGACGAAGCGCTCGTCGAGGCCGTGTCGCTTCAGACGATAGTAGAGGGTCGACCGGTTGATCCCGAGCTCGCGGGCCGCCTTCGCCTTGCTCCCGCCGGCCTTCTCGAGCGCCCGGACGAGCTCGTCGCGCTCGAGGCGCTCGAGCACCTTCGGGAGGGGCTCGTCGCCCGCGGCCGCGATCGCCGCCGCCGCCGCCTCGGCCGACGAGGCGGGCGCGCTCGCGCCGGCTCCGCTCGCCCCGTCCGCCGGCGCGCTCGCGGTCCGGGCCGCCTCGCCCGCCTCGTCGCCGCCCATCGCGAAGGCGTAGCGGTCGAGGAAGCGGAGCTCGGCCGTCGTGATCGGGGCGCCGCCGCAGAGGATCAGGGCGCGCTCGATCACGTTCTCGAGCTCGCGGACGTTGCCGGGCCAGGGGTAGGCCGTCAGGCGACGGCGGGCCTCGGGATCGACCCGCGGCACCCGGCGCTGGCCGAGCTTCTTGCTCCCGCGGGCGACGAAGTGGTCGACGAGCGCGGCGACGTCGCCGCGTCGTTCCCGCAGCGGCGGGATGTCGACCGGGAAGACGGCGAGCCGGAAGTAGAGATCCTCGCGGAACTCGCCGTCCTTCATCATCTTCTCGAGGTCGCGGTTGGTCGCCGCGATCACCCGCACGTCGACCTTCTTCGTCTCGGCGCCCCCGACGCGCTCGAACTCCTGCTCCTGGAGGATCCGCAGCAGCTTCACCTGCATCGCCGCGCTCACGTCCCCGATCTCGTCGAGGAAGATCGTCCCCTTGTCGGCGAGCTCGAAGCGGCCGATCCGCCGGGCGTGGGCGCCGGTGAACGAGCCCTTCTCGTGGCCGAAGAGCTCGCTCTCGAGGAGGCCCTCGGGGATCGCCGCGCAGTTGACCTTGACGAACGCCTTCGCACGGCGCGGGCTCGCCTCGTGGATCGCGCGCGCGATCAGCTCCTTGCCCGTCCCGCTCTCGCCGCGCAGGAGCGCCGTCGCGGTCGTCGGGGCGACCTTGTTGACCGAGTCGAGCGTCGCGGCGAGGCCGCCCTCGCCGCCCACGATCGCCGTCTCATCGTGCCCCTCGCGGATCTCCTCGCGGAGGTACGCGTTCGTCCGCCGGAGCTCGTCGACGAGGCGCCGGTTCTCGCGGACGAGGTGGTAGCGCTCGATGGCCGCCTTGATCGTCGCCTCCATGTCGGCGGCGTTCCACGGCTTGACGAGGAAGCGCCAGACGTCGCCGCGGTTGACCGCGCCGAGGATCACGTCGGGGTCGGTGTAGGCGGTGAGGACGATCCGGACGGTGTCGGGGCTGCGCTCGCGGACGCGCTCGAGCAGGGTGATCCCGTCCATCCCCGGCATCCGCTGGTCGGTGACGAGGACGGCCACGTCGTCGTGCTGCTCGAGCTGCGCGAGGGCGTCCTCGCCCGAGCTCGCCAGCAGGAGCGAGAACCGGCGCTTGAAGTTCAGCCGGAACGCCTCGGTGTTGTCCGGCTCGTCGTCGACGACGAGGACCGGGTAGCTCGCGAGGTCGACGTCGAGCTCGCCGCCCTCGACGCCCGCGGCGAGGGTGGGCGCGCCGTTTTCGGAGTCGCTCATCGCGGGATCGCTCCTCGAGCTTCCTCGGCTGGGCGGCCCGCTCTCGAACCCGCGCCGGCGGCGACCGGTTCCGGGAATCGGGGGCGAGCGACGGCGCGACGATAACCGGGGCGGCGGGGCGGGAGCAACGGTCCGCGGCGGCCGTCAGTCGTGGCGGAGCTCGATCGACTTCACCCAGTAGTGGGAGACGGCGCGCTGGCCGAGGGCGAGCTCGAAGTTGTTCTCGCCCTCGCGGAGGAAGTCGGCCACGTCGAACCGGTCGACGACGAAACCCATCCCGGCGATCGGGTCGAGGTCCTCGACGACGATCCGGTCGTTGATCCGGAGGGTCACGGGCGAGTATCCGAACTCGTTCCGGCCCTTCTCCTGGAGGTGCATCATGGCCGTCAGATGACCGATGCGCAGAAACGCGACGCTCGGTCGGTGCGCGAACGTCGCCTTCCAGCGGAGCTTCGAGTGCCCCCCCTGGGTCAGGCGGAGCTCCCCGTCGCGCCCCTTCACCCCACCCTCGAGCTGCACTCCCTCGAGGTTGCCCTGCGGCTCGGGCGACACCAGGCGCACCCAGAGCCGCTCGGGGGCGGTCTCGGCCTCGACGGCCCGCACCTCCTTCAGGTAGCGCTTCCCCTCCGGCGCCGGCTGGTCCCGCCGGATCATCGTCGCGCGCGTGATGATCGTTCCCGGCGCGAGGCGGAGCCCGAGGACGGTGTCCGCGAGGCTCTCGCCGTCGGGCAGGACGTTGCCGAGCTTGATGCCGGTCCGGGTCCGGGTCCAGACGTTGTAGTAGACCTTGCCGGCCTGCCCGAACGCGTAGATCCGCACGATCATGCGGCGATCGGACTCGGGCGCGCCGGCCTCCCGCTCGTTCCAGGCGCGCTGGTAGAACTCCGGGGGCAGGGGCTGGCCGTTGCCGATCGTCACCGCGCCGGCGCTCGCCTCGGCGATCGCGTGGGCGAGGACGGCTCCGCTCCGGCGCAGCTCCAGCCCGAGCCGCGCCGGACCGGTCTCCGCCTCGACCCACAGCTCGATCGAGGCGAAGCGGTTGGGCTCGCGCACGACGAGCTCGAGGGCTCCGCCGAGCCAGAGCCCCTTGCCGTTCGGCGCGGCCGTGCTCCACCGGAGCCCCGAGTCGTCGTGCGACCACGGACCGACCGCGCCGAGCGCCCAGTCGGTCATCCCGTCGTCGGCCGACGCCATCCAGCGACGGCTGTCGAGGAACGCACACGATCGCCGGGCGATCTCGGGGATTCGGCCCTGAATCCGCTCGCGAATCGACGCCTCGTGACACGCGGCCGCGCGTGCGCGCGCCGCGTCGAGGACAGCGCTGACGAGCGGCGCCATGGCGGCGGGCTGCGCGCTGATCTCGGTCCCGGCGTGGCGCGCGCCGGCGACGCGGACCGGGTCGCCGCGAACGATCGTCGGGACCAGGGCTCGGAGGTCGACGAACGCGAAGAGCGCCGCGGTGCTCGACGGATCGAGCAACGCGCCGAGCCGGCCGGGATCGACCTCGGACTGGCCGAGGGCGACGCGCGCCTGATGCGGGTTGCCGCGGAAGCAGAGCTGGAGCTCGCGGCGGACGGCCTCGGCGAGCGCGATCACCGGCGCGCGCCGCGCGCCCGCCTTGAGCGCCTGCTCGCGGGCGCGGGCGAGCTCGACCTCGTCGCCGAAGATCGCCCGATCGACCGCCGCCCAGGACCAGAGCCGGGCCCGCACCTCGGGCGACTCGTCGCGGAGCGCCTGGCCGAGGCGGTCGAGGTCGGCGCCGATCCGGAGCTCGCGGTAGGCCTCGAGGGCCTCCCGCGGCTCGTCGCGCTCGAGGTGGCCCGCGGTCAGCCGCGCCGCGCTCTCGTAGCGGCTGGGGAGACGCTCCGGCGGCGAGACGCCCGGACCGTCGGGAGCGTCCGGGCCGCCGCCGCTGGACGGCGCGTCGGGGTTCGTCGGCCCCGTCGCCGAACCGCCGCCCGCGCCCCCGGGATCCGCGTTCCCCCCGAGGGCGAGGAGGACGACGATCACCCCGACGAGCACGCCGATCCCGAGCGCCAGCCCGACGACCGCGGCGCGGCCGCCGGCCGTCGGCGGTGGGCTCGAGATCGCCATCGCGCCCGGCGGTCGGCGGACCCGGGCCGACGGGCGGCGGGCGCGCTTCGACGGGGCGCGATGCTTCCGTCCGCTCGGAGGGCGCTCGCGCGCCGGGAGGCGACGGCCCGAGGTCTTCTTCGGCCGGTCGCCCGCGAGGACGCGCTCGAGGTCGACGGCGAACGCCTCGGCGCTCGGGTGGCGATCGCGCGGGTCCTTCGCCAGGCTCTGGAGGCAGACCGCGTCGAGGTCTTCGGGCGACGGCGCCCCGCCCTCGCCGGGGAACGTGCCCGCGGGCGCCAGGGTGGAGGGAGCCGGCGGCATCTTCGAGACGATCTGCCGGGCGAGCTGCGCGGTCGTCGCCTCGAACGGGGGCCGGCCGGTGATGGTGTGGTAGAGCGTCGCGGCGAGGCCGTAGATGTCGCTCGGCGCCGTCGCGATCTTGCCGGTGGTGAGCTCCTCGGGCGACATGTAGGGCAGCGTCCCGACGGCCATGCCGGGCGCGGTGAGCTGGGTGCCGCCGGCGTCGTCGAACAGCTTCCCGAGCCCGAAGTCGACGACCTTCGCCCGGCCGGAGCGGTCGACCAGGATGTTGGCGGGCTTGAGATCACGATGGAGGACGTCGTGGGCGTGGGCGTGCTCCATCGCCCGGGCGGCCTCGGCGACCGCGGTCACGCGTGCGATCAGGCCGATCCCGTTCCGGGCGACGAGGTCGTGGAGGCTCGAGCCATCGACGAGCTCCATCGCCATGTAGTAGCGCCCGTCGGCGGTCGAGCCGCGCCCGCGGAGCTTCACGATGCCCGGATGGTCGAGGCGCGCGATCGCGTCGGCCTCGCGCCGGAGGCGCGCCTCGCCATCGCCGCTCGCGCCGGGGGCCATCACCTTGAGGGCGACCGGCTCCCCCGTCGCGGCGTGATGCGCGCGGAGGACGAGGCCCATCGCTCCCTGACCGAGCGATCCCTCGACGATCCAGTCGTCGAGGCGGCTCCCCGGCTTCGGCGCCGAGGCGGGCGGCGGCAGGTGGGATGGATGCTGCACGGCTCTCTAGAGGTTTCTCCGAGGAGTGTTCAGGAAAAGAATAGCAGAGGCCACCCGATGGGGCGAAGCGCGGCGCCCCGGATCTGGACGGACCCACCGGCGGTCTCAGCGAGGCGTGAGCGAGAGGACCCGGGCGGCGGGTCGGATCACACGCCCGCGGTCGTCGCCTCCGGCGGCGTGCGGGGGAGCTCGACCGTGAAGGTCGTGCCGCGGCCGACCTCGCTGCCGACGTCGATCGTGCCGCCGTGCTTCTCGACGATCGCGCGGGCGATCCCGAGGCCGAGGCCGGTGCCCTGGCCCACCTCCTTCGTCGTGAAGAACGGATCGAAGACGCGCCGGAGGTCGTCGGCCGCGATGCCCGGGCCGTCGTCCTCGATCGTCACCGCGACGCGCTCGGGCTCGCTCCCCGTCGCGGCGCGGATCCGGACGGCGCCGGTCGCGTCCGCGCCCTGCGACGCGATCGCCTGGGCGGCGTTCTGGACGAGGTTCGTGAACACCTGCTCGAGGAGGCCGGGGTAGCCGCGGATCGTCCCGACCTCGTCGGCGACGTCGACCTCGATCCGGATCGCGGCTTCGTCGACGTCGCTCCGCTCGCGACACGCCGCCGCCGCGCCCGCGAGGCAGGCGGCCAGGTCGACGTCCTCGACCCGCGCGCTCGCCGCGACGCGGGTGAAGCTGCGGAGGTCGGTCACGATCCGGACCGCCCGCTCGACGCCGCGGGTGATGATCTCGGTCGCGCTGCGCATGTCCTCGAGGTCCTCGACGTCAATCGCGCCGTCGCCCTCGAGGGCCGTCCGGACGCTGGCGATCGCTTCGCCGAGGGGGGCGAGACCGTTCTTGGCCGAGTTGAGCGGGTTGTTGATCTCGTGGGCGATCCCGCTGACGAGCCGACCGAGCGAGGCGTGCTTCTCGCTCCGGATCAGCCGGTCCTGGGCCGCGTGGAGCTCGTCGTGGGTCCGCTGGAGCTCCTCGTGGGCGCTCGCGAGCTCCACGTGCGCGGCGGCGAGCTCGCGGTGCGCCTTCTCCACGCGCTCGGCCTCGGTGAGCTTCGCCTCCATCGCCCCGCGTTCCTTGAGGATGTCGAGCATCTGGTTGAACGCGGCCATCAGCAGCCCGACCTCGTCGCCGCGCTCGCCGGTGTCGAGGCGGACGTCGAGGTCGCCCTCCTGGACGCGCTCGATCGCGTCGCCGAGCGCCGAGATCGGCGCGACGATCCCGCGGGCGAGGGCGGCCGTCAGGACGAGGGCGACGGTGACTGCGAACCCGAGGCTCACGACGAGCTGGGCGACGTAGCTCTCGACGACGCGCGCGCGGACCCGGTCGGTCCGGAAGCCGAGGCGGAGCGTCCCGAACGGCTGGTCGCCGACGTCGAGCGGGACGGCCACGTCGGCGACCGCGTCGGGGCTCTCGCGGAGGAAGCGAGGTCGCGCCTCGGGGTCGGCGTCGGGCGCGAGCACCTGGACGAGGACGGCGCGGGCCTCCCGGGCGCGCCGGTCGACGGCCGTGTCGGGGACGTCGCCGGTGAGCGACGCGTCGGTGTGGATGACGATCCGGCCCTCGTGATCGAGGACCATCGCGTAGGCGAGGTCGAGGCCGCTCCCCGAGGGCTCGTCGCTCTCGATCGCGCGGCGCAGGTCGGCGAGGTAGTCCTCGAGGGCGCCGGTGTCGCCGGATGCGAGCGCCTGACGGCACGGGACCGAGAGGGCGAGCGCCATCGCCCGGCCCTTGCCCTCGATGACCTCGTGGAGGTAGATCCCGCGGGCGCGGACGTAGCCGCTCGCGGCGAGGATGATGAGGCCGGCCGCGGCGATCGCCGCGACCGTCAGGATCAGCTTGCTCCGGAGCTTGAGCGATCGCAGGAGCGACCGGAGCGAGAAGAGCAGCGCGCGGACCCGGTTCACCGGGCCCCCGCGTCGGCCGCGAGGGCGGCCACGTGCTCGTAGTCCTCGATGCGACCCGGCCCGAAGCCGTGCCACGGGAGACGCCCGTGACCGAGGGCGGCCCGGCCCTCGTCGGTGCGGGTCGAGATCGCGAGGAGCGCGGCGCGCACGGCGGCGACCTCCGCCGGCGGCAGGCCGGGACGAGCGGCGACGGCGCTGTTCGGGATCGGGTCGCTCTTGGCGATCACGCGGAGCCCGGCGAGGTCATCGACGTCGCGGACGACCTCGTCGACGACCGCGGCGCCGTCGACCTCGCCGGCGAGGACGAGCTCGGCGGCGGAGCGGTGCTTTCCGGCGAACACGGTCTCGCCGAAGAAGGCGTCGGGATCGTGGCCCGCCCGCGCGAGGATCGCCCGCGGGACGAGGTAGCCCGACGTGCTCGCCGCGTCGACGTAGGCGAACCGACGGCCGCGGAGGTCGTCGATCCGCCGGGCCGGGTCGGCGTCGCGAACGACGACGTAGCCCCGATAGGTCGTCCCGCCGCGGGTGAGGAAGCTGGCCACGATCTCCACCCCCGGGGCGCGGCGCCGCGCCCGGACGAGCATGAACGGATGCAGGATCGCGAGGTCGACCTCGCCATCGACGAGCCGGTCCACGAGCGCCTCGTAGTCCTCCCCCGCGACGCTCAAAGCGATCTGCGTGCCGAGGCGCGCCTCGAGGGCGTCGAGGAGCGGGCGATACTCCCGCTCGGGCATCGCGTCATCGAGGTAGGAGGCGACGCCGAAGCGCAGCGGACGGCCGATCGAGGCGATCGCCGGAGAGGACGTGCCGACCGTCGTCCCCGTCGGAGCGCCGGACGGCCCAGGACAACCTGCAAGGCAAACCGAGAGTAGACCCAGAACGGTCCAGCCCCACAAATGACGCCGGAGCAACCACTTACTCCCCCAGGGGTCAGGTCCAGTATTTTTAGCCTTTGGGCGCGTAAATGCAAAAAATAATGGACCTGTCCCCGGAGGGGGTGAGCGGCGGGTGGGGTTCGCCGGTTGGGGGGGCGGTGGTCGCGCGGG
>JAJDCQ010000088.1 GCA_029260755.1 Planctomycetota bacterium | reverse complement strand
TCTCACCCCCCCTGGCTTCTTTAAATTTTTTTTTTTCTTTACCCCCAATAAATAATAAAATTCCGGCACCTCACCCCTGGGGGGGTAAGTTCTTGACCCTTCTTTCTTTCGGGGAGTGGAGTGATGAAGGCGATCGTCGTCGATGGGGAGGGGCGTGCCGCTCGGTTGGCCCTGGGTGACGTCGAGGGGCCGGGGGCTCCGGGCTCCGATGAGATCGTCGTCGACATCTTCGCGACGGCGGTCAATCGGGCGGACCTGCTTCAGCGGCGGGGGCTCTATCCTCCTCCTCCGGGTGCTTCGCCGATTCTGGGGCTCGAGTGCGCGGGGGTCGTCGCGGCGGTCGGGGATGGGGTCGGGCGGTTCGCTCCGGGCGATCGGGTCATGGCGTTGCTTCCCGGGGGTGGCTACGCGGAGCGGGTGCGGGTGCATGCGGGCTCGGTGCTGCCGGTGCCGAACGGGCTCTCGGATGCCGAGGCGGGTGGGTTCGTCGAGACGTTCCTGACCGCGTATCTGAACGCGTTCGTTCTCGGCGGCGTTGGCGAGGGACGGTGGCTCCTCGTTCACGGCGGAGCGAGCGGGGTCGGCACGTCGGCGCTCGCCCTCGCTCGGGAGGATGGCGTTCGCACCGTCGTCACCGCCGGGAGCGATGCGAAGCTCGCCCGCTGTCGCGAGCTCGGCGCCGATCGGGCGGTCTGCTACCGCAACGATGACTTCGTCGCCGCCTGCCTCGATGCGACCGAGGGTCGCGGCGTCGATGCCGTCCTCGACTGCGTCGGCGGGAGCTACCTCGATCGCAATCTGCGATGCCTCGCGCCGGGCGGTCGCCTGATCGTCATCGCCCTCCAGGGCGGCGCGAAGGGCGAGCTCGACCTCGCCCGGCTGCTCACCCGCCGCCTCGAGGTCGTCGGGAGCACCCTGCGTGCCCGCTCGGTCGACGACAAGGCGGAGATCGTCCGGTCGTTCGTCGACCGCTTCGGCGGGGCGCTCCGCGATGGGAGGCTCCGACCGGTGATCCATGCGGCCCTCCCGCTCGAGCGGGCCGAGGACGCGCACGCGATCCTCGCCGCGGGCGAGAACGTCGGGAAGGTCGTCCTGACCGTCGGGAGCTGACCGCTAGGCGACCGCGGCCGGCGCGCGCTCGGGCGCGGCAGCGGGCGTCGGGTCGGTCGGCGGCGGCGGCGCGTCGATCGGGACGACCTCGTCGAGGACGTCGTCGCGCGCGGGGCTCGCGAGGTACTCGGCGATCTGCCGCCTCACGACCTTCGCGTGGCCGTGGACGTGGTGGAAGAAGAAGCACTCCATCCCGAAGGTCTCGAGCGCCGCCGGGTTCTTCCACATCACCGAGAGGAGCGTCTTCCAGAACGGCCAGCGCGCCCTCCCGCCCCGCAGCCCGATCCAGTAGAGCTGGCGCAGGACGACCGGCAGCGTCCACTTGCTCGCCTCGACCATCGCCGCGGGGTCGATCGTCTTGCGGAGCCGTAGCATCACCGGTCGGATCCGGTCGAAGTAGGCCTTCGGGTCGTAGACGTCGCGGAGGAGCTCGGCGTAGCGGGCGAGGTACTCCCGCTTCGTCATCTCGCCCTTGGGGACGTAGTTCATCCCCGCGTGCCCGATCGACAGCCCGCCCTGCTGCTGCCGATCCTCGAGCAGGCGCCCCTCGCGGCGCAGCCGTCGCTCGAGCTGGGTGTTCGGGATCGCCTCGAGCAGCCCGAGCATCGCGACGCCGATCCCCGCGTCCTGGAGGAACCGCCGCTGGCCCTCGAAGACGGCCCGCGTCTCGCCGTCGAAGCCGACGATCATGCCGGCGGTCACGTCGACGCCGTGGCTGCGGATCCGGTCGATCCGCTCGATCGGGTCGCCGGGGATGTTCTGGAGCTTCTGGGCCGTCTTCAGGAGCGCCGGGTCGGGCGTCTCGATCCCGATGAAGACGAAGATGAAGTTCGCCTTCGCCATCGCGCGGCAGAGATCGTCGTCCTCGGCCAGGTTGAGCGACGCCTCGGTGAAGAAGCGATACGGCGCCCCGTTCCGGTCGTTCCACAGGGCGACCTCGGCGAGCAGCTCCTTCGCCTTGCGTCGGTTGCCGATGAAGTTGTCGTCGACGATGAAGACGACGCCGCGGAAGTCGAGCGCCCGCAGCGCCGAGAGCTCCGCCAGCACCTGCCCCGGCGTCTTGGTCCGCGGGACGCGCCCGTAGATCTCGATGATGTCGCAGAACTCGCAGTTGAAGGGGCAGCCGCGCGAGAACTGGATCGGCATCACCGTGTAGGCGTTCGGGTCGGGCAGGAGATCGAACCGCGGGACGCGGCTCGTCGTCACGTCGGTCTTCGCGCTCCCCTCGTAGCGACCGCCGCGACGGCCCGCGAGGATGTCGGCGATCAGCTCGTCGATCACCTCCTCCGCCTCGCCGTAGCAGACCCAGTCGGCCTCGGCCGCCACCTCGTCCGGGCGCGCGTGGGTGTAGGGGCCGCCGACCGCGATCGGGACGCCGTGGCGCCGCGCCGTCTCGAGGCAGATCCGGTAGTCGGCCTCCTGGATCAGCATCAATGAGATGAAGACGACATCCGCCCATGCCCAGTCGGCGTCGTCGTCGTCGCGGACGTTGCGGTCGACGAGGCGGACCTCCACCTCGCTCGGGAACGACGCGGCGATCGTGAGGAGACCGAGCGGCGGCATGACCGCGTCGCGCTTCATGAAGACGCGCGCGCTCGGCGCCGAGTTCCAGAAGGTCGCGGGATACTTGGGGTAGAGGAGGAGGACTCGCACGAGCCCATTGGACATCGCTCCGGCTCCCCCGACAAGCGCCGTCCGGCCGGGTCGCGCGAAACGCCGGCCGCCCGACGGCGTCCTGCTGACGGAGGCCCCGACGTATGCGATACTTCGCGCGATGAGCTCCCCGTCGTCCGTCCCAGCCCTCGAAGGCCGCCGCGTCGGCCCCGTCACCGTCGCCGCGCGCATCGGCGCGGGCGCGATGGGCGTCGTCTTCCGCGCCGTGCACGACGAGCACGGCGAGGTCTGCGTCAAGGTGATGAACCACGGGTTCGAGGCGCACGGCGAGATGCTCCGCCGTTTCCGGCGCGAGGCCGAGGCGGCTCGCCGGATCGTCCACCCCCACGTCGTCCGCGGCTTCGGCCTCATCGAAGCAGACGGCCTCCAGCTCCTCGTCCAGGAGTGGGTGCCCGGCGGCGACCTCGAAGGCTACGTGAAGCGCCAGGGCGGCCGGCTCTTCTCGACCGGCGAAGCGGTGCGGCTCGCCCGCGAGACGGCCCTCGGGCTCGGCGCCGCGCACGCGGCCGGGCTCGTCCACCGCGACCTGAAGCCGCAGAACGTGCTCCTCGCGAGCGATGAACGTGGCGTCCCCCGCGCGAAGCTCGCCGACCTCGGCCTGGTCCTCCAGGTCGACGGCGAGCCGCTCGACGGCAAGACGATCCTCACCGCGAAGGGGCAGGCGCTCGGCACGCCCCGCTTCATGGCGCCCGAGATGTGGTCGGGAAGTCACGACGTCGACCACCGGGTCGACCTCTACGCCCTCGGCGTGCTGCTCCACTGGATCTCGAGCGGGCGCTGGCCGATCACGGCCGACTCGATCCCGGGTCTGATCCGCGCCCACGAGCTGGACCCGCCGGTGCCGCTCGGGCAACACCTGCCCGACGCCCCCGCGGCGCTCGCCGCGATCGTCGATGAGCTCCTCGCGAAGGACCCGGTCGAGCGGCCGCCGAACGCGGGCGAGGTCGCCCGGCGCCTCGGCGAGATCGAGGCGTTCCTCTCCGACGGGACGAGGACGGTCACCTCCGTGGCCCCTCCTCCGCCGTCGCCTGCGACCGGCACGGTCGGGACGCCCGCGCCGCGCGACGTGGCCGCGTCGACCTCCTCGGGAGGGTCGAGCGCCGCAACGCTCGCGCCCGGCGCCGTCATCGACAACAAGTACGAGGTCATCGGAGTCCTGGGCGAGGGCGGCATGGGCGTCGTCTACCGCGTGCGCCACCGCCTCCTCGCGCGCGACTTCGCCCTCAAGACGATCCGCCCCGAGATCGCGAACCTGCCCGAGCTCCGCGCCCGCTTCACCCGCGAGGCGCAGATCCTGCTCGACTTCGCCCACGCCGGCGCCGTCAACCTGCGCGAGTTCGGCGAGCACGGCGGCGGGCTCTTCCTCGTGATGGACTTCGCCGAGGGCGAGACGCTCACCGAGCACCTCGAGCGGGTCGGCCCGCTCGGGCAGGCGGGCGCCCTCGCCCTGGCCGCGTCGGTCCTCGACTGTCTCGAGGCCGCCCATACGGCCGGGATCGTCCACCGCGACCTCAAGCCGGACAACCTGATCGTCACCGGCGCGGACGCATCGCTGCAGGCTCGGATCCTCGACTTCGGCATCGCCCGCGCCGTCCAGGACGCCGCCGCCGAAGACGAGCGCGTCTCGAGCACCCTCACGACGGCCGGCGCGGTCCTCGGGACGCTCCAGTACATGTCGCCCGAGCAAGCGAGCGGCGACCCGGTCGACGGCAAGTCCGACGTCTACGCGGTCGGCGTGATCCTCTACGAGGCCACCTCGGGGGCGCGCCCGTTCGACGCCGAGACGCGGCGGAAGCTGATCTTCGAGATCGTCACGAAGCCGCCGGCGCCGCTCGACGCTGCCGTCGCGGCCGGCCGCGTCGGGGCGCCGTTCGCCGGGGCCGTCCTCGCCGCGCTCGCGAAGGAGCCCGCGGATCGTCCGGATGCGCGCGGGTTGCTCGCGATGCTCCGCGCGGGGTCGGTCGAGACCGACTGCGGCGCGAGCGCGCCGGCCGCGCGGCCCGACGCGCCGGCCAGTCGGGTCGACGTCGCCCCGGCGCGGACCCGCCGCGAGCCTCCGACCGCGCCGCGGGAGGATGCGCCGGCGCCGCGCGCGAAGAAGAAGAGGCCGGCGAAGACGCGCCGCGAGGAGCCGGCGGCGCCGCCGCCGCCGACGAGGCCGTCGCGGCCCCGGCCGCAGCCGGAGAAGCCCGGCGTGCCGGTCGCCCTCATCGCCGCGGCGCTCATCGGGTTCGTCTGCGTCCTCTCGATCCTCGGCACGGTCGGCTTCTTCGCGCTCCGGCCGACGCGCGTCGCCGGCGGGCCGGACATCGATCCCGACGATCCGCAGCCGATCGAACCCCCTCCGGCGATCCCGCCGCCGACCGGGGCGCCGCTCGTGACGATCGAGCTGCCGGCCGACGGCACCGTCGCCCGCGCCGGCGTGCCGATCCGGATCCGGGTCGAGGGGGAGCACGACGGGGAGCTCCACTTCGGGATCTCGGAGAACGGGAACGGCCCGATCGGGAAGGGCTGGACGAGCCGACCGATTCCCGACGGCGGCGTCCTCGAGTCGAAGCAGCACCGGCTCCCGGCCCGCGACGGCCGCTACCGGTTCGTCGCGTTCGCCCGGGCACCGAACGGGTCCGAGCACCGCACGTCGGTCGAGGTGTTCGCCGATCAGACCCCGCCCAGCGTGACGCTCGACCAGGACGACCCGGTCGTCATCGGCGGCAAGTCCGCCGCGACCGTCTCGGGGAGCCTCTCCGAGCCGTGTCGATCGGTGACGATCGGGGGCGAGGCGGCGAGCCTCGTCGGCGGGAGCCCGAGCTCGCGCTTCATCTTCGACGCGGAGCGCCTGCCCGCGCGCCGCCGCGAGATCGCTCATCAGGTCATCGCGGTCGACCGCGCCGGCAACGAGGCCCGCGACGTGCGCGTGAGGTTCATCGACGAGCGCGTCGCGCCGCCGCCGCCGACGGTGCGGCGCGGCAAGCTCGAGGACGCCAACGGCCGCGTGCGGCTCCGCTACCTCTTCACCGCCGGCGACTCGGTCGTCCACGAGGTGAGTCAGCGGGTGACCGCGACGGTCTCGCCGCCGGGCGCGCCGCCCGTCGTCAGCGTCACTCGCTCGACGATGCGCTTCCGCGACGAGGTGACGTTCGTCTCGCCCAAGGGCGGCTCGTCGACCCTCGAGCGCCACATCGAGGCGTTCCGGATCGCGTCGGAGGGGCAGACGGTCACCGGCCCCATCGACGCGTCGTGGGACTCGGAGCGCGACCGGCCGCCGCCGCCTCTCGCGATCTTCGGGCCGACCGCGGGCCTCTTCGTCGGTCGCAGCGCGACGATCGAGGTCGCCCCCGACGGCGAGATCGAGACGGTCGACGTCCGCCGGATCACGGCGGCCGTCGAGGCGTTCGTTCCGCAGCCGGCGGCCGACGACCTCGTCGAGGCGTTCTTCGCGGGGACGCTCATGGAGGAGCGGTCGGTCTCGATCGGCGAGAGCTTCACCGTCATCGAGGACGCCACCGAGGCCGGCGTCGGTGACTTCGAGTCGCGCTACCGTTACACCCTGAGGTCGGTCGAGACGCGCGGCGACGAGCGCGTCGCCGTCTTCGACCTCCGCGGGACGATGGAGCTCGAGGCGGAGCCGCCGTTCGAGGGCTTCGACCACGAGGACGGCAGCCGCGTCCAGGGCGAGCTTCACTTCTCGCTCGACCGCGGCGAAATCATCGCGCTCGACGCGTCGTCCGACTGGCGCACGGCGATCGTCGGTGACGTCGGCCTGACGGCGACGATCAGGATGCAGGTCGTCACCAAGCACCGCCGGCTAAGCGTCGAGCCGGCCGGGAGCGGCGGCGGGAAGTAGGGGGCGTCAGCGGCGCCTCTTCCGGAGGTCGATCGTCTCGATCGGGTGGACGAGCCATCCGTTCCGGTCGACCGAGCGCGGCGAGAGCGCCCGTCGTCCGGGGAGCACCGTCACCGGGATCACGCCGATCGGGACGGTCTTCAGCCCCTTCGTCCGGACCATCCGGCCGTTCTCGATCTCGGCGACGCCGACGATGATGTCCGCGGGCGACTCGTCCGCCGAGGTGAAGGGGGTCGGCTCGGGGTGCAGCCGGGCGTCGATCCGGCTGCCGATCAGTCGCGTCACGATCGCGGTGGCGGTGTCGCGCATTCCCCGATGCTCGTAGCCGACGACGAGGGCGCCCCCGCGCCGCTTCGCCGTTCCATGCTCGCGAACCTCACGTGGGAGGATCCACCCGAGCTCGCGGGCGAGCTCCTCCTGGTGCGCGAAGGTCGTCGAGATGGCCGCCTTGACGAGCGAGCGGGAGGCATCGCCCTGGCCGCGGTCCGGCGTCCCGAGGACGACGTAGCGAAGCGGGGTCGCCTCCGCTGAATCGGGCGCCGGGATGGTGAAGATCAGATCCACCTCGTCGCGCGTCGTCGGCAGGATCGGCTGCGCATGAATCAGGACGCGCGTCGGGCCGCCGAGCTCGGGCCGGGCGTTCGTGCGATGGAGAACGAGGGTGTCCGGCGTCTGCTGGGCGACCTGGTAGAGGCCGTTGGTGACCATCGTCGGTCCTTCGCCGCTGACCTCGCGCATCGGGATCGGGAGATACGGATGCGCGCGGAGGCGCGCGACGATGTCGTCGTCGTCGGGAAGGCTCTGGATCACGACCTGCGAGAGCCCGGTCGTTCGCGGGTTGCGAATCCGAAAGAGACCCATCTGAGTCGGGTCGGTCCAGGGATCCGACGTCGACCAGCTCGCCTCGGTGGGGACGCGCCACGCCTGGAGGAAGTCGTCGAGCGCGACCAGGGAGCCGTCCGAGCAGAACGCGTCGGCGCGGAGGGTGAACTCCACGCCCTGGCCGGTGTCGCGGTGATCGCTCACGTCCGGGATCCCGAGGAGCAACGCGCGGCCGAGGAGCCGCGCCCCGTGCATCGCCGCGGGCGGCGGCTGGTCGCCCGTCAGCGGCCCCGGAACCGTCGGCGACAGCGCGGCGTCCCAGGCGATTACGAGGTCGCCGCGCCGCTCCCGCTCGCGAGCCGCGCCGGAGTCGTCGCCCGTGCCCGTGCCCGTGCCCGTGCCCGTGCCCGATCCCGTCGATCCCCGTCGGGGCGGAAGCCGGTCCGCGGGACCCCGCGCCGGCTCGGGCTCCGACCGCCCCGCGCCCGAAGGCGCCGGCGCCGTCGTCACGAGCAGCGGCCTCGCCGCGACCGTCGCCACCTCGCCCTCGGGGGCGTAGTAGGGGTAGGCCCGCGCCATCCGCGGCACCATCTCGCCCGCGGCCGTCGCGACGATCGCGACCTCGAAGCGCTCGGTCGCGCCGGGCGCGAGGTCGTGGAGGTAGAGGACGACGCCCGTCGCGTTCGTCTCGGCGAAGCGGAGGCGGTCGCCGCGGACGAGCGCGCCGAGGCCGCCGTCGGCGACGCCGTCGACGGTCGCCGGCTCGGCGCCGGGGGGGAGGTCGAGCTCGACCATCGGGAAGTCGACCCGGTCCTGGCTCTCGTTGCTCACGATCACCGCGAAGCGGGCGACCTCGCCGACCCGCAGCGTCTCCGGCGTGCTCGTCTGCACGCGGAGCTGCGGCGCGGCGAGGCGCGCGCCGGCGGCGGCCGCGAGGAGCTCGCGGTCGTCGGCGTCGGCGTAGCCGGTGACCACGACCTGGGCGCGGAGGCGTCCCTCGCCCTCGAACGTGAGGGTGACGCCGCCGGCCAGGGCGGTCGCGACCGGGTCGTCGCCGTCGATCGTCCCGATCGGCAGGTCGAGGAGGCCGGCGTCGCCGCGGACGATCGGGAAGCTCGTCGGCGGCTCGTCGCGCCCGAGCTGGATGCGGAGCCGACCGTCGGCCTCGCTGCTGCCCGAGCGGTGGACGACGCGGAAGCCCTCGAGGGCAGCGACGGTCGACTGCGTTCCCCGGAAGCCGCGGCCGTCGCGGTGGGCGGCGATCCATCGAACGGCCGCCGCGGCGTCGTCGAGGTTGCCGGTCGCCGCGAGGACGACGGCCGCGTGCCCGCCGAGCTCGATGCCCGCGGTCAGGCCGCCGCTCCCGTTGAGCGCCTTCTCGCGTCCGCCGAGCGACCAGGAGAGGCCGTGCTCGTCGCGGCGGCCCCGGGCGAGCAGACGGGCGGCGAACGCCGCGGTCGCCTCGGCGCGCTCGGGGACCAGCGCCGTCGCTCGCGCGGCGAGGACGAGGTCGTAGGTGGCGACGCTCTCGGCGGCGGCGCGGCTCTCGATCCGGTCGAGGCTCGCGGCGACGCGCGGCTCGTCGGCGGCGACCCCGGCGCCGAGGAGCGCCTCGAGCGCCGCGGCGGTGAGGGCGAGCTCGGGCGCCGGCCGGCGGACGAACCGGCTGCCGCTCCAGTCGCCGTCGTTCGTGCGCCAGCGGAGGAGCGCGTCGGTCGCCGCGGCGATGCGGTCGCCGATCGGGCTGTCGGTGACGATCGGATCGGCGCCCTCGATGGCGCCAGGCGGTTGGCTGCGCCAGCCGGCCGCCTCGCCGAGCGACGTCGCCGGCTGCCCGTCGGTGCGCACCGTCAGCCGTTCGATCGCGGCGAGCTGCCGCAGGCCGCGGGCGGTCAGCCACGGATCGGTCGGGAGATGCGGGTGGAGGCTGAAGCCGCCGTCGTCGTGCTGGAAGCGGGCGAGGCGCGCGGCGCCGGCGATCGCGTTCCGGGTCGCCCGCTCGAGGACGCGCGGCGGGATCGACGCGCCCGACGCGGCGAGCTCGAGGACGAGGAGCGCGGGGAAGGTGCCGGCCGTCGTCTGCTCGAAGCAGCCGTGCGGCCGCCGGAGGATGCCGTCGAGGCCGAGCTCCGCCTCGGCGACGAGGCCGGGGAGCACCCGGACCCGGAGCTCGCGCGGCGGCGCGAGCCGCTCGACGCGCGGGTCGAGCTTCACGGTCGCGCGGGTGAGCGGGCCGCTCAGGTCGACGTTGGTCGCGAGCGCGACCTCGCGGGCGACGGGGGTGATGGTGAGGTCTCGGCTCAGCGTGACGACCGTGTCGGCGTCCGCCTCGTCCTCGTCGCTCGCGGCGTCATCGCTTTCGCCCTCGGATGGTGCGGGCGGGCGAATCACCCGGGCCCGGACGGCGACCGACGCCCCGCCCGCCTCGGTCGCGCGGAGCCGCACCGGCACCGACCGGACCGCGCCGGCTCCGATCTCGATGCGCGGCGGCGGCGGCATCTCGAACGTGACCCCGCCGCTGCGGTCGACCTCGAGGGCGATCGACGCGGCCGCGCCGCCGGCCCAGGCGATCTGGAGCGGCAGCTCGATCAGGTCGCCGGGGGCGAGGCTCGCCGGAAGGGCGAGCTCGAGGTGGGGCTGCGCGGTCGCGATGAGCAGCTCGGCCGCGCCCGGCCCGGCGGGCCGTCCCGCGCTTCCGGGGTCGTCGGAGACCTTCGGCGTGAGCAGGGTGGTCGTCGCCCAGACGAGCGCGCCCGCCATCACCAGCCGCGCGGCGCTCGCGACCGTCGGGCGCACGATCGCGCCGACGGCCGCGGCCCGCCGCTCGCGGCTCGTGCGCCGGCGCCGGGCGGGGCGCGCCACGACGGTTGCGGGCGCCGGGCTCGCGCCGACGCGGCTCATCACGGCGTCGGCGAGGCCGGCCGGAGCGCGGACGGCGCCGAGGCTCCGGCCGAGCGCCTGGAGCTCGATCAGCTCGCTGCGGCAGGCGGCGCAGTCGGCCGCGTGGGCCGTCAGCTCGGCGTCGTCGACGCCGTTCAGGAACGCGCGGCCAATGGTCGCGGTGCGCGGACAGGTCATGACGTCGTCGCCCCGTGGAGTCGGCGGTGGTTCTGGGCCGCGCGGGCGCGGCCTCGATGCAGGTGCGTGGCGACGGTGCCGGGCGGCATGCCGAGCCGCTCCGCGATCTCGCGGTAGCTCAGCCCGTCGCGGAAGCGGAGGAGGAGGACGACGCGCTGCTCGTCGTCGAGGCCGGCGAGGAGCGCCTCGAGCTCCTCCTCCGCCCCGAGCGCCGGGTCGCGGAGCGCGGGCATCTGGTCGAGCTCGGCGCCGGTCCGCTCGGGGCGACGGCCCGCCGCGCGGTGGTGCATCAGCACCTTGCCGCGGGCGATCCCGAACAACCACGCCCCGAACTTCTCCTTCGACGACAGGCTGCCGAGGTTCTCGAACGCCGCCACGAACGCCTCCTGGGTCACGTCGGAGGCGGCGTCGGCGTCGCGGATCCTCGACCGGACGAACCCGTACAGAGAGTCCTGGTAGCGGCCGACGAGGACGCCGAAGGCATCCCCCTCACCCG
The DNA here is from genome assembly GCA_029260755.1 of Planctomycetota bacterium. Taxonomy (GTDB): domain Bacteria; phylum Planctomycetota; class J058; order J058; family JAJDCQ01; genus JAJDCQ01. Next base: position 35,777 of record JAJDCQ010000088.1, on the reverse strand, counting down.
CCAGAACCCGCTCTACGAGAGCTCGTTCGCTCGTCATCGCGCCGGGCCGTCTCCCCTCCGGAGGTCAGGTTGCCGCGGCGGCGTCGTTTCTTTCAGGAAAGTCGCGGCCCTCGGGCTAGGGGGGCTGTCAGCTTCGATCAGGATGGAACCACGGAGGCACGGAGGCACGGAGCAGCTTCGGACTGAGCCAGGTCGCGGACCGATCCCGCCGTTCCTTCTGTTGGTTCCCGTCGCCTTGCGTGACCAAGACCCCAGGGAGGCATTCCTGGGGTCGGTCGGCTCGTGCGAGCCGGGATACGGCGCACGCAGTCGCTCCTCCGTGTCTCCGTGCCTCCGTGGTGACATCTCTCGCCGAAGGCGAGCCCATCGGCACCCGAACGAGCTCGATAGCCCCTATGCAGGCTATCGCGGACGGCGCGAGAGACCCATCTCCTGGAGGCGCTGGTCCGCGGCGGCGGCGTGCTTCGGGTCCTCGGCGGCCATGGCGTAGAAGCTCCCCGCCTCCTGGACCAGGCCGAGCTCGCGGTGGACGTCGCCGGCGTGGAGGAGGTCCTGACGGTCGTCGCCGAGGACGCGCTTGGCGAACTTGCCCCGTGCGCAGTTGAACGCGCGGACGTAGTGGATCGCCGCCTGGCCGAGCTTGCCCTGCCGCCGCCGGAGATGGCCGAGCACCCGGTGGTTTCGCGGGTCGCCGGGGACCGGGAGCGAGCTCTGGTGGTAGTAGAAGAGGGCGAACAGGTCGAACGCCTGCCCCCGGCGCATCGCGTCCACCCCGCGCGCCCACGCGTTCGGATCCTCGTGGACGAGGAGGCACTCGGCGAGACGGCGCCACGGGTCGGGCGTGCGGGCCGCCCGGGCGGCCGTCTCGAGATGAGGCGCGGCCTCGATGTGGCGACCGGCGGCGACGTGGATCTGGCCCAGGACCGAGCTCAGGCGCGGGTCGTCGGGGAACGCGGCGAGACCCCGCCGCGCGATCGCGTCGGCCTCGTCGAGCTCGCCCCGGAGGAGGTGGACCTCGGCGAGGCAGCCCAGCCCGACGCGGTCGTCGGGGTCGATCTTGAGGACGCGCCGCGCGTAGCTCTCGGCCTCGTCCGGGATCGGGCCGATCAGCATCGTCTCGGCGCCGTGGCGGTACGCGGTGATCGGGGCGAGCTTCTCGTAGTCGGCGACGAGCGCGTTCAACCGCTCGCGGTCGTGGTTGCGCCACATCATGCAGCGGGCCTCGAACAGCCTCCAGTCGAGGTTCTCGGGCGAGAGGCGGTCGACGACGCCTAGCGAGCTCGGCAGCTCCTGCTGGTTGATCGTGTAGGTGTGGAGGAGGCGCGAGCTGTGGACCCAGCCGTCGAGCGGTCGGATCGCGGTCGCCTGGTCGTAGTCCTCGCGGGCGCCTTCCTCGTCGCCGAGGAGGGCGCGGGCCTCCGCGCGACGGAGGTAGAGCCACGCCTCGCCGGGCGTCGCCCGGATCGCCGCGTCGATCGCGCCGCGCCGGCTGGCCGGGCTCTCCTCGGCGATCACCGACCGGAGCGCCTCCGCGACGATGCGTGCGCTCGACCGATCGGGCGCCTCGAGCGCCGGAGCGAGGCTGCGGGCCGCCTGCCTCCGCTGGCCGAGGCGGAGGTGGGCCCGCGCCCGGACGATCGCCGCGTCGGCCTCGTCGACGTCGATCGCGTCGAGGAGCGACAGGGCGCGCGAGGGGACGCGCGACAGGAGCGCCTCGAGGGCGAGCAGGCTGATCCGGCCGCGCGCCTGGTCGATCTCGGCCAGGAGCGGGTCGAACGGCGAGTCGGCGCCATCGCCCGGCGCCTCCGCGCGCAGCCGCTCCACCGCGGTGCGTCGGTCGAGGACGCGCCGGATCGCGTCGTCGTGGAGCTGGGCGAGGGTCGGGCGCGGATCGTCGGGCACCGCCTCGAGCGGCAGCACCTTCGCCGCCTCCTCGGCGAACCCGTTGGCGATGTCGGCCGCCTCGGTCGTCACCCGGACGCCGCGCTCGACCGTCCGGATGAGCTCGGTCGCCGCCGTGGCGGCGTCGGCGGCCGCCTGCGCGTCGCGGGCGCGCTCCTCCGCCGCGGAGCGCTCCCGCCAGATCAGCACCGCGCTGACCACCGCGAGGACGTTGATCACGATGACGGCCGCCAGGGTGGTCACCGCCGCGGTCCGGTGGGTGGCCGCCATCCGACGGAACACCTCGAGCGGGCGCTCGTCGTGCGCCTCGACCGATCGGCCGTCGAGGTAGGCCTCGACGTCGGCGGCGATCGCGGCCGCGTTCGGGTAGCGACCGGCTCGCTCGCGGTCCATCGCCTTGAGGATGATCGACTCGACCGGCGGCGGGATGTCGTTGTTCGGGGCGGCCTCCGACGGGGCGGGAGGCGCGTGGCGCATGAGCGCGCTCAACGCCTCGAGGGAGCTGCCGCGGTAGGGCGGGCGATGGGTCGTCACCTCGTAGAGGATCGCGCCGAGGGCGTACACGTCGGCGCGCTCGTCGACGTCGGTCCCGTCCGCCTGCTCCGGCGCCATGTAGGCCGGCGTCCCGACGACGAGCCCGGCCTGGGTCAGGTCGGCGCCCTCCTCGCTCGCCCGCAGCCCGGAGACGACCGGACGGCCCGTGCTCGAGGCGCCCGGGCGCGACCCGCTCCCCGACACGTCGCCGCGCTCCTTGGCGGCCGCGAGCCGCCGCGCCTCGAGCGTGTCGGGGTCGAGCTGCATCTCCGTCGAGAGCTCGCGGTCGAGCGGCTTGGCGACGCCCCAGTCCATCACCAGGACCTCGTCGTTCGCGCCGATCATCACGTTGGCCGGCTTCAGATCGCGGTGGATCACGCCGTGGTCGTGGGCGAAGGCGATCGCCCCGCACACCTTCAGGAAGACGCGCAGCAGGCGCCGGAGCGGGTAGTCGTCGCGCGTCCGGTCCTCGTCCTCCTTGATCGCCTTGACGAGCTGGCGGAGGTCCCGGCCCTTGACGAGCTTCATCACGAGGTAGAGCTCGTCCCCCTCGGGGCCGGGCGTCGCGCCGAGCTCATGGACCGGGATGATGTTCGGATGCCGGAGCTGCCCGGTGATCTGTGCCTCCTCGGTGAAGCGCGCCCGGGCGAGCTCGCCCGTTCCGGGGAGGATCGTCTTGATCGCGAGCTCGCGCTCGAGGTGGACGTCGCGCGCCTTGATGACGCGACCCATCCCGCCGCGGGCGAGCTCCTCGACGAGGGCGTAGCGGCCGTTGATCAGGGGCTCGGTCATCGCCCGTCCCCCTCGGGTAGCGTCCAGCCGTGGGCGCCCGCGGGCGTCCACGCGCGCCGGACCCAGATCTCCTCCACCCCGTCCCAACCGTGGGCCACGTGCGGGCTCGGGAGCTCGAACGCGCGCACGGCGCGGTCCTCGCCGAGGGTGCGGAACCGCTCGACGATGAGCCGCTGCGCCTCGAGGACGTAGCGCTCGGTGCTGCCGACGTCCTGGTTGAGCTCGGCCCACGTCATCATCGCCTCGACGTGGGCGCCCGGGTTCTGCGGCTGCAGCTTGGAGATGAAGCGCGCTGTCGCGAGCGTCATCGCCGCCTTCTCCTCGCTGTAGCTGCGGGCGAACCGCTGGCCCTGCACCCGGGCGAGGTCGCGCCGCGGGTCGGCGCCGAGGTGACTCTTCACGACCGCACGCGCGACGAGGAGCTGGCCGATCAGCGGGTCCTGGGCGTCCCGGTTCGGGTTCGGCGGCGGGATGAACTGCTCGAGGAAGGCGTGCACCTCCTCGCGTCGGGCCCGCGGGTCCGTGAGCGCCTTGCGGATGTCGGTGAGGGCGGACGAGCTCATCCCGGGCGACTGGAGCGCCTCGTTGAAGAGGGGCGCCGCCTCCGAGAGCTGGTTCTGCGCGATGAGCTGCCAGGCGCGGAGGATCAGGTACTGGGCGCGCAGCTCGTCCGGCGGCCGGAGCGAGGCGAACTCCGGCGGCGGCAGCCCGCCTCCGCTCAGCCGCCCGCGCGCCTGGTAGATCCGCGCGCGGTCGACCCAGCTCGAGCCGCTCCGGAGCTCGCCCTCCGGCTTCCGCTCGAGCATTCGCTCGACGAGCGGGACGGCCGCGACCTCGCGCCCGAGACGGTGGAGCTCCTCGACGGCGATGAGGAGCGGCTCGCTCCGCGGCGTGAACGAGCCGGCCTCGATCGCCTGACCGAGGGTCCAGCCGCCGATCCACCGCCACGCCGAGTGCATCCCGAACTTGTCGTTGAAGACCCGGAGGTAGGCGTAGCGCGGGACCGGGTCGACCGGGTCGAGGTGGATCGCGGTGTAGAACTCGTCGAACGATGGCTTCCAGAACCGCGGGACCTTGGCGGTCTGGTTGGTCTCGCCGACGCGTAGCTCCTGCCCGCGGTGGGCGCCGGGCGCGGCGAGGGCGACGTGGAATCGGCCGAGGAGCGAGTGGGCCTGGGCGAGCTCGAAGCGCTCGGCGACGACATCCTTGAGCTGACCCTCGACCCTCCGCGTCTCGTCGTCGGTCGGGACGAACGCGCCGAGCGCGAAGAGGCGACGCGCCTCGGCCTCGTAGCGACGCACCTCGCGCTCGAGGCGGGCGAGCCGCGCGTAGGGGCCATCGAGCTGGGCGAGGCGATCGAGGACGCGCTCCTCCTCGACCTCGCGATCGCGGCCGGGCAGGCGGCGCGCGGCCAGGAACCGACCGAAGAGCGCCTCGGCGAGGCGCCGCCGCAGCTCGCCGCGGGCGGGCTCGTCGCGCCGGGCCTCGGCCTCGGCGAGGTCGAGCTCGAGCAGCTCGGCGAGCTGCCGGAAGCTCTCGAGGGCGAGGCCGGGACGGGGCGGGCGGCTCCGCTTGAGGTAGAAGGTCGCCTGCGTCGCGTGGCGGCGCTGCGCGAGGTAGCGTCCGAGCCGGATCGCGTCCTCGCTCGCGGCCTCGCCCTCGCCGCCGTCCACCTCGCGCTGGATCCGTTCGGCGAGCCGCGTCGCCTCGCCGAATCGCGCGACGGCGGCCTCGGAGACGCTGCCGGCGGCGCGGGCGAGGAGCGTCTCGTACTCCTTGAGCTGGATCGCGACGCCGCGTCCCCGCTCGACCCGCTCGAGGGTCGTCGCCGCCGAGCTCCGGCTCGCCTCGGCCTCGGTGTGCTTCGCGACCGCGTGCTGGTAGCTCCGCTGCATCGCCGAGTAGGTCGCGACGCTGCCCCCGAGGACGAGGAGACCGACCAGGCCGCACACCGCGCTCGAGAAGGGGTGGTTCCGGATCAGCCGGGCCGTCGCCTGGACGGGGTTGTCGCGCTCGGCCAGGACGCCCTCGCCGTCGAGGAAGCGGCGGACATCGTCCTGGAGGTCGGCGACCGTCGGGTAGCGCTCGGCCGGCGACGGGGCGAGCGCCTTCCGCGTCACGGCCGCGAGCTCGCGCGGGATCCAGCGCGAGGTCGACAGCGCGCGGAGCGACTTGTCGGGCAGGTCGCTCGTCAGGATGAAGTGGAGGACGAGGCCGAGGCCCCAGACGTCGGTCCGGCCGCGCGGCGGCTTGTCGTTGGCGAGCTCGGGGGCGCGCAGCCAGAACTGCGCGTCGTCGCCGTCGGGCGGGTCGCCCTCCCCCGCGCGCCGGACGACCTCCTCGGCGCGCGGCAGGACGCGGGCCTGCTGCCAGCCGGTGACCCAGGTGCGGCCGTGGCTGCCGACGACGACACACGATGGGTGGAGGTGGGTGTGGACGACCCCGACGTCGTGCGCGTGGACGACCGCGCTCGTCACGTCGAGGAAGGTCCGCAGCATCTGGGCGAGCGGGAGCTTGCCGGGCATGCTCCGCCCGACGACGTCGTCGAGCCCCTCGCCGTCGAGCCCGTCGGTCGTGAAGAACGGCTGGCCTTCGAGGACGCCGATGTCGTGGACCTTCGTGATCGCGGGGTGGTCGAGCTTCGCGAGGATCCGGGCGTGGCGGAAGAACTGCTCCGGACCCATCCGGGGCGGCGGGCGATGCAGATGGACGGTGCACAGCAGCCGGCCGTCTCGCATGACGAGGTGCTGGGGGCTCTTCTCCTCGAGGAGGTCGTAGCGCTGCTCGGCGACGCCGCTCTGCCACGAGGCGCCGCGGACGGCCTCGGCCGAGAGCGAGTCGGCGCCGGCTCGGCCGGAGCTCTCGACGCGGGTGTCGCGCGGCCCCGAGCCGGATCCGGAGTCCGCGGGGGCGCGGTGATGGTGCGGCGCGCTCGACGCCGGCGTCGGCGGCGCCCCCGGGCGGGGCGCCATGAAGCCGCTGATCGCGCCCGATCCGTAGTGCGGCGGGGCTGGCGGAGGCGGTGGGGGCGGCGCGGGGGGCGGCGCAGGGGGCGGCGCCTGACCGACGTAGGCCGACGGCACCTGGCCGACGTAGCCCGACGGGGTCATGCCAGGTGCGGCGTCGATCGGTCCCGGCCCGAGGGTGCGTCCGTCGCTCGGGATCCCGGCGATCGAGGCGGGCGCGTGGTAGAGGTCGCCCGCCGGCGGCGCCTCGACTCGACCGAACGGGCTCGCCATCGGGGTGTGGGGCGTCGGAGGGCCGGCCGGCGGGTGCGGCGGCGGCGGGGCCGGGGTCATCCCCGGCGCGCTCGCGTATCCGGCGAAGCCCGCGGGGGCCATGCCGGCGACGCTCGCGGCGCCCCATCCGACCGGCGGTGATGGCTGAGCGGGCAACCCGCCCGCCGGCGCCCAGCCCTGGCCGGACGCCATCGGGTTGTCGCCGGAAGCGGACCCCGCCCGGAGCGAGGCGAGGAGCTGGTCGGCCATCGGCGGGGTGAGCGCGCCCTGCTGGACGGCGGCGGCGAGGAGGGTCGAGCCGGCGCGGTCGAGGCCCTGCGTCTTGCCGAAGATGTACAGACGCTGGACATCGTCGTTCGAGAGGCGACGGCTCGAGACGAGCGACCACGCCACGAGACGGTCCAGCGGTCCGAAGCTCGCCCACCCATCGCCGACCATGCGCCCCTACTCTAGCCGTCGGCGCCTCGCGCTCACAACCGCGCCGCTGACCGCGCGATCGGTCGATCCGAGCCCGGCGATCAGCGGCCGTCGAGGCGGGCCTCGAGCGGGTCGCGCCGTCCGAGCGTCCACGGGATCAGCGCGTCGCGGATCGCCGCGCGCACGCGCGTCTCGCCGAGGCGCGTCGCCGCGAGGGCGGCCGCCGCGTCGAGCCACGCGGCGAGCGGGCTGTCGACGGTCGGCGGAGGACGGGCCGGGGCGAGGGGGTCGAGCGCTCCGTTCGGGTGCTCGCCCGGGTCGGCGGCGGGCGAGTCGCCGGTCGCGTCGGCGCGCTCGGCCTGCCAGCGGTCGATGACGCCGCCGGAGTGCGCGACCGCGAGCGACTCGTGGCCGCCGCAGGGACAGCGAAGCCAGCCGATCGCGAACCGGACCGCGTCGTCGATCGCCTCGTGCAGCTCGGGATCGACCTCGGCGTCGACCTCCGCGAGGAGGAGCTCCTGGGCCGCGATCGCGGCCCGCACGCCCGAGGTCTTCCCGAACCGCTTGAGCTGGCCGATCCAGCGAGGGAGCTCGGCCGGCTCGTCGTCCGACGCGAGCTCCGAGGCGGCGTCGCGGTGGCGATCGTCGTCGAGCGCTCGCCGCGCGGCGTCGTCGCCGAGCCAGGCGGCGAGGGCGATCTCGCCGAGGTCGGCCTCGCCGGTCGCGAGCCGATCGCGCAGCAGTCGGGCGCCGGCGTCGGGGTCGCCGGACTCGCGCCAGCGTCGTTCGAGGGAGCGGGCGCGTTCATCGATCCCCATGCTCGAAGGATGTCGGGCGCGCCCGACCCCCGCAACTCGGGCGGCCTTGAGCCGGTCGCCGGGTGGGGCTATAACCCCGATGACGGTGGCAGTGGTGCGAGGTATCCGTTGGACGTCCTTCGCCCCGCTCCCCCCATCCGTCCCCATCGGATCGGCGCCGACCCCGACTTCGCCCTCGGCGTGCACCTGGTCGCGACCGGTCGGATCTCCCCCGCCGAGCTCGCGGACTGCCTGGCGGCCGTTCGTCGCGGCGACGCCGAGCCCGCCGGCCTCTCCCAAGAGCTCCTCGCGCGCGGCCTCGTCAGCGGCGCCGAGCTCCGCCTCACCGTGCCCCAGATCGTCTCCGCGGTCGCGGCCGTTTCGGGGGAGGCCGCGCCGCCGCTCGACACCGAGGGCGCCACCACCGTGATCCCGGCCGGCTCTCCGACGCGGGCCCTTCCGGACCACGGCGGGGCGGAGGCGCCACCGTCCGGCCTCGAGTCGTTCTCGGACGACGGCGCGAGACCGCATCGCCGGCCTCATCGGCTGCGCGGCAAGGACCCCGCGCCGACGACCCTCAAGACCGAGGTGCGCTCCGCCCTCCGGGATCCGGCGAGGCGCATCGGCGGCCATCACGTCCTGATCGAGGAGATCGGTCGCGGCGGCATGGGCGTCGTGTGGCGCGGCTTCGACGTCGACCTCCGCCGGCCCGTCGCGATCAAGGTGCTCCACGACCCGGCGGGCGCCGACGACGAGCAGGTCCTTCGCTTCCATCGCGAGGCGGTGAGCGCGGCGCGGCTGCGCCACCCCGGGATCGTGACGATCCACGAGGTCGGCGTGCACGAGGACCGGCCCTACCTGGTCATGGACCTGATCGACGGCGCGAGCCTCGAGGCGCTCCTGGCCCGGGGCGCCCTCGCGCCGAAGCGCACGGCGGAGATCGTGCGCGCGGTCGCCCTCTCGCTCGACCACGCCCATCGCGCGGGCCTGTGTCACCGGGACGTGAAGCCGGAGAACATCCTCGTCGACGGCGACGGACGGCCCCACCTCCTCGACTTCGGTCTCGCGCGGCCGTTCGCGGCCAAGCGGCGGATCACCCGGCCCGGTCAGCTCGTCGGCACGCCGGCCTACATGGCGCCCGAGCAGGCGCGGGGCTCGACCGGAACGCTCGGGCCGGCGACCGACATCTACGCCCTCGGCGCCGTCCTCTACCGGGCGATCGTGGGGCGGCCGCCGTTCGAGGCGGAGAACGTCTACGAGCTGCTCCAGAAGGTGCTGTTCGACGCGCCCGAGTCGCCGCGCGCGATCCGGCCCTCGCTCCACCCGGAGCTCGCCCGGATCGCGCTCCGGTGTCTGGACAAGGACCCCGCGCGTCGCTACCCGACGGCCCGCGAGCTCGCCGACGAGCTCCGACGCTTCGTCGACGACGCGAGCCCGGTCGGCGGTCCACTCCTCCTGGCCTGGGCGGCGCGTCGGCCTCGGGTCGCGGGCGGCGCGGCGGGGTTTGCCCTGGCGACGGCGATGGCGATCGGAGCCAGCGTCGCGGCCGGTCTCGCGGGGGGCACGCGGGAGGCGGGGTCGCGCTCGCTCGGGGCGGTCGCCGGGCTTCGGGTTCCCGTCGAGCTCGAGCCCGTCGAGCCCGCCCGGCCGGGCCTCGTCGCCGACGACTCGCTCCTCGAGCCGGCGCCGGCGCTCGTCCCCGACGTGGTCGCCGTCGTCGAGAGCGTGACCGATGCAGCGCCTTCCGAGGCGGCGCCGCCGGTCGCGGGGGCCGCCTCCGCCCTCGAGGAGCTCGACGCGCTCGTCGCGGCCGAGGTCGCGGCGATCGAGGAGGACGGCCGGGGCGACCTCGCGCCCGCCGTCGTCGAGGAGCTGGCCGAGACGGCGCCGGCGGTCCTCGCCCCGGTCGCCTCGGCGTCCGCGCGTCGCCTCTGGCCACGCGGGCGTCGGTGACCCTGCGCCGAGCCGGCGGCCGGCGGTGGGTCGCGTTTGCGAGCGACCCGGGTGGGTGCAACAATGATGCGCGATGTCCGTCCGCCCTCACCCCAAGCTACTCTCGTCGTCCGGGCTCCGCGGTGGCTCCGCCGTTCGCGGCAAGCGGTTCGGTCCCTACATCATCGATGACGAGATCGGCCGCGGGGGCATGGGGGCGATCTTCCGGGTGCGCCACGTCGAGACCGGCGGCGCCTATGCCCTGAAGGTGCTGATCACCCGGTCCGGGAAGGCCAACGCGAAGGCGGTCGCCCGGTTCGAGCGCGAGGCGCAGGTGCTCGCCCGGATCGGCGGGCATCCGAACGTCGTCCGGGTCCACGCGTGCGGCGTCGAGGGCGGCGTCCCCTGGTGCGCGATGGATCTGGTCGACGGCGTCGCGCTCGCCGATCGGGTGCGGGCCGGGGCGGTGCCGCCGCGCGACGCGGCGGCGCTCCTCGCGAGCTGCGCCCGCGCCGTCCAGCACGTTCACGACCACGGCATCATCCACCGCGACCTCAAGCCCGAGAACATCCTCATCGACGGTCACGGCGCGCCGCGCGTCGTCGACTTCGGGATCGCCCACGACGAGCACGCCGAGCGCCTCACCCGCAGCGGCGAGATCGTCGGGACGCCGGCGTTCATGGCGCCCGAGCAGCTCTCGCAGTCGGGCGGACGGGCGCCGGTCGGCCCGCGCACCGACGTCTACGGCCTCGGCGCCGTCCTCTACGTCACCCTCACCGGGAAGCCGCTCTTCCACGGCCAGAGTGGGATCGCCCTCCTCGGGTCGATCGTCAAGGACGAGCCGGCGGCGCCGCGGTCGCTCGACGCCGAGATCCCCGCGGACCTGGAGGCGATCTGCCTCCGGGCGATCGAGAAGGACCCGGGCCGCCGCTACGGGACGGCAGGGTCGTTCGCCGACGACCTCGATCGCTGGCTCGCCGGCGAGCCGGTCCGGGCGCGCCGCCGCGGCCGCCTCGACCGGATCGCCCGCCGGTTCCTGCCGCGTTCGCGCGGCGGGCAGATCGCGGCGCTCCTAGTCGTCGTCTCGGTCGCGTCGTCGTCCGGGGCGCTCGCGGTCTGGTCGCAGCTCTCGCGGCCGCCGGCGCTCCGGCGCGTCGCCGAGCTCGAGGAGCGGATCGACGCCGAGGGCCGGATCGACGACGTCTCGCGGCGGCGGATCGCCGAGCTCGACGACCTGCGCCCCGAGGACTCGCACCTCGCGCGCCGGGTCGAGGTGCTCGACGCGCTCGTCGCGATCATCGACGCGCCGGACGGAGCCGGCGGCTCCGCGGCCGAGCTCGCCTCGCTCGTGCGCGACGGCCCGGCCGTCGACGAGACCCTGATCGCGCGCGCCCGCCGCGTCCTCATCCGGGCCGACCGCCCGATCGCGCTCGCGACCGTCCTCTTCGCCCGTCAGCCGGAGGCTCCTCCGCCGCGGGACGGGGTCGCGGCCGCCGCGGTCGCCGCCGCCGTGGCGCGAGGGGAGGCGCCGCTCCCGGTCGCCGAGCCGATGCTCGAGGCGCTCCTCGCCGTCCCCGGGCTCGACGCCGCCACCCGCGGCGAGCTCCTCTGCCGTCGCGGCGAGCGCGCGCTCGGGCGCGGCGACGCGGGAGTCGACGAGGCGCTCGACGCGTTCGTCGCGGCGCTGCGCGACCACGGCGTCCTCGGTCGAGTCGATGCGTGGCCGGACGCGCTCGCGGCGCGGGCGCGCGCGCGGCTCCCCGACCTCGTCGATGCCGGCGAGGTGCGCGAGGCGTGGGCCATGGGCCGCCTCCTCGCGCGCGCCGAGGGCGCCGAAGGCGGGCTGCCGGTCGACCTCGTCGTGGCGCTGCAGGAGCACGCCCTCGCCGCGACGTTCATCGCCGCGGGCGGCCTCGAGCGCGACTCCCGGGAGATCCGGCGCGGCCTGCTCGCCGGCGCGTTCCTCGAGCGCTACGGGCGCTGCCCGCTCGACCGCGACGGATTCCGGCGGCTCGGCGCCGCCCTCGGGCTCGACGACATCCGCGTCCGGGGGGAGGCCGAGCTCGCGCGCCCGACCGACGAGCTCGACGCGGCGCTCCTGCTCCTCCTCGCGGACATGCTCCTCGGCGCCGCGCCCGATCCCTGCCCCGCCGAGGTGAGGACGCGCGCCCGGGCTTGGGTCGACGCGGCCCTCGCGACCTCGATCGAGGAGGCGTGGCTCCCGTTCCAGGCGTCGCTCGTGCTGCGGCAGCTCGACGAGCTCGCGCCGGCCCTCGAGCTGATCGAGCGCGCCTGGGAGCTCGATCGCGGCCTCCCCGACGACGAGCGCTGGCCGACCATCGCGTGCGAGTACCAGCGCCAGCGGTGGGACGAGGCGAAGCGCATCGGACGGGGGAGTTACCGCCCGTTCGCGCGGATCCACATCGAGGCGGCGCGGGTGCAGGAGGCCGTCGTTCCGATCGTCGACGCCGTCGTGAGCGCGGGCGGCTACGAGCCGTGGAACCTGGACGCGCGCGGCGACGTCGCCGAGGGGTTGCTCTGGGTCGCGATGCACATGCTGTCGGACGACGACCTCCCCTGCTGCCAGGATCCCGACGGCGAGCTCCCCTCGCTCGACGAGATCGCCGCCGAGGCGCTCGGCTACAAGATCGACGGTGATCAGTACCGCGGGCGTCTTCACGCGACCCTCGCGCGGCATCACCACCGTCACGGCCGGCTCGAGGAGGCGCTCGCCGAGGCGACCGAGGCGATCGACGCGGAGCGGATCGAGAAGGAGCGGGGCCGCGTGATCGAGTTCCTCGAGGGGCGCGTCGTCCTGCTGCGCGCGCTCGGGCGCGAGGATGAGGCTCGGGTCGACCTCGATGAGATCCAGACGCTCCGACGTCGGAGAGGGCGGTGATGGTCGGTCGGCGCCTCGTCCTCGCGCTCGTCGTGGCCGCCGCGGTCGTCTCGTGCGCCGGCTGCGGGATGGCGAGCTGGGGCCGCGACTCCACCGACCCCGAGTACTCGGTCAGCCGGGAGTACGTCGAGGCGCCGGTCGGCGCGGTCGTCCTGCCGGTGGGCTTCGCGGTCGACCTCTCGATCACGATCACGACGACCGTCGTCCTCGGGTTCTGCAACCCCGTGAACTGGGTCTGCTTCGTCCTCGACATCGACCCGTTCGTCCCGCTCGTCTACGTCTTCGCGGGGACATCGACGGCGCTGACCCTGATGAACCCCGACTGCAACCTCGCCTGGACCGAGGAGACGCCGCGCTACGCGGTGGGGATGATGTGGCGCGGCGAGGGCTACAGCGACGAGCCCGAGGCGCGCCCGACGCCGGCGTGGCGGAAGAGCTACGACGAGAAGAAGGCGGAGAACGAGCGGCGACGGAGCTACCGGAACACCCGGTCCTCGGGGCGCCCGCCGCCGCGGCGGCGCTGAGCGGGGATCGCGTCGATGTCGCTCGCGGATGTTCCTGGAACAGGAGCGTGCGATTGCCGCCGCGATGAACGATCCACAGATTTCACAGATTACACAGATAGCCGCGGACGAATCGCACGTTCTCGTCGAACGCGGAACGGGCCTCTGCCGGCGGCGAGGGAGGGCCGCCGTCGGCAACTCCCAATCTGTGAAATCTGTGTAATCTGTGGATCGTCACCCGTTCGGGGCGACAGCTCTCGAGTTCACCGAGCGGCGAACGGGACTAGCTATCCGCCGAACGTCTGCAGCCCGCTCCGCACCGCCCACACGAACCCGATCACGCCCGCGACGAGCTGGATCGCGAGGATCACGAACGGACCCCAGAAGAACGGGCTCGACGCCCAGCGCACCCGCTCGTGCGGCGTCTCGGCGACGACGGCCTGGTAGCGCGCGTCGAAGATCGTGCCGCCGATCAGGAGGATCGTCGCCGGGACGAGCCAGACCAGCGAGAGGGCGACGTCGAGGATCACCAGGGCGCTCGGGAGCTCCCACGCGACGCCGGCGAGGTAGGCGGCGTAGGCGCCGAGGGCTGCAGCGGCGAGCGGGCGGGCCCACTCCCGGTAGCGGGCGACGCCGTGGCCGACCGCGTAGATGCCGGCGGCGAGGGCGACGATTGCGCCGAAGATGATGAAGACGATGCCGGCGGCGGCGGTCGTTCCGACCGCGGCGTCGGGCGCCATGGCCGTCACGGCGCTGAGCTGAAGGAGGGTGACGAGCACGCCGACCGTGGTGAGCGCGACGACGAACACGGCGAGGATCCGGATCCAGATGCCGATCGCCACGACGTGCCGCTCGTAGTCGAGGTCGCGGGACGACGAGGGAGCGGAGCGGCCGGCCGGGCGACGCGACGACGGGCGGCGCGTCCGGCGGCCGCGGCGTCGGGGGTCGACGATCGCGTTGCGGCGGCGCTCCTCGGGGAGGATCTCGGTCGGGGCGACCTCGAGGGCGTCACGGTCGACGCGGCCGGAGGTCTTCGGCGGCTCGAGGAGGAAGCGGTCGAGGTCGGCGGCCGGCGCGGGCTGCGCGGGCGCCTGGCGCGAGATCGGCGCGGGGAGCGCGAGGCCGGCGGCGCGAAGGGTGGGGAGGGGGGCGGTCTCGGTGAGCGCGCGGGCGGGGGCGGATGGCACCCGGAGCTGGACGCCGCAGCGGCGGCACCGGATCTTGCGTCCGGCGTACTTGTCCTTGACGTTGCCGTTGGTTCCACAGGCGCAGCGCACGCGAATCATACGAGTCGTTCTCCTCGGTTCCTCTCGAAGCCCTGCCGGCCCTCCGACCGGCACGCCGCGACCTGGCGCAAGCGGCCCGCCACGACGTAACCCCTGGCTAATCGGTGAATCTCTGCATGCCGAGGCTGGTGGGCCGCGCCAGGGGCCGGCCGAAAAGACGGTCGGCGGCGTGCTATCCTGACGCGCCGTGTCTCCGACCGACCGAGCTCCGCCGTCCCTGGAGCGCCCGCCGCCGGCGCGCGCCATCGCCCTCGCGCGCGGGGTCGGCCAGGCGCTCGGCGGGGCGGGCGGGGCCCTCCTCGCCGGCGCCGTGTTCGACGACCCGTTCACCTACCCGATGGGACCATCGCTCGTCGCGGTCGGCGGCGCGCTCGCGGGGCTCGCCGTCGTCCTCGCCGTCGCCCGGTTCGCCGGCGAGCTCGCGTCGACCCGCCGCGCCCGCTGGGGCCGCATCGCGGTCGGCGGCGTCCTGACGCCCGGGCTCGCCCTCGCCGGCTACTGCTTCTTCGAGGTCGCGATCGACGGCCCGCGCGCGCCGGCCGGCGGGAGCATCCTCTCGGGCGCGGTCCTCGTGGTCGCGGTCGATCTCCTCGGCGACTTCCCCGGGGCGGTCGTGCTGACGGCGATCACGTTCGCGGCCGCCTTCCCGCTCGCCGACGCGAGCTGGCGGCTCGGATGCGAGCGGCGCGCCGGCGAGGCGTGGGAGGTTCCCTTCAGCGTCCGGATGGTGTGGGGCGGCGTGGCCGGCGGGGCCGGCGGCCTGCTCCTGTGGGCCGCGTGTCGGCTCGGCGGCGTCTGGTCGGGGCCGCGCCCGTTCGTGATCCCGAGCGTCGGCGCCGCCTTCGGGACGGCGCTCGGCGACACCGTCGGGACGATCGCCGCCGAGCGCCTCGGGTGGGATGAGGACGCGGCCGGCGCGCCGGGCCCGCGATGGGAGCCGCCCGCGTGAGCGCCCGCGTGACCGCGCGTGACCCGGCCGCGACGCGCGCGGCGCTCGAGGCGGGCGAGGTGCGCCGCGCGCTCTTCGTCCGTCTCGGACGCGTCGGCGAGCTGCTCTTCTGCACGCCGGCGATCGCGGCCTTCGCGGCGCGCTGGCCGGCCGTCGAGATCGGCGTCGCGGCGCCGCCGGGAGCGATCGAGGTGCTGCGCGGCAATCCCTCGATCGCGAGGTGGCACGCCCTTCCGCGACCGAGCTGGAAGGCGGCCTGGGCGCGCCGACGCGCGTTCGCCGAGCTCGCCGCGGTCGGCTACGACCTCGTCGTCCATCTCGGGGGGAAGGAGGATCCGGACGCGCTGGCGGGGCGCATCGGCGCGCGGTTGATCCACGATGAGCCAGGCGCCGAGCCGACCGATCCCCACATCGCCGCCGGCAAGCACGGCGTGCTCCGGGCGCTCGGGGTGGAGGCCGAACCGGGGCCGCTCGTCCTGCATGTCGACGACGAGGGGCGCCGCCACGCCGACGCGCTCGCGGCGCGCCTGCAGGGGACGGGACCGCTCGTCGTGATCCAGGCGGCGTGCCACAGCAGCGGGCGAGTCCGCCTGCGCCAGAGCACGGTCAAGCGTCGGTGGGAGCCGCGCAACTACGCCGAGGTCGCCCGCCGGCTCGTCGAGCGTCTCGACGCGCGCATCCTCGTGAACGCGGCGACCGCCACCGAGGCGCGCGAGGCGCGGCTCATCATCGCGGGGCTCGGCGCGCGCGCGACGATCGTCGATCGCGAGTCGTTGTCCCGCCTCGCCGGTGTCCTCGATCGGGCGGCGCTGCTCATCACCGTCGACACCGGCCCGCTCCACATGGCCGTCGCCCTCGGCACGCCCGTCGTGCTGCTCCACGGCCCGACCGACCACCGGATCACCGGGCCGTGGCGCCCGACCGCGCCGGTGAGCGTCCTCTGGAAGGGGCTCGAGTGCAGCCCGTGCCGCGGCCCCGGCAAGTCGGTCGCCTGCGACGACAACCAGTGCCTCAAGCAGATCGAGCCCGCCGACGTGGCCGCCGAAGCGAAGCGCCTCCTCGGCCAGGACGTCGCTCCCGGGCTCGGGTGGCCCGATCGATCCCCGATCGACGTGTGAGGGTCAGCTCAGGGTTCGGGCTCAGGCACGCGACGGGCGGGCACCGCGACGCGTCGGCCATGGCTCGGCGACGCCCGAATCAATCCGAGTGATCCGCGAAATCCGCGGTTCGGTCTCTCTCGGCGCTGAACCCAGTAGAAACCGCGGATTACGCGAACTACGCGGATTAAGAGCTGCCGGCGCGCAGTTTCATTTGCCGACGCCTGCGCTCCCGTTCCAGGAACAGGAGCCCCGGACGAAGCATCGCGACGCGTCGGCAGCGGCTCGGCGACGTCCGAACCAATCCGCGTAATCCGCGAAATCCGCGGTTTCGTTCTCTCGGCGCAAGACCAGTGGAACCGGGGATTACGCGGATTGCGCGGACTTCGAGTTGCCCTGGTCCGGATTCCACTCAACGCCGGTGCGTTTGATCTGTTTCAGAAGAGAAGGTGTTTCAGAAGAGAAGGGGTCAGGTCTCAGATCTTCGTGATAGCGCCGCTAATACGAACATCTGAGACCTGACCCCTCTCGGCTTTGATAGGGAGCCTAAGTAGTGAAGGGCTCGGCGCCTCGGTGTGTATCGCTCCCACGAGAGAGAACACGCCGAGAGAGGGGCTCCCGACATGACCCGCCGTCGCCTTCCGGCCCTCCCGATCCTGGGAGCGGTCGTGCTGCTCTGTGCCCTGACGCCCAACGTCGCCGACGCGATCGGCCGCCGTCGCAACCCTCCGCCCCCGCCTCCCCCTCCCCCTCCGGCGGTGCCCGACGCGGCGGTCGTCGTCGCGCACACGATCCCCGATGCGATCGATGCCGGCGCGAGCGCGAACGTGGCGATCACCGTCCGCAACGTCGGCACCTCGACGTGGACGAAGGCCGACGGCTTCAAGCTCGGCGCGGTCGGCGACGGCAACGGCGACGCGCGGCGCTTCGCGGGCGGGAGGTTCACCCTCCCCGATGGCGCGGCGATCGCTCCGGGCGATGAGCACACGTTCGCGTTCCCGATCACCGCCCCGGCGGCGGGCAGCTACGACCCGGCGTGGCAGATGGTCCACGAGAACGTCCGCTGGTTCGGCGAGGGCGCGACCCGTCGGGTGGTCGTCTCGACGCCGCCGGCGCCGCCGCCTCCGCCGCCCACCCCGGCGGTCGACTGGGACGCCGCCCGGCGCGACGCGCTCCGGAAGCTCGACCGCCGCTTCCGGATCGACCGCGAGGATGCGAGCGTCGCCACGCCGAACCTGCGCCTGCGCCACGACCATCACGAGCACTACTACCAGGACAAGATCGCGGCGATCTTCGGCCTCGTCGACCTCGGCGCGGCGCCGGCGAGTCGGCGCTCCGAGGCGAACCGACTGCTCCGCTACCAGATGTTCTCGCCGCGCTTCCGGACGACCACGGCCGGGCAGCTCACCGGCGACTCGGGCAGGTGGGCGCATCGAAGCCGTTCGCTCGGGATGCGGCTCTACATGCTGTTCAGCCGCCACATGGACGCCGACATCAAGGCCGAGTACCACCAGCGGATGGACTGGATGCTCCGCGACGCCTATCGGCGGAGCAGCGAGAACATCAAGCTCACCAACAACTCGAGCTACTTCCTCTCGCACGAGGTCCGGAACGCGACCGGCCGGTCGAGCTTCCGCGACGTGAAGGGCTGGCTCGTCGGCTACCTGAAGGGCCACGGCAACGAGGGCACCCACGAGTGGGGCGGCCCCTACAGCTCGTGGACGTTCATCGCGATCCTCAACCTCGCCGAGTTCGCCCGCGACGCCGAGGTCCGCAAGCTGGCCGAGATGGTCGTCGATCAGTACGTCGCCCGGCAGCTCGTCATGAGCGTCGGCGGCCACGTCGCGACCGCGTCGGTCCGGAGCTACCTCCACTGGACGCTCAACGGGACGATCCGGCCGAACACCGACATGAACCTGCTCCACTTCGTCCAGGACGGGACCGACGACCACGCGTGGGCCGACTTCGCGATCAGCGACTGGCGGCCGCTCCGGATCCACCAGGAGATGTTCGCGCGGAGCCGGGGCGCCGCCTACTCCGCCCGCTTCAGCGACTCGGCCGGCGGCGGGGGCACGCGCTGGCGGCATCACTTCCACAAGGGCGAGCGGTTCGCGATCGGCACCCACCGGACCGTCGGGCAGAACGGCTACCGGCTGCCGTCGGGCGGCACCCACGACATCGTCGGCGCCTACGTGATCAGCGCGAAGGAGCCGAGCCACCACGTCGTCCCCTACGGACACATCCCCGGCAGCACGCCGAAGAAGAAGCGCCAGGTCGACGAGCGCTACTTCGGCTACGACAACCTCGCCCTGATCAACAACGGCGGGACGACGCGCGCGGTCTGGGCCGGCTCGGCGACCTGGACCGGCATCCCGGCGCGCCTCTTCTACGCCAGGGGATTCACCCGCGAGATCCAGGGCGGCTGGGCGTTCCTCACCGACGGGGAGGCCTTCGTCGCGTGGGCGCCGAGCGTGGGCGACCCGGTCGACGAGACGACCCTCAACGCGGTCAGCGATCCGAACCGCGACGGCCGCTGGCTCCGGTCGACCCACGCCCCCGGTGACGAGGGCGAGATGAGCGTCCTCGAGGCGGGCGACCGGGCGAGCTTCGGCAGCTACGCCGCCTTCAAGGCGGACGTCCTCGCGCGCAACCCGCGGCCGCGCGCCAGCGGCGGCCTGCTCCGCTACGTCGCCCGCGACGGGGCGGTCCTCGAGATGGGGCGCACCTTCGTCCGGGTGAACGGGGTCGACTTCGACCAGGCGACCCACCCTCGCGCCGAGGGGCCGGCGACGGCCGGACTGACGATCGGCACCGGCCAGGCCGCGGTCACCCTCGACTTCGACCGAGGCCGGACGACCGGGCCGCTCGACCGCCTCCCGCCGCGGCATCGCTTTCGCCGGTGACGTCCGCGCCCGCGGCACGATGAACTCGCCTCGCTCGATCGGGTATCACGGATGATCGGATCGGGCGAGGAGGTGGTCGATGGGTGAGGCGGAGCCGGCCGTGGCCGCGAAGGTCACCAGGACTGGAAAGCTCAAGGTGCTGGGCTGCATCGGCGCGGCCGTCGGAGCGACGGTGTTCGTCTTCGTCGGGCTCGTCCTCCCGGTCATCACCAAGATCCACGAGCACGGCTGACGGACCAAGTGCTCCAACAACCTACGCCAGGTTGGCATAGGTGCGATCGCCTACATGACACAGACCCACGGGCCCGCCGGGCGCAAGGGCTTCATGCCGCACGTCCGCGGCATCGGCGAGGACGACCGGCCCGACGACGTCGGGCGCGTCTTCGAGCTCCTCGTCAGGGTCGGCGAGATCGACGACCCCGAGGTCTTCATCTGCCCGTCGTCGGATGACCAGGAGCCCGCCTCGCGCGACCTCTCCGACCTCGACTCCTGGAGGATCGGGAGCACCGACGTCCGCGATCCGAACGCCTCCTTCTCCTACGCGTGGACGAAGGAGCAGCGGACCGACGGGAACTCGAAGGGCTCGACGATCGTCAGCGGAGACCGTGCGATCCACGACTTCGAGAGCGACGACGACGAGCTCTGGAACCACCCCGACGGGCGCAACATCGTGCGCTTCGACGGGTCGGTCGACTTTCTCCCACGGGCGATCGAGGAGGGGGCGCCAGGCGCCCCGAGCGACCCCGAGTTGCTCGAGGCGCTCGAGCGGATCAACTTCGCCCGCCGCTGACGCTCGACGCCCCGCTCGACCCCTTTGCCGGGACGGCGTCCATCCCGTATCGTCGCGCCGCCGATCGACCGGTAGATCCGGCAGAGACCCGATACGGAGCGGAGCGCATCCATGGCCGAGGAGATCCTCAGCACCATCCTGGAGTCGATCAAGGAGACGCCGGTCGTGCGTCTCAACCGGATCGCTCGCAACTACAGCTGCGAGGTGCTCGTCAAGTGCGAGTTCCTGAACGCGGGCGGGTCGGTGAAGGACCGGATCGCGGTCCGGATGATCGAGGAGGCGGAGCGCGAGGGGCGGATCAAGCCGGGCGACACCCTGATCGAGCCGACGAGCGGCAACACCGGCATCGGCCTCGCCCTCGCCGCGGCGATCAAGGGCTACCGGATGATCATCACGATGCCCGAGAAGATGAGCCGCGAGAAGCAGCTCGTCCTCGAGGCGCTCGGCGCCGAGATCATCCGCACGCCGACCGAGGCCGCCTGGGACGCCCCCGACAGCCACATCGGCGTCGCGAACCGGCTCCGCGACGTGATCCCCGACAGCCACATCCTCGACCAGTACTCCAACCCGAACAACCCGCTCGCTCACTACCACGGCACCGGCGCCGAGATCGTCCGCCAGACCGGCGGCAAGCTCGACGTGATCGTCCTCACCGCCGGCACCGGCGGGACGCTCAGCGGAATCGCCAAGCGGATCCGCGAGGACATCCCCGGGTGCAAGATCGTCGGCGTCGACCCCGAGGGATCGATCCTCGCCGGCCCGGGCGAGATCAAGGGCTACAAGGTCGAGGGCATCGGCTACGACTTCATCCCCGACGTGCTCGACCGGAGCCTCGTCGACGAGTGGATCAAGAGCAACGATCAGGACTCGTTCGTGATGGCGCGGAAGCTCATTCGCCAGGAGGGTCTCCTCTGCGGCGGCAGCAGCGGCAGCGCCGTCTGGGCGACCCTCAAGATCGCCGGCACCCTCCAGCCGGGGCAGCGCGTCCTGACGGTCCTGCCCGACTCGCTCCGCAACTACATCAGCAAGTTCGTCGACCCGCAGTGGATGCGCGAGAACGGCTTCGTCGAGCGGGACTGGGCGATGGGCGAGATCGGCGACCTGATCCGCTCGATGCCCAAGCGCGAGATCATCACGGTCGAGGTCGGTCAGACCCTCAAGGAGGCGATCGAGACCCTCAAGAGCCATGGCATCTCGCAGCTCCCGGTCATCGACGACGGGCGGCTCGCGGGGATCCTGACCGAGTACGACGTCCTCAACGGCATGGTGGAAGGGAAGTTCACTGCCGAGAGCCGCGTCGCCGAGGCGATGAACCGGCGCGTCGCGACGGTCAGCGAGCACGACCCGGCCAGCGGCCTCCCCGAGATCTTCGGCCGGGGCGAGATCGCCCTCGTCGTCGATGACGGAATGGGCGTGGTGGGGCTCCTCACCAAGATCGACCTGGTCGAGTACCTGACCCGGACCGCCAACCTCCAGGACGTCAGCCGCAGCTGACCTCCTCGGTCCGCCGGCCTCTCGCCCAGTATCTGGACCCGGATGGCTTGACGGGCCCCCGCACATCGTAAGGATGGAGTGGACCGAGGCTTGCCGGGCGGTGGGGTCGCTCCCCCGTCGCCCGGAAGGTGAGGCGTTTCAGCTTGTCCATCCGCGGTTCCCAGGACTCACTCTCGCTCGTCGACCTCCTGAACCTCCTTCACGGGAGCGGACGAGGCGGGACGCTCGGGCTCCGGATCGGAGAGCGCCGGGCGCGGCTCCTCATCTTCGACGGCCGCATCTACATCATGGAGCGCGACCTGCGCGGCCCCGAGCGGCTGATCGGTCCGCTCGTGAAGAGCGGGAAGATCACCGAGGACGACCTCGACCGCGCGCTCCAGCTCAAGAGCTCGATCGGTCACGTCGAGACGCTCGGCAACCTCCTCGTCCGGATGAAGCTCTGCTCGCCGGCCGACATCGCCGGCGTCCGGAAGCAGCACCACGAGGAGGAGATCTGCGACCTCCTCTTCGAGGAGGAGGCGGAGTACGAGTTCCGGCCCGACGTGTTCCCCAAGGGCTTCGTCGACGCTCGCGGCCGGATCACCACGTTCGGGTTCGACGTCCTCTCGATCTTGATGGACGCCTCGCGTCGCCAGGACGAGTGGCGCCGTATCCGGAACGCCATCCCGAGCGACCGGGCGGTCCTCGTCGCCGCCCACCCGGACGTGACCCAGGCCCAGTGGGAGGTCGACGCCAAGGGGCAGGTGACCGAGTCGGGCAGGCACGACTCGGCCGTCAACTCGGGCGTCGAGACCCGGATCGTCGACGAGTGGCGCAAGGCCTACTCGCTCTTCGAGACGAACCCGTTCGACGGCACGCTCTCGGTCGAGGAGGTGGTCGAGGCCTCGGGCGTCTCGAACTTCGTCGCGATGGGGACGATCGCCAGCCTCCGGGAGCAGGGGCTGATCCGCGAGCTCACCGGCGACGAGATCGTCGCGTCGGTGCCGGTCTACCTCGGGCAGGATCAGGCCGACATGGCCTACCGGCTCTTCGAGTGGGTGAACGAGTCCTCGTCGGAGACGCTCGCCGAGACGGCGCTCCCGCGCCTCGACCCGCATCTGCTCGACCCGCGCAACCTCGACGGCAACGTCTTCCAGACGCGCGCCTCGAGCGAGCGAGCGCTCCGGATCCTCGCGCATCTCCTCGAGACGGGCGAGCCGTTCCGCTTCCTCGCCCGCGAGGGGGAGAGCCTCCTCGAGGTGTTCGTCAGCAACACCAAGCTGCGCCTGCATCAGCTCGGGCCGCGGACGACCCACGGGACCGCGCGTTACCTCCGCCGGCGGAACGCGCTGACCGGAGAGGAGCTCCAGAGCGCGAAGAAGATCGCCCAGCAGGCGGGGCGCTCCCTCGAGAGCGTGCTCCTCGAGGACGGCTTCGTCACCCGCGAGCAGTTCCTCCGCGCCGTGAAGGACAAATCGGTCTCGGGGATGTTCAGCATCTTCGGGTGGTCCGATCCCTTCATCGAGGTCGAGGGCGGGATCGTCGAGCCGCCGCCGCCGTCCGACATCAAGGGGCTCGTCTGCGAGTTCCCCCTCAACCCGAAGATGCGCGAGTATCTCCGGCACGATCTGAAGCGGTGGCGCGAGGTGCTCGAGGCGATTCCCGGGCCCGACC
Organism: Planctomycetota bacterium; assembly: GCA_029260755.1. Classification (GTDB taxonomy): domain Bacteria; phylum Planctomycetota; class J058; order J058; family JAJDCQ01; genus JAJDCQ01. The sequence continues at coordinate 12,590 of JAJDCQ010000088.1, read as the reverse complement.
TCCTCTGCGTCCACGCGACGGCGGCCGAGGCGCCCGGCGGGCCGCGTCGCCCCGAGGATCTCTTCGACGGACGCCGGACCGTCGGTGAGCTCCTCCGCCTCGCCCGCGTCGCTCCTTACGAGCTCGTCCGCTTCACGACGGACATGGTCAAGACCGGGTCGGTCCGACCGCTGTCGGACCGCGAGCACTACGAGCGGATCGAGGCGTCCAGGGCGGCCGACCGGATCGAGGAGTCGATCGCCTACTGCAAGAGCGCGATCGGCTGGAAGTACGCGCCGCGCCTCTACCGCCAGCGCCTGCGCGAGCTGCGCGAGGTGCTCAAGAACCGGCAGAGCAGCGAGGAGCAGAGCGTCGTCCTCGGCGAGGTCGGCACGATCAGCCTCGCCGACCTGATCCAGCACTTCCACTACGGCAAGCGCACCGGGACGCTCCGCGTCCGCGACGCCACCCGCGAGAGTCGGGTCTACCTCGACGCCGGCGAGCTCTATCTCCTCCACGTCGAGTCCGACGGCGCGAACGCCTGGGACCTCGACCGCGACTCGCGAAGCAACGAGCGCATCGGGAAGCTGCTCGCCGGACGGCGCGGCGTCGTCGAGGAGGTGAGCCTGCCCCAGGAGGTGCGCGCCGAGATCGACGAGGACCTCCTCGACGTCTTCCTCTGGGAGGACGCCGAGTTCGAGTTCGAGAAGAACGTCCTCCCGAGTCAGCTCCTCGGCGACGAGGATGCGCGGGCCGCGCGGCTCCACCTCCCGGCGGGGATGGTCCTGATGCAGGTGATGAACCGCCTCGCCGAGTGGGACCAGCTCAAACAGGCGCTCAAGAGCGGGCGAAGCGTCTTCCGATACACGTCGGCAGCCGAGGGACAGATCGCGACGCCGATGACCGACATGATGGGGAGCACCGTCTCGCTCTACAACGGCCGCCGGACGCTCGACGACATCATCCGGATCAGCGGGAAGAGCAAGCTCGAGGTCTTCCGCCAGGCGGCCGGGCTCCTCAAGCAGGGGAGCCTCGCGTTCCTCGAGGAGCGGCCGAAGCCTCCGAAGCCGGCGCGCCAGCTCCGTCGGATGTCGCAGCTCGGGAACGCGCCCGGCGTGCGCTTCCCGACGCCAGGGCAGGATGACATGGCGAAGATGCTCAGCTCCGACGACTCGGGCGTCTTCAACTTCAACGCCGACCTCGAGGACTCGACCGAGATGTAGCCCTGCCCGTACTCGCCGGCGTCACTCGGGCGGGAGCCAGCGGCGCGGCGATCGGCGCCCGTCGGGCGGGATCGCCAGGTCGAGCAGGTCGGTCGTGATCGCGCGTCGGACGGCGGCGTCGTCACCGGTCGCGTCGCTCGCCCGGGCGACGGCCTGGAGGATCGCGTCGAGCCGCTGGCTCCGGAGGCGGCGTCGCATCGCGGGCTCGTGCGGGGCGAGCGAGTAGCAGCAGCCGGCGACGAGCGCGACCGCCTCGGCGCCCCACGCGAGCTCGCCCTCCCCCTCGGCCTCGGCGGCGGCCCGGGCGGCCGCTCCGGCCGCTTCGAGGGCGGCCTCCGAGCGGCTCGAGCTCGGCGCCCGCTGCCACGCCCGCGCGGCCAGGTACGCCTCGCCCGGCCGCCGGTCGTGGCCGGGTCGCGCGCTCCACGCCGCCAGCCCGATCCGGGCGGCGACGAGCCCGACCGGGATCAGCGCTCCCGGGTAGGCGTGGACGAGGCGCGTCGTCCAGTCCCAGAGCGACCCCTCGCCGTCGAGCCGCTCGATGCGCTCCTTCCCCTCGAGCAGCCGCCGCGCGCCCTCGTGGCCGAGCGAGGCGGCGAGACCGACGCCGACCTTGCTCAGCTCTCCGCGCTCGAGGCGCTGGGCGAGGCGGAGCTGGGCCAGGCCGACGGGGGGCTCCCGCCGGGTCAGGATCCAGGGGCGGAGCTCCGTCCGGATCGCCGCGACGACGAGCGCGTGGGAGGCGCCGGGCATGCGGTGGTCGCCGATGAGGAGTCTCGCGGCGGACGTCGCGATCGCCTGGGCGTCCCGGGCCGCCGCCTCGCTGCTGCGCGCCTGGAGGGCGGACACGGCGTAGTCCAGCGCCCACTCGGTCTGGTCGCCGTCGTCGGCCATCGCGAGCGCCATGGCCTCGGCCGAGGTCGTCGGTCCGGGTGAGAGCGCGTCGACGCGCTCGGCGACCGCGACGCGTGCGGGCTCGTCGGCATCGATCCACGCGTCGGTCAGCTCGAGCAGCCGGTCGAGGATCGGGTCGCCGGCGAGGCGGCGCGCGAGCTCCGCCCGGGTCAGGCGGAGACAGGCGCGGACCGCCCGGACCGAGGCCTCCTGACCCCAGGTCGCCATCGCGGCGAGCGGATCGTCGGGCGGACGACCGCCGGCGGCGCACCAGGCGTCGGCGGCGGCCGGGTCGGGCAGCTCGGGGACGATCCGCGCGTCGGAGAGGTCGAGGGCGCGGATCGCCGCCTCGTCGCCGAGGCGCGCGAGCAGCTCGAGCCAGCCGGGGGCGATCTCGCCGGACCGGACGCGCTCGCGGAGAAGATCGGCGGAGGCGGCGAGGTCGCCCGTCGCGGCGCGGCGCGCGAGCTCTCGGATCTTGCGGTCGACCACCGCCCGATCATCGGGCGGCGAGCGTCGGCCGGCAAGAGCGAGCGAGGCCTACCGGGCGGGGAAGAGGAACTCGAGCGCCCGGTGGACGCGCCCTCGCCAGTAGACCTCGTTGTGGCTGGCGCCGTAGTCGACGAGGTGGCCGAGGTCGTCGCCGAGGACGAAGCCCTTCCGGAGGAGGATGTCGCGGAGGCGGATCGTGTTCTCGAGGGAGTCGTCGCTGTTGCCGGCGTTGCCGCTGTCGAGCCAGACGCGCACGTCGCGGCGCGGCTCGCGCTCGATCCGGTTCGAGAGCTCGGGCAGCCAGAACGAGCCGGACAGGCTGCCGACCTTGCCGAAGACATCCGGCCGCTCCCACCCGATGAAGACCGAGATGAGGCCGCCGAGCGAGCTGCCGATCACGCCCGTGCTCTCGCGGCCCGTCTTGGTCCGCCAGGTCCGGTCGACCCACGGCTTGATCTCGTCGACGATGAACGAGGTGTAGCGACGGCCGTCGCCGCCCTCCTCGTTGGGCATGTACTCGCTCATCCGTCCCGAGGTGTTCGCCAGGCCGACGATGATGACCTCCTCCATCCGACCCTCGCGGATCATCCGGTCGGCGGCGAGCTCCATCCGCCAGCCGCCGAACATCGCGTCGGGGCCGAAGATGTTCTGGCCGTCGTGGGCGTAGAGGACGGGGAAGCGGCGGCCGGGCTGGGCGTCGTAGCTCGGCGGGAGGTAGACGAAGACGTCGCGCGCGTTGCCGAGGATCCGGCTGTACCAGCGGCGCACGATCTCGATCCGACTGCTCCCGCCCGACGCGGGCTGCGTGCCGGCAGCGAGGCGTCCGTCCTGGAGGGTCGCGGTCGCGGCGCGCGTGCGGTAGTTGCCGCCGCCGGGCGGGTTGTCCCAGCGCCCGGCCCCGTCGTGGGGGACGAACTCGAGCTCGCCGCGGCGCGTCCGGACGGTCGCCTCCCAGACGTGCTCGCTGGCGTTTCGACCGTTGCCTACGATCGTCATCGCCGCGTCGCGCCAGTCGCCGTCGGCGTAGCCGTAGCGGAGCATCGCCTGGGAGAAACCCGAGACGTAACGGACACGGACGGTCAGCTCGCCGCCACCGCCGGGCGCGGTCGCATCGATGACGCCGCTGACGGCGCGGGCGTTGCCGGCGTCGGCCAGGCGATCGGCGTCGTTGCTCCGGACGAGGTACTGGTAGCGGTAGGCGGCGCCGGCGGGGAGGTCGACCGCGAGACGCCAGAGCCCGCCGTCGGGGACCATCCGGAGGGCGCCTGCGCGGTCGCCGTCGCCGAGCTCGGGCCGATCGCCGATGACGTAGACGCTCTCGCCCCAGCCCGTGTCCTGACGGACCTCGAAGCGAACCTCGACGGCCTCCGCGGTGGCGGGGGCCACGAGGGTGATCGCGACGATCGCCGCGACGGCGATGAACGGGCGCGTCGGTGCGAGCTGGTCGTGCATGTCGAGCTCCTCTCTCCGGTCCAGAGGAGGAGAGACCCCGATCCGCGCATCCGGACACCTCCGATCGAGCCGTCGGGTCGCGCTTCCGGGATGCGCTCATGTCGTGTATCGTCGGGGGCTTCCGGCGATGAGCTCGCCGGCCGAGACCCCCCGCTGGTCTCTCGCACCATCCGCAGGAGGCTCCCATGCACCCCCGACCGCTCCCCGTCGCCGCGTCCCTCGTGGTCGCCGCGGTGGCTCTCGTCGCCGTCGCCTCCGAGGCCCGTGCCCAGGCGATGAAGGGTGACTTCGAGCTGCGCCGGGCCGAGACCGCGATCGAGAAGAAGGACATCGAGGAGGCGCTCCGCCTCCGGCAGAAGCAGATCGATCAGGAGACCGCGTTCCAGCCGGACCGCTTCACGATCCTCCGTCTCGACAAGAAGGTTCGCGACGAATACGCGAGCGTCTCCGACGGGTATCACGACGCGCTCGCGAACGGCGCCGCGCTCGAGCACACCCGGATGCTCGAGGTCGAGGACTACATCCGGAAGATCCGGAAGACCGTCGAGGCGGCGGGCGTCTTCCTCCTGCTCCGCGAGGACGACCCGCGGTTCAAGAAGTTCGTCGACCCCGACGACTACAAGAGCAAGTGGATCACCGGCGGCCAGCGCGACACCCGCTCGGGGATCGACCGCCTCGTCGAGGGCGAGCTGCTCCGGGCCTACGACAGCGCGTGGCGCGGCTGGCTCATGCTCGACCGTGCCGGCAACGCGGATCAGGCGTTCGCGGGGCTCGACGGCGCGCGCAGCACCCTCGAGAAGCTCAAGCAGAACCGCCGAGGGATCGAGAAGCATCCCGCCTACGATCGCGTCAAGGAGACGATCGAGGAGCGGTTCGGCGCCGCGATCGACGACGCCGTGAAGAACGCCGGCCGCTCCCGCCAGACGGCCAAGGAGGACTACCAGCGCCTGGTCGCCCTGAAGGGCGAGCTGGCGAGCTTCCTCGCCGCCTCCGAGACCACGCCGGGCAACCTGCCCGAGCTCGAGGAGCTGGTGACCCGCTTCGACGAGTTCTCGAGGACGACGCTGCCGGAGGCCGAGTCGTTCGTCGTGGCGTTCACCTCGAAGTACGGCAACTCCAACAGGGACGTGAACGACCGCTACTCGGCGATCTTCGGCGACGACCAGGCGAGCAAGCCGACGAGCGTCGGCTACGACTACGCCGACGTCGTCGCGAAGGTCCAGGCGGTCTCGGAGCGACGAAAGGAGCAGGCCGCCGAGATCTGCAAGAAGGCGCGGGTCACGATCCGAGGCCTCAGCGGCGTCACCGAGAGCGTGCGGGTCGAGCGGCTGCTGGCGCAGCGCCCGCGCCTGGAGATCGCCCAGCGCTTCGACCCCGAGAACGCGGAGGCGGACAAGCTCCTCGGGGAGCTCGACGTCAAGGCCGTCGAGCTCGAGGGGGCGATCGCCGAGGCGATCAAGGGGCGGAAGATGTCCCCGCGGCAGTTCGACGGCGACGCCGCCTCGCTCGAGGCGGAGGCGTTCGAGTTCTTCGAGAACCACCCCGACTGGGGGGCGCGCTCCCTCCGGCCGGAGAAGCCGCTGGTGGTGATCGTCACCGGCAACTGGGTCGTCGGGAAGCGCCACCCGATCTCGGGCGAGACCCTCTCCTACAAGCTGCCGATCCAGCTCGCGGTCTTCCGCGACCCGTTCGAGGGCTGGGACCGGGAGCGGACGACCGTCTTCAACCTGAGCCTGATCAGCGACGGCCCGGTCAAGGAGCCCCCGTTCACCGAGGTGTGGGTCGGGAGCAACTTCGACATCGCCCCCGAGAACGTCCCTGCCCAGAGCGGCGGCGGCCTGCGGATCACGTGGCTGCTCTCGTGCTGCTGCTGCTTGGGCGTCCTCGCCGGCGGTCTGGGCGGGGGATTCGCGTTCCTGAGGCGGCAGCGAGCGCTGGCGGTGGAGGCGGCGGCGTCGTCGGCGGCGTCGGAGGCCTCGTCCCCGCCGGCGGCGGACGGGCAGGCATAGCCAGTCTCCTGTTCCAGGAACGCCGAAGCCGCATCGACTCGGCGCCGACCGGAACCGTCCGCGCAATCCGCGCAATCCGCGGTTTCGTTCCTTCGGTGCGAAACGAGTGGAACCGCGGATTGCGCGGATTGCGCGGACTGCGAGTTGCCGCCGCCGTCCGGGTTCGCTGCTCCGTTGCGTGAGCAGGCTGGAGGCCGCTACCCCTCCGGCAGCATCCCCCGCTTCGCCAGATCCGCCGCGGTGAACCGCGCCCGGCCGCTCCGCCGCTTCTTGCGCTCGCCGACGAGGATGGCGGCCGAGAGGGGGCCGTCGGTCGCGTAGAGATGGCACAGGGCCGTCGCGAGGGCGTCGGACGTGTCGAGGTCGAAGGCGACCTCGGACAGGTCGCGGCCGAGGGCGCTCCCGACGAGGTCACGGACGCGACCCTTGCGGGCGTTCCCCGAGCCGGTGACCGCCTTCTTGATCCGCGCCGGCGGGTACTCGGCGACCTCGAGGCCGGCGCGGCGCCCGGCCAGCATGCAGACGGCGCGGCACTCGCCGAGGCGGAGGGCGCTCTGGACGTTCGGGCCGCTGTAGGCGGTCTCGATCGAGAGGGTGTGCGGCTCGTGGTCGGCGATGACGACCGCGACCGCGTCGTGGATGTCGAGGAGTCGGTCGGGCAGCGGCCGGCGCGCGGGCGAGCGGATCGATCCGCAGGCGACGAGGTGGAGCCCTCCGCGCTCGTCGCGGTCGATCACGCCCCAGCCGGTCGTCCGCGTCCCGGGGTCGATGCCGAGGACGCGTCGCGCCGCGCTCACTCGGGCGCCCCGTCATCGGGCGTCGGCACGGGGGCGTCGACGTCGTCGTCGGGCGCCCCGTCGTCGAGCGGGGCGGCGTCCTCGCGCTTCCGGTCCTTCTCGTAGAACGACTCCCGCTCGCGGAACGACAGCCGGATCGGCACCTCCGAGAACGGGAACACCTCGCGGAGCTTGTTGGCGAGGAAGCGGCGCCAGTCGTCGGTGAACAGCGCCGGCTTGTTCACGAACAGGACGATCGTGATCGGGCTGACGCCGGTCTGGGTCACGTAGTAGAGCTTCGGCGCGATCCCGCGCCGGCCGCGCTTCGGCCGGCGGATCGTCAGGACGTCGCGGACGATCCGGTTGAGCTCGCCCGTCGGCACGCGGATCCGCGCCTGGCGGCTGAGGTCGCGCGCGACCTTGATCGGTCCGAGGATGTTCTCGCCGACCGCGGCGCTCATGCAGACGAGCGGGGCGAACGCGAGACCCGGGATCGACTTCGCGACGTAATCGACGTAGCGATCGAGGCTCATCTCTCCCTCGGCCAGGTCCCACTTGTTGCCGACGATCACGCACGCCCGCTCGAGGTCGACGACGTAGTGGGCGATCTTGCGGTCGACCTCGCTGATCTTGTGGGTCGCGTCGAGGATGAGCAGGGCCACGTCGGACCGCCGGATCGCCTCGCGGCTCCGGTGGTGGCTGATGTCCTCGATCGGGCCGTCGCTCTTGCCGCGCTTGCGCAGCCCGGCCGTGTCGATGAGCACGAGCGGCTCGCCGCCGAACGTCGTGAACGCGTCGACGCTGTCGCGGGTCGTCCCCGGGACGTCGCTCACGATCACCCGCTCCTCGCCGAGGATCGCGTTCACGAACGTGCTCTTGCCGACGTTCCGGCGCCCGACGACCGCGATCCGAAGCGGCCGGTCGAGGGGGATCGCGACGGCGTTGCTCGGGCCGCCGTCGGCCAACCGCACCGTCGCCGGCGGCGCCGTCACCTCGGGCCCGTCGCCCGCGTCGTCGTCGGTCCCGCCGGCGGCTTCGTCCGCGTCGCGGTCCTCGCCGTCCTCGTCCTCGCCGTCCTCGTCCTCGTCGTCCTCGCCCGGCTCCTGGAGCGGCAGCCCCAGCTTGCCGAGGATCGCCTCCACCAGGTCGGTCCGGCCGTAGCCCTCGAGCGCCGACAGGGCGAGCGGCTCCCCGAACCCGAGGCCGAAGAACTCGCCCGCGAGGCCGTGCTCGAACTTGACGCTGTCGCACTTGTTGGCGACCAGGAGGACCGGCTTCTTCAGGCGCCGCAGCCGCCGGCTGACGTCGCGGTCGAGCGGGATCGCCCCGTCGCGCGCGTCGACCAGGAACACGATCAGGTCGGCCGACACGAGCGCCTGCTGGATCTGCCGTTCGATGTGGTCGGCCAGGCCGGCCTCATCGACGATGCCGATCCCGCCGGTGTCGACGATCCGCAGGGCGTGACCGTGCACCTCGATCGGCACCTCGACCCGGTCGCGCGTGACGCCGGCCGTCGGCTCGACGATCGAGATCCGGCGACCCGCGAGGCGGTTGAGGAGCGAGGACTTGCCGACGTTCGGTCGGCCGACGATCGCGATGGTCGGTGGCGCGGTGGTGGTCATCTCTCGGATCGGCGCGAGGCGCGCGTTTCGAATGCAAAGGGGTCCCATCCGCTTCCGGAGGGGACCCCTTCCCTGGTCTCGGTTCGACGGAGTGGTCGCTAGCTCGTGACGGTGTCGGGCTGCGCCTTCTTCGTCGGCGTCACGTCCTGGACGCGCACGTAGTCGAGCCACTTCGTGTACTTCGGGTCCTTGCCCTTGACCGCGTCGAAGTAGCGCTGCTGGATCTGCTTGGTGAACGGGCCGGCCTTGCCCGCGCCGATCACCCGTCGGTCGACCTCGCGAACGGGCGTGACCTCCGCGGCCGTCCCGCAGAAGAAGAACTCGTCGGCCATGTAGATCCGGTCGCGCGAGATCCGGTCCTCCTTGACCTCGAGGCCGAGCTCGTTCTCCGCGATCTCGATCACGCACTCGCGCGTGATCCCGGGGAGGACCGAGCCGAGGGGCGGCGTGATGAGCTTGCCCTTCTCGATCATGAAGATGTTCTCGCCGGTGCCCTCGACGACGTAGCCGTCGACGTCGCACATGAGCGCCTCGGCGTAGCCCTCCTGGACCGCGTCGAGCTTGGCGAGCTGACTGTTGACGTAGTTCCCGCAGACCTTCGCCTTCGTCATGCTGATGTTGGGGTGGTGACGCGTGAACGAGCTGACCTTCACGCGGACGCCCTGATCGAGCGCGCCCTCGCCGAGGTACGCGCCCCAGAACCAGACGATGATCGAGAAGCGGATCCGGTTGCCGGTCCAGTTGACGCCGAAGTTGTCGTTGCCGAGGAAGATCAGCGGTCGGACGTAGCACTCCTCGAACCCGTTGCGGAGGATCAGATCCTTGCAGGCCTTCTTCGTCTCCTCCTTGGTGAACGGGACGTCGAACCCGACGACCTTGGCCGAGTTGTAGAGCCGGTCCCAGTGCTCGTCGAAGCGCATGATGGCGGGGCCATCGGGCGTCTCGTAGCAGCGGATCCCCTCGAACACGCCCGTCCCGTAGTGGAGCGTGTTCGTCATCACGTGGACGGCAGCCTCCTTCCACGGGACGATCTTGCCGTCGAGCCAGATGAACTCGGAGTTCTTTTCGGTCGGTTTTGCCAAGGTCTGTGACCTCCCAAGTCGGTGCGCGGGGAGTCGCCCGCGGGCCCTTGGAGGCACCCGGAGTCAGCGGTTGGTCCCGGGTGGGTGAGGCGAGTCGGTGCGGTGCGCCATGGTCCGGAGGGGACCTCGCTCGCCGGGCGGGATTCTAGCAGACGGGCATCTCGATGACCATATCCAGCTTCATTGAGGGCTCTCCAGGAGGGTCGCTCGGTCTCGCGTCGCGTTTCGCGTCGCGTCACGGCCGAACGCAGCGCGTCGTCGCGGAACAAGTTCCCTGCGTCACGAGAGATGCAGACGAATCGCCGTCGCCATGATGACGATGCCGGCCGCGATCACGAGCAGCACGATCACGAGCGCGCCGTCCGGCGGTGTCCGCGAGGGGCGGGGCGGGGCGTCGCTCTCGGGGTCGGCGATCCTCACGCGCGGGGCGGTGGCCGGCAAGGTCTCCCGGGCCGAGAGGAGGGCGAGCGCGGCGTGGCCGATGCGGCCGTCGCTGGCCTCGGCGACGATCATCCCCGGCAGGAGCGCGGGCGCCCGGAGCGCGTCGCCCGACATGCGGCGACCGTCGGCGAGCGAGACCGTGACCGACCCCGGGTCGATCGAGGCGACGCCGAGCGCCTCGGCGGCCACCGCGGCGATCGGTCGCCCGGTCGGCCCCGCGCCGAGCCTCCCGCCCCGACCTCCCGCGGCGCCGCCGCCTGCCCGCGCCGCTCGATCGAGGCACCCGGCGACGAGGACGGGGAACGAGGGATCGAGCGGCCAGTCGGACGCGAGGGGATCCTCGACCGGGAAGCCGACGTAGACGTAGAGCCCGCGCCCGCCGCTGCCGGCGCGCGCGCCGACGAGGACGCGGGTCTCGTCGCGGAGGAGCGGGGCGAGCCCGTCGGGAGCGCGCCGCGCGGCTCGCCTCACGGCGACCGCGCCGAGGTCGACCGACGGCAACGCCTCGGCGCTCGTCGCGACGAGGGTGCCGACCGGCGCGTCGGCGTCGGCGGAGCGGATGTCGATCACCACCTCGGCGTCGGGGACGGCCACCGCGACCAGGTCGACGCCGTGGAGGACGACGAGGTCGGCCGGCGGCCCCGTCGCCGCGGTCGTGTCCTCGGCGACCGCGAGGGCGATGCCGAGCCCGGCGGCCGCGGCGGCGAGCGCGCGTCGGAGCGCCGGCGCGGGCTCGCCGACGATCACGGCGCGAAGCGTCCGGGCGGGCGCGCGGACGAGCGCGACCCGGTCGTCGGCGGCGAGGCGGTCGTCGCCGCTCGACGCCTCGACGGTCACGAGCGCGGCCTCGGCGGTCGCGAGGGCGGGCGCGACGACGATGGCGGCGCGCTCGGAGGCCCCCGGGAGCTCGAGGCGCGCCGAGGCGACGACGGGGAGGGCTCCGTGGTCAGGGTCGGTGAGGGCGGCCTGAACCTCCGCGATGGAGCCGGCGCGCACGGAGACGGTCGCGTCGGCCGCGACGTCCGCCGCGTTGCCGATCCGGACGAAGAGCGCGTCCGATTGTCCGCCGGGCGCGCCGACGACGCCCGTGATGCCGACGTTCGGCAGCGGCTCGCCGCGGTCCCGATCGGTGACGACGAGCGTCCGCCGCGCGGCGAGCCGGGTCGCCGCGCGGTCGCGAAGGACGTCGGCCGCCGCGACCGGCCCGAGGTCGCCGATCGCCACGAGCGCCGCGAGGGCCGCGTCGCGGGACAGGGCGGCCGGCTCGGGCGCGTCGTCTCCGTCGAGCGCCGGCTCCACGATGAGGACGACCCGCGCGTCCACGGGCAACGAGGCGATCGCCTCGCGCGCTCGGTCGAGCTCGTCGTCGAGCACCGTCGGCGCGGCGGGCTCGGGGCCCAGGCGCCGCCCCATCGACGCCGACCGATCGACGAGCACCGCCAGGGCCGGGACCGGCGCGACCTCGACCGGGTCGCCGAGGCGTGGGCCGGCCGCGGCGAACGCGGCGGCGACGATGGCCGCGCCCTCGAGCAGCGCGAGGAGGCGCCGGCGTCGCTCGCGGCTCCGGGCGGCGTCGACGTCGGTCGCCGGCAGCTCGCGGAAGACGACGAGCGATGGCACGACGACGCGGCGCGGGCGGCGCGCGAGGCTCTCGAGGAGCAGGAGGATCGGCACCGCGGCGAGCAGCGCCAGGGCGAGCGGCCGCTCGAAGCTCATCGGCGCCGCCCCCGGCGCGAGGTGCGCGCGCCGGCCGGCGGGAGGCCCTCGAGCTCGTCGGCGACGTCCTGCGCGAGCGCGCTCACGCCCCGCCGCCCGACGTGGAGGAGCCGCGCCCGCTCGGTCGGGCCGGCCGGCGCCGTGTAGAGGTTGCTGACCTTGTGCTCGAGCTCGGTCGGCGCCCAGATCAGGACGAGGTCGGCGCGGCTCCGGTCGTTCCGCGCCTGCTCGCGGGTCCGCCGCTTCGTCCCGTCGACGAGGGTCAGGTCGACGGCGCCGTCGAGGAGGGAGGCGAGCTCGTCGCGGCTGTTCGGCGAGCCGCCGACGACGACGAGGCGCCGGACGCCGGCGGCCGCGAGGGCCGTCACGAGCCGGCCGCCGGTCCGGCGGGTCGCGCTCCCCGCGCACCGATGGCAGAGGTCCGCCCGCGCCGCGACCGCGACCTTCGCCGCCCCGGTCGACCGGGCGAGGGCGGCGTTGCATGCCGCGTTCCCGCACGAGACCGGCGCCGCCGCCCGCAGGGCGGCGATCGCGCGATCGAGCTTGGTGGCCGCGATGCGCTGCTTCCCGGCGCGGGTGAGGCCGGCCGCCTCGAGGGCGGCGCGCGCGGCGCCGACGGCGTCGGCGCCGTGGTAACCCTGTCGCTCCAGGAACGCGTCGATCTCGCGGCTCTGCTCGCCCATCGGAGGCATCATACTCAACCCCCGATGCTCCGAATAGATACGGACTCTCGTCGCGCGCCGACGTCGGAGGCGCCGGAGCCGGTGGCGCCGGTCGTCGGCGGCGGCTATAAAGCCCCCATGGATCAGGACCCGGCCCGAGACCCCCGAGGCGGCGACCCCGCGCCCGAGCCCGCCCCATGGGAGCTCGAAGACGAGTGGTGGCGCGGCGAGCGCGAGAGCGC
>JAJDCQ010000087.1 GCA_029260755.1 Planctomycetota bacterium | reverse complement strand
GGGGTTGGGGGGGGGGGGGGGGTGGGCCGCCCCCCGGGGCGGGGGCGGGGGGGGGGGCCGGCGCCCCCCCCCCGGCCCCCCCCGGGGCCCCCCGCCGCCGCCGCGACGGCGACGAACCCCTCGAAGAGCCGCCGCTGGATCGGGTCGGCCGGCACCTGGAGCTCGGGGTGCCACTGCACGGCCGCGCAGAACGGGTGCGTCTCGTGGACGATCGCCTCGACGCAGCCGTCGGCGGCGCGGGCGACGGGGCGGAAGCCCGCGCCGAGGGTGTCGACCGCCTGGTGATGCCACGAGCAGACGGGGAAGCTCGCCTCGCCGCGGTACAGCTCGGCGAGCGGGTTGTCCGGATCGAGGGCGACCGGATGCTCGGTCGGGAGGCGCGGGGGTGCCCGGTGCAGGACCTCCTCGCCGAGGACGTCGGGGATGTGGCCGATCAGGTCTCCGCCCGCGACGACGTTCAGCACCTGGATCCCGCGGCAGATGCCGAGAATCGGCACGTCGGTGCGGGCGAGGGCGGCGCGGGCGAGGGCCATCTCGAACGTGTCGCGCTGCTCGATCACCCCGTAGAAGGTGTCGTGATCGCCGCCGCCCCAGGTCCCCGGCGCCATGTCGCCGCCGCCGGCGAGGACGACGCCGTCGAGGGCGTCGAGGGCGCGGTCGACCGGGATCGTGTCGGTGCTGCCGAGCAGGACCGGGAGCCCGCCGGCCCGCGCGAACGCGTCGACGTAGGCGAGCGGTAGCGAGACGAAGGGGAGCGTCTCCCCGGGCTTCGGCTCGGGGCCGTACATCGTGATGCCAATGATGGGGGCGCTCGCGGCCAAGGCTCCTCCGATGCGTCGGGGCGCAGCCCGCGCCGGCCGCGGGGGCGGCGCCGGGTCCGGCGTATCATACAGGATTCCGGTCCCGCAACGCGCCTCGGCGCGCTGGCGGAACCCACGCCTTTTCTCTACCTTAGTCGTACTGGTGGCTTCGTTTCCGTCGGAGCCGTCCCGCCCATCTGGAGGGAACGTTCATGGTGCCCTCGACCGATGCCCGCCGTCGCCTGACCGTTCGCCCGCGGTCGCTCCGGACCGGTGCGCTCGCCCTCGTCGCCGGCCTCGCGGCCGTCGCCGTCGTCGCGCCGCCCGCCGCCGCGCAGGAGGCCGAGCGGCCGCTCGCGAGCGACGAGGACGTCGACGCGGCCCTCGTCGATGTCCGGTTCCTCCAGGACGCTGGCGAGGTCGCCGCCGCCGAGAAGCTTCTCCGCCAGATCCGGGCGGCGCAGCCGCAGCGTCTCGACGTCCAGGACCTCCTCGCCCGGTCGATCTCCGCCCAGGCGCTCGCCGACGCCGCCCGCCTCGACGATGCGATCGCGGCGAACGAGGCGCTCCTCCAGGCTCGGCCGAACCACCTCGACGCGACGGGGCGGCTCGCCGTCCTCCTCGGGACGAAGGCCGCGACCGCCGACGCCGGCGCGGCGAAGCCGCTCCGCGATCGAGCCCGGAAGCTCGTCATCGAGGCGGCGCCGCGCGGCCTGCGCGCCCTGCACCTCGTCCGCGCCCACCCCGACGCGCTCGGCTGGCTCGCGTCCGACGGGGCGTTCGTCAAGGCGGCGATCAAGGCGGCGGGCGGCGGCGCGGTGAAGGTCGACGCCGACGCGCGCGATCCGTTCACGCCGCTGGCGTCGGGCGGCAGCGGGAACGGCGGCGGCGTCGCGCCGGTCGCCGCGGGCCCGAGCCGTCCGGCGGGACTCGACCGGGTCGCCGGCGCTCTCCGGCGATGCGAGGCGTTCCGGGCCGGCGGCTTCTGGGGGGAGGCGACCGTCTGGCTCGACCTCGCCCGGTCCGCGCACGCGGAGCTCCAGTCCGCCGGCGTCCCGCGGCGCTGGAAGAAGGAGCTGACGGCGCTCGGCGGCTCGCTCCAGGCTCACGCCGACGCGCTCGCGCCCGCGGCGATCCTCATCGCAGCCAGGGCGGCCCTCGCCGACCTCGAGGCGGCGGCCGAGGCGGACGACGCGGCGGCGATCCTCCGGCATCGGAACCGCCTCGAGCGGGCGCTCGTCGTCCTCGCGGCGGACGAGGAGCACGCCGCCGAGGTGGCCGAGATCGTCGGACAGGCGCCTGGCCTCCGTCCGGTCGCGGCCGCCGACGGAGGCTCCGGCGACGGCGGCGCCGAGGCGACCCCGACCGGCACCCCGTTCGAGCGGGCGTTCGAGCGGGTGCAGGGTCAGGTCAGCGTCCAGGGCGTCGTGACGGCCACGGCCGGAGGGACGGCCCGGGCGGTGATCAACGGTCTCGCCGCCCGCGAGGGCGGACCGGTCTCGGTCGTGGACGGTTCGGGGACGGCGCGCGTCCTCGCCGGCGTGACCGTCGTGAAGATCGAGCGGACGCGCGTGCGGTTCGAGTTCGTGCACGCGGGCAGCGGCGAGAAGAAGGCGTTCGAGCGGGCGGTGCCGGCGAGGTGACGACGATGCTTGGCTTCGGGTTCGGATTCCGCTCGCGCGGCTCGGCGGCCCTGGCGGTCCTGGTGGTCGGAGCCGCGGCGCTCGCCGTCGCTCCGGAGGCGCGGGCGCAGGACGCGCCGTCGAAGAAGATCGACCTCTTCTTCAGCGACACGCCCGTTCAAGAGGTGATCGGGTTCATCCGGCACCGGACCGGTCAGTCGATCGAGGTCGCCGACGGGGTGGTCGCGCGGGTGACGATCGTCGCGAGCGGGATCGGCTGGCGCAAGGCGCTCGACCGGATCGCGGCGCGGGCGAAGCTCGAGCTCGACGAGACGAGCAAGTCGGGGACGATCGTCGTCCGGCAGCCGCAGCTCCTCTCGCTGGCGTTCTCCGACGCCGACCTCCGGGCCGTCCTCGAGGTCGTCGCGGCGTACTCGGGACGCAGCTTCGTCCTCGGCGAGGACGTCGAGGGCAAGGTGACGGTCACCCTCGACGACGTCTCGTGGCAGCGCGCCCTCGCCGCGATCGTCGAGGCGGCCGGCGACGACCTGGTCGTCCTCGACGACGAGCCCGACGTCCTCCGGGTGCTCTCGCGGAAGGCGCTCGCCGACCGGGTGACGACGGAGACGTTCGCCCTGCGCTGGCTGAAGCCGGCCGACGGATCGTGGGCGCGGGCGCAGATCGACGCCGCCGTCGCGAAGGACGCCGGCGGCAAGGCCGACTTCGACGAGAGCAGCAGCTCGCTCGTCGTCCGCGCCTCGCCGCCGGTGCTCCGCGAGATCGAGCGGCTGCTCGCCCGGCTCGACGCCGAGCCGACGCCGGTCAGCGTCGCGGTGCGCCTCGCCGCGGTGCCCGACGATGTCATGACGCGCATCCGCGAGCTCGCGGGCGCGCTGCCGGGCGCCGTCGACGCGAAGACGGTCGCGGCCGTGATCGGAATCGTCCGGACCGACGACCGATGCCGCTGGGTCGAGGCGGCGCCGCTCGGCGCCGTCGACAACCATCGCGCCGAGTCGGCCCTGGGCCAGCCGTTCGTGGACGGCGGCGGCGAGGGCGGGCTCGGGTTGACCGTCGCGCCGCACGTCGTCGACGGGAGCGACCGGCTCCTCCTCGGTCTCCAGACTCGGCTCGGCGCCGGCGGCGCGACCAGCCACGAGCTGATCGTCGCGACCGGCCGGACCGCCGTCCTCTCGGGCCTCCGGGTTCGCGGCGATGGGACCCTCGCGCCCGCCGGCGCGAGCGGCGACGACCTCCTCCACGTGATCCTCCTGATCACGCCGACGGTCCGTTCCGAGGACTGATCGGCGTGACCCCTTCGGCGCGGAGGTGACCGGCCGAGCGCCGCGACGACGGGCGCTCCTCCTCGGCGTCACGCTGGTCGCGGCGGCCGGCCTCGTGGCGGCGCTCGTCGTCCTGGGCCACGGGCTCGCCGACCGCCGCGCGGCCGACCGGTACGCCGACGCGATCCTCGGTGGCGATCTCGACGCGTCGGGGAGCGACTCGACGCTGCCCGGATCCGATGCGTTCTGGGACCGGCTCGCCGAGCGGCTCGAGCCGATTCCCCACGCGGCCGTCGCCGCTGGCCCTGGCGTCGTCGTCCTCTCGCGCGGCCCCGGCGTCGTGGGGCTGCGCTCGCGGACCGACGGCTGGGTCGCCGTCGAGCTCTCGGGCCGCTTCCGCGACGGCGGGGCCCTGCGCTGGACCGGCGACCGGTTCGAGGTTCCGGTCGCGATGGGGACGGTTGCCCTCGACCAGCCGTTCCTCGAGGCCCACCTCCCGGAGCTCGCGGCCCGGGACGGGCGCCGCTGATCGGCGCCCCGGTCTGGACCGTTCGGGATCCGGTCTGCTAACGTCGCGCCGCTCACCCGGCCCCGTCGTCGCAGGAGTCCACGTCATGAACGCCCCCATCCCCGGCTCGCGCCTCGTCCGGGCCGCCGCGATCGTCTCGGTCGCCGGCGTCCTCGCCCTCGCTTCGCTCGCGCCGACCGTCGCGGCTCCCGACGAGCGACGCCTCGAGGAGATCCCGGGCTACGAGCGCTACGTGAAGGTGCGGGACACCGTCCGCGGCGTGAGCGGGGCGCGGATCTCGCGCCTCGCCTGGGGCGAGGGCGGGCTCGCGTTCACCCGGGGCGAGGAGCGACTGCGGGTCGACTTCGCCACCGGGACGGTCGCCGCCGTCGGCGAGGGCGAGGGCGAGGAGGGCTACGAGGCGCAGCCGCGCCGCCGCCGCGGGGTGGCTCGCGGAAGCCAGCGCGACCGGGAGCGGTCGCCCGACGGCAAGTGGGAGGCGGTGTGCCGCGACTGGAACGTCGTCCTCGAGCGGACCGACGACCTCGGCGGCGCGGTCGCCGTGACGACGACCGGGACGCGGAAGCACCGCTTCGGAAAGGCGAGCTGGGTCTACGGCGAGGAGCTCGGGCAGAGCACCGCGATGTGGTGGTCGCCCGACGGGAGCAAGCTCGTCTACTACGAGTTCGACGAGCGGAAGGTGCCCGACTTCCACCTCGTCGCGGGCTGGGAGAAGCGCCGGACGAGCACGCTGGTGGAGGGCTACCCCAAGCCCGGCGAGCCGAACCCGATCGCGCGGCTCCGGATCTACGACCTCGCGAGCAAGAAGACGATCGCCGCGAAGGTGAACCTCGAGGAGGATCACTACGTCTACGGCGTCCGGTTCGCGCCGGAGGGGCAGCTCCTCGTCAACCGGACCAACCGCCGTCAGAACGTCCTCGAGGTGCTCGACGTCGACCTCGCCTCGGGCGAGGCGCGGGCCGTCGTGCGCGAGGAGCAGGCGACCTGGCAGCGGAACAGCCCGACGATGCGCTTCCTCGAGGACGGTAACCGGTTCATCTGGGAGACCGAGAAGACCGCCTGGCGCCACTACGAGCTGCGCCGCCTGGACGGCGGACCGCGCGACGGCCTGATCACGACGCTCACCCGCGGCGAGCATCATCCGTGCGGGTCGATCGCCCACGTCGACGAGAAGAACGGCCAGCTCTGGGTGACGGCGACGAGCGGCCCGAACCCGCTCAACCCGAGGATCCACCGCGTCGGCCTCGACGGCCGCGGCGAGGTCGCCCTGACCGACGGGGCGTTCTCGAGCAGCCTGGTCGGCGTCTCGCCGGACGGGCGGTGGTTCGTCGCCCGGCGCGAGACCCTCGACACGCCGCCGGTCGTGGCGCTCCACCGCTCGAGCGATGGCGGCGAGCTCGCGATCCTCGCCGAGACCGACACGACGGCGATCGCCGCCCTCGGCCTCGCCGCTCCCGAGATGTTCTCGTTCACCGCCGACGACGGGGTGACGGAGGTCTACGGCTGGCTCTATCGGCCGAGCGACTTCGACCCGGGCCGGCGCTACCCGCTCGTGATCGACGTCTACGGCGGCCCGCACAGCAGCGGCGTCCGCAACGGGTGGAAGGCTGCCTACCCCCAGACCGAGCTCGGCTTCTGCGTCGCGAAGATCGGCAACCGCGGCACGGTCGGCCGCGGCAAGGCGTTCGAGACGGCCACCTACGAGAAGCTCGGGATCGTCGACATCCAGGATCAGGTCGACGGGGTGAGGTATCTCGCGAAGCGCCCGTGGATCGACGGAGACCGCGTCGGGATCTTCGGCCACAGCTACGGCGGCTACATGTCGGCGCTGGCGATCCTCAAGTTCCCCGACGAATTCCACGTCGCCGTCGCCGGCGCGCCGGTGACCGACTGGCGGCACTACGACACGATCTACACCGAGCGGTTCATGTGGATCCCCCAGGAGAACGAGAAGAACTACGACGCGGGGAGCTGCAACACCTACGCGAAGAACCTGAAGGGCAAGCTGCTGATCTGCCACGGGATGGTCGACGACAACGTCCACCCGAACAACACCTGGCAGCTCGTCGACCGCCTCCAGCGCCTCGACAAGCGCTTCGACATCCAGATCTTCCCGCGGAGCGCCCACGGGCTGGGCAACCCCTACGGCAAGCTCCGGTGGGAGTATCTCTGGCGGAATCTGGTCGCCGGCCGCGGGGCCGACGGGAGCGGCGCCGAGGCGCCCGCGCGGAACGGGCGAAACGCCTATTGACTAGGCGAGCACGTCGAGCAGCTCGCGGATCATCTTGTAGGTCAGTCCCCAGACCTCGTGGTCGCCGACGCGCCAGCTCGGCATCGGGATGCGCACCGGCCCGAGCCGCCAGGAGTAACGGCTCGCCAGGTCGCCGGACACGGCGCGGTCGAGCGGGAGCCAGAACGCATCGGCCGCCTCCACGCCGAGCTCGAGCGGCGCCGCGCGCGTCTGGGCGAAGACGAACGGCGTGATCGTGAACGGGAGGATCTTTCCCCGCGCGACCGCGCGGACCGCATCGCCCCGTCCGAGGAGCCGGGCGCTGCTCGAGAGGTCGATCCCGAGCTCCTCGTGGGTCTCGCGGACGGCCGTCGCGGCGAGGTCCGCGTCGACCTCCTCCTCGCGCCCGCCGGGGAGGGAGACGTGGCCGCTCCAGCGGTCGCCGGCCGCCTTCGCCCGCTTCATGAGGAGCAGCTCGGGGCCGGCGTCCCGCTCGAAGCGGAGCACCATCGCGACCGCCGCCCGCCGGTGCGGGGAGAGGATCCGCCAGCCGTCGCGGGCGCGGTGCGACCGGAGGCGCGCCTCGACGTGCGCGAGGCTCAGGGTTCGTTCCGCCATCACCATCGAGTGAGCCGCCGGATCGCCGCCGTGTCAAGACCGACCACGCGACGCGCCGCCCGAATCGCACCGAAGGGGTCAGGTCTCGGATGTTCGCATTAGGACCGCTAATGCGAACATCCGAGACCTGACCCCTTCGCTCCCTTCGCTGACGAGGAGCGCCGTTACGGGCATTGCGAACTCTCCACGCACCACTACGATGAGGTCGTGCCTGCGCCCACCGAGCCTCGCCGTCGCGTTCCCCGTCAGGACCGTTCGCGGGAGAAGGTCGCCCGGATCCTCGAGGCGGCCCGCCGCATCCTCGAGGCCGACGGCGCGGCGGCGCTGAACACCAATCGCGTCGCCCGCGAGGCGGGCGTCGGCGTCGGGAGCGTCTACGAGTACTTCGCCGACAAGCGCGCGATCGCGGAGCAGCTCATCGAGACCCTCGCCGAGGAGGAGGCGCGGGCGATCCTCGCCACGTTCGAGGCGTCGGCCGGGTCGACCCTGGCCGAGGGGATCCGCGCGATCGTCGAGGCGACCGTCGTCCTCTACCGCGAGAACGCGACCGTCTTCCAGGGGCTCCGATCGCTGATCAGCGGCGAGCGCCGATTGGACTACCGCCCCGGGGAGCGCCTCATCCTCGAGGAGATCCAGCGCCGGTTCGCCGAGCACCGGGACGAGCTCGCGGTCGACGACATCGAGCGGGCGGCCGTGATGAGCTTCCACATCGTCGAGTCGCTCTCGGCGCGGATCGCGCCCGATGAGGCGCTACCCTGGACCGAGGCCGAGCGCGTCGACGAGATCGACCGGGCCGTCTGCCGCTACCTCGGGATCACGCCGGCGTCGCGGCGCTGACTCTCGCAAGTCGGGATTTGTCTCCGTCTTGTCCGTGTTCTCCGAGCTGGCTGCTCTGCGTCTCAGCGGCTCTGCATGAGATTCGTCGTTCCTGGAACGCGGCCCGGCGCGTCGGCAATGAACTCCCGCGTCTCGCAATCCAGTCAATCCGACAATCCGCGGTTCCCGTTCGTTCGCCGCCCAGGGAGACCGAACCGCGGATGACGCGGATTGCATGGATTGGTTCGGGCGTCGCCGAGCCGCTGCCCACGCGTCGCGATGCTCACGCTCACGAGACGGCAGCGATCGGGCGGCCGGCGCTGGCGATGATGTGCTGCCACGCCGCGCCGAGGACCCGGTCACGGATCGCCGTCGGGAGGGCGTCGAGGAGCCGGTTCACGTCCGGCGAGGGCGCCGAGGGGCCGCCGTCGCCGAGCACCTGGGCGAGCAGCCCCTGGAGCTCCACGTCGCTGCACGCCGACAGGTCGACCGACGCGGCCATCGCGGCCAGGCCAGGCGACCGCTCGGGCGGGCTGGCGAGCAGCTCGGCGACACACTCCTCGAGGTCGGCGAGCCAGCGGTCCACGTGCGGCAGGTTCTTCGGCAGGATCGTGAGGTGGAGGCTCGGCGGCATCCCCTCGCCCATCCGGAACTGCGGGTAGGCGACCCAGCCCTTGGCGCGGAGCGCGTCGGCGAGGTCGAAGATGCAGAGGTCGTCGGTGGTCGACGCGATCGCCACGAGGCACATCTCCGGCCGACTGAGGACGCGGAGATGGCTCGACGCGTTGACCGTCTCGACGATCTGGTCGGTCGACGCCTTGAGGTTCCGGACGACCTCGAGGTAGCCGTCGTGGCCGTAGTGCTTGAGGATCGCCCACGCGGCCGCGAGCGGTCCGCCCGACCGCGAGCTCTGGATGACCGGGTTCACGAGCGAGTAGCCGGGCCAGCTCGACCAGGTGAAGACCTGATGCCGGTGCCGGGCCGGGTCGCGGTAGAGGACGACCGAGGCGCCCTTCGCCGCGAACGCGTACTTGTGGAGGTCCATCGAGATCGACCCGACCCCGGGCACCTCGAAGCCGAACGCGGGCACCGGCGCGCCGAGCTCGCGGAAGAACGGGAGGAGCCACCCGCCGATGCAGCCGTCGACGTGGAGCGGGATGCCGGTCTCCTCGGCCAGCGCGCCGAGCTCGGGGATCGGGTCGACGACCCCGTGGGCGTACGACGGCGCCGACCCGACGAGGAGGATCGTGCGGTCCGTGATCGCCGCGGCCATCGCGGCCGGGTCGGCCCGGAGCGTCTCGGGGTCGACCGGCACCTGGGTCGCGTCGAGGCCGAGGTAGTGGGCCGCCTTCTGGAAGCACGGGTGCGCCGTCACGGGCAGGACGATCTCTGGCTTCCCGAGCCTCGCCAGCTCGGGACGCGTCGCGAGGGCGAGGTCGCGGGCCGACTTCACCGCCAGCATGACCGACTCGGTGCCGCCGCTCGTGAACGAGCCGGTGATCGACTCGTCGCCGCCCAGATGCGCCGCCGCCATCGCGAGGATGTCGGTCTCGAGCCGCAGCAGGCTCGGGAACTGGGTCGGGTCGAGCGCGTTCTCCCAGAGGTAGCTCCGGAACGCGTCCTCGACGAGGCGTTTGCCGTCGCGGTCGACGATGAAGAGGTTCGTGAACGCCTTGCCCTCGAGCCACGGCACGTCATCACGGCGGAGCTCCTCGAGCTCCTGCATCACCTCGTCTCGATCGATGCCCTGCTCCGGAAGATCCATGGTCGCTCTCCTGATGGCTGAATCCGAGTAATTACTCGGATTATCTGGAGAGGGCCCCCATCCGTCAAGGACAATCGGGCGCGGCCGCCTGGCGCGACGCGGCTCCGCAGAGCTATTCTCCAGGCGGAGAAGACGTTGAGAAGCCCCGTTCCATCGCACGACCCTTACCACGATCCGGGCGCTGCCGTCGGGCCCTACCGCCTCGAAGGGACCATCGGCCGCGGCTCGATGGGGATCGTCTTTCGCGCGCGGCGCGAGTCGGATGGGGCCGTCCACGCCCTCAAGACGCTCCTGGGCTGGCCGGCCGGGCGGCCGCGCGCCCGGTTCGAGCGGGAGATCGAGCTCGCCCGACGCCTGTCGGGTCACCGCGGCATCGTCGCGGTGCACGCCAACGGCGTCCACCAGGGTCGGCCGTGGTACGCGATGGACCTCGTCGATGGCACCACGCTCGCGGCGAGTCTCGTCGGCGGACCGCTCGCACCGCGCGACGCCGTCCGGATCGTCGCGCGACTCGCCGATGCGGTGGAGCACGCCCACGGCTTCGGCGTGATCCACCGCGACCTCAAGCCCGAGAACGTCCTCCTCGACGCGTCCGGCTTCCCCCGGATCGTCGACTTCGGGATCGCCCACGACGTCTACGGTGAGGAGCGCCTCACCCTCTCGGGCGAGATCACCGGCACGCCGATCTTCATGGCGCCCGAGCTCGTCCGCGGCGGCGAGGCAGCCCGCGCCGTCGGCGTGGCCAGCGACGTCTACGGCCTGGGCGCCGTCCTCTACGCCTGCCTGACGGGGCGCGCGCCGGTCGTCGGCGAGAGCCTCACCCAGGTCCTCTCGGATCTGCTCCGGCGCGAGCCGCCGCCGCCGTCGCGCTGGCGGGATGACATTCCGTCGAGCCTCGACCGCGTCTGCCTCCGGGCGCTGGCCTCGGATCCTTCGGCCCGGTTCCCGTCCGCCGCCGCGCTCCGCTCCGCGCTCCTCGACCCGGCGACGCTCGGCTCCGCTCGATCGCGCCGCCGGTCGCCGCTCGGCGTCGTCGCCGCCGTGACGCTCGGGGCGGTGCTCCTCGCGGGGGCCGTCGGCCTCCTCGTGGCAATGGGGAGGCGCGACCGGTCCGAGACCGGCGCGGCCCGCGAGCTCGGCGTCGGTCTCGCCGCGATCGAGGAGAGTCTCCGGGAACACGGGCCGCTCGACTCGGACGCGCGCGCTCGCCTCGAGGCGATCGCAGTGGGCGCGCCCGGCGACCGCCGTCGCGCCCGGCTGCTCCTCGCGATCGACCGGCTCGCCCGGGCCGACGACGAGGAGGCCGAGCACGCCGCCGCCGTCGATGACGTCGTCGTGCGGGTCGGCGGCGACCCCGAGCTCGCCGCCGCCGCCGTCGAGCTCCTCCGGCGCCGCGAGCTCTGGCCGGGCCTGGCGGGCCTCGCGGGCGCCGGCACGCCGCTGCCCGGCAGCGCTCAGGGCGAGCTCGCTCGGGCCGTCGCCGACGGGGCGGTCGAGCTCGGCTACCTCGACCCCGAGCTTCTCGATGAGCTGCGAGTGGTCGCCGGCCTCGAGCCTCACGCCCGCGCCCGCATCGACGCGCTCCGAGGTCAGCGCCTGCTCCTGGAGCCCGGCCGGGTCGAGGACGCGATCCACGCTCTCCGCGCGGCGATCGACGGGGGCGCCGAGCTCGACCCGAGCGGCTGGCCTGACGCGGTCCTCGCGCGCCTCGACGAGGCCGCGCTCGTCGCGATCGACGGGCCCGCCGACGCTGCCCATCTCCTCGAGGCGCTCGCCGGGCGCGTCACGGGGCGTCTGCCCCTCCTCGAGGCCGAGCGCGCGGCCAAGCTCCAGGGGCGGCTTCGCGACCTCCTCGAGGAGCTTCGTCGCCTCGACGATCCGACCGATGAGATCGTCGATCGCGTCCTCCTCCTCGAGGTTCACCTCGTGCGGCGAAACCTCTCGCCGTTCACCTTCCGCGCTCATCGACGGATCGCGGCGGCCCTCGGCAGTCGCGCACGCCTGACGGCGCGCGTGCAGCGGGCGCTCGACCGACGG
Organism: Planctomycetota bacterium; assembly: GCA_029260755.1. Classification (GTDB taxonomy): domain Bacteria; phylum Planctomycetota; class J058; order J058; family JAJDCQ01; genus JAJDCQ01. The sequence continues at coordinate 54,442 of JAJDCQ010000087.1, read as the reverse complement.
GTCCACGACCCGGCCGAGCTCGTCGTGCTCGGCCAGCTCGTGGTCCAAGCCAACAAGGAGGGGATCATCCGGAGCTGGAAGGAGACGGTCCGGCTCGCCCACAGCCTCGTCGATGCCTCGCTCGGCTGCGGGGTCGAGTCGCCCTGGCTGCTCGTCGACGCCTCCGAGGCGCTGAGCTGGGCCGGCGACAAGGGCCGGCGGACCGAGCTCCTTCGGGAAGCCCTCCGGCGGGACCGGGAGCTCCCGGCGGAGCGCCGGATCGGAAGCCTCCCCGCGACCGTCGCCGAGATCACCCTCTACTCGCCGGGCGTGGAGTCGTTCCGCGAGGCCTTCGCGCTCCTCGACGAGAGCGGCGAGCTGTCGACGGCCCGGGAGGACCGAGCGACGCAGCTCGCCGCCGCGGGCGTCCGGGTGGTCAACCGTTCGACGTCCGACGGCCGACCGTTCCTGGTGTGGGGGGCGCTCGCCGAGGCGCTCCTCGACGCCGGGGCGCCGGCCTGCTGCGGCGCGCAGGCGCAGGACGTCGGCCTCGATCCGACCGCTGCCATCGATCGGGCCCTGGAGGTCTCGCGGACCGATCCGACCCAGACCCACCAGCGGGTCGCCTGGCTCCACGAGATCTCCGCCGGGCACGCGCGGAATCACGGACGACTCGACGAGGAGCTCGCGTGCTGGGAGCGCGCCGTGACGCTCGCCGATGAGGAGGCCGCCCCGGCGGAGGCGAGCCGCGACGCGCGTCGCGATGCCGCGGGCGCCTACCGGCGTCGTGGCGAGCGCCTCCTCGCGCTCGATCGACTCGAGGAAGGGCTCGCGGATCTCCGGGCGAGCGTCGAGCGATACGTGGTGCTCTCGGAGACCGGACCGCGCGACTACCTCTGGAACGATGCCTTCACCCTCGCCGACGTGCAGCGGTCGCTGATCACCGCCCTGATCGCGGCCGGACGACCCGATGAGGCCGAAGCGATCATCGACGTCCGCCGGAACCGTCTGCTCGCCCTGGGCGAGCGACGCAGCTGGTGGGCCGCGTGGCAGGCGGGGAAGCTCGCCGAAGGTGAGATCGACCTCGCACGCATCGAGCGAGCGGCCGGCCGACCAGCCGACGCGGCCGCCGCCCTCGACGACGCCGACCGGCTCCTCGTGATCGCCGGCGGCGAGGCCCAGTTCCGGCCGACCCGGGCCGAGGCGCTCGAGGTCCGGGCGGCGATCCTCCGCGACGCTGGCGAGATCGAGGAGGCGGCGCGCCTCGAGGCGGAGGCGAGCGCGCTTCGCAAGGCGCCCGAGCCCGACTGAGCCGAGACGGGCTCGCGCGTTCGTCAGGCGCGTCGTAGGGTGGCCGGCCGAGGTCGAGGACGAGGCCGGCCGCGCGCCGGCGGGAGGCTGCCGTGCGAGGACTGCTCGACGAGGTCGCGATCGTGACGGGGGGCGGCGGCGGGATGGGCCGCGCGATCGGGCTGCGCTTCGCCGCCGAGGGCGCCGTCGTCGGCGTGTTCGACCGCGACGCCGGCACCGCCGACGCGACGGTCCGCGAGATCGAGAAGGCGGGCGGGGCCGCCCACGCCGTCGAGGTCGACCTGACCGACTACGCCGCGGTGTCCGCGGCGGTGACCGCGTTCGAGGAGGAGGTGGGCCCGACGAGCGTCCTCGTGAACAACGTCGGCTGGGACCGGTTCCTGCCGTTTCTCGAGACGACGCCGGAGCTCTGGGACCAGCTCGTCGGGGTCAATCTGTTCGCGCACCTCAACGTGCTCCACCGGGTCTTGCCGGGCATGAAGGAGCGCAAGCGGGGCAAGGTCGTGATGCTCGCGAGCGACGCGGGCCGCGTCGGCGGCAGCCGCGAGGCGGTCTACTCGGCGTGCAAGGGGGCGATGATCGCGCTCGGCAAGGCGCTCGCCCGCGAGCACGCTCGCGAGGGGATCTGCGTGAACTCGGTCTGCCCGGGCCCGACCCACACGCCGCTGCTCGAGTCGGTGAAGGACGAGCCGAACGGCGAGCAGCTCTACGAGGCGCTCCGCCGCGCGATCCCGTTCCGACGATTCGGCGACCCCGCCGACATCGCGGGCATCGTCGTGTTCCTGTGCAGCGACGAGGCGAGCTACATCACCGGCCAGTCGATCAGCGTCTCGGGCGGCCTGACGATGCACGGCTGAGGCGGCGAACGTTCGTCGGGACTCGCCGACCGTTGGCGACGCGATTGCCGACGGGCGGTGCCGTTGGGTGGGCGGCCTGCTTCGGTGCTTGCGGGTGGGCCGAGCCGCCGGTTCCCGTTCGTCGCTCTTCTGGGTAGCCAGCGCGGGGGTCAGAGCGCTTCCTGCTGCTTGTCGGAGCGGGGTTGCCGAAGCGAGCTCCCCTCCCAAGACAGCAGGAAGACGACACTGACCCCCAATGCGAGGCCCGGGGGGTTCCTGCGCGATCCAAGTGGTGGGTGTACGAACCGATGCGGAGGCCCGGGACCGTCTGCGCGATCCGCGGCCGGGGCCCTCTGCGCGATCCAGGGCGTGGGGCGCGCGACCTCGCACGCACCAGCGAAGATTCGGTTCGGGCGACTCACCGCGGGCTGGCATTGGGGGTCAGTGTCGTCCGGTTACCGCTCGGGAGGGGAGCCCGCCCCGGCAACCCCGTCTCGAACGAGCGGCAACCGGCGCTCTGACCCCCGCGCTGGCTGCCCCGCAACGTTCCGAACGGGAAACAGCGGCTCGGCCGGCCCGGACCTCCCGAAGCAGGCCGCCCACCCGCCGCCCCCGCCCGTCGGCCATCGCTTCGCACACGGTTCGGCAAGGCCCCGCAGAAGAAGCCACGATCGCTCAGTGGATCCGCGGTCCGGGGTCGAGCGATGCGACGAGCTCCGCCTCCGCCGCGGCGACCACCTCGAGGCGTCGCCGCACCGCGGGCTCGCCGCACGCGCCGATCGCGAGGTCGCGGAAGAGCTCCCAGTGACGCCCCTCGGCGTCGGCGAGGCGGGTGTAGAAGCCCTCGAGGCTGGCGCCCGTCTCCGGGTCGAGCCCCGGGGGGAGCGGCTCGGTCTCGGTGACGGCGAGCTCCTCGGCGAGGAGGCGGAACCGCTCGCACGAGCGCGCCTCGATGAACGCCGCCGTGACGAGGATGTCACCGAGCCCGCCGAGCCCGCGCGCCAGGCTGCACGAGAGCCGGCGGAGCTCGCCGGCGTAGCGGTCGGGCCGCGGCGGGGTCAGCGAGCCGCCGCGCGCTTCGAGAAGGTCGACGACCTGCCGGAAGTGACGGAGCTCCTCGTGGACGAGGGCGAGCATCGCCCGGACGAGCCCGGGGCTCTCGGGGTGTCGCCCGAGGAGGGCGAGGCCGCTCGATGCCGCCTTCTGCTCGCAGTGGGCGTGGTCGACGAGGAGGGCGTCGACGTTCGAGAGGGCGATCCTCGCCCATCCGGGCGCCGTCGCCGTGGCCAGGGGGAGGCCGTCTCGCGGGTCGGACCAGGGGAAGGCGCGGGGCTCGGTCTCGGGCGCTGGCATCGCGGGAGCCACTCTACCGCGGCCGGCGGCTCAGACCCACTCTCCGAGCGAGGGGAGGACGCCGCGCGGGTCGAGGGCGCGCTTGACGCGGACGTACGCGGCGAGGGCGTCGCCGTGCTCGTCGTCGAGGAGGTGGGCCAGGCGCCGGCCGACGCCGTGGCAGTACTCCATCGACCCGTCGAGGCCGTGGACGAGCCGGATGAGCTCGTCGGTCGCGGCGGCGATCGCGGCCCGGTCCGCCCGCTTCGCGAAGACGATGCTGACGAGCTCGGGCGCGACCCAGACGCCGAGCTCGATCATCGTCACGCGCCGGCGCTCGAGGATCCGGCGCGCCTCGCCGTGAAAGGGGACGACCGCGTCGCGGGGGATGGCGGCGTGGACGAAGTCGAACGCGACGTCGCCGGCGCGCCGCTCGGCCTCGGTCATCCCGTCGTCGTCCTTGCGGTAGCGCTCGACGACCGCGTGCCGATCGCGCCAGAACGCCTCCACCGCCGCGCCGGGCAGGATCTCGGCCCCGTGCTCGGCGGCCCGCTGGCGGATCGCCTCGAGCTGGCCCTTCACCACGTCGATCACGCCGTCGACGCCGACGAAGAGGGTCGGCCGGTCGACGAGCTCGTCGGCGAACGGCCAGATCGAGCCCGCGCCGGGCGAGGAGACGCTCAGCTCGAGGAGCGCCGGGTCGACCTCGGCGATCCGGCAGGTCGCCGTGAAGGCGGCCTCCAGGGTCGCGAACGAGTAGCCGCGGAGGCGGCGCGCCTCGGGCCGCTCGCGGAGGTCGAGGACGAGCTCGGTCGCGACCGCGAGCGTTCCCTCGGTCCCGATCACCCAGGCGGAGAGGTCGAAGCCGACCGACGCCTTCACCGCCGGCCGCTTGGTGACGACCGTCCCGTCGGCGAGGACGGCCGTCACGCCGATCACCCGATCGCCGAGCGAGCCGTAGCGCGCCCCGAGGTAGCCGAGGCCGTCGGTCGCGACCGCGCCGCCGACCGTCGCGATCTCGAACGTCCACGGGTCGTGGCCGAGGACGAGGCCCTTGTCGTCCGCCTTCGCCTCGACGGCGGCGATCCGGGCGCCGGCCCCGACCCGCGCGCGCCGGCTGGTCGCGTCGATGTCGATCGCGTCGAGGCGAGAGAGGTCGAGGACGACCCACCCGTCGGGCGGCGCGGCCGAGCCCATGATCCCGGTGCCGCCTCCGCGGCAGACGACCCGTCCGCCGGCGGAGCCGACGGCGCGGAGCACCTCGGCGACCTCCTCGGTCGACCCGGGGCTCACGACGGCGGCGGGCGTCCAGCCCTCGGCAGGGACGGCCAGCCCACGGACGGACGTGAGCAGGTCGCGACGAAACGCCGCCGGGATCCGGTCGTCGCGGAGGACGTTGTCCGGACCGAGGCGCTCGGCGAGCTCGGAGAGGGTCTCGTTCACCAGCCCCCGTCGGGCGCGGCGGTGAGGGGAGGAGCTACGGGCCCGGAGGGGTCAGGCCCGCGTCTCGGAGGAGGTTCATGTTCTGGAAGAACGCCGTGACGGTCGGGTCGTTCAGCGGGCTCGCGGTGTCCTCGAGCTCGCGGAGGACGAACTCGACGGTGCCGTTGAGCCGGAGGAGGTTCCGGCCCTCGATGTGGTTGATCGCCACGTCGGTCGTCGCCGTGCCGACCTGATCGATGTCGGTGACGGTGCGGTCGGCGGCGATCGGGATCGTCGAGACCGCCGTCGTCGCCTGGATGGTGCCGGCCGTCCAGCCGTAGGAGAAGTTCGCGTCCGGATCGGTCACGTCGGTGATCGGCAGGGTGTAGCTGTTGAGCTGCTGGCCCTGGCCGAGGCGGAGGGGGACGTCGAACGACGCCGGGCAGATGAAGACCTCGGGATCGTCGATCTCGCCGGTGCGCACGAGCGTCTGAAAGACGATCCCGACGTCCTCGGGCTCGTCCGGCGTCTGGAGATCCCTGACGTGCGGTCCGAATCCCTTCCGGTGGTTCGGGCCGAAGGCGCCGTTCATGTAGGCCGTGACGGCGATCCCGATCTGGCGCAGGTTGCTGGCGCAGGCCGCGCGCTTCGACTTTCGAAGCACCGTTCCCTGGACCGCGAGGATCATCGTCATCAGGACGCCGATGACCCCGATCACGACCAGCAGCTCGATCAGAGTGAATCCGCGCTGGGCTCGTCGCCTCATGATGATGACCTCCGTCCGCTGCTCGAGGGTTCGGTTGCCGTTAACGCTTCAGATCTTGGCCGAAGCGCCCGCGACCCGCAAGGCGGACGGGCCCGAGGTCGCCGTCCGGAGGCTCCTTTGGAGTCCCTCAGCGGAGCTTCCGGAGGAGCTCCCGGACGGCGTCGGCGTGCTCGTAGTCGGGCTGTTCGTCGAGGATCGCCCGGGCGACCTTCCGCGCCTCGCCGCCGCGGCCGGCCTTCGCGAGGGCGGCGGCGTAGTGGTGACGGGCCGAGGGGTTTCCGTCGGCGTGCTCCACGGCCTCGGCGAGGATGGTCACGGCGCGCTCCGCCTCGCCCTGATGGACCAGAATCCACCCGAGGGTGTCGGCCACCTGCCAGCTCCGGGGATTCGCCTGGTAGGCGCGCTCGGCGAAGCCGCGCGCGCCGCTCTCGCCGTCCTCGAACATCATCCAGGCGAGGTTGTTGAGCGCGCCGGCGTTGCCCGGCTCGAGCTCGGCCACGCGGCGGTACTCGCGCTTCGCCTCATCGCGTCGGCCGGCCGTCTGGAGGAGGAGGGCGAGCTGGCTCCGGACGGCGGCGTCCTTCGGATTGCCCGCGAGCCAGGCGCGCAGGACCCGGGATCCGCCGGCGAAGTCGCGCGCCTCGGCGAAGGTCGACGCGGCCCGCAGGGCGATCTCGCGGCTCGGCTCCTTCGCGAACGCCTTCTCGAACGCGGCCCCCGCTTCGCCGAGCTTCCGCTCGGCGAGGGCGGCCTGCCCCTCGAGCAGGTCCGACTTGGCGCTGCGCGGGTGGTGGCGCCGGATCCGGAGGGCCATGCGCCGGACCTCGTCGAGCTTCCCCTGCTTTCCGGCGATCGATGCCAGGCCGACGAGCGCGCCGAGGTCGTCGGGCGCGATCTCGATCGCGCGTCGCAGGCTGGTCCGAGCGCCCTCGGCGTCGCCCTTCGCGGCGAGCGCGTCGGCCATGAGGGTGTGGACGCGCGCGACGTGCTCGAACCGCGCCGCCAGCTTGCGGAAGCTGTCGAGCGCCCGGTCGGGGTCGCCCGAGGCGAGGGCGGCCTGGCCGGCCGCCTCGAGCACCATCGGGTTGTCGGGGTGCTGCGCGGAGAGCTCGGCGCTCGCGGTCGCGGCGCGGAGGGGGTCGCCGATCTCCCGGAAGAGGACGATGAGTCGGAGACGCTCCTGGACCGCGGTGGTGTTCATCCAGGCTCGCTCGGCCCAGCGCCGGGCGTCATCCCTTCGGCCGGTCTGGGCGGCGAGCATCGCGAGGGTCAGGAGCGCGTCGTTGCGTCCGGTCTCGCTCTCGAGCAGCCGCTCGAGGCGGGCGTTGGCCGCCTCGGCGCGTCCGCTCCCCGACTCGAGGATGGCGAGGCAGATCACGACGGCGGGGTCCTCGGGGGCGAGCTCGCTCGCCCGCTCGAGATGCCGTTGCGCGGCGCTCGCGTCGGACCTTCGGAGGGCCGCGAGGCCGAGGAGAGTGTGCGGCCGGGCGCTCGCCCCGTGCTCGTTCGCCGCCCGCTCGGCGAGCGCCGCGGCCCGATCCGCGTCGCCGCGTGCGAGCTGGCGGACCGCGTCGAAGAGGGTCGCGTCGAGTCGACCCGCCTCGGACGAGGCGTGGCGGAAACGGATCTCGATCGACGCGGCGAGCTCGCCGCTCGGGCCCCCGAATCGAACGGTGATCGGCTCCCCGAGCAGGTCGGCGTCGGCGGGACGGGCGCGGGCGAACGGTCCGAGCACCTGGTTCGCCTTGAGGAGGTCGCCCCGCTGGATGTGGGCGAGCCCGGTGAGGGCCGGGACGAGGGCGTCGCCGCTCGCGAGGAGGCTCGGCGTTCCGAGCACCTCGAGGGCGCGCTCCGACCTTCGCCCGCGGAGGAGGACGACGGCGAGCAGCCTCAGCGCCACCGCGTCGTACGGGGCGAGCTCGGCCGAGCGATCGAGCGCCGCGATGGCCGCGTCGACGTCGTCGAGGGCGAGGGCGGTGCAGCCGAGGAGGGCGTGGATCGCCGCGGCGTCCGCGTCCGCGTCCGAGGTCCGCCCGACGGCCTCTTCGAGGGCGGCCCGGGCCTCCTCGATGTCGGCGCGGGCGGAGCGCTCGCCAGCGACGAGGCGGTCGAAGCTCGCGACGATGAGCGAGAGGGCGCGCAGGACGTTGGCGTTCGCGTCGGCGGCGGGGGCCGGCGGGGGCGTCGGCGTCGCGTCGGCGGCGGACTCGTCGTTCGACGGGAGCGACGAGGACGCGTCCCCCGGCGGCGCGTCGTCATCGTCGCCATCGTCGAAGCGGTGCTCGTCGTCATCGTCGAAGCCGTCGAAGGGTCCGGGCGCCGCCGCGAACGGATCGATCGCGGGGAGTGGGTCGGTCACGGCCGGGCGCTCGGCGACGGTCGGCCCGGGCGCCGACACGGTCGACCGGCCCGCGACCCAGGCGGCGATCCCGACGAGGACGATGGCGACCGCGAGCGCGATCGAGACGGGAAGCGCTCCGCCGGCGGAGCGCCGCGGCGCCGGGTGGCGCGTCGAGACCTGGGCCCGTTGGCGGCGTGAGGACACCTGGCGAGGGGCGCGCTGGCTCTTGGAGCTCTGGCGATGGCGCCCCGTGGAGCCCGCCGCCCGGATCTCGGCGCCGCTGCCCTTCCCGGCCGCGGGCACGTCGTGTCGGCTCGACGGGGGAGGCTGCGCCTTCGTCCGTCCCGAGCTCGGGGGCGCCTTGTGGCGCTTGGAGGACGCGCGCTGCGCCTTCATCCGCCCCGAGCTCCCCATCGCGCGGTGGCGCGCCGACGACGGGCTCATCATCCGGTGCCGCGCCGAGCTGCCCGGGCCGAGGAGGATCGTCGGCAGCTCGTCGTCGACGGCGGAGGCGAGCGCCTTGGCGAACTCGGTCGCGCTCGGGAACCGCTCGTCGGGATCGCGGGCGAGGGCGCGCGCGATGGCCTCGTCGAGGGCGGGCGGGAGGTCGGGAGCGAGGACGCTCGCGCGGACGAGGTCGCCGGCGAGGACGTCGGCCATCAGATCCATGATCGAGGCGCCGGTGTAGGGCGGAGACCCGGTGAGGCACTGATAGAGGACCGCGCCGAGCGCGTAGAGGTCGGCCCGGAGGTCGACGGCGTGGGGGCTCGTGAACTGCTCGGGCGACATGTACCACGGCGTGCCGAGGAGCTGCCCCTGCTGGGTCAGGGTGTTCCCCCCGGTCTGCTCGGTGTCCCGGGCGAGGCCGAAGTCGATCAGGTGGGCGCGCCCGTCGTCGTCGACGATGATGTTGTGGGGCTTGAGGTCGCGATGGATCAGGCCGGCGGCGTGGGCGGCGCCGATCGCGTCGAGCGCCTGATAGACGATGTCGACGCCCTCGGTCACGCCGAGCCCGTCGCCGACCTTCGGCGGTCCTTCGGGGCCGGCGATCAGGTCGATCAGGGGGCGCCCGTCGACCAGCTTCTGCGCGAGGTAGAAGAAGTCCTTGACCTGCCCGACCTCGTAGACCGCGACGATCCCGGGGTGGCTCAGGCGAGCCGCGGCGCGACCCTCGCGCAGGAACCGTTCGATCGTCCGCGGACTGACGTTCGGCCCCGGCCGGACGATCTTGAGGGCGACCGGACGATCGAGCTGGGTGTCGTGCGTTCGCAGGACGACGCCGACGCCGCCGCGTCCGAGCTCGCCGTCGACGCGGTACCGGGCGAGGACGTCGCCCGAGCTCGTCGGCGTGGGGTGACCTCGGAGCGGAAGGGGGATCGAGAGGTCGGTCGCCTGGCGGCTCCCGAGCACCTCGGCGGCGCTGACCTCGCGGGAGATGTCGACGCGCGACGCCTCGAGGATCGCGCCGCACGATGGGCACGCCATGAGCGGCTGGACCTGCGAGGCGCCGAGGCGGGCGGCGCAGCCGCCGCAGACGTAGAGCTCGTGGCGCGCCTCGAGGCAGAGCGCGACGAGATCGACCGGTCGGAGGAACCCCTTCGCGACGAGCGACCGCCCGACCGTGAAGGCGTCGACCGGCGGGGGCTGGGCGTGGGCGTGCTCGATCGCCTCGGCCGCCTGCGCCGGGCCGATGAGCCCGCGCGCGATGGCGGCGTCGACGAACGCGCGGTCCGACGACGAGGCGTCGAGGCCTCCCCCTGCGTGCATACGGCGCGGCGCTCCCGTCCGAGGGCCCGTCCGAAGCTCGGGGACGTGCCCGATGATGCGACGTATCGCATCAATGGGAGACTACACCGTCGGACCGGTGGCAGGCCACCCGGACCGCCGCGGGAGGAGCGCCCGCCACGCGCCAGGCGAGAGGAGCCCCCGGGTGTGGAAGAAGACGAGCCGGGCGAGGGCGGGGAGGGCGGGCGTCCGGAACGCGGCCTCGATGAGCGGCTCGCGCGCGAGGACCTCGAAGGCGGCGCGGAGGACGCGCTTGAACACGAACCGGGGCCCGGCGGGGCGGATCCGGGCGCCTCCCGGGGTCTCGCGGCGCCGCCGCAGGGCGTCGGCGATCGTCGCTCCGGCGCGGCGACCCCACGCGAGCGCGGTGTGGATCCCCCCGCCGGTGAGGGGAGAGACCCAGCCCGCGGCGTCGCCGACGAGGACGACGCCGGGGCCGGACGCGCGGCGGCGAGGTCCATCGATCGGGATCAGCCCGGCGCGCCGGCCGAGGCGCCTCGCGCCGCGGAGATCGACCCGACCCGAACGGGCGAGGCGGCCGACGAGCCGGTCGAGGGCGAGGTCGGGGCGGGCGCGGCCGTTGCTCGACCGGCACGCGTGGCGAGCGAGGCCGACCTGGGTCACCCCGCCCACCCCGGGCACGACCCAGCCGAGGTAGCCCGGCGCGAGGACCGGATCGAGGAGGCAGAGGACCGACCGCGGCGCCGCGCTCGCGGGAAGGAGGAGCTCATCCTCGACGCCGACCAGCGCCCGCCGGCACCGCCCGAGCCCGAACCGCAGCGCGACGCGGGAGCGCACCCCATCGGCGCCGACGAGCAGCCGCGTGCGGAGGCCGAGCTCGGGCAGCTCGATGCCGTCGGCGCGCCGGACGGCATCCCGGAAGGCGGTCGACGTCCGCAGCTCGGCGCCGGCCACGGTGGTCTCGGCGGCGAGCCAGCGGAGGACGCCCGGCGTGTCGGTCGCGTAGAAGTGGTAGCCCGGCCGGGAGAGGTCGAGGTGACGTCGCTGGCTCGGCGCGACGAGGCGGACCCGATCGAGCGGGCGAAGGAGCCGCTCGGGGATCGGCAGGTGCCGGCGCGCCTCGTCGACGATAATCCCCGTCGTGCGCGGCGCCGCCCCCGGGTCGCTCTTCCGTTCGAGGACGACGGTGGCGAGGCCGGCGACCGCCGTCTCGCGCGCCACGGCCAGACCGGCGAAGCCGGCTCCCACGACGACCACGTCCACCTGCTCCATCGGCGTCTCCTCTTTGCCTGGATGAATACTTTGTAGCACAAAGTGAAGGGGCGAGCGAGGGGTCGAGAGGTGGGGTGGTGGTGGATCTGGACGGGGAGGGCTGGCGCGGCGCGGATGGCGGGCGGAAGCGGTGGTTCCAGGAACGACGGAATCTCACGCAAAGGCGCGAAGGCGCAAAGGGGCTCTGCCAGGTCGAGATCTCGGATCGGAGCAACGATCCTTGGCGCCTTTGCGCCTTTGCGTGAGATGCCGTTCGCGTGTTCCAGGAACGGACGAGCGAGGCGGGACGTCCGTACACGGAGACGGGCGCGGTGAAGCCCGCGCCCGTCCCCGAAACGTCTCTATTCGAACTGGCCGGTCGACTACGTCGCGACGCGGGTCACCTTGACCGCCTTCGGACCCTTCGGTCCGTCGGTGAGCTCGAACTCGACGGCCTGGCCTTCGTCGAGGGTCCGGAACCCGTCCGAGATGATCTCGGTGTGGTGGACGAAGACGTCGGGGCCATCATCCCGGATGATGAAACCGAAGCCCTTCTGGTCATTGAACCACTTGACGGTTCCGCGAAGTTTCTGCGCGTCACTCATGGACCGGCACTCCTAATGCTCCCCGCGGGCTCGCGGGGTCGGGACGGCGCTGGATTCGTCGTCCCTTTCGTTTACGGAAGAATCACTTGGTATCGCGGGGCCGAAGGAGAGGCCTCGGTCTCGCGAACCGGTGCGAACTATACCAAGGCGGAAAGACCCGTCAACGACTCCCAACCGGGCCCCGCCAGCCCCCAAGCTCGAGGCCCTTGACGATTCCGCGATCGCCGTCATCCAGTGATCGGGAGCCCTCCGATCCGTCGATCCGGACCTCGCGGAGGGGTCGGCGTCCGGGTGGCGGAGCGGACCGGGCTCGTGGCGCGATCCTCCGGCGCTCGCGGCGGCGTCGGGGGGGGCTCGGCTTCACCGAGGCCCTGGTCCAACGAGGACTTGGGCCAGGGGGCCTCGCCGTCGTCGGCGACGGTCCCCGGTTTGTTTCCCGACCGCCCGTCCCTTCGGGGGGGATACCGAGACATGACTGATCGAGACGCGGAGCGCGACGCTCCGCGCATCCTCTCGGAGATCGCCGAGCAGCCGGCGATCGTCCGACGCGTCGACGCTCGCTCGGGCGACGCGGCGCGAGCGCTCGGCCGCGATCTGGCCGCGCGGAGTGGGCGCCTGCACCTCGTCGGGTGCGGGGACATGCACTTCGCGGCCTCGCTCGCGACGGCCCTCGCTCCGGCCGGCGCGCCGGTCAGTGCGTGGCGGTCGATGGAGATGCGCTGGGCCCGGGACCGCCTCGTCGCCGCCGACGCGGTCGTCTGCGCGAGCGTCTCGGGGCGGACGCCGCGCACCCTCGAGGCGGCGTCGCTCGCTCGTGACGCGGGCGCGCGGGTGGTCGCCCTGACCGACAACCCGGGTTCGCCGATCGACGTGGCCGTCGACGAGACGCTCATCCTGGGGACGGCTCCCCCCGAGGCGCTCGCCCAGGATGCCGTCTACGCCGGCTACCGGAGCACGCTGCCGCAGACGGCCACGTTCACCGCGGTGCTCGCGCTCGAGCTCGAGATCGCGGCCGCCCTCGGCGGCGCCGGCGACCGGGCCGAGCCCTTCGCCGACGCCCTCGAGGCGGCGCTCTCCGTCGGGGAGGCGATCGAGGCCGCGGCGCCGCCGTTCCTGGCCGGCGGGCGCGACGTCGTGATCCTCGGCTCGGGGCCGCTCCATCCGGTCGCCCGCTACGGCGCCGCCAAGATGACCGAGTACGCGGTGCCGGCCCTGGCCCAGTGCCTCGAGGAGTGGAATCACCTCGAGGCGTTCGTCGCGGGCGAGGCGACCCGGGTCGTCGTCCTCGCCCTCGACGGGCCGAGCGCCGACCGCGCCGCCGAGCTGACCGGCCCCTGGGAGGAGCTCGGCGTCCGCAGCCTCGTCTTCGTTCGGCCCGGCGCCGGCCCGTTCGGCGGCGACCACACCCGGATCGTCGAGCTCGCCGGACGCGATGACCCGATCGAGGTCGCCGCCGGGGCGATCGTCGCGCTCCAGCTCCTCGCCGCGCACGGCGTCGCGACGCTCGGAGCCGATCCGGACCGCTGGCTCGGCGGACGCCGCCCCGACCTCCTCCTCTCGATCAGCAACCGCACGATCCGCGGCAGCCGACTCTGGCGCCCGCGGCCCTGACCCTTCGTCGCCCTCTTCGTTCGCCGCTTCGCATCGCAGGAGAGCTCCCCATGGCCCGACGCCGACCCGCCGATCCCGCCGACCGCTCCGAGGACCCCGACCGAGACGACGCCGACGCCGACCTCGGCCCTGGCCGGCTCATCCGGCGCCTCCTCATCGGCGCCGCCTCGCTCCTCGCGGTCGCCGGCCTCTCGCTGGGCGGCGGGTGCTGGATGTGGAGCCGGGCGCATCGTCGCCTCGTCGACGACGAGCTCGCCCGGCTCGAGGAGGCCGGGCTGTCGGTCGACTGGACGGCGATCCTCGGCCCCGAGCCGGACCGCAACGGAGCGACCGACATCGAGCGCGTGTTCGAGGCGGTCGGGGATCTCTGGGAGACCGACGAGGACGAGGCGACGGCCGTCGACGGAATGGCGCTCCGGCTGACCGACCCCGAGGGCCACGCCGAGGAGTTCGGGCCGGGCGGGTGGTCCGACCCCGCCGTGATCGATGCGAAGCTGCCGGGCGTCCTCGCGCGGCTCGCGTCGGTGGAGACCTCGCTCGACGCCGCCCTCGCGGCCGACGGGTGGCGCTTCGAGGTCGCCTGGGGGCAGGAGCCGTTCCCGATGCTGCCGCATCTCATGCACCTCAAGGAGCTCGGCCGGCTCCTCTCCGCCCGGTCGGCGGTCGCCGTGTCCGAGGGGCGCCTCGACGACGCGTGGGCCGACGTCGTCCGGCAGGCGCGCGTCGTGCAGCTCTACGACGGGCCGAGCCTCCTCGACTGGCTCGTGCGGCGGGCGATGCTGCGATCGCTCACCGAAGCCATCGAGGGCCTCCTCGCTCACGGCCTCCCGACGGCCGAGCAGGCGTCGCGGATCGACGCGAGCCTCGCCGCCATCGAGCGGGGGATCGACCCCGGCTTCAGCCGGGCGATGCGCGCCGAGCTCGCCGCCGGCCTGGCGACCTTCGAGGTGGTCATGGGCGAGCGGGAGCTCGAGGGCGAGGCGGAGGAGGTCTTCCTCTCCGAGGGGTTGCCCGCGTCGCCGCCGATCTTCGCGAGGCTGCTGCTCCGCGATCGGAGCAAGTACGTGACGCTCCTCGGGTCGATGATCCGCGCGACCACTCCGGGGACGGACGTCGACGAGGCGGAGCGCGCCATCGCGGCGATGGAGACCGAGGTCCGGTCGCTCGGGATGACCTCCCCGATCACGTCGCTGCTCCTCCCGGCCCTCGGCCGGTGCTACGAGAAGCGGACGACGGGGATCGCCGAGCTCCGTCTGGCGCGCGCCGGCATCGCGGTCGCGATGGCGTGCGGGGGCGAAGACCTCCCCGAGCGCCTTCGCGGGGTCGAGGTCGCCACGGATCCGTTCTCGCGTCTCGGCGACCCGCTCCGCTACCATCGCGTCGACGCGCGCCGGGCGACGCTGTGGAGCGTCGGCCTGGATCGCGATGACGACCGCGGCCGCGTGCCCGATCCCGACGCCGTCGATCCCGAGGACGGCGACGTCGTGTTCGAGCTGCGGCTCTCCCCGGTCGACTAGCCCGCCCGCAAAGAGGGCTATCAAGCTGGGTCAGGTGACCGCGGACCCACCGGCTTCGCCTTCGGCGAAGAGGATGAAACCACGGAGGCACCGAGGCACGGAGGAGCCTCGGAGGGGATCCGGGTCTTCGACCGCTCGGCGCGTCCTCCGTGAATACTCCGTGTTCTCTGTGCCTCCGTGGTGACATCCTGCTCGCCGAAGGCGAGCCCATCGGCACCTGAACGAGCTTGATAGCCCCTGTAGCAGGAGGAGATGCGATGGCCACCCGGACCGATGTCGACGTCTCCGAGGAGCCGGATCCCGGAACGAGCGCCGGGCGAATCGTGAAGCGCCTCGTCGTCGGCTGCGCCACCGTCCTCGCGCTCTCCTGCCTCTCGATGTGCGGCGGGTGCTGGATGTGGAGCCGCACCCAGCGGCGCGTCGTCGATGAGGAGCTCGCCCGGCTCGAGGAGGCCGGGCTCGCCCCCGACTGGGACCAGATCCTCGGCCCGGAGCCCGACCGGAACGGCGCCGACGCCGTGAACCGGGTCTTCGAGGCCGTCGGCGACCTCTGGGAGCGCGACGAGCAGGAGGCGACGGCCGTCGACGGGATGGCGGCCGGGCTGACCGATCCCGAGGGCTACGAGGAGCAGTTCGGCCCCGGCGGCTGGAACGACCCCGCCCTCATCGACGAGAAGCTGCCCGGCGTCCTCGCCCGGCTCGCCTCGTCCGAGAGCTCCCTCGAGGAGGCCCTCGCCGCCGACGGGTGGCGCTTCGACACCTCCTGGGGCGAGGTGCCGTTTCCCGAGGTGCCCCATCTGATGCAGGTCCGCGAGCTCGGGAGCATCCTCATCGCGCGGGCGTCCCACGCCTCGGCGGAGGGGCGCCTCGACGACGCCTGGGACGACCTCATCCGGTACGCGCGGCTCGCCGAGCTCCTCGACGATCCGAGCCTGATCGGCTTCCTCGTGCGGAAGGCGATGACCGGCGTCCTCGTGGACGCGACCGAGCAGCTTCTCGCGCGCGGTCTCCCCTCCGACGAGCAGGCCGATCGGCTCGGGGCCCATCTCGAGCGGCTCGAGCGGGCGACCGAAGAGGGATACGCCCGCGCCCTCCGGACCGAGCTCGCGACGGCCCTGCTCATCTTCGACGGGCTCATCGGAGACCGAGACCTCGACGAGGAGACCCGGAGGTCGCTCTCCGCTGAGGGGCTGACGACGCAGGTCCCGATCTTCTCGAGGCTGCTCCTCGCGGACCGGCGCGCCTACGTGACCATCCTCGGCCGGGCGATCCGCGCGACGGCCGCCGGAGGTGACCTCGCCACGGCCGAGCGGGCCCTGGGGGAGATCGACGACGAGGTGGAGCAGCTCGGCGTGATGACGCCGATCACCAGGCTGCTGCTGCCCGCCCTCTTCGCTAGCCATCGCAAGCGCTACCAGGGCCTCGCGGAGCTCCGTCTCGCCCGCGCCGGGCTCGCCTTCGCCCTCGCGGGGAGAGACGCCAACCTGCCGAGTCGACCGGGCGAGGTCACCACGATCGAGATCGCCCGGGACCCGTTCTCCCGGCTGGCCGAGCCGCTCCGCTACCAGCGGATCGACGAGCGGCGGGCGCTGCTCTGGAGCGTCGGCGAGGATGGGGATGACGACCGGGGGCGGGAGCCGGACTTCGATGCGATCGACGATGAGGACGGGGACATCGTCTTCGAGATCGAGCTGAAGCCGCTCGACTGAGTAAATCTCGCGCAAAGGCGCCAAGACGCAAAGGCGAAAGGGCGAAGAGGCGCAGAGAATGCCCACCGCCCGACCCGCGGCGCTCGAGCCGGCAGGACCCCTTGGCGCTCTTGGCGCTCCTGGCGCCTTGGCGTGAGGAATCGTCGGCGAAGCCGACATCGCTGCCATCAATCACACACCGTGCGTACATGCGAGAGGCTCCAGGACCTCGGTCCCGGAGCCTCCTCGCGTGAAGCTCTGCGCGCCGTCCGTCGGTCGGCGCGTCGGTCGGCTTACCGGCCGCGCGACCGGTTCCGGCTGCGGGTGCGGGCCCGGTCGCGGACGCGGCGGACGTTCTCGTTCCGGAGGTTCTCGGGGATGACGCCGGTGCCGCCGCGGCCGTTGGCGCCGGCGGCCCGCGGGCTGGCGAGGCGCTCGAGCTCGGCCGGGGCGCGCCGGCCCATGCGATCGTACATCTCGCGGAGCCGGTCGGCGTCGGCGCGGGTGAGCTGGCTCCCGAAGATCCCGCTCGCCCGGGCGCCGTTCTCGAGGTTGATGTCCATGCTCGTGGCGCGGTTGACGGCCTCGAGCGCCAGCAGCGTGATCGCCTTGCTCCGGAACGCCTTCGCCTCCTCGGCGTTGAGGCCCTCGGTCGCCTCGTTGATCTTGTCGAGCATCCCGTTGCTGATCGTGATCTCGCTGCCGATCCGGCTGTCGGTGATGCGCGCCTCGGCGATCGGCTCGGCCTCGCCGGTCACCTTGATGTTGAGGTTCTCGGCGCCGGTGTTGCGCATCCAGTGGAATGTCGGGAACGCGTTCCGGACGGCGTTGCGGACGGCCTCGCGGGTCGGCTCGCTCATCGTCTCGGTCCGGTTCTCGTGCCAGTCGGCGCCGCGACGGACCGTCTCGGCCGACTCGTTCGTCATCGGGATGTTGGTCTCGCGGAGGAGGACCTCGGCGTCGGCGCTCGCGATCGGGCTCCGGTTCTCGGCGAGCCGGCGCTCGATGGCCTCGCGGGCCGACTCGCGGACGCTGCCGATCTCGCGGAGGTCCTCCGCCGTGAGCTCGCGGCTGTGGCTGCCCTCGGGGTTGACCGCCGCGGCGAGCGTCCGGCGGGCGAGACCGCTGACGCCCGAGAGGCTGTTGACGGAGAAGCCGTTCTCGAAGCGGGTGCCGCTCTCGCGGGCCTCGATGATCCGGTCGGCGATCTCGGCGTTCACCCCGGGGATCTCCATGATCCGCTCGCGGCTGGCCGTGTTCAGGTCGACCTGGGTCGGGCTCTGCAGGAACTCGCGCGCCTCGACGATCCGTCGCGCGTCGCCCTGGTTCACCCCCTCGAGCGACCCGATCTCGGCGGCGGTCGCCCGATCGAGGCTGAAGTTGCCCGGGACGTTCCGGAGGTTCTCGACGCTGACGACCTCGCCGGTCGAGCGCAGGCGCTCGAGCATGCCGACGGCCTCGCGGCTGACGCCGACCTCTTCGAGGTTCTCACCCGAGAGGCGGCTGAGCTCGAGGATCCGCGGGTTCGGCTGCCGGTCGGCCCCCTCGAACGGGAGGAGGCTGCGGAACATGTGATCGGCCAGGAGCGCCTCGCGGGCCCAGGTCTTCACGTTGTTCCGGGCGGCGCGGAACATCTCGTTGGCGTTCAGGTTCTCGCCGAAGGCGCCCTGGCTGCGGAGGCGCTCGACGCCCTCCTCGCTGACGCCGGCGGTCCGGAGCTCTTCCAGGTTCTCGATGAAGCGGCTGCCCTCGGTCGGACGGGTCATCGCCTCCATGAGCACCTCGCGGGGCTGGCCGCGAATTCCGGCCCGGTCGAAGTCCGCCTCGCTCTCGAAGCGGTTGCCCGCCTCGCGGAACGCGCGGACCCGGTCGATCGTGCCCTGGCCCACGCCCGGCAGGCGCCGCAGCTCCTCGAGCGACGCCTCGTTGAGCTCGAAGTGGTTCGGGCTCGAGATGCGGTCGCGGTGCTCGATCAGCCGGTCGGCGTCGGCCTCCGACAGCCCGAAGCGGTTGACGAGCGCGTTGCGGTTGACCGCGTTGACGTCGAGGCCGAAGCGGCCGTCGAACACCTTGTCCATGAGGGACAGCATCTGACGGTTGAAGTCCTCGCGGGCGAAGTCCACCTGGCGGCGGACCGTCTCCTCGAGGCCCTGCTCGTTCTCCCATCCCAGGAGCGGAGTGAGCATGTTGCGCGTGAACTGAGCCTTCATCAGCTGGGTCATGCGCTTCGCCCACTCGCTGTCGTGGCGCGAGAGGTTGTTGAGCGCGCGCATCTCGGCCGGCGTGAGGCGCCGTCCGGCGACCTTCTCGGCCCACTCGGCGACCAGCTCGGGGAGGGTGCGGCCGGCGACGCGCTCCTCGAACGGGAGCATGCCCTCGTGCAGCCGGGTCTCGCCCCAGTTCTGGTTCTTGAAGGCGTTGATGAGCATCCGGGCGACGCTCTCGATGTCGTTCACCCGCGTCCAGAGGCCGCGGATCTCGATGTCGAGGTAGCGGCTCTCGCCGCTTCCGCCGGGACGCCAGGCGATCGTGCGCGCCTTCTCGTTGGTGTTCTCGCCCATCCGGATCGCTTCTTCGATCTGCGAGATGGTCGCCTGGTCGAGGCGCTTGTTCCACGCCGTGTTCATCGACAGGGCGTGCTTCATGACCTCGAGGCGGCGCAGGAAGATCGCGTCGGCGGCGCGGCTGAACCAGTCGGCGATCTGGCTGCTGTTGTTCCGCATGACGTCGACCTCGGGCGCCCACCGGAGATGCAGGTGGAACCCGCGGCCGTCGCCGCCCATCGTCTTCTTGACCCAGCGCATCCGGTCGAAGACCTCGCGCATGTTCTCGAGGGGCTCGCTCTCGATCTCCCAGTTTCCGGTGCCCTCGCGGTGGATCCGGCCGCTCAGCCAGGGGCCGAACCGCCCGGTGTCCATCTTGAACTCGCTGATGTTCTCGCCGGTCGCCTTGAACTCGGCCATCTTCTCGGCGTCACTCAGCCCGTCCCAGCGGGCGTCGAGCTCGGCGTTGTTCGGCCGCATGAGGAGGACGACGTGCGCGCCGCGACCCTCGAGCTCCCAGCCGAGGGTGACGGGACGTCCGCCGATCTCGACGCGCCCGTCGGGGGTCATCCGGAGGCGGCGGTCGAACTCGGCCGGCTCGGGCGCGGCGAACGGGCGGATGTTCCGCTCGAGGACGGTCTCGAAGCGGCTCGGCTCGAGGCCGAGGAACTCGATGAACTGACGCGCCTCGCTCCGGACCTCCAGGGGGTCGGTCGGGAGGAGATGCCGGCCCGGGTTCTCACCGGGCGGGACGCGGTCGGGGTTCATCCGCTCGGCGTCCCACTCGAACACCTCGCCGCGGGCGGCCATCTCGACGGCCTTGGCGACCATGTTCCGGTAGATCTCGACGGCGCGCTCGTGCGTCCGCGGGTCGTCGACGTCGAGGTCGAACATGCGGAACTCGACGGTGCCGATCCGGGGCGGGAGGCCCTCGTTGATCGCGAGGAGGTTCACCAGGTTGAGGCTGTGGTACTTCCACATCTTCTCGAGCGCCTGCTCCGACATCGCGTCGAAGCCGCGGGCGCGCATCTCGGCGGCGTTGTGCTGCGCGAAGATGCTCTGGAAGTTCTCGGCGGTCCGCTCCTCGGCGGGGAGCGCGTTGAGCTTCCGCAGGAGCTCGGGGTGCTCCATGAAGATCGGCGTCGCGAAGCGGTTACTGTGACCGCCACCGCGGACGGGGTTGAAGATTCGCCGCAGCATCGGCTCCATGGACTCGTGCATGTTGATCAGGTTGAGGAGCGCGGTGGCGTTGCCGTTCGGGGCGATCAGTCGCTTGCCGTCGACGTGCATGTGGACGCCGGACTTGAGGCCTTCGCGAACGTGACCCGAGTCGCGGACCTTCGTCAGGATCTGACGGATCTCGTTGCTCTCGGCCAGCGGCGGGGTGACCAGCTCGTAGCCATCGAGGCCGCCGGTGGCGACGTACTCGGGCTCGAGGCGCCACTTCCGGCCCTGGGGATCGACGTAGATCGCGCGCCAGAGCTGGCGGATCGTCCCGTCGGGCCGCACCTGCGTCTTGTGCAGCTCCTTGTCGATCGCGGAGGCGTTGTCGCCGAAGTGCTCCGCGACGACCCGCATGATGTTGCGGAAGTTGTCGAAGTTCTGGTTCTCCCAGTTCGGGATGCGGTTGCCGCGGCCGGCGAACTCGAACTCCATCCCGAAGCCGGGGAGCTCGCGCGCCGGGGCGTCGCCGCTCTCCTGGGCGAGCGCGGGGCCGGCCTGCACCAGGAGCAGGGCGGTCAGGGCGCTGATCAAGAAGGTCTTTGCAAAGCGTGTCATGGATCCCCTCGTTCCTCTATCCGTCTTCCTCGCCGGGGCAAAACGCAACCCATGTGCCGAACCTGACGGAACGTCGAGCATCGAGCTTCTGGACTGAGGATGAAAGACTTGCGGAAAAACCGAACCCCGAACTTCCATTCCGTTTCGTCGCGCTTCCGTGCCGCGCCGCGTTGTTGCCCGAGTGGTTTTTCCGGTCTGCGCGTATCATGGTAGCCGTGCGGCTCCCATCATTGCCAACCCCCGTCGTCGCGCTCGGGCTCGCCCTCGCCCTCCTCGCAGGCGGTCTCGCGGGCCTACCCCGGACCCGCGTCGCGCGGTCGGGGGAGACCCGCGCGCTCGGCGAGGTGATCCGGGCGGCGCGAGGTCAGGGGGGAGCTCGCTTCGTCGTCCCCGACGAGGAGACGCTCGAGGCGACCCACGAGCTCGTCGCCGAGCTGGCCCGCGCGATCCGCAAGGGCAAGAAGAGCCCGGCGCGCGGCCTCGACGATTCCGCCGACGCGCTCGGCCTCGTCCTCGAGGAGGCGAAGGCCGGGCGGGAGCGCTTCATCGTCCTTCGCGAGCGCACGGGCGAGCCCCGCGGCGCCGGGCTCTACGTCTTCCGGACCCGCAAGGTCGCCCATCCGACCGTGATCGAGGCGCCCCACACCATCTACGACACCTACACCGACGCGCTCAGCCGCGATGTCTTCGTCGAGTCCGACGCGTTCGCGCTGTTCCAGAACACCGTCGAGCGCTACACCCTCTCCGAGCGCGCGTCGGATGTAGCCCACACCGAGGCGAGTCACTTCCACGCGGCGCACCGGGCGGTCGTCGATGCCGTCGCCGGCGTCCGCGCGATCCAGGTGCACGGGTTCGGCACGAGCGCGCGCGTGCCGCGCCGGGTCGACTTCATCGTGAGCGACGGCGGGCGCGGGACGCCGACGTCGGACGCCGAGCGCGCGGTCACCGCCGCCCTCGGAGATGGGTTCGGCCACGACCGGGTCGCGATCTACGGTGAGGGAGTGAACGTCCTCGGCGGCACGACCAACCTCCAGGGGCGCTACCTCAACGAAGCGCGCGGAGCGGTCGGCGACTTCGTCCACCTCGAGATCAGCAAGTCCGTCCGGAGCGCGTTCGTCCGCGACGCCGGCGCGCGCGCGCGGCTCATCGAGGCGATCGCCGAGGTCGTCGGCGAGCGATGGACGGACTGAGCGACCCGCCGCGCGCGGCTCGGGCGCCTCGCGGCGAGCGCGAGCTGGTCGTCGCCGCCGTGGTCGCCATCCTCGGCGGCGCGGTCCTGCTCCTGCCCTCGAGCGGTTCGCCCGAGGAGGACCAGCGGACCGCGCTCCGGGCGGAGGCGACCGACATCGTCGAGCGCCACCTCCGCGAGGGCCGGCGCCTCAGCCCCTTCTTCGCCGAGCTCGTCGGCGGCGAGCGCGCCCGGGCGGCCCTCCTCGAGCGAGCGCGCGGCGGGCGCGACGCCGGCTGGGAGGTCGAGGCGTTCATCCTCGGTCGCCTCATCCGCGAGGGCGAGCCCGACGCGGCCGACGAGCTGGTGCGCCGGATCGGCGCCGCCGCCGAGCCGATCGTGTTCGACTGGTCGGCCGCGCGGGCGGCCGAGATCCTCGGTCGCCTCGGTGATCGCGACGGCGCGGCGCTCGCGTGGTCGCGACGGGTGCTCGACGAGCGCCCGCGGTTTCGAGGCGCCTACGCGCGAGCGGCCTGGGTCGCCGCCGACCTCGGCGACGATCGCGACGTCGGCCGCCTCGTCGCCGCGTGGGAAGGGCGAGCCGACGCCGAGGCGGAGTCGCGCGAGGTGGCCGCGTGCGCCCGCGCCCTCGGCGAGCTCGCCGCGCGCCTCGGCGAGCCGGAGCGCCGCGCCGCGCGGGCCGCCCTGGTCGAGCCGACGATCGAGCCGGTCGCGGAGCTCGAGCGGCTCGGCGCGCTCCTGCGTCTCGGCGACGCGTCGGTGCGCGCTCGGCTCGTCGCCACCGTGACCGACGCCGACCGGCCCGAGGAGCGGGCCGCGGCCGCGCTCGCCCTCGACCGCGCGGAGGAGCCCGACGGGGTCGACCACGTCGTGAGCGTCCTCGAGTGGATGGCCGCCGCGACCGCGGCGGGCGACGGCTTCGCGGCGCGCTCCTTCTACGACCTGGCCGTCTGGCTCGTCCTCGAGCGCCAGCCGTCCGCGCCGGCCCGGGCGGCGCCGGCGCTGCGGACGGTCCTCGCCG
Organism: Planctomycetota bacterium; assembly: GCA_029260755.1. GTDB lineage: Bacteria > Planctomycetota > J058 > J058 > JAJDCQ01 > JAJDCQ01. Next base: position 31,505 of record JAJDCQ010000087.1, on the reverse strand, counting down.
CGTTCGACCGGAGGGCGCGGCGCTCCCACGGCGGTCTGGCCGCCGCGCTCCTCGGCGTCGGCGGCGGGGCCGAGGATCTGCAGCTCCTCGCCCCGCTCCTCGAGGAGCCGGAGCTGGCCGGGGGCGGCGTTCACCCGGTGCGGGTGCACGCGGCGGCCGCGATCGTCGTCCTCCTCGGGGGCGCGCTGCCGCCGGGTCGTCCGACCGTCAGGCGGCGTCGTCGGGGGCCGGATCGCCGTCCCGTCCGGTCGGCTCGGAGGCGTCGCCGTCCGTAGTCGCCGTCGTCGGCGCGTCGGGGGTAGAAGCGGCGGCCAGCGCGTCGATGTGCGCCTCGAGGTCGTCGAGCTTCCTCACGAGCTGGCTCTGCATCAGCGCGAGCTGCTCGGAGTCGTCGCCGACGAGGACGCTCGTCAGGGTCGCGGTGAAGATGCCGACGACGACCATCCCCGCGATCACCAGCAGGACCGTCACGACCTGCCCGGTCGCCGTCTCCGGGTTGTGGATGTCGCCGAAGCCGCCGGTCACGACCGTCGTGAAGCTCCACCAGAGGCTGTCGGTGAACCCCTCCATCGCCTCGGGGTTCTTCTCCGCCTCGGCCCACTGGATCATCGCCGCGCCCGCGATCAGGATGATCAGGCCGAGGAGGAGGGACTTCTTCATCATCTTGACGTCGAGGACGTCGCCGAGCTTGTCCATCCCGCGCCAGAAGAAGAAGACGACGCGCAGGACGCGGAGGAGCCGGACGAACCGCGCGACGCGCGCGATCCGCGCGACCCGCGCCACCCGGCCGAAGCGGAGCACCTGGGCGTCGGGGATCGGGATCGAGGTGATGAAGTCGATGAAGTGGTGCTTCCAGAACCACCGCTTGCTCTCGGCGCAGCGATGGCGGAGGGAGAACTCGGCGAGGAAGACGACGCAGCAGGCCGTGTCGATCCAGAAGAAGAGCCTCTTCGTCTCGGGCTGGAGCTCGAGGGTGAAGTCTGCCATCAGCAGGCCGAGGACGAGGCTGATCAGCGCGAGGACGACGCCCTCGAGGAGGCGCACCCGACCGAGCGAGCCGAGCCGCTGCACGAGGCCGTCCTCGAGGACGCGCTCCTGATAGGCGTTCGCGATCTTGACGCGATCGTCCTCGAGCTCCTCGAACTGTCGGCCGACCCCGCGGATCGCGCGGCGCAGCCCCTCGAGCGGCGAGCCGTGCCCGGCGAGGAGGTGCGCGCGCGACTCGGCCTCGAGCGCGATCGCGCGCTGCCGCAGCGTCTCCTGCTCGGCGGCGACCTCCGCCTCCATCCCTCGGAGCATCTCGGCCGAGAGGGCGCGGAGGCGGATCTTCTCGACGCGTCGGACGATCTCGCGGACGGAGGCGTCGGTCGTGAGCGGAGGAGGCGGCAGGGTGGTCGACATGCGGCCGGCGATTCTCGCGACGGCGTCGCCGCGGCGCAACTCAGAAGAGGAAGCTCCTCGCTCCTTGCCACGCGAAGAAGGCGACCGTGGCCGCCAGGGCGATCACGCTCGGCCAGCGGTTGCGGAATCGCGCGCCGACCCAGGCGCTCCGCCCGTTCAGGAGGAGGAGGCCGATCGCGAGGAGAGGGAGGAAGAGCGCGCCCACGATCGCGTAGACCTTCTGCACCCGCGCGAACCCGACGAACAGGCCGGCGATCGGGATGGTGGCGATCGCGATCAGATAGCCGCGGTAGGCGGCGCCGCGGGTGTCGACGACGTCCTTCGGCGTCGGATGGGCCCCGGGCTCGCCCTCGCCCTCACCATCTTCCGGCGCCGGTCGGAGGAGGCGCCAGAGATCGGCGAAGAGGTAGGGCACCGCCTGCCACACGCCGAGGAGGCTGCTGAAGATCGCGCCGAACGCCCCGATCAGGAACACCCACCGGCCGGTCGGTCCGGTCGAGTCCTCGAGCCGCTCGGCCAGGGTGACGATCAGCTTCGCCCCGCGACCGCCGACGACGACGGTGCTCCCGATCACCACCATGGCGATCCCGAACACCGCGGTCGTCGCGTAACCGACGGCCAGGTCGAGCCGGCAGGTGCGGAGGTCGTCGGGGTGATCGCGCCCCTCCTCGCGGATCCAGTAGCCGTAGCACAGGACGGTGACCGTTCCGCCGACGCCGCCGATCAGGGCGATCGTCCAGCCGACTCCGTTCGCGACGGGCGCCGCCCACGGGAAGTGGACGCCGCCGGCGATGATCGTTCCGGTCGCGAGGGTGCGGCCGTAGGTCGGGATCTCGGGGATGACGAGGCCGGAGACGACCTCGCCGGTCCCCGGCCAGACCAGCGCCGCGGTGACGACCACGGTGACGAACATCACGCCGACGCACGCGCTCATGATCCGCTCGAAGAGGCCGTAGCCGCCGGTCAGGACGAGGACGAGGCCGACGGCGCTCGAGGCGATCCCGAAGACGACCTTGCCCGTCTGGGCCGACTCGAAGACCGGCACGAGCGCGTGGAGGGCGACGCCGCAGGCGCTCACCAGCGCGCCGCCGACGAAGAAGGACCAGAGGAGGAGGTACGGGAGGAAGGCCCAGCCGACGCCGCGGCCGAGGCGCGCGACGGTGCCCTCGAGGAGCGTCTGGCCGGTGGCGAGCTGCCATCGGGCGAGGCCCTCGGTGACGACCAGCTTCATCGCCGCGCCGACGACCACCGCCCACAGGACGGCCGTCCCGAGCTCGCTCCCGGTGAAGGATGCGGTGGCGAGGTCGCCCGCGCCGACGCCGGTCGCGGCGACGAGCAGCCCCGGTCCGATCACGGCGAGGACGCCTCGCCGGCGGCGCGACGCGGGGGCGTCAGGCTCGGTCGGCTCGCCCGCCGGATCGCTCGTCATCTCGGCGGGCCGAGCTCGGCGGCGGCTCGCGCGCGGGCCTCGCGGAGGCGGGGCACGATGCGATCCTGCGGCAGCTCGTCGACCGCGGCGATGGCGGCGCGGCGAACCTCGGGCTCCTCGCCGGGATCCGCGAGGAGGGCGCAGAGGGCGTCGGCGGCGTCGTCGTGGCCGAGGGCGGCCGACGCGGCGGCCGCGCGGGTCGCGGCGCGCCGGACGACGGCGGACGCATCGTGGCGGACGGCCGCGATCACCCGATGCCGGTCGGCCGGGTCGTCGCTCCACCCGGCGAGGCCGCGCAGCGCCGCGGCTCGGACGAGCTCATCGGGGTGGGGGGCGTGCTCGCGGAACGTCGGCCTGAGGCGGCCGGCGGCCGGGGTGAGCGGATCGCTCTGCCCCGGGGCGCCGGCGAGCGCCTCGAGCGCGGCCGCCGCGACGACCGGTCGGCTCTCGGCGACGCGGCCGACGAGCTCGCCCAGCATCTCCGCCCGGACCGCGGCCTCGGCGCCCGCGACGATCCCGAGCACCGCGGCGGCGCGGCGCGGCTCCGCGAGGACGGCGTCGTCGGCGAGGAGGCGCCCCGCCGTCTCGAGGACGCGCGGGTCGTCGCTTCCGCGGAGGGCGCGCGAGATCATCGCGAGGACCACCTCGCGCGGATCGCGCGCGAGCGCGTCGAGGGCCGCCTCGAGGAGGCGGTCGTCGCCGGCGATCTCGCCGCGGAGACGATCGACCGCGTCGGCGAACGAGCCGCCCCCGGCGAGGGCCGCCTCGAGCTCGCGGAGGGTCGGCCCGAGCGGGCCGGCGTCGGCCGCCGGGTCGCCGGGCAGGCGCCCGGACCAGTCGGGGTCGCGCTGGTGCGCGGCGATCGCGGCGCGCACCTCCGGGCCGGGGCCGTCGTCGTCGCCCGCTCCGGCGGGCGGGGTCGGCGGGTCGGCCGGGTCCGGCGCGCCGGGCGGCGGGCCGCCTCCCGATGGGCGGGGGCGGTCGTCGCCCGACCGGACGCTCGCGGCCTGCGGATCGGCCGCCCGGGGGCGGAGGGCCAGCCCGAGCCCGACGCCGAGGGCGACGATGCCCGCGACGAAGCCGAGGGCGGGGAGGAGTCGGCGAGCGGATGACACGGGGGATCAGCCTACCCGGATCCGTGCACGCGGCGAAGGCTCTTCCCGTCGAGGGCGCGACTCGGCCCTTCTCGTCGTCCGACGGTTCGCTATCATCGGCGCGCTCCGATGACCGCCGAGACCGAGACCGATCCGACGACGAAGAACCCCGGCGCCGATGCTCCAGCCGGCGACCCGGCCGACTCCGCCGACGACTTCGACGAGGAGGCCTACGCCGCCCGCTGGGGCACGCCGCTCTCGCGCGCGCGGCGACGGGATCGCGACGCGCTCGTCCTCTCGGCGGTCGTCGTCATCCTCAGCCTGCTCCTCGGCGTGACCGGCGGCGGGGAGAAGGTGGCGCCGCTCGGTCGGGAGGGGATGAACCTGCCCGGCGTCTGTCCGTCCCGCGGCCTCTTCGGGTTCGAGTGTCCGGGATGCGGCCTCACCCGCAGCTTCATCGCGACGGCCCACGGTCATCTCGTCGACGCCTTCGGCTTTCACCGCCTCGGGCCGATCCTCTTCGTGATCGTCGCCCTCCAGGTGCCGATCCGCGCCGCGGCGATCGTCCGACGCCGACGGCTCGGCGAGGAGGGGGCGGCCGAGCGGGCCGATGCGGCCGAGCGCCGCGGCGGCGGCTGGGCGACGCCCATCGGGCTGCTCATCGGCGTCGCGCTCATCGGCAACTGGGTCGTCGGTCACATCGTCTCGCTCTTCACCTCGGGGACGACGTAGCAGGACGCGAGCTGGATCGCGCCGTCGTCGCGGCGGATCGGTCGAACGACGCGCCGGTAGGGCTCGTCCTCGTACGCGTCGAGGCGTCGCGCCGCGGCGGCCGCGCGCCCGCGGGGGATCCCGACGAGCGTTCCGGGGACGGCGCCGTCCTCGCCGGGCCGCGGGTCGCGCAGCGCGGGGTAGCCCTCGGCGGTCTGCTCGAGGCGACCGGCGACCTGGCCCTCGCCCCTCGCCGCGATCGCCCCGCCGGTGAGCCCGTCGCGGAGCTCGCTCGGCGCGCGGAGCGTCCCGTAGAAGAACCACGGCAGCGCCAGCGCGGCGGCGCGGCGGCGCCGACCGCCTCGGGATCGCGCGGCACGGCTCGCGGGGGCGCCGGCGGGCGGCGCGCGCTCGACCCGGCCGCCCGCGTCGGCGAGATGATCGTGCGACCACGCGAGCGGATCGAGCGCCGCGGTCCGACCGTCGGCCTCCTCGATGCGCGTCCCGGACGTCGCCTCGAGCCGGCCGACCCGTCGGAGCGGGATGCCGAGGGCCGCCTCCGCCCGCCCGGGAAGGGTCGCGGCGTCGGCGGGGTCGAGCGCGACGAGCAGCTCGTAGTCCTCGCCGCCCGCGAGGACGAGCCCGGCGCCGGTCTCGCCCGAGAGGGCGGAGGCGGCGGCCTGCAGCGGCGCGTCGCCGCCGAGCTCGGCGAGGGCGGCGCCCTCGAGGACGAGGCCGACGCCCGATGCCTCCGCGAGCCGGGCGGCGTCGAGGGCGAGGCCGTCGGACAGGTCGATCGCCGCGCGCGGCCCGCCGTGCTCGGCGATCCAGAGCGCCTCGTCGAGCCTCGGGACGGGGCGGCGGAACCGTTCGACGCACGTGGCGATCGCCGCCCGCGGGGCGCCGGCGAGGCGCGGCCGCCGCCGGCGCGCCACCCCGTCGGCCGACGCGAGGAGCATCCCGGCGCGGGCGGCGCCGGGGCTGCCGGTCGCGAGGAGGACGTCGCCCGCCCGGGCGCCGCTCCGGCGAAGGGCGGCGCCGGCGGGGGCGTGGCCGAGGGCCGTGATGGAGATGTGCAGCCCCGACCGGCTTCGGCTGAGGTTGCCGCCCGCGAGCGGGCATCGGGCGGCCGCGAGGGCATCGATGAGCCCCGCGTGGATCGCCAGGACCGTCTCGGGGGAGTCGCCGGGTGGGATCGCGATCGCGACGAGGGCGCCGAGGGGGCGAGCCGCCATCGCCGCGAGATCCGAGAGGGCGGAGGCGGCCGCCTTCCACCCGACGTCGGGCCAGCGGGTCTGCACGGTCCGGAGGAAGTGGATCCCCTCGACCTGATCGTCGACGCTCGCGATCAGCTCGTGCCCCGCCGGCGGCGTCAGGATCGCGGCGTCATCGCCGATCCCGAGGGCGACCGATGCGCTCTCGTCGATGCCCCTGTCCCGGGCGATCGCGGCGATGCGGTCGATCAGGGTCGCCTCGTCCACGACCCGATCTTACCGGGAGCAGCCCGGTTGGGCAGCTCCGGGTCGCCCCGTGAGGAGCGGCGATCGACGTTGGCCCGAAGGTTGCGTTGCGACCGGATTTGGGAGATGAGGCCGCCCGAGCGTCGCATCGCCGTTCGACGGATCTGACTTATATGTATATGTTTAGAGAGAAAACCCGCGCGCTTTCGTTCCGTCGTCGGCCGAAGCTCCTCTCAGGGCGATATGATTTAAGTGCCTCCTGTGTATCATGTTGAGTGATTTTCCTTGAGGATCGGCCGGTCCTGTCGTATCTTCTGGCCTCTCGATTCGTTGCTCGCGCCCGCGAGCCGTTGATGGATAACGCGCGCCCCGCCCGTCACCTGACGGCGCTCCAACCGGGGCAAGTCGAACAGAACGCGTGCCCCGCCCGTCCCTTCCCTTTCGCCGGGGGACGGCGCACCCCAAATCGGGGCCACAGGAGAAAACGAGCTGTGAACCAGCCTCGAACTCTTCGCGCTCTCGTTCTCGCGACCCTCTTCGCGGTCGCGATTCCGGTCGTGGCGCTCTCCGCGCCCGACTCGGCCGCCGCGCGCGGACGCAAGACCTTCTCGTTCCGCGCCATGACGTTCAACATCCGCTTCGACTTCCCCAACGATGGGAAGAACCGCTGGGACCGCCGCAAGGAGATCGTCAAGAACACGATCGAGCGCTCCAAGGCGAGCGTGATCCTCCTTCAGGAGGACAAGCGCTCCCAGGTCGAGGATCTCCAGGCGCTCCTCCCCAAGTGGGGTTTCGTGGGCGGCGGCCGCAACCGCGGCGGCTCCGGCGAGCGCTGCTCGATCGGCTTCGACCTGAAGGAGTGGAAGCTCTCGAAGACCGGGGATTTCTGGCTCTCCGACACGCCCGAGGTCGAGGGCAGCAACACCTGGGGCGACCAGTACCCGCACAAGGCGACCTGGGCCCTTCTCGAGAAGCGCAAGGAGAAGCGGAAGGTCCTCTTCATCTCGACGCACTTCGTCGAGGGTGGGAGCGAGCGGGACAACCGCACCAAGAGCGCTCGGGTGATCCGCGAGTTCCTCGGGGACGCGGCGAAGAAGATCCCCGTCGTGCTCGGCGGCGACTTCAACTCCTACACCACCGACGAGGCGCACGAGCTCCTCTGCGACGAGGCGGCGAGCCCGCGCCTCTACGATGTCTGGGACGTCTGCCAGCCGAAGGAGCCCTACCCGGGGACGACGCATCGGTTCACCGGGAAGAGCCATCGGAAGCGGATCGACTGGCTCCTCGTCGGCGGCGGGATCGTTCCTCGGGCGGCGGCGGTCGATCGCTACAATGAGAGCGGTCGCTACCCGTCGGACCACTTCCCGGTCCTCGCGGATCTGACCGTCCGCTAGCCCCCCCCTCTCGACGCGAGTCAGCCCTGCGGTTTCGGCTTCAAGCAGAGAGCGGCCGGACCCGCGGCGCGAGCTTCGACCTCGAGCGCGGCGAGACCATCGTCGGCCGCGCTCTCGAGGTCGGCGTCTCCCTCTTCGATCAGCTCGCCAGCCGTCGCCACGCGGTCTTCCGCGTGGATGAGCACGGCGTCACCGTCCGGGACCTCGGGTCGCGGAACGGGACATCGGTCGACGGCGCGCCGATCGACGGCGAGGTCGCGATCGCGCCCGGGGCGCGGGTCGAGATCGGCGAGACGACGCTCGTCCTGGCAGACCTCGCCCAGGCCGACCACGACACCGTCCCGGCGGCGCCGCCGTCGGACCCCTCCGTCGCCGCGGGCTCGTCCGAGGCGGGCGGCGTTGCGTCGGCGGTCTCGCAGGTCGCGAGCCGGATCGAGGCGCGGACCGTCGACCTCGCCGGGCGCGGCGACGCCGACCGCGAGCGGCTCCGGGCGCTCTACGGGATCGGCCGGGCGCTCGCGGGCGCGCTCGAGGCGCCGACCGTCGTCGAGAGCGCCCTCGAGGCGTGCGCGGCCGCGATGGGCGCTCGAGGCGGCGCCGTGTTCCTCGCCGATCGCGACGGCGCCGACACGCTTCGCGAGGTGCGCCGGGTCGGGTCGTTTCCGACGCTCGGGTCCGAGCCCGGCGGCGGCGCCGCCCCGGATGCGTGGGCGCGGGCGGCTCTGCGCGAGTCGCTCGAGCGGGCGCGCGCCGGCGAGGCGACGGCGACCGAGCCGCTCGGCGCCGGTCCGGCGGGCGACGTCCTCCTCTGCGCTCCCCTCCTCGGTCGCGAGGCGCCGCTCGGCGCGATCGCGGTCGTCGGGCCGCGGCCGACGGCGGTCGCCCGCGAGGCCGACCTCGAGTTCCTGACCGAGGCCGGCCGCCTCACCGCCCTCTCGCTCGAGGGCGCCCGCACCCACGCCCGCGCCCGCGAGGAGGCGGCGACCCTCGGGCAGCTCGTCCGCGGCGACGGGGGCATCATCGGCCGCGCTCCGGCGCTCCTCGCCGCGCTCGAGGTCGCCGACCGGTCGGCGGCGAGCGACGCGAGCGTCCTGATCCGCGGCGAGACCGGCACCGGCAAGGAGCTCCTCGCGCGCCGGATCCATCGCCGGAGCCGCCGCGGTGAGGGGCCGTTCGTCGCCCTCAACTGCGGCGCGATCGCGCGCGGCGTGATCGAGAGCGAGCTCTTCGGGCACGAGCGGGGCGCGTTCACCGGCGCGCAGCGTCGGCGGGCGGGTCTCTTCGAGGCGGCCGCCGGCGGGACGCTGTTCCTCGATGAGCTCGGCGAGCTGCCCGAGGACGTCCAGCCCAAGCTCCTCCGGGTGCTCCAGGAGCGCAAGGTGCTCCGCGTCGGGGCGACCGAGCCGATCGAGGTCGACGTCCGCGTCCTCGCGGCGACGAACCGCTCGGTCGACTCCGACGCCGGCTTCCGGAGGGACCTCTACTTTCGCCTCGCCGTCGTCACCGTCACCCTCCCGCCGCTCCGCGAGCGTCCGGACGACATCCCCGAGCTCGCCCGCCACCTGCTTGGCCGCGTGGCGGAGCGGATCGGACGCCGGGCGCCCGAGCTCGAGGACGCGGCGATCGAGACGCTCTGCGCCCGGAGCTGGCCGGGCAACGTCCGGGAGCTCGAGAACATCCTCGAGCGGGCGATCGTCCTCTCTCCGCCCGGGGAGCCGCTCGGGGCGAGCCTCTTCGCCGAGGCGCCCGGCGATCCGCGGGTCGAGGTGCCCGGCGACGTGGACTCGCCGGCCACCCTCGAGGCCGCCTCGCCGACGGCGGGGGAGCTGTCGACCCTCCGGGATCTCGAGCGCGAGCACGTCGCCCGGGTGCTCGAGCGGACCGGCGGAACCCGCAAGGAGGCCGCCCGGATCCTCGGGGTCAGCCTGCCCACCCTCCGCAAGAAGATCCGGGACTACGGCCTGGAGGACCCAAAAGACGTATAATCCCGGGCATGCGTCGAATCCTCGCGATCGTCTGCCTCCTCCTCGCCGCGACCGGCCTCGCCCGGGCCGACGACGGCAAGAAGAAGCCCTACCGCCGCCCGCGGCGGGTCGCCGCCGGGCACTTCCACGCCTACGTCGAGGGCGATGATGAGGCGCTCTTCTTCTGCAACGCGCGGCAGAGCGTCGTCGTCGACACCGGCGAGCGGCGTCCCCGGCAGATCGTGCTCTCGGGACGGATGCTCGTCGCGATCGAGGACGACGGCGACCTCACGTTCTGGGACCTGACGACCGGGGCGAAGAGCGACACGAACGAGGACGACCCGAGCGCCATCGTCGTCGCCACGGGGCGGTACCTCGCCGCCGTCGAGAAGGACGGCGACCTCGCCTGGTGGGACATGCGGACGACGCTCCGGCAGGACACGTTCGAGGACCACCCCAAGCGGATCCTCGCCTCGGACCGCTTCCTGATCGCGGTCGAGAGCGACGGCGACCTCGTCCACTGGGACATGATGCTCGGGACCAAGTTCGACACCCTCGCCGACGACCCCGAGAAGATGTGGGCGACCGGGCGCTTCCTGGCGGTGGTCATGGGCGACGACCACGCCCTCGTCTACTGGGACATGGAGAGCGGCGCCAAGACCGACTCGGGGATCCGGAGCCCCGAGCGCGTCCACACCCGCGGCCGCTACCTGATCGTGCGCGAGAAGGGGAAGAAGGACCCGGTGTCGATCGACATGAACACCGGCTCCCGGTTCGAGGGCGAGCCCCAGACCCTGCCGAACCCGTTCGAGGGGCTGTTCCCGACGTGACCGATGACCGGCAAGCGTCGGTGACGCTTCTCCACCTCCGAGCCTGACGGTCGTCCCCATGCGCTCTGCGTGCGATTCTCCGTTCGTCGAACAGATCATGCGCACCGGCGTTGAGTGGGAATCCGGACAGGGAAACCCGAAGTCCGCGCAATCCGCGTAATCCGCGGTTCCACTCGTTTTGCGCCGAGAGAACGAACCGCGGATTACGCGGACTGCACGGATTGGTTCGGGCGTCGCCGAGCCATTGCCGACGCGTCGCAGTGCTCCGCCCGTGACTCCTGTTCCGGAACACCCGTTCCCCACGCCAAGCCGCCAAGGTTCCAATGGAGACGCCAAGAGCGCCAAGAGCCCCTTCCCACGCGAAGGGTCTCGTTGACTGCGCTCTCCATCCGAGACCGGGGCCGGTGTGGTCTCACGATGGCCGCGCCGACAGGATCTCTTGGCGTTCTTGGCGTTTCCGCATGAGCCTTGGCGGCTTGGCGTGAGGAATCGATCGGCGAAGCCGATCATCAGGCGTTCCTGGAACACGCGCGCGCGATTGCCGCCGCGAGAAACGATCCACAGATTTCACAGATTACACAGATAGCCGCGGACGACTCGCGGGTCTTGCCGAACGCGGACGGGTCGGCCGACGGCGAGGGATGACCGTCTTCGGCAAGTCCCAATCTGTGAAATCTGTGAAATCTGTGGATCGTTCCCCGTTCGTGCAAGAAGACCCGTGTTCCTGGAACGGACCCGCGCGGTTCGCCTCCCGTCAGGTTCGAGAGAAAGGATCTTTCTCTCCGATCCGGGAAAGACCTTTCTCCCTGTCCGCCTTCGGACTCGCCGCTCGCCCGCGGTATCCCTGTCCCGCTTGAGCTTGTGACTCTGGCCCGCGGGTTGCGTCTGTCCCGGCGGGAACGGGGGATCCGAGACGCATGAACGTCTTCTGTCCGAGCTGCAACGGTCGCTTCGTCGTCGACGGTACCCGCGTCGGCGCGACGATCTTCTGCGCGTTCTGCGGCAGCAGCTTCGGCCTCGCGAACGGGGAGACCCGGGCGGTCGAGCGCTCTGCGAGCGGGCGGGCTGCGAGTCCCGGAGGAGGCGGGCCGGATGGCCCCAGCGTCGGTGACGTCGTCGCGGCCGAGCTGCGCCGCGCGTCGACGGTCGCGAAGGGCGACGCCGAGCTCGGCGACGCGCTCAACCCGTCGCTCGCGAGCCCGACCGCGGTCGGCGAGATCGGCGACGACGATGGCCCCGATCAGCCGGCCGCCGGCACCATCATCGACAGCTACGAGCTCGAGCGTCCGATCGGCAAGGGCGGGATGGGCGTCGTCTGGCGGGCCGCCCAGGTCTCGCTCGGCCGTCCGGTCGCGGTGAAGATCCTCCCGCGCCAGCTCGCCGCCCTGCCCGAGTTCGTCGCGCGGTTCGAGCGCGAGGCGCGCGCCCTCGCGGCGCTGAACCACCCCAACATCGTCGGCATCCACGACCGTGGTGTCTTCCGCAGCCGGCCCTACATCGTGATGGAGTTCGTCGACGGGGTGAGCTTGCGCCGGCTCATGCGCAGCGGCGAGCTGAGCCACCGGATGGCGTGCGACCTCGTTCCGCAGGTGCTCGACGCGCTCGACTTCGCCCACGACGAGGGCGTCATTCACCGCGACATCAAGCCCGAGAACATCATGGTCGACAAGCGCGGCCGGGCGAAGGTGGCCGACTTCGGCCTGGCCCGCATCATCGTCGGGGACGACGGCGGGCGCTCGCGCCTCACGCGCACCAACGTGCTCATGGGCACGCCCGACTACATGGCGCCCGAGCAGCGCGAGAGCAGCGGCACCGTCGATCAGCGGGCCGACCTCTACAGCTTCGGCGTCGTCCTCTACGAGATGCTCACCGGCGAGCTGCCGCTCGGGCGGTTCGACCCGCCGAGTCATCGCAACCACCGCGTCGACGCCCGCATCGACGAGATCGTCCTCCGCGTCCTCAGCAAGGACCCCGACCGCCGTCACGATCGGGCGAGCGAGCTCCGGAGCGAGCTGCAGATCGCCCTGTCCGACTCCGAGCTCGCGCGGCGCGAGGGGAGCGGCGAGGAGACGTTCGTCCCGGCGGAGTGGGGCCCGCGCCGCGAGGACGAGGGTCCGACCCAGGCGCTGCCCGGGCGGGCGGACGTCGACGCCGAGCCGTCGCCGGTCGGCGAGGCCGACGATCGCTTCGTCGAGCGGTTCTCGAGCCTGCTGAAGGAGCGCCTCGGGCGGGTGAAGGGCATCAAGCCGCGCGCGATCGGCGGCTTCCACGTCGGCGTCAACGCCGGCGACGATCCGTGGGCGATCCGGCTGCTCGAGGACGGGACGCCCGACGCCGTCGAGGCGACCCTGCAGGACGCGCGCGCCGCCATCGAGAAGCAGTCGCTCTTCGAGGAGTCGATCGTCACGGTGCTCTGCGCCAGGACGTTCGAGGACATCGGATCGGCCCTCTGGAGGGTGAAGACGTTCTGCGCCGACGTCCCGTGGTGGGGCGAGGAGCGCAAGGTGATCCTCGTCGACCTCGAGCGCGGAACGGTGAACGGCGACCCGGCGCAGCGCCACACGAGCGGCCTCTTCCGGACGAAGCGGCGGCGGATCCTGGCCGCGTGCGTCGACGTCGGTGAGGAGCTGCTCGCGCGGCGTCGCGGGCGAGCGCCGATCGAGGCGCCCGAGCGGCGGGGCGGGGGAGCGCTGCGCGCGGTCCTGATGGTCGCGGTGCTCCTGATCGTTGGCGTCTGCGCGGGCGGGCTCGCCCTCTTCCCGGCCTTCTCCCTGTCGGACAAGGAGGCCCGGCCCGGATACCGGTTCGACCCGTCCACGCCCGCGGTCGACCCGACCGGCGGGATGCGCTGGGCGGTCGTCCTCGATCGGATCGAGCGCACCCTCGAGCAAAGGGGCCTCGCGATCGCCTCGACCAGGCTCACCGCCGACGGCGTCCTGACCGTGTCGGTGCGGCAAGGCGAGACCTGGAGCGGGCCGTGGCCCGACGGGCTCGACCTCGTCCTGTCGGCGGTCGTCATGAACCTGGCCGTCGAGCTCGACGAGCTCGAGGGCCGGAGCTGGGAGTACTCGTCGGGCGAGCGCAAGCTCGTCTGGCGGCCGGACGACGGCCGCTAGCCGCGGTCGGTCGGATCGAACGAAGGACGAAGGACGAAGGGACTCGAAGATGGAAACGACGGGATCGGTGAGCGTCGGTCTTCTGATGGTGGCGGGCGTCGGGCTCGTCCTGATGATCGCGTGGATCGTGGGGCTGATCATGAGCGCGTCGCGGCAGGCGTGGGGCGTCTTCGCCGCCCTCTTCATCGTGCCGTGCCTGCTCTCGGGGATGCTCGTCGCGAGCGGCTTCCTCTTCGCCCGGAAGCGGGCGGCGGTCGCCCACTCCGAGGCGCTCCAGGCGCGCGAGGAGGCGCTCGTCGCCGAGGCGAGGGCGCGCGAGCCGATCGTGATGCTCGAGGAGGACGCCGAGTCGGCGGGCGCGGCGCTCCGGAGGCTCGCCGAGTCGGCCGGCCTCGAGGTGGACGCGTCGACCGAGCCCGAGCCGGGTCGACTCCGCGTCTCCGCGCGGGGTGAGCGGGCGCAGCTCGAGCGCTGGCTCCAGCTCGTCGAGGAGGCGGGCTTCACCGTCAGCGAGTTCGAGCTCGGCGTGCCGGACGAAAGCTGGACCGACTCGGGGATGGAGCAGACGCTCGGCGGGTTCATCACGGTCGAGCGGTAGCGCTGCTCCGCCGCCTCCGGGCGGTCGAGCGGATCGAAGAGATGGGAATCAGGAGAAGGACATGACGGGTTCGATCGTGGGAATCGTGTTGATCGCAGGGGCGCTGTTGCTCCTGATCGGGTGGGGCGTCGCGATCTTCTGGGCGGTGAGCCGCCAGAGCGGCGGCGCGATGGTCGCGGTCGTCGTGCTGCCGATCGTCGCCTGCCTCGGCCTCGGGACGCTCTTCGGCGCCGCGCTCCTGCTCGTCCGGTCCTCGCCGGGGCCGGTCGCGTCGATGGGCGGCGGCGGCTCGGTCAGCGAGGGGATCTCGGGGGCCGCCTGGGAGGCGGGGCTCTCGAACCCGGACAGCTGGACCTACCATGCGTTCGAGGAGAGCGGCGAGAAGGTGACCGCCGAGACCGACGGTCCCGCCGAGCTGCTCCCGCGGTGGATCGAGGCGATCGAGCAGCGCGACGGGCTCGAGGTGGTCTCGTTCACGAGCAAGCCGCCCGAGTATCCGGGTGGACCGGCCCGGCTCGAGGTGACGGTCCGGAGCGCCGCGCCGGTCGGCGAGACGATCGACCCGCGCCCGGCGGTCGAGGTGCCGGCGCCGGCGCCCGCGCCCGAGCTGACCCCCGAACGAGAGGAGCAGTAGCGATGGCCCTGGGACCCCTGGAGCTGATCGTCCTCGCCGTGCTCGGCGTCGGGTTCATCGGCTGGATCATCGCGATCGTCGCCGCGGTCCGGAGCGAGAGCACCGGAGCGGCGATCGCCCTGATCATCGTTCCCGTGCTGCTCATCTGCGGCCTGTGCGCGAGCGGCGCGTTCTTTTGGACCCTCGCGGCTGCGCCCGCGCCCATGCCGCCCGCCCCGGTCGTCGTCGCGCGCCAGCCCGTCTCGGTGTCTCCGCCGATGCTCGCCCCGGAGGCCGCCCTCCTGCCGCACGACGACGCGCTCGTCGAGGTCGTCATCGCGGCGGCGGACGAGGCCGGGATCCTCGAGCTCTCGATCGACCAGCCCGAGCTCGGCGAGTGGGAGATCACCGCGTCGACCGCGCACGACGCGGACGCGATGAAGCGCTGGATCGCCGCGATCGAGGCGTCCGAGGCGCCGGCGGTCGAGGTCGTCTCGTTCGAGAACGACCCGGCCCGGGTGCGGGTCCGTCGTCTCGCCGGGGGGAGGTAGGGCGTGGAGACCGAGGCATCTTCGCGCAGATCATCAATCTCGCGCAGAGACGCAGAGCAGCGAGCTCGGAGCACAAGGGCTTAGCGGGACGCAGGCGTCGGCAATGGACGCTCGTCTCGGCAGCTCGCAATCCAGTCAATCCGGGCAATCCGCGGTTCCCGTTCGTTCGCCGGCGAGAGAACGGGAACCGCGGATTGCGCGGACTGCTCCGGTCGGCGCCCGAGTCGATGCGACTCCGGCGTTCCGTCCTCCGCCTCCTGCCACAGTGACAGCCGCGGGCCTCGGCCCGTCGGTCCCGGTGCCAATGTGACAGCGGCCCGGCCGGCCCCGCCGGGCGAGGCGAGGTCGAGCCCGCGCGCAACATCCATTTTTTCGGATAGTTAGGTGGTCTGCCGCCGGTGCTTCCGTCTGGCCTCGGGTTTGCGAAACTCGCGCGCGTTCGAACTCGATCGCCGCGGACGGTCCCTGTCCCGGCGACCCTGGAAACAAACGACCCAACCTGGAGCGACACGACGAGCGCGCCGCGCGGCGACCGGGCGACCCGCCCCAGCCCGCGACGTCTCCTCCGATCGAAGCTCCGAATCGACGAAAGGTCTCATCGATGGCCAAGCAGATCGCTTTCGACCAGGACGTGCGCGAGTCCATCCGGGCCGGCGTGCAGAAGCTCGCCCGCGCCGTCAAGGTCACCCTCGGTCCCAAGGGCCGGAACGTGGTCCTCGACAAGTCCTTCGGCGGTCCGAAGGTCACCAAGGATGGCGTCACCGTCGCCGAGGAGGTCGAGCTCGACGACCCCTACGAGAACATGGGCGCGCAGCTCGTGAAGGTCGTCGCCAGCAAGACGAGCGACGACGCCGGCGATGGCACGACCACGGCGACCGTTCTCTCCGAGGCGCTCTACCTCGAGGGTCTCAAGGCGGTCACCGCCGGCGCCTCGCCGGTCGCGATCAACCGCGGGATCCGCTGGGCCGTCGAGCAGATCGTCGAGGAGCTCCTCGCGATGAGCCGCAAGGTCGACAGCAAGAAGGAGATCGCCCAGGTCGCCTCGATCGCCAGCAACAACGACGCCGAGATCGGCGCGATGATCGCCGAGGCGATGGAGAAGGTCGGCAAGGACGGGGTCATCACGGTCGAGGAAGGCAAGGGCTTCGAGACCGAGGTCGACGTCGTCGAGGGCATGCAGTTCGACCGCGGCTACCTCTCGCCGTACTTCGTCACCAACCAGGAGGCGATGGAGTGTGAGCTCGAGGACGCGTTCATCCTCATCCACGAGGAGAAGCTCACCTCGGTCAAGCCGCTGATCCCGCTCCTCGAGGCGCTTCGCGAGGAGAAGAAGCCGCTCCTGGTGATCGCCGAGGACGTCGAGGGTGAGGCGCTCGCCACGCTCGTCGTCAACAAGCTCAAGGGCAACATCGACGTGGCCGCCGTCAAGGCGCCCGGCTACGGCGAGCGCCGCAAGGCGATGCTGTCGGACGTCGCGACCCTCACGGGCGCCGACACGATCAGCAAGGACCTCGGGATCGACCTCGAGAAGGTCAAGCTGAGCCAGCTCGGCCGCGCCAAGAAGATCGTCGTCTCCAAGGAGACGTGCACGATCCTCGAGGGCGCCGGCGACACCGCCACGATCAAGGCCCGCTGCGAGCAGATCCGCCGTGAGATCGAGGGCAGCGACAGCGAGTACGACCGCGAGAAGCTCCAGGAGCGCCTCGCGCGCCTCGCGGGCGGGATCGCCCAGGTCGAGGTCGGCGCCGTGACCGAGACCGAGATGAAGGAGAAGAAGGCGCGCGTCGAGGACGCGCTCCACGCCACGCGGGCGGCCGTCGAGGAGGGGATCGTCCCCGGCGGCGGCGTCGCGATCCTTCGCGCGGCGAAGAAGGCGCTCGCCGGCCACGACAAGACCGGCGACGAGAAGATCGGCGTCGACATCATCGCGCGGGCCGTCGAGGCGCCGTGTCGCCAGATCTGCGCCAACGCCGGGATCGAGGGATCGGTCGTGATCCGGAAGATCCTCGCGAACGACGACCTCGGGTTCGGCTTCAACGCGGCCACGGGCGAGTACTGCGACCTCTTCGAGGCCGGCGTGATCGACCCGACCAAGGTCACCCGCAACGCGCTCCAGAACGCCGCGAGCGTCACGACGACCCTCCTCACCACCAACGCCATGGTGAGCGAGATCAAGGACGACAGCGGCGACGCCGGCGGCATGCCCGACATGGGCGGCATGGGTGGTATGGGCGGCATGGGTGGTATGGGCGGCATGGGCGGTATGGGCGGCATGGGTGGCATGGGCGGCATGGGCTTCTAGCCCGCCGTCACCAACCCGCGCACCCCGTTCGTTTTCGTTCGTTCCTTCACGACGAGACAGACACAGAAGAGGGGGCGGCTCCGGCCCTGCCGGCCGCTCCTCCATAGGTGAGAAGAGATGAACATCGTACCCCTCGATGACCGCATTCTGATCAAGCCCCTCGACGCCGAGGAGACGACCGCCGGTGGCATCGTCATCCCGGACAACGCCAAGGAGAAGCCGCAGCGCGGCGAGGTCGTCGCCGTCGGCGCCGGCCGTCTCCTCGACAACGGCGAGCGGGTCGCCCCGGCGGTCAAGGCCGGCGAGACGGTCCTGTTCGGGAAGTACGCCGGCACCGAGATCAAGGTCGGCGGCGAAGAGCACACGATCATGCGCGAGAGCGAGATCCTGGGCGTCATTGGTTAATCGAAGAGACACAGCAGTCGCCCCTCCCGTCACCGCGGGATCCGCGACTAGAGAGAAGAAGACATGGCGAAGCAGCTGATGTTCGAAGATGACGCCCGGCGGAAGATGCGCACCGGCGTCGAGAAGCTGAGCGCGGCGGTCAAGGTGACCCTCGGGCCGACCGGTCGGAACGTCATCCTCCAGAAGTCGTTCGGCGGCCCGGTGATCACCAAGGACGGCGTCACCGTCGCCAAGGAGATCGAGCTCGAAGATCCGTTCGAGAACATGGGCGCGAAGATGGTCAAGGAGGTCTCCTCCAAGACCAGCGACGTGGCCGGCGACGGCACCACGACGGCGACCCTCCTCGCCGAGGCGATCTACAACGACGGCCTCAAGGCGGTCGCGGCCGGCAACAACCCGATGCACATCAAGCGTGGCGTCGACAAGGCCGTCGAGGCTGCGGTCGAGCATCTCCGCTCGATCAGCCGCGAGGTGCAGGACAAGAAGGAGATCGCCCAGGTCGGCTGCATCTCCGCCAACAACGACGTGGTGATCGGCGACCTCCTCTCCGACGCGATGGACAAGGTCGGCAAGGACGGCGTCATCACGGTCGAGGAGAACAAGGGCATCGAGACGATCCTCGACGTCGTCGAGGGCCTCGAGTTCGACAAGGGCTTCATCTCGCCTTACTTCATCAACGAGGCGGACACGATGAGCTGCGTCCTCGAGGACGCCGCGATCCTCGTCCACGAGAAGAAGATCTCGAACCTGCGCGACTTCATCCCGATCCTCGAGAAGGTGCTCGGCGCGGGCAAGCCGCTCCTGATCATCGCCGAGGACC
This sequence comes from Planctomycetota bacterium, assembly GCA_029260755.1. Lineage (GTDB taxonomy): Bacteria > Planctomycetota > J058 > J058 > JAJDCQ01 > JAJDCQ01. The sequence continues at coordinate 12,817 of JAJDCQ010000087.1, read as the reverse complement.
TCGAGGGTGAGGCGCTCGCGACGCTCGTCGTCAACCGTCTCCGGGCGAACCTGAAGATCTGCGCCGTGAAGGCGCCGGGCTTCGGCGACCGCCGGAAGGCGATGCTCGAGGACATCGCGATCCTCACCGGCGCGAAGCTGGTCAGCGAGGATCTCGGCCACAAGCTCGAGAACCTCGAGCTCGATGACCTCGGCACCGCCAAGCGGATCGCCGTGACCAAGGACAGCACCACGATCATCGAGGGCGAGGGCAGCACCGACGCGATCAAGTCGCGGATCGCCCAGATCAAGACGCAGATCGACCAGAGCACCAGCGACTACGACCGCGAGAAGCTCAACGAGCGGCTCGCGAAGCTGGCCGGCGGCGTGGCCGTCGTCCGCGTCGGCGCCTCGACCGAGGCGGAGATGAAGGAGAAGAAGGCGCGGGTCGAGGATGCCCTCCACGCCACGCGCGCGGCCGTCGAGGAGGGGATCGTCCCCGGCGGCGGCCTCGCTCTTCTTCGGGCCGAGGAGACGGTTCGAAAGCTCGTCGACTCCCTCGAGGGCGACGAGCGCAACGGCGCCCGCATCATCCTGAACTGCCTCTCGGAGCCGCTTCGCCAGATCGCGACGAACTCGGGCCTCAACGGCTCGGTCGTCGTCGAAGAGGTCCGCGAGAAGAGCGGGAGCGAGGGCTGGGACGCCCTCAACGGCAAGTTCGTCGACCTGTTCGAGGCCGGGATCGTCGATCCGACCAAGGTCACCCGCTGCGCGCTCCAGCACGCGGCGAGCGTCGCCTCGATGATGCTGACCACCGAGGGCCTCATCACCGACCTGAAGGACAAGGAAGAGGCGCTCGAGGGCAGCGTTCGATAGTAGGGATCCAACCCAGGTGGCGACGTCCCTCGGGGCTCGCCGCCGTGGGAGCGAGACTCGGATGCGAGGGCCGGGTCGATCCGATCCGGCCCTCTTCCGATGAAGCGCTCGCTCCCGAGGCACCGACGTCATGGGGACCGGGACCACGTCCGAGAAGGCCGACTATTACGACATCCTCGGAGTGGCGCGCGAAGCGTCGCCCGAGGAGATCAAGAAGGCCTACCGCGAGGCCGCCTTCAAGTTCCACCCCGACCGCAACGAGGGTGACGAGGCGGCCGAGGAGAAGTTCAAGGAGGCGGCCGAGGCCTACGACGTCCTCAAGGACACCGAGAAGCGGGCCCGCTACGACCGCTACGGTCACGACGGCCTCCAGGGCGTCGCGACGGGCGACTTCAGCTCGTTCGAGGACATCTTCGAGGCGTTCGGCGACATCTTCGGCGGCGGAGGCGGCGGCATCTTCGACGCCTTCTTCGGCGGAGGCGGCGGGCGTCGCGGCGGTCGCCGCGGACCGCGGCGCGGGGCGAGCCTCAAGGTCGAGATCACCCTCGGTCTCGAGGAGGCGCTCAAGGGCCAGGAGAAGACGATCGAGCTCACTCGCCGCGAGGCGTGCGAGACGTGCGAGGGGAGCGGCGCCAAGGACGGAGCCAAGCCGGTCGAGTGCGCCACCTGCGGCGGCGTCGGCGAGGTGATCCAGGCGCAGGGGTTCTTCCGGGTGCAGACGACGTGCCCCCACTGCCGCGGCGCGGGGAGCCAGATCAGCGACCCGTGCGGAACCTGCAAGGGGAGCGGCAAGGAGGCGAAGCGGCGCGAGATCACGCTGCGGATCCCGGCCGGCGTCGAGGACGGCAGCCGCATCCGGATCAGCGGCGAAGGCGACTCGGGTGAGCCGGGCGGGCCGCAGGGCGACCTCTTCTGCTTCATCTCGGTGAAGCCGCACGAGGTCTTCGAGCGGCACGGCAACGATCTGATCTGCGAGGTGCCGATCTCGTTTCCGCAGGCGGTCCTCGGGGCCGAGGTCGAGATCCAGACGCTCGACGGACCGGTCGCGATGAAGATCAAGCCGGCCACGCGCAGCGGACAGGTCTACCGGATGTCGGGGCTCGGGGCGCCCGACGTCCACGGTCGCGGGCGGGGCGACCTCCTCGTTCAGGTCGACATCGACGTGCCGAGGAAGGTCACCGACGAGCAGCGCGACCTCCTGAAGGAGCTCGCGAAGCTCGAGAAGTCCGCGGTCCGGACGCAGAAGCGCACCTTCATCGAGCGCCTGCGCGACGCGTTCCTCGGTGACTGACGGCCGCGCGAACACGCAGGAGAGGAGCGAGCATTGAACGGCGAAGGCGAGACCCCCGCGGTCACGACGTCGGAGGACGCGGCGGAGCCCGTCCAGGCGAGCGACGCCGGCGGGTCGGGCGAGCGCTCACCCGGAGAGCCCGACGTCGGCGTCGATGACGCCGACGGCGACGACGACGCCGGTCCCGACGCGGAGCCGGAGGACGAGCTCACCCGTCTCCAGCGTGAGAGCGCCGAGTATCTCGACGGCTGGCGCCGCGCGACGGCCGAGCTCGACAACTTCCGCAAGCGCAACGAGCGCGAGCGGGCCCACTGGAACGAGCGCGTCCTGCGCGACGTCCTCGGCGGCGTCCTCGACACCCTCGACCTGTTCGACCGGGCGCTCGAGGCGGCGCGGGCGAGCCAGGACCAGGACGCGCTCCTCGAGGGCGTCGAGATGATCCGCGGCGAGCTCGAGCGGCTCGTCGAGAGCAAGGGCGCCGAGCGCGTCGCGACCGAGAACGCGCCGTTCGACCCGCGCTTCCACGAGGCGCTCATGCTCGACCAGCGCGACGACGTGCCCGACAACACCGTCGTCGCCGAGCTCCGGCGCGGCTACCGCCTCGGCGAGTTCGTGATCCGGCCCGCGCAGGTGCAGGTCGCGCGCGGCGGCCCGAAGGCGCCGGCGCCCGCCGCGGGCGAGGCGGCCTCGGGCGAGGTCTCCTCCTGAGGTGAGGCGCGGCCGCGCGATCGTCGCCGTCGTCGTCGGGCTCGCCCTCTCGGTGGTCTCCTCGCCCGCGTCGTCCCTTCCGTCGGGCGACTCGCCCGGCCGGAAGCACAGCACCGTGAAGCGCCTGTCGATCGAGCGCCTTCGCGCGGCGCACGCCGACATCGAGGCGCTCGCGAGGTTGCGCCGGCCCGTCGCGGCGGCGACCGGGCTGACCGACTTCCGCGCGATCCTCCACGCCCACGCCGAGGACTCGGCCCACACCGGCGGAACCCTCGCCGAGATGCACGCCGCCGCGAAGCGGGCGGGCGTCTCGGCGATCTTCCTCTCGGACCATCTCCGCCCGCCGCGCGACTTCATGGACGGCTGGCGCGGGCTGCGCGACGGCGTCCTCTACGTCCCGGGCTCGGAGGCGAAGGGGTTCCTCCTCCACCCCGAACGGTCGGTGATGCATCTCGTCGACGGCCCGAAGGACGCGCTCATCGCCGAGGTCACCCGCGGCGATGGGCTCGCGTTCCTGAGCCACATCGAGGATCGCCGCGACCACCCCATGACCGGGCTCACCGGCATGGAGATCTACAACCGCCACGCCGACGCGATGGACGACGCCGCCCTGCTCCTCGTCCTGATGCGCTGGATGACCGACCCGACCGAGGTGGCCGCCCTCGAGGAGAAGCTCCGGCTGTTCCCCGATGAGGTGCTCGGCGCGCAGCTCGACTACCCGAGCGTCTACTTCGAGAAGTGGGACCGCGAGACCCGCGCCCGACGGGTCGTCGGCGTCGCGGCGAACGACTGCCATCACAACCAGGTGTTGATCGTGAAGATGGTCGACGCCGAGACGGTCCTGATCGGCACCAACGTCGACGACGACGACGAGATGCGCCGCATCACCGCCAAGCAGCGCCCGAGTATCCGCGAGCTGGTGAAGGGGCACCGTCCCGGCGACGAGGTCGTGCGCCTCGACTTCGACCCCTACCATGTCTTCTTCCGCGACGTCAGCACCCACATCCTCGCTCCGGAGCTCACCGAGACGGCGCTCCGACGGGCGCTCGCCGGGGGTCACGCCTACGTCGCCCACGACTTCCTCGGGGATCCCGAAGGCTTCGCGTGGATCGCCGAGCGCGGCGGCCGGCGGGTCGGCATCCTCGGCGACGAGGTCCGCCTCGCGCCCGGCCTGCGGCTGGTGGCCGAGGCGCCGCTCCCGTGCCGGCTGCGGGTGCTGCGCGACGGAGAGCCGATCCGCGAGGCGACCGGCGAGGGCCCGGGGCGGCGCCTCGAGATCGAGGTCGACGAGGTCGGCGTCTACCGGGTCGAGGCGTGGGTGGCGATCGACGGCGAGGAGCGCCCGTGGATCTACGCGAATCCGATCTACGTCCGCCCGGCGAAACGCAAGCTCTACTAGCAGGTTGGTGGGGCCCGAGGCGGCGCGGGTGCGCTCTCCAGGCGAGTTGACGCAGGGGGACACGGGGCTATAATTGCCGCCCGTGAACCGCTCGGGAGACGATCGAAGCCAAGGTGGAAGCCCTGAGTCAGTAGGGCTTTGTCCGATCTGTCGGAACGCCGTGATCGTCGACTCCGAGCCATCTCTCCACCGACCCTTTTGCTCCGATTGGTGTCGTCTCGTCGATCTGGGCCGGTGGTTCGGAGAGCTCTATCGGATCTCGACGCCGGTGGTCGAGGCCGAGGACCCGGAGCTCTTCGACTCCTAGAGCCGTTCCATGAGGCCGTCTGACCGGCCCATCCCCCGGACGCCCGCCTCGCGGGCCCCGACCCCTGAGCAGAGGTGACACGCGATGGAAGGATTCAACCACGAGCGACGCGGGCTGTTCGACGGGCTCAAGGTCCCGTTCGATCTCAGCTCGATCCTCTTCGCCTTCCTGTGCATTGTGGTGTTCAAGGGCGGAACGGAGGTCATCTCCGCGCTGACCGGCGACGAGCGGATCGTCCAGCGGGCGATGTGGTCGCTCCTGGGCGCGGTCGGCGTCGAGCGCGGCGGCGCCCCGATCGAGCCGCTCACCCCGATCACGTGGCTCGTCTTCGGCGCGTTCGTCGTGCTGATCTGGGCCTTCTTCGGCGGCGCGATCAACCGGATCGCGGCGATGAAGATCGCTCGCGAGGAAGGCGTCGAGGTCAAGGACGCGGCGAAGTTCGCGGCGCAGAAGCTGCCCGCGAACGTCATGACCGTCCTCTTCGTCGTCGGAATCGTCGGCCTGTTCTACCTCGTCTTCAACGCGACGATCGGCGGCTGGATCGGCCGGATCCCCTACGCGGGTGACATCCTGGTCGGCGCGCTCTTCCCGCTCGTGCTGCTCTCGACGTTCTTCCTGGTGTTCGCCCTGGCGCTCGGCGTCCTCGGCGCGAACCTGGCGACGAGCGCGGTGGCGACCGAGGCGAGCGACACCTTCGACGGCGTGAGCCGGGCGTGGAACTACATCCTCGCTCGCCCCTGGCAGGTGATCCTCTACTACGCGCTCATCGCCGGATACATCTTCATCGTCTGCTCGTTCGGCCAGCTCTTCCTCGAGACGAGCGTGAAGTCGATGGCCGTCGGCTGGTGGGGCTACGGTGAGGCCGACCGCGAGGTCACGATCACCCACCAGGAGAAGCTCCCGCGCGAGGACGGCTCCGGATTCGCGATCCACGTCGAGACCGAGACGGTCACCGTCCCGGGCAAGGCGCGCTACCTCCACGGCTACGTGTTCGACAGCCACTACGAGAAGACGCTGAAGAGCTACCCGCAGCCCGTGAGCGAAGAGGGCGGCGCGGTGGAGACGCGCGACGTCACCGAGCACCTCGAGGGCACCCTGACCCACTGGGCGGCGCCGTTGACGTGGGCCTGGGTGAAGCTCGCGAAGTACATCCTCTATGCGTATCTCCTGAGCTACTTCTTCAGCGCGCACACCCTCGTCTACTTCCTCCTCCGCAAGGACGTCGAGGGCGACGACTACAACGAGATCAACCTCGAGGACGACGACGACGACGAGGCGTTCGACATCGGCTCGACCCCGCCGCCGCCTCCGCCTCCCGCCGCCGAGCCTCCCAAGACCGAGGGAGACGGCGAGAAGAAGGATGAGGGCAAGGTCGACGTCTGATTCGATCGACCTGCCCCGACTCGAGTGGAAGCACGAAGACGGCCGCCCCTCGGGGGCGGCCGTTTCTCGTTCCCGGGACGCTAGGCTACGTCGCTTCTGGCACACGCGCCCGTGATTGCCGTCGCGGAGAAGCGATCCACAGATTTCACAGATTTCACAGATTGCCGCGGGCGGGTCCGAGCCCTCGCCAATGCCGAAGAGACGGCCTCCGCGCTACGGCGAGGGATGATCGCCTTCGGCAGCTCTCAATCTGTGTAATCTGTGAAATCTGTGGATCGTTCCCCGTTCGTGCGAAGACGTTCACGCCCAGCGGCCGGAATCGGTGAGGTTGCGTGTCCCGTGAACCGGGCGAAGTGTGTTCGGTTGCGTTTTGAGACTTGCAAGGCTCATAGACAGAATCTCTTACGATTCTTCCGATACCCGCATTCCTTGCGTGACGTCATCCCCCTGAGTACCTTCCAAAGGTATGGGTCCGCGACGGTGTGTCGAGCCGACGCGCAGGGGCCCTGCCGAGTGGTCCAGTCCAACGGGGGAGGGTCAACCTTGGACTGTCGCGTCATCAGGACCAGGTTCCAGGACTTCATCCGACGGTCGATGCCGCTCGATCAGCAGAGCGAGGTGCGCCGTCACCTCAACCGCTGCGTCGAGTGCACCGTCGCCTACCAGGCCGCCCGCGGGCGGCTCCTCGCGCGGAGCGTTCCGCGGCGCGAGGCGCCGGCGTCACGCCTGCGCGCCTCACGACCGGCCGCCGCCGCTGCGGCGGCGTACCGGCCGCCGACGGTGGCCGGAAACGTCGGCGTCGCGATCGCGATGGTCTTCGTCGCCGCCGGCGTCGCGCTCGCCGTCGGCATTGGCGCGATCGGCGTCACCCTCGCCATCAACGAGCGGCCGTCGCAGAGCAGCAGCGTCGCCTACTACGGCGGCGGCAGCAGCTTCGACTCCGGCTACGGCAACTACGGCACGGCCATCGACGCGACGCCGGTCTCCTACGGCAGCAGCGGCGGCGGGTATCGCGTCCTTCCCAGCCCGCAGCGGGCGAGCGGCCTCGAGGTCGCCTACGGTGGGGACCTCGCCAAGATCGTCGAGAACGCGGCGCGGGCCGAGAACGCGGCTCGCCGCACGCGTCGGGTGGCCGGCGATGTCGGCCAGCTCGTGGCGGACGTGAGCGTGGCGGCGCCCATCGGCGACGACCGCGTCAAGGTCTTCCCGATCACGGCCGACGCGAGCGCGTCCCCGGGGGCCGGCGCCGACGTGCTGACCCTCGACGAGGCGATCTCCGACGGCGAGCTCGACGTCTACCGCAGCAGCTGGCGAGGCCTCGGCAGCAAGAAGGGGCCGAGCAAGCCCGTCATCGCGCTCTCGGGCGAGGTGGTGCGCGGCGGCGGCCAGGACCAGATCATCGTCCGGAACACGCTCGTCCAGCCCGAGCAGCGGGGCGTCTTCCTTCCGACGACGTGCTGCGAGCCCGACCGGCTCGACAGCTGCGTCGGATGCAAGTTCCACAGCGCGGGTCCGATGGGGCCCCCGAGCATCCGCGCCGCGGCGCGGCTCTCGGGCGGCGGCTCGATCGAGCAGAACGTCCGCGGCTACCATCAGAAGGTTGGAAGCCGCGTGCCGACGCTCGCCCTCGCCGACGGCGTCAAGGTCCGGTCGGTCGCGGCTCACGAGGTCGCGCTGAGCTGGGACGCGCTCCAGGAGAACGTCCCCGAGGGCAAGACGCTCCGCGGGATGGCGGCGGTCGTGGACGGCGAGATCGTCGCCCTCGACATCTTCGACGACGCGAGCCTGGCCGAGCGTCTCGGCCCGAAGCTGCTTCAGTCGTACGCGGCGGGCGCGGCGAGCATGGTTCATCGCGACAGCGGCGCGCGGGCGCTTCTCTCGGGGCCGAGCATCGGCGCCCCTGGCGAGCGCGCGCTGTCGGTGCCCGGCACCGAGGGCTTCGGGATCCGCAACTCGATCGACCTCGCCACGGCGGTCGACCGGGTCGTCGAAACGATCCAGAAGCAGCGCTTCACCGAGTCCGGCAAGGGCCAGGCGATGACGTTCGGCGACGACAACGCGCGCAACGGCTCGCTCGTCGGCGACGTCGCGACTCACCGCGGCAAGGTGGTCCACGCGGGCTTCGTCGCCCGGGACTACTAACGCTCGGGCATGATTCGTTCGTTCCCCGTCGTTCGCTCCGCCCGCGGCCTGGCCGCGGGCGGCGGCGTGTACGGGCGGCACCCGAGCCGGCAGGAGCCCTTGGCGACCCTGGCCCCTTGGCGACCTTGGCGTGAGGAATCGTCGGCGAAGCCGACATCGCTGCAGCACCGGATTCGCTCTTGAACCTGCCCGTCAAAGCGCGAAGATGCGGTCCGTGAGCCGATCGTCTCGAGCCCCGTCCCTCGTCCTCGTCCTCGTCGCGATCGCGGCCGCGACCCTCGCGGGCGGCTGCCGCTCGATCGAGGTCGGCGACGCGACCACCGAGGTGGTCCTCCGCGGCGCCGGGCGGGCGCCCCGACGGGTGCGCGACCTCGTCGTGACCGGCTTCCACCGGACGCGTCGGGTCACCCACGTCAGCCCGTCGGTCGGCTTCGGCATCGGCGTCGGGAGCGGCGGCGCGAGCTTCGGTCCGAGCATCGGCGTGAGCCGGCAGTCGGTCGAGGTGCCGGTCGACGACGTCCGCCACCTCGTCGCCGACGTCCTCCGCAGTCGCGCGATGCCTGCCTCGCTCCACGTCGTCGACCGACGCCGGCGGGTCGGCTCCGGTCGACTCGAGCTTCAGGGCCTCCTCGACCTCGACTACGAGAATCAGTTCCTGAACGGCGCCTACCGGGTGCTGATCACCCTCGTGCCGCTCATCTTCGTCGGCGTCCCCCTTCACGAGAACGGCGTCGTCGGGCTGACCGCATCGCTCTGGGACGAGCGGGGCGAGCTGCTCGTCCGCACCTACTCGAGCGTGCCTTACGCCCTCTGGGCCAACATCTACGAGGACGACGAGGCCGAGGAGGAGGCGCGCGTCGCCGCGATCTCGGTCGCGGTGGAGGCGATGGCCGACGAGATCGCGCAGGCGCTCGAGGAGCCGTGACCCGTCTCATCGGGCGCCGGGGTTTGCGCGACCTCGGCGGCACACCTAACATGAAGAGTGGCGGGGCGTCCCGTCGACGGGAGGTCGGATGAGCCAGCGCGTCGAACGAGGAGAGCGCGGAGCGCTTCGGGCGTGGCTCGCCCTGATCGCCGTCGTCTCGGTCTCGTTCGCGATGAGCCCGGTCGGCTACGCGGACGACGGCGCCACGCCGACGCCCGCCAGCGACGAAACCGCCGATCCGGCTCCCGGCGACGCGGCTCCCGAGCCCGCGACGTGCCTCGTGATGCTTCGCTCGTCCGAGCGCCTCGTCGGCCGGGTCGACGGCGTCGACGAGCGCGGGCGGCTGCTGATCGTGACCGACCACATGGGCGAGCTCGCCGTCGGTCTCCAGGAGATTCGCGCGATCGTCAGCCGTCAGGTCGAGCCGACCGGGATGAGCTCGCGTCTCCAGGCGATCCGGGTCGTCACCCGCGGCCCCGCCGAGGAGCCGAAGTCGGAGCTGCCGAGCTCGAACGAGCGCATCTTCCTCACGAGCGGCGAGCGGCTCCGCGGGCGGCTCGTGGCGATCGAGGGCGAGACGATCCGGTTCGAGGTGGCCGGAGCCGGGCCGGTCTCCTGGCGTCGCGGCAAGATCCGACAGTGGGTGCGCGACTCCGCCGCGCTCGAGGCGGCCGGATCGCGGCCGGCCCGTCCTGACGGTCGCGACCGGATCGTGCTGACCGATGGGAGCTGGCTCGACGGGCGGATCGAGGGGATGGACGCCGCGGGCCGCTTCGTCGTCGAGGGCGCGTTCGGCGCCGCGCAGCTTCTGCCGGCTCAGGTCCAGGCGGTCATCCTCGGCGAGGCGCCCGACGGCGAGGACGAGGACGCGGCCGGGGGCGACGGCGGCGGCGACGAGCCGGCCGACGGGAGCGCGACCGAGGCCGCGGACGGCGGAGGCGCCGGCGCCGGACCGACCGGACCGGGCGCCTCGACGCCCGGGGCGGGCGAGGGCGTCGAGGTGAAGAACGACGGCGAGGCGAACGCGGTGCTCGTGCTCCTCGCCGACGGCAGCGTCATCGGCGGGAGGCTCGTCAGCAGCGAGAGGGCGGGCCTCGCCCTGAAGATGCCCGACGGGCCCGTCCTGCCGATCGGCGGCGTGTTCCGGGCGATCGTGCCCCGCGCGAGCGGGGGAGCGGCGCCGTTCGGCTGGAAGGTCCTCGTCTGGGGGCCGCACGCCGACGAGGGCGACGAGCACAAGAAGACGGTCGACTACCTCAAGGCGGCCCTCGGCAAGGAGACCGACGTCTCGGCGAACACCGACGTGAAGCTCGTCTCACGCCTCGACGGCGCCCTCGAAGGCGTCCGGGCGCTGGTGATCTCGGAGCCCGAGCGGGGCGACGACAAGCAGATCCGCGAGCTCGCGAGGAAGGCCAAGGACACGATCACCGGCTTCGTCGAGATGGGCGGGACCGTGATCGTCATCGGGGAGAGCAAGAGCAAGAGCGGCTTCCTCGACACGCTCGGGCTGCTCAAGGCGCCGCCCGACGGCTCGAGCGTGAGCGGCAAGCAGGCGCTCGTGACCGAGTCGAAGGGCGACCCGCTCCTCTCCGGGATCAAGGGCGGCATGCTCGCCCAGAACGCGACGATGTGCTACGACGCGCCATCGGATGCGATCGTGGTCCTCAAGGACACCCGCGGCAAGGCGGTCGTGCTCCGCAAGCGGATCGGCCTCGGCCACGTCGTGATGATGGGCTACGACTTCTACGAGGCCGACAAGAAGACGCAGAAGATGCTCGGCAACGCGACGAAGCTCGGCTTCTTCGGCGCCCCCTGAGAACGGTCCCATGCCCGAAGACGTCCCCGGCGGCTGTTTCTGCGGCGCCGTCCGCTTCCGGATCACCCTCCCGACCGAGTTCTGCGGGCACTGTCACTGCGAAAGCTGCCGCCGCAGCCACGGCGCGGCGTTCGTGACCTGGACGAGCGTGCCCGACGAGCGCTTCGCGTTCACCGGCGGCGAGGCCGCGGTCCGGTGGCACGAGTCCCGGCGCGAGGTCCGCTGGGGCTTCTGCGGGACGTGCGGCAGCTCGATGCTCTACCGCGCGGGCGAAGCGCCGGGTCGAACCTACGTGACCGTGGCGAGCCTCGAGGGCCCGATCGACCGGGAGCCGGAGGCCCACGTCAGCTTCGAGCGGCGACTGCCGTTCGTCGAGGCGGTGGCGACGATCCCCTGCTTCCGGGCGAAGACGGAGGAGCGGATCGAGCCGGACTGGCGGACTGCGGACTGATGCTTCGGGGAGGCCAACCGCGCGATCTGCTGCGATCCGCGTCATCCGCGTAATCCGCGGTTCCCTTTCGGTCGTGCTCGAGAGAACGAACCGCGGATTACGCGGATTACGCGGATTGCGCGTCGCCGGTCCCGGCCGGCGCACGGGTCTCCGAAACGGACTCAATCCCCGCGGACGCTCCTCGGCCAGTACGCCCCCCGGTGCTTCATCCCCTGGGGCGGCACCCGCGTCGCCGGCGCCTCGGGGTCCGCCACCGTGAACGCCACCGCGAAGGTGAACGGGCCGATCGGCGCGCTCGGGGAGGTGTACTTGCCGTGCCCCTCGTAGGTGCCGAAGGCGACGAGGTCGAAGCGGCGCACCTCCCCGTCGATCACCTCGACGACGCCGCGCACGGCCGCATCGAAGCTCCGACCCTTCGCCTCGAGGGTGACCCGTCCCGAGACGGCGAACGCCACCTGACCGGGCGCCGCGTCGTCGCGAGGCGCCACGGTGAGCTCGCGGCGGACGACCTCGGCCTTGCCCCAGAACGGCGGCTCGCCGCGGGTGTTGTCCATGAGGTGAAAGCGAGCGATCCGATCCACGAGCGAGTCGGGCAGCTCCGCCCGCGCGAGGGCGGCGACCTCGCCCCGCGCGATCCAGAGATGGTCGCGCCCCGTCGAGCCGCGGAAGAGCTTCGACCAGCGGCCCTCCTCCGGCGGCCAGGTCGCCTCGAGGACGCGGGAGAAGACATCGACGACCAGCCCGCCGTCGGGGAGCGCCGGGGCGTGGGCGTCGTCGCTCGGGGCCTCGGTCGGCCCCGCCTCGGGCTCCGCGGCGCGGTAGTCGGCCGCCGTCTGCTGGAGGTACCGGCGCAGCTTGCCGACGTCCCGGTTGTTCCAGCCGCGGATCAGCGCGCCGTCGGGCGCGAACAGATAGAACCCCTGCGTCGTCCGGCCGGCGGCCATCCCATCGCGCTGGAAGACGATCTTGCGGTACAGGTCGCCGCGCGCGTCCTTGCGCCGCTCCTCCACCCAGCAGTCGAGCGCCACCGGAACGAGCTTGCTCGAGAGCAGCGCGATCACCTCGGGATCGGCGAAGCTGGACGCCCGGTCCAGCACCCCGTTGTTTCAGGTGCAGCCGAGCGGATGACCGTTCATCGACCAGAGGAACAGCGGCTGCCCCCGCTCGACGGCGAGCGCGCGCGCCCGGAAGAGATCGAGCTCCCACGGGATCGTCTGCCACGGCTCGACCCCATCGGGCTGCAGCTCGGCGTGCAGCTCCTCGAACCGCTCGAGCGAGAGCGGCGCGGGCGCGTCGTCGTCGCCGGCGAACGCGAAGGTCGCGGAAAGGAGGACGGCCGGGAGAGCGAGGGCGGCGGTCAGGCGAGTGGCTCTCTTCATGGGGCGATGATGAGGAATCTCGCGCAAAGGCGCAAAGGCGCAAAGACGCGGGCGCCACGCGGAGGTCGGACGCGGACGGAAGGGGTCAGGTGTAGGGGGTTAGGAAATAACTGGTTATAAGGCAGAAAAGCCACCCAACACCACCGCACCCAAGAGCTCGCC
>JAJDCQ010000086.1 GCA_029260755.1 Planctomycetota bacterium | reverse complement strand
GCGCGCGCGAGGCGGTCGGCCGCGCGCGCGACGAGGCGCGCCGCCTCGGTCGCTCGGCGATCGACGCCGAGCACGTCGTCCTGGGACTCGTCGGCGACGGCTCCGGCCTCGCCGCCGAGGTCCTGCGGCGCGTCGGCGTCGATCCGAAGGACGTCCGGACCGAGGTCGCTCGCCGCAGCGGCGAGACCCCGCTCTCCGAGGCGGGCGACGACGACGACGGCGACGCCGAGCTGCCGCTCTCGGCCACCGCGACGCGGCTGCTGGAGCGGGCGCGAGGCGAGGCGGAGCGGCGAGCCTCGGAGTTGATCGGCGTCGAGCACATCCTCCTGAGCATCCTCGAGGATCGCGACGCGACCGTCGCCCGTGTCCTGTCGGCCGCCGGCGTCGCGTTCGACCGCGCGAAGGCCGAGGTCATCAGCCGGATCGGAGGGGGCGGAGCCGACGGCGCCGCAGACGCCGGGAGCGCGGCGCGCCCGACTCCATCGCCCGCCGCGTCGACCGACGACCCCGACGGCGCGGCGCCCACGATCGTCCTCGGCGTCTCGGGGTCGATCGCCGCCTACAAGGCCGCCGACCTCGCGAGCAAGCTGGCGCAGGCCGGCCTCGCGGTCGAGACCGTCCTCACCCAGAGCGCCCGGCGGCTCGTCACCGAGCACACCTTCCACGCCCTCACCGGACGGCCGGTCCACACCGAGCTGTTCGATCCCGACGCGACCGCGCGGGTGAACCACATCGACATCACCGACCGGGCGAAGCTGCTCGTGATCGCGCCGGCGACGGCGAACCTGATCGCGCGCCTGGCGCTCGGCCTCGCCGACGACGTCCTCACGACGATGGCGCTCGCGATCGACTGCCCCGTCCTGCTCTGTCCGGCGATGAACCACCGGATGTGGAGCCACCCGGCGGTGAAGAAGAACCTCGAGACGCTCCGCGGCTTCGGCTACCGGATCATCGAGCCCGACGCCGGGCACCTCGCCTGCGGCCACGTCGGCGCCGGGCGGCTGGCCGAGCCCGAGGCGATCGCCGCGATCGTCCTCGAGACGCTCGGCTGGAGCCCGCCGGGGGCCTGACGGCGCGGCTCGCTACTCGCCCTTCTCCTTCTTGAGCAGCTCGCCGAACACCTTCTCGAGCTTCGCGAGCTTGGGCGGGATCACGGCGTTACAGTAGCCCTGCTCGGGGTTCTTCTCGTAGAAGTCCTGGTGGTAGTCCTCGGCTGGCCACATCTTCATGTACTCGGCGATCTCGGTGACGATCGGCACGTCCCAGGCGCCTGACGCATCGAGCTTGCTCTTGAGCTCCTCGGCGAGCTTCTTCTGCGTGTCGTCGTGGTAGAAGATCACGCTTCGATACTGCGGGCCGACGTCGTTGCCCTGCCGGTCGAGGGTCGTCGGGTCGTGCGTCTTGAAGAAGATCTTCAGGAGCTGGACGTAGCTCACGACGGAAGGGTCGTACTCGATCTGGCAGACCTCGGCATGGCCCGTCTCCTTGCCGCACACCTGCGCGTAGGTTGGATCGTCGACGTGACCGCCGGCGTAACCGGAGACGACGCCATGGACGCCGTCGACTCGCTCGAAGACCGCCTCGACGCACCAGAAGCAGCCGCCGCCGACGGTCATCTGGACGAGGGCCCCGGGAGCGGGCGCTGCATCCTCGGGCGAGTCGGCGCCGTCGTCCTTGGCGCCCTCGGGGGCGGGCTCCTTCGGAGCGGGCTCCTGGCCGCAGGCGACGGCGGCGCCGAGGGCGGCGACGATCACAACGGCGGCGGTCAGTCGGGAGGTCATGGCGTGTCCTTTCGGTCCGGTCTTCGTTCGGGTGCGCGCGGAGTCGTTCACGCTGAAGATCGGTCTCGTCGACGAGCCGGATGTTACGTCCACGCGGCCGGGAGGCAACGGTGAACCGAAAGCTCGCCTGGGCGACCGACGTCCACTTCGACCACGTCGGCGACACCGGCCTGGACTCGTTCGCCGAAGCGGTCACGGCGCGAGGTGTCGACGGACTGGTCCTGACAGGCGACATCGCCGAGGCCGACTCGATCGCCGACCGCCTGACACGCCTCGCCCGCCGCCTGCAACGCCCGATCTGGTTCGTCCTCGGCAATCACGACCACTACGGAGGCTCGGTCGAGCGCGTCCAGGCGCTGATCCGCAAGCTCGTCGCCGAGGAGGAGCACCTCCACTGGCTCGTCGCCGAAGAGGTCGTCGAGCTCGCGCCCGGAGTCGCCCTCGTCGGCCACGGAGGATGGGGCGACGCGAGGTTCGGAGACCCGCTCGGAACGCCGGTCCGGATCGCCGATCACTGGAGGATCGAGGACCTCCAGGGCCTCGAAGCCGCCGCCCTCACCGAACGCCTCCGAGAGCTCGGCGACGAGGCGGCCGAGTACCTCGGAAGGGTGACGCGCCGGGCCCTCGCAAGCCACGAACGAGTGATCGTCGCGACCCACGTCCCCCCGTTCGTCGAGGCCTGCGACCATCCCGGCCCGATCGTCGCCGACCACTGGCTCCCCTTCTTCGCCTGCCAGGCGACCGGACAGGCGATCCGCGAGGCGGCGCGCGAAGCGCCGCCCGGCCACGAGGTGACGGTGCTCTGCGGCCACACCCACACCGCCTGCGAGGCCAGCCTCGCCCCGAATCTCCGCGTCCGGACCGGAGGCGCGACCTACGGCCGTCCGGCGATCGCGGACATCCTGGAGCTCTAGCCGGATTCGAACGCCAGACCGACGAAGGGGTCAGGTCTCGGATGTTCGCATTAGCGGCGCAACATCCGAGACCTGACCCCTTCGGCTCGCGTCGGCAACGAACTCCGGAAGCGGCAGCTCGCAATCCGCGTGAATCCGCGCAGTCCGCGGTTCCCACTCGTCTCGTTCAGCGCCAAGAGAGACCGGAACCGCGGATTTCGCGGATTACACGGATTGGCTCGGACGTCGCCAAGCCGTTGCCGACCGCCCTGCTCCTGGGGAACGGGGAACGCCCTCAGGCTACCAGGCTGAGGCCTCCCCCGGCGATACCCGATAGATCGACCATGAGAAAGGCCATCAGAGAAGGCCTCGCCGTGGCCGGCGGGGCCGTCGTGCTCGCGTTCCTCCTCGCGCTGCTCACCGCCGACGTGGCGGATGAGCCCGCGCTCGCCGCTCCGGTGAACCTCGAGCCGAGTAACTGGCTCGGCTGGACGGGGGCGGCGATCTCGAGCTGGTCGTTCCACTGGTTCGGGCTCTGTGGCTCGATCGTCCTGGCGCTCGTCGCGTTCGCCGCGGCGACGCGGCCGCTCGTCGTGCCCGATCGCCCCGACGCCCCGCGGTTCGGCCCCGGCGGTCTCGTCGCCGCGATCGCGTTCGTCCTCGCGGTGGCGACCCTCGAGCGGGTCATGGTCGGCGATCCGATCGGCGAGGTCAGCCCGAGCTTCCCGACGGGGCGGCTGCCGGGCGGGATCTGGGGCACCTTCCTCGGCGGCGTCCTCCTTCGCGCGGCCGACTCGACGCTCGCCGTGGGCCTCGCGTCGGTCTCGGTCCTCGCCTCCGGGCTGCTCGCCGTCGACGCCGTTCGTCCGAACGCCGTGGCCGTCGCGTCGACGACGATCTACGACCCCGACGTCGAGGGCGAGCTCGCCGAGGCCGAGGCCGCCGCGGTCGAGGCGGCCGTCGAGGCCGCGCGGACGCCCGATCCTCTCCCCGACCCGGAGCCCGACTCGGTCCTCGTCCCGGCGCCCGAGCCGGTTCCGTTCGTCGATCTCGAGGATCCCGAGCCCGACCGGGAGCGCGCCGCGCCGATCGAGATCGTCCTGCCGTCGGACGCCCGGGCCGCGGCGAAGCGGGCCGACGAGGCTCCGGTCGAGACGAAGGCCGCGGCACGGCCGAGCTCCGGGATCGACGAGGCGCCGGCCTCGGCCTCGGACGCGGGGGCGTCGGTCGACGCCGCGGCGCGGACCGAGCGGGTCGCCGAGCCGATCCCTGAGCCGGTGCATCTCGGGCCGGACCGCGGCGCCGCCTCCGACGAGGAGCCGGAGCCGGACGCCGTCGTGCCCGAGCTCGAGGCCGACGAGATGTCCGAGGCCGAGGTCGACGAGATGCCCGAGCCCGAGCCCGTCGCCGA
Organism: Planctomycetota bacterium; assembly: GCA_029260755.1. Lineage (GTDB taxonomy): Bacteria > Planctomycetota > J058 > J058 > JAJDCQ01 > JAJDCQ01. The sequence goes on along the minus strand of JAJDCQ010000086.1, from coordinate 14,309 downwards.
GGAGCCCGAGCCGGCTCCGGCGCCGAAGACCTCGCGTCGCTCGGCGAGCGTCACCGGGAAGGCCGAGCTGATTCTCCCGTCGGCCGGCCTCCTCGAGGCGGCCGCGGAGGACGGCGGTCCGAGCCGGAGCGAGCGAGCGATGCTCGAGGCGCGCGGCCGCCGGATCGAGCGGACGCTCGAGCAGTTCAACATCAAGGCCGAGATCCGGCAGATCCGGCGCGGCCCCAACATCACGCTCTATGCCCTCGAGCTCGGCGGCGGCGTCCGCGTCCGCGCGATCGAGAACCTGCTGCCCAACGTGGCGGTCAGCCTCCAGTGCCCCGGCGGCATCCGCCTCCAGGCGCCGATCCCCGGGACGAGCTGGATCGGCCTCGAGGTGCCGAACGAGCGCCAGGACGTCGTCCGGATCCGCGAGCTCCTCGAGTCCGAGGCCTACCGCGAGAAGAAGATGACGATCCCGCTCCTCCTCGGCCGCGACGCGTCGGGGAACGCGCTCATCGCCGACCTCGCCAAGATGCCGCACCTGCTCATCGCGGGCACGACGGGGTCGGGCAAGAGCGTCTGCGTCGGGACGATCATCCTGAGCATCCTCCTCGCCCGCAGCCCGAAGGACGTCCGCCTGATCCTGATCGACCCGAAGCAGGTCGAGCTGGCGCCCTTCCGGAAGGTGCCGCACCTGATGAGCCCGGTCGTCACCGAGATGCGGCGCGCCGGCGCGGTCCTCGACTGGGCCGTGAACGAGATGGAGAAGCGCTACTCGATCCTGGCGCGGGCCGGCGTCCGTCAGATCTCGGAGTACAACGCGCAGAAGCCCGAGCGCCTCGCCGACCGCCTCGACGTCTCGGTCGACGACCTCGACGACGAGGCGGGCCGCAACCCGAGCCACATGCCCTGGATCGTGGTCATCATCGACGAGCTCGCGGATCTCATGCAGGTCGCGCGGAAGGAGGTCGAGGTCTCGATCCAGCGCCTCGCCCAGAAGTCGCGCGCCGTCGGGATCCACGTGATCGTTGCGACCCAGCGCCCGAGCGTCGACGTCATCACGGGCATCATCAAGGGCAACCTGCCCGCGCGGATCGCGTTCCAGGTCGCCAGCAAGATCGACAGCCGGACGATCCTCGACCAGAACGGCGCCGAGAGCCTCCTCGGCGAGGGCGACATGCTCTTCCTCCCGAACGGCTCGCCCCAGCCGGTCCGGGCGAAGGGGACCTACGTCTCCGACGCCGAGGTCGACGGCGTCTGCGCCTTCCTCGCCAAGCAGGCGCGCCCGCGGTTCAGCGAGGAGCTGATCCGCTGGGAGGTGAAGGACGCGAAGAAGCCGGGCGGCGGCGGGCGCGGTCGCGGCGCCGCCGGCGGCGACTGGGACGACGAGGACGACGCGCCCGACCGCGGCGGCCGGATGGCGGGCTACGGCAGCGCGAGCCGCGAGGACATCGACCCCGAGCCGCCGGCCGCGCGCGACGCCCTCTACGACGACGCGGTCCGCGTCGTCCTCGCCGAGCAGCGCGGCTCGGTGAGCCTGCTGCAGCGGAAGCTGGAGATCGGCTACGGTCGCGCCTCGCGCCTGATCGACATGATGTCCGAGGACGGCGTCGTCGGCACCCACAAGGGCAGCAAGGCGCGCAAGGTCGTCCTCACCCTCGAGCAGTGGGAGGCGCGCCGGGCCACGAGCCGCTGACCGGGCGGGTCTTGGCCACGGTCGATCGGGACGGCTAACCTGCGATCACGACCGCGTCTGCGGTCTTCGTCATGGCCCGTCGACCTCGACCCCATCTCGGCCCGCGCGGGGCGCTGACCCCGCAGGTGGCGCCGCCGATCCCGCCCGGGACACCACCCGGCGCGGCCCGGACACCTCCGGGGGCGACCCCTCTCTCGCCCGGGGTGACCCCGGCGCCGGCCGGGTCGGGGCCGTGGGAGCCGACAGCGTCCGGCTCGGGACGCGCTCCCGCGGCATCGATCGGTCGGCTCGGTCGCTGGGTCCTGGTCGACGAGCTCGGCCGCGGCGGGATGGGCATCGTCTACCGCGCGCACGATCCGGTCCTCGGGCGCTCGGTCGCGCTCAAGCTGCTCGGCACCGGGCCGGTCCCGCCCTCGGATCAGCAGCGGGCGCGCTTCGCCCGCGAAGCGCGCGCCGCGGCGAAGCTCCGGCACCCCGGCATCGTCGCCGTCCACGAGGTCGGCGAGGAGGGCGGGCGTCCCTTCCTCGTGATGGAGCTCGTCGACGGGAGCAGCCTCGAGGCCGTCCTCGCGGCCGGCGAGATCCCGCCGCGTCGAGTCGCCGAGGTCGTCCGCGACGTGGCGCGCGCCCTCGCCCACGCCCACGAGGCCGGCGTCGTGCACCGCGACGTCAAGCCCGAGAACATCCTGATCGAGCGAGCCGCCCCCGATGAGCCTCGCTTCGCGGGACGGCCGCGCCTCACCGACTTCGGCCTGGCGGCCGAGCCGGCCGAGGTCGGCGCCGGCGCCGAACGACTCACGGTCAGCGGTCAGATGATGGGGACGCCGTCGTACATGGCGCCCGAGCAGATGAGCCCGAGCCGCGGCTCGATCGGCCCGCCGGCGGACGTCTACGGTCTCGGCGGCGTCCTCTACCGCGCGCTGGCGGGCCGGCCTCCGTTCGATGGCGACGGCCTCGTCCAGCTGATGGCGGCGGTCATGCGCGAGGAGCCGCCGCCCCTCCGCGGCGACGACCTCTCGATCCACGCCGACCTCGAGACGATCACCCTGCGCTGCCTCGAGAAGAGCCCGGCGCGCCGCTACGCGACCGCCACGGCGCTCGCCGACGACCTCGACCGGTTCGTCCGGGGCGACCCGATCGACGCGCGTCCGCCGACCGGCCGCGAGCGGCTCGTCCGCTGGGTTCGTCGGAACCGCGCGGCCGCGGCGGTGTCCGGGACGCTCCTGGTCGCCGCGATCGCGGTCGCGCTGGTCGGCGTCTGGGCGCTCCTCGCCGTCCGGGGCGAGCGGCTCCGCGTCGTCGACGAGGCGCGGGCGCGGGCCGACGCGGCCATCGGCGCGTTCGATCGCGTGGTCGCGGCGTCGCCGCCCGCCTCCGAGATGCCGGACGCGCGGCGCCGGCGCGAGGACGAGCTGCTCGCCGCCGGGCTCGAGGCGACCGAGGCTGCCTCGACGGTCGTCGCCCTCGACCTGGACGATCCGGCCGCGCGGCGAGCCGCGTTCGACGTGGCGATGAGCACGGGCGAGGTCGCCCTGCTCGGGCAGCAGTGGAGCGTGGCGACGGGAGTCTTCGACCGGGCTCTCCGCCTCGGCGTCGACGACGGGGCCGCCGAGGCGGCGAAGAGCCGGGTGGCGATCGAGCGGGACAACGTCGCTCGGGACCATCGCGAGGTCATCGAGTCGGTGCTCGCCGACGCGCGTCGAGGCGAGCTCGGGCGGCGCTTCGGCGGTCGCGAGGCGGCCGTCTTCACCCTCGTGCGCTTCCCCGAGGCGCAGACGGTGGAGATCCTCGCCCGAGTGCTCGACGAGGTGACCGAGCGGCTCGCCGCGGTCACGCGCCGGGTCTACCTGGCCGCCGGATCGCCCGATGCCGACGAGCGAGCCGCCGGGATCGGCCCGGTCGACGGGCTCGCCGCCTCGCTCGATCGCTGGCTCGGGGTCGAGTCGGGGGTGCGCATCGACCCGGTCGACGCCGAGCGGATCGTCGAGGCGCAGCGTCGGCTCGTCGTCCGGTCGGTCCGGGGTCGGACCGCGAGCATCAGGTCCGCCGTCGCGACCTCGTGGCGGCTCGTCGCCTCGGAGCAGGAGCGGGTGGTCGGCCACGAGGACCTCGAGACGGCCCAGCTCTGCGCCGAGGCGCTCGGCTGGCTCGGCATCCGCGAGGGCGCGGTCGGGCCGCTCGGGCGCTACCTCTTCGCCGAGGCCGACGAGCGCCGGGCGGGGACGGCCGGCGTCGCGCTCCGGCTCCTCGGCGGCGGCGAGGCCGACGGCTACGCCCTGCGCGCGGCCGACCAGGATCGGTTCGGGCGGGCGGGGCCCTACTGGACGACGATCCTGCCGTTCCTCGACCGGTCGACCCTCGGCGTGACCGTCGCGGCCGAGGGCGGCGACGCCCGGGCGCTCCTCGCGCGCGGCTTCCTCCGCTCGCAGCAGGGCGAGCTCGAGGCTGCCATCGCCGACCTCGACCGGGCGATCGAGCTCGAGCCGGGTCTCGCCGAGGCGTGGGCCGCCCGCGGCGAGGCGCGGCGGCTCCAGGGACAGTTCGCCGCGGCGCTGCCCGACTACGACCGGGCCGTCGAGCTCGCCCCGGGCTCGGCCGAGCTCCGCGTCGGGCGGGCGAACGCCCGCTCCGCGGCCGGAGACCACGCCGGCGCGCGCGAGGACGCGCAGCGGGCGACCGAGATCCAGCCCGACTACGCCCGGGCGTGGGTCGTCCGGGGGCACGTCGCCCGCGATCGGGACCCGCGCGATGCCCGGGCCTCGCTCGACCGGGCGATCGAGCTCGAGCCCGGCCAGTCGCTGGCGTGGGCGACCCGGGCGACGGCGCGGCTCAACCTCGGCGACGTCGCCGGGGCGATCGCCGACGCGAGCCGGGCGATCGAGCTCGACCCGCGGAACGCCGAGGCGTTCATGTACCGCGGGAACGCCCGGGCGAGCTCGGGCGACGTGGCCGGCGGCCTCGCCGACCTCGAGCAGTCGATCCGGATCGACCCGCGGCGCGGGTCGGCGTGGGCGAACCGCGGCAACGTCCGCCAGAGCCTGGGCGACATCGACGGCGCGATCGCCGACTTCAGCAAGGCGGTCGACCTCGCGCCGCGGACGGCGATGTGCTGGACCAACCGAGGCACGGCCTACGAGGCGAAGGGCGATCTCCGCCGCGCGCTCGCCGACCACACCAAGGCGCTCGAGCTCGACGAAAGCATCGCGATCGCCTGGAGCAACCGGGGCAACGTCTGGTACGCGCTGGGCGACTACCGGAAGTCGATCGCCGACCACAGCCGGGCGGCCGAGCTCGATCCGGGCTACGCGGCCGCCTTCGGCAACCGCGCCAACGCCCGATACATGGCGGGCGATGTCCCCGGCGCGATCGAGGACCTCGGTCGGGCGATCGCGGTCGACGCGACGATCCCGACGTTCTGGATCAACCGCGCGTCGGTCAGGATCTCGACGGGCAAGCCGGCCGACGCGATCCCCGACCTCGACCGCGCCCTCGCCCTCGCCCCCAAGGCGGCGATGGCGCTCGTCCTCCGCGCCGAGGCGAAGCGCGCGACCGGCGACCTGCCGGGCGCCCACGAGGACGCCGACCGGGCCGTCGGCGCCGCGCCGCGCTCGTTCGACGCGTGGATGCTCCGCGCCGAGCTCCGCCTCGCCGACGGGAACCGAGCCGGCGCCGACGCCGACGTGAAGCGCGCGCTCGAGCTGGCGCCGCGCGCGAAGAAGGCGCTCGCCCTCCAGGCGAGGATCCGCTCAGGCGGTTGAGTCGGGCCCGGAATCGGCCTTGGACTCGTTCGGCGAGCTCGGGGTCCGACTCGCGCGCCTGTCCGAGGCGACACTCGCGACGAGCGCCGCGCCCAGGAGCAGTCCCACCCAGACGACCGGCTCCTGGAGGATGCCGAGAGGTTCGTCCGGTCGGGCTCTGACGTGGACGTCGATCGTTCGCGGCGCGGTCGGCGGTCGTGATCGGCTGCTCTCGGCGGCGATGAAGCGTCCGTCGCTCGAGATGGCGGCTGCTCGGCCGACGACGCCCTCGATGGTCGACGTGAGCCTTCCGGACGGCACCTCGTGAACGGTGATCCCGAGCGACCAGCCGACGATCGCCCGGGTGCCGTCGTTCGTGATCGCGATCGTCTCGCGATGCGGCTGGACCGGCGTGTCGAGGTGGACCCGGTGCCGGAGGTTCCCCGTCTTGGCCTCCCGAAGTCGGAGGATACCGTCGGGCCGCACGTAGCAGGCGACGAGCGATCCGTCAGGCGAAAAGGCGTAGGCGTCGCGTCGGACGCGGCTCGACGTGCCGAGGGAGGCGATCGCCCGCCCCGTCCGAGCGTCGTGGAGCTTCTCGGCGCCGGGCTCCAGGGGTTCGCCAGCGACGAAGCGCCTCCCGTACGGCGAGACGATTCCCGGCGCAGAGGTCGACGCAAAACGCCACCCCTCGATGCGGGCGCCGGTCGCGGCGTCGTAGACCGCCGGTCCTCCGCGACTCCCGCGACCAAAATGGAAGACGACCACCCGATCGCCGTCGGGGGTGAATCGAGCAAGGATCTGGCCCGGCTCCGGGGCAGCGCGCGCGAGGGTCGGCAGGGAGCAGACGAGCCGAGCATCGACGACATCGTGCACGGTGACGACGTCGGCGCCCACCGCGGCGACCCGGCGGCCGTCCGGGGAGAAGACGAGGTCGTCGAGCCGCGACCCTCCATCGTAGGCGTAGACGCGCCGCCGGCTCGCCATGTCGTGGACGAGGACGAGGCCGTCGCTTCCTCCCGTCGCCAGGAGTGACGCGTCCGGGGAGAAGACGATCGCGACGGTCTCATTGGCATGCCCGTCGAGCACGTGCCGCAGGCGCCAAGGGCCCGGGAGCCACAGGAGGGAGACGGCGGCGCCGATGGCACCGGTGCCGAGCATGAGGGTCCGGATCGAGAGCCCTCGTCGTGGAGCCGCGTCCATGATTTTCGAATGGTAGCATGCCGGACCGATGGCCCGGATGAACGGAGGCTTCACGATGTCGAGCTCGAGGTTCTCGCGGGCCGCCCCCTGGCTCGCCGTCGCCGCGGTCGCGACCACCGGCTCGCTGGTCTTCACGAGGGCGACCGCGCACGACGCCCGGGCGGGCGAACCGGCCGCCGGGATCCGCTTCCGCGTCTCGTTCCCGGCCGAGGCGCGTGAGGCGCCGCTCACGGGACGTCTCCTCGTCGCGATCGCGCGCGACGAGCGGCGGCCGCCGATCCGGCAGGTCGGGGAGGTGGGCAGCCCGCTCTTCGGGCGTGACGTCTCGGCGCTCGCGCCCGGGGCCGAGGCGATCATCGATGCGCGCACATTCGGGCACCCCGTGGCGAGCCTCGACCTCCTCCCCGCGGGCGAGTACTGGGTGCAGCCGTTCTTCGCCGTCTACGAGCGGTTCGATCGGGCGGACGGCCACACCGTCTGGCTGCCGCTCGATCGCGGCGAGGGCCAGAGCTGGCGCCGGAAGCCGGGCAACCTCTTCGGCGAGCCGGTGAAGGTCCGCCTCGACCCGGGCGCCCGGACCGACGTGGAGCTCGTCTGCGATCAGGTGATTCCGCCGGTCGAGCCGATCGCCGATACGAGGTACGTGAAGCGATTCCGGATCCGGAGCGAGGCGCTCTCCCGGTTCTGGGGCCGGCCGATGGAGGTCGGGGCGACCGTGCTCCTGCCCGAGGGCTACGACGAGCATCCCGACGTCCGTTACCCGGTGAACTACATCCAGGGCCACCACAGCCGCGGGGCGCCGGGCGGGTTCGGGCGGAGCAAGGACTTCACGAAGCTCTGGAAGGCGCCCGACACGCCTCGGATGATCTACGTCACCTTTCAGCACGCGAGCCCGTACTACGACGACTCCTATGGGGTGAACAGCGAGAACAACGGGCCGTACGGCGACGCGCTCATTGGCGAGCTCCTACCCGAGGTGGAGCGGCGGTTCCGGACGATCCGCGAGCCGTGGGCGCGGATGCTGTCCGGTGGCTCGACCGGCGGATGGATCGCGCTGGCCCTTCAGGTGTTCCATCCCGACACGTTCGGCGGCTGCTTCGCGCTCTGCCCGGACTCGCCCGACTTCCGCTACTTCCAGATCGTGAACGTCTACGACGACGCGAACGCCTACTGGATCGAGCGGGGGTTCACCCGGGTCGAGCGGCCGACGCGGCGGCGAACCGACGGCAACATCTCGGCGATGATGAAGGACGAGAATCACTACGAGCTGGTCGTCGGAGACAGGAGCCGCTCGGGCGGTCAGTGGGACATCTGGGAGGCGACCTACTCCCCCATCGGTCCCGACGGGTACCCGAAGCGGATCTGGGACAAGCGGACCGGCGTCATCGACCACGAGGTCGCCGAGCACTGGCGGGAGAACTACGACCTCCGCCACATTCTCGAGACGCGCTGGGCGAGCCTCGGCCCGAAGCTCGTCGGCAAGCTCCACGTCTTCGTCGGCGACATGGACGACTACTACCTCAACAACGGCACGCGCATGCTCGAGCGCTTCCTCGAGACGACGACCGAGCCCGCCTACGGCGGCTCGGTCACCTACCGCCGCAACGCCGGCCACTGCTGGGGCCCCCGCGGCGCCGAGCTCCTCGAGCGGATGGTGAAGCAGATCGAGGCGCAGGCGCCCGACGGCGCGGATCTCCGCTCCTGGCGCTACCGGGTGGGCGCGCGCAAGGTCTACTGAGCCGGGACGGCGGGCGAGGCGCGAGCTGGTTTGCGCGAGAACGCCCGAGCGACCAGACTCGGGAGACCCAGGAGCCCCGGTGACCGACACCCCGCGCACGGATCAGACCTTCGTCCGGCCCGATTCGCCGCGGCGCGAGCCGCCGCCGCCTCCGCCTCCGCCGGCCCCGCCGCCGCCCCGACGTGCGCCACCGCCGCTTCCGCCGCCGTCCGGGCAGGCGGCGTCGGCGCCCGCGTACCGACCGCGTCCGGCCGGCTCCTCCTCCTCGGGCTCGCACGCCGCGGGCACGCCCGGCCTGATCGGGCGCTACGTCGTCGAGGGCGAGCTCGGCCGCGGCGGGATGGGCGTCGTCCTGCGGGCGCGTGACCCGTCGCTGGGTCGCGCCGTCGCGATCAAGGTGATCCGGAACCCGCTCGTCGCCGGGCCGGAGGTCGTTCGGCGGTTCGCCCTCGAGGCGCGCGCGGTGGCGAAGCTCCGGCATCCGGGCATCGTCGCGGTCCACGAGGTGGGCGAGGAAGGCGGCCGCCCCTACATCGTGATGGACCTGATCGAGGGGCGGTCGCTCGAGAGGATTCTCGACGCGGGACGCATCCCGCCGCGGGAGCTCGCCGAGCTCGTCGCCACCGTCGCGGTCGCCCTCGACCACGCCCACGGCCATGGGATCGTCCATCGCGACGTGAAGCCAGCCAACGTGATGATCGATGGCCACGGGCGGGCGGTCCTCATGGACTTCGGTCTCGCCCGCGAGGTCGAGGGCGACGGCCTGACCGCGACCGGGCAGGTGCTCGGCACGCCGAGCTACATGGCGCCCGAGCAGGCGGGCGACGGGGAGAGCATCGGCCCGGCGACCGACGTCTGGGCGCTCGGCGGGCTCCTCTACCGGGGGCTGACGGGGCGCCCGCCGTTCGCCGGCGACCACGCCATCGCCATCATCAAGAAGGTGCTGCTCCAGGATCCCGAGCCCCTGCGCTCGATCGATCCGAGCGTGCACCCCGACCTCGAGCGGGTCGCGCTCCGGTGCCTCGAGAAGCGGCCCGATCAGCGCTACCCGAGCGCGGCGGAGGTGGCGGCCGATCTCCGGCGCTTCGTCGCGGGCGAGGCGATCCGGATCCGGCCGCTCGCCCGGCGCGAGCGCCTCGCCCGGTGGGCGGGCCGGCATCGCGGTCTGGTCGCCGTCTCGGTCGTCCTGGCCTGCGCGCTCGCGGCCGCCGGGGCCACCGCGACGGTCGCGATGATGCGCGGCCATCGCGCCCGGGCGTCGGACGCGGCGGTCGAGCTCGTCGACGCGGCCCGGACGTTCCGCGAGGGCCGCGACGGGCTCTCGGCCGACCTTCCGCCGGACGCGGTCGATGACGTCCTCGGCGCCGGGCTCGACGCGGTCGCCGCCGCCGAGCGGGCCGTCCGGATCGGCGGCGGCGAGCCGGAAGAGATCCACGGGCTCGCGGTCGAGGTCGGAGATCTCGCCGTGCGCGCGGCGCGATGGAGCATCGCGCGCGGCGCCTTCCGCCGGGCGCTCCGCGCCGGGTTCGACCCGGCGGCCGCCCGCGCCCGTCTCGCGACCCTCGATGCCGCCCGCGATCAGGCCGCCTCGGACCGCGCGGACGCGGCCGCGGCGATCCTCGCCCGGGCCGAGGCCGGGCAGCTCGAGAGCGCCCTCGCCCTCGAGGACGCGGTCTTCGAGCTCGTCGGGCTCCGGTCGGAGGCGACCGCCCGACTACTCGTGGGCGTTCTCGGGGAGCACGCGGCGGAGCTCGAGCGGGTCGCGCGCGCCGAGCTCCTCGCCGTCGCGGAGCCGACGGCCGAGGAGCGGTCGCGTGGAGAGGGAGAGATCGACGGGCTCGCCGAGGAGATCGACGCGGCGCTGGCGCACGAGGGGATCCGCGCCGCCCTCCGGCGCGAGGAGAAGCGCCCGGGCACGAGCCCGTCGCTCCTCCAGGCCGGGCGCCGGCTGACGAGCCGCGAAGCTGCCTCGCGGCGTGGGTCTGCCGCCGAGGCGACGACGCTCCCGCGCGACAGGCCGGCGCTCGTGATCGTGGCGGACGCGCAGGCGCGCGCCCTCGGGGCCGGGCGGCTCCGTCGCGCCGAGCTGTGCGCCGTCGCCCTGGGGCGGCTGGAGCTCTCCCGGATCGCCGCCCCGGCGCTGCTGCGGCACCTCGCGGCGGAGTTCGACCCGGACCGCGCCATCGCGCCCGGGCGCGCCCTGTGCCATCTCGGCGTCCGGGAGGCGGAGCCGATCCTCGCGGCGACGCGGAGCCACTTCGGTCAGCGCAGCTCGTTCTGGCGCGGCGTCCGACTGGCCTTCACGAGGCTCGGCGGGGGCGGGGCCGGCGACGATGCCGGCGACCCCGACCTGGGGGCGGCCGAGGGCGCGGGCGAAGGCGTCGAGGCGCTCTCGCGGCGCGGGGTGGCGGCGCTCGAGCGGCGCGACGGGGAGCTCGCCGCCAAGGTCTTCGGGGAGGTGGTCGCGCTCCGCCCCGAGGATGCCGAGTCCTGGCACTGCCTCGGCTACGCGCACTTTCTTCGCGACGACCTCGAGGGCGCGCGCGACGCGATCGATCGGGCGCTCGCGATCGACGACGAGCGCAGCAGCTCCTGGAACATGAGCGGCAACATCCTGCGCCGGCGCGGGAGGCTCCGCGACGCCATCGCCCACTTCGACCGCGCCGTCGAGCACGCCGAGGACGGCAACCTCAACCCGCTTCGCAGTCGGGCGCTCGCGCACCTCGACCTCGGCGATCATGCCCGCGCCCGCGCGGACGTCGAGCTCCTCCTCGAGAAGGGCCCGGAGTCGGCGACCGCCTGGCTCACCGCCGGAAACGTCCGCATGGTCCTCGGGGAGGCCGCGGGGGCCGTCGAGGCCTACACGCGGGCGACGGAGCTCGAGCCCGACTCCGCCGTCGCCTTCTGGCGCGGCGCCCAGGCGGAGCTCGTCCGGCGCCGGCCCGACGCCGCCTTCGTCTTCATCGAGCGCGCCTTCCGGATCGCCCCGGACGACCCCGATGTGAACCGGGAGCGCGCGCGGGTCCTCGCCGCGCTCGGGCGCCCCGAGCAGGCGCGCGAGAGCGCCGAGCGGTCGATCGGCGCGCGGGAGGACCACGACGGGTGGATGAGCCTCGCCGAGATCCACGCGGCGCGCGGCGACCGGGACGCCATGGAAGCGGCGGCGAAGCGGGCGATCGAGCTCGCGTCCGACGCGCGCGGCTACCGGCATCGCGCCGGCATCCGCGCGCGGATGGGCGACTTCGCGGGGGCCCTCGACGACCTCGACCTCTGGATCGCCGAGCAGCCCGACGACGTGGCCCAGCTCAGCATGCGCGGCGCGCTCCGCGCGAACCTCGGTCGCTTCGCGGAGGCCCTCGCCGACTTCGACCGGGTGATCGAGCTGGCCCCGAACGACCCGCGGCACCGTCTCCGGCGTGGCGAGACGCTGATGAACATGGGTCGGCTCGACGAGGCGCGCCGCGCGCTCGAGGAGGCGCTCGCGCTGGCTCCGGAGGGAAGCCCGATCGTGGGTCAGATCGAGCAGCGCCTCGCTCAGATCTCCGCGCGCCGCTAGGAGCTCAGCCGAGCTCGAAGATCATCCCCGCGACCGGGAGGCGGTCGGCCGGGTCGAACCGGGCGAGGAAGTCGTCCTCGGTCGAGTGGTAGGTCGAGGGGACGAGCTCGAGCGGGCTCGCGCGGCCGGCGGTCTCGAGGAGCGAGCGGAACGTCGCCGCCGGGCGCTCGAAGAAGAACGGATCGAACCAGATCCCGGTCAGCCAGGGACGCTCGGCGATCTCCGCGGCCAGACGCGCGTCGAACGGATCGAGCCGGGCGATCTTCTCGACCTGCTCCGCCTGGCCCGGCGTGTCGGTCGTCGCGATCAGGTGGGTCGTGTGGGGCGAGCCGGCGCCGCCGGTCGCGGCGCGGATGCGCTCGAGCGCGAGGATGCTGAACGAGATGAAGCCGACGCTCGCGCCGGTGGCCTCGTCGAGCCCGGCCAAGACGGCCGCCGTCGCGGTGAAGACGCGCTCCTCGCGCTCGCCGCATCCCCATCGGGTCTCGAGCGGGTCGCTCGTCGCCGTCCCCGCGACCCGGTCGAGCTTGAGCTCGATGAAGATCCGCCTCCCCTGCGCCGCGTGCGGCACGTGGCGCGCGAGGACGGCGGCGAGGTCGTTTCGCTCGAGGTAGGCACGGCAGGCCTCGGGGATCGCGTCGGCGTCGGGGAGCTCGTCGTGGACCACGTACGGGCGGTCGCCCGCGGGCATCACCCGCACGTCGATCTCGAGGCCAGTCAGGCCTAGCCCGAAGCTCGCCTCGAGCAGGTCCGGGAGCTCGGCCCACGCGGCGGGGTCGGCGTCGGGGCCGACCTCGACCGGGTAGCGGTCGGCCTGGCCGAGCCGGTGACCGACGAAGACGGGGGCGGACGTCGGGATCGTCCGCTCGCCGAGGCGTCGCCAGCGCTCGGCGATGATCTGCGCGGTTTCCGGGCCGCGCGCGATCGGTCGACGCGGGGGGAGGAGCGCTTCGGCGGGGTCGGTCATGGCGTGGCGGTCACGGGGCGGTCGGGGGCCGGGAAAACCGAAGAGAGACTGAACACTCGAACCATCCGTCAAAGGGAAAACCACTCATGGCTCGCTCGACTCGCGGCATCCTCGTCCTCGCGCTCCTCGCCACGCTCGTCGGCTGCTCCTCGGCCGAGAAGAAGGTCGAGCCGCCGCCCGTCGAGAAGGACTACTATCGGGAGCTTCCGCCCGGGGCGCAAGCGCTCCGCCGGGTCACCGATCCGAGCCAGATCCCCGACTTCACCCGGGCGCTCCGCAACCGCGAACGCCTCGCCGAGGCGATCGACAACAGCCTCCACTACCTCGCGAAGCCCAGCTCGAAGCAGTTCTATCCGAGCAACGGCATCAGCCACGCCCACGCGGTGGCAAGCCTCGAGGCGGTCCGGTCCCTGATCGAGTCCGACCTCGCCCCGGCCCAGATGCACATGGAGCTGCTCCGCCGGTTCGACGTCTACACGACGGTCGGCTTCGACGACCGCGGCGGCGTCCTCTTCACCGGCTACTACACGCCGATCTTCCCCGCGTCGCTCGAGGAGACCGAGCGGTATCGCCACCCGCTCCATCGCCTCCCGAGCAACCACGTGAAGGACCCGATCACCGGGGAGACCAAGGGCCTCCGCCGCGCCGACGGCACGATCGATCCGGCCTACCCCGACCGCGCGGCGCTGCTCGGCTCGGGCGCGCTCCGCGGCGGCGAGCTCGCGTGGATGGCGAACCCGTTTCACGCCTACGTCGTCGGCGTGCAGGGCTCGGCGATCCTGCGCCTCGAGAGCGGTCGTCACCTCGAGGTCGGCTACGCGGGCAACAACGGCCACGAGTATGCCTCGCTCGGGCTGGAGCTCGTCCGGGCGGGCGTCCTGCGGCGCGAGGAGCTGAACCTCCGCCGGATGATCGAGCACTTCGACGCGCATCCGGAGCAGCTCGCCCCGCTCGCCGCGAAGAACGGTCGCTACGTCTTCTTCCAGGAGAGCGACGGCGGCGTCCGCGGGTGTCTGAACGAGCCGGTGATCCCGCTCCGGTCGATCGCGACCGACAAGACGATCTTCCCCCGCGGCGCGCTCTGCTACCTCGAGGCCGACCTGCCCGTCTCGACGAGCCGGTACCGCGGGTTCGTCCTCGATCAGGACGCGGGCGGCGCGATCCGCGCGCCCGGGCGCTGCGACATCTTCATGGGCGTCGGCGACGAGGCGGGCGAGCTCGCCGGCCACACGATGAGCGAGGGGCGGCTCTACTACCTGTTCCTCAAGGACGACTCGATCGCGCTCGGCCGCTAGGAGACTGTTGCAGAATGAGCGTGAAGCGACGACTCGTCGCAGGCTCCTCGCCGTCGCTTCACTCGCGGCGTCTCGCCGGACATCGCCGCGCAGGCCTTCGTTCCGCGGCCTCGCGAACGCCAGACGGGTTCCCTC
>JAJDCQ010000085.1 GCA_029260755.1 Planctomycetota bacterium | reverse complement strand
TCCGGACAACTGCTGCGTCGCCTGCGTTCGGTGCCACAGACTCAAGACCGCCGGCCTCATCCGTATCCACGGCCGGCGCGAAGACGGCACTCTTCAGATCGAGCGTCCGGTCCGCTATCGCGTCTTCGCGGGACGGGACCGACCCGACGATCCGCCGCGCCGTGCCGCGGGAGGGTGAGCCGGCTCGGACACGTCGGCGACCCGAGCCCGGAGACTCGCCTGGCGAGTCGTCCGACCGAACCGGGTGACCCGCGGGCCTGCCGTCGAGGGAGACTCGTCCCTTGCACTCGGGGAGGCCGGACCGAGCCGCGGGCGTCCAGCTTCGGACGAGCCTTCGCAGGCGGGGTCCTCCCCACCCTCCATGCCCTGCGATCTCCGCCCGGAGGGGAGTGCCGAACGTCGGTGGCGCTCGCAGGGAACGACGATTCGGGCAGACGCCCGTCCCCGAGGTGAGATCGGAGGGGGCGCGCTCGCGCCAAGTGCCATTGCTGCAATGCCCTGGAGCTTAACCTCCAGGCATTAAGGCTAGCTCCCGTCCGGGATTGGCCAAACCTCCGGACGAGAACTAGCGAACTCCCTTCCGGAAACGAGCAACGGACCAGCCCCTCGCTCGCACTCTCCGCCGCGCTCGCGTCGCGCCTCCCCCGCCTCCCCTCCTGCAATCGTCCTTGCCGTTCGAGGCTCTCCAGGCGAACATCGCAGGTCAAGGAGGGCGGGGAGGACTTCGGCTGCGAGAGGCTCCTCCGAGGCTCGGCGCCCGCAGCCCGGTCTGGCCTCCCGCAGTGCAAGAGTACAAGCCCTCCTCGACGGAAGGGACAGTTGCAGTAGGGGATTCGGCGGGAGGCGGCGCGACGCGATCACGGCGGCGCGTGCGAGCGCGTCTCTGGGCTGGCCCGTTGCGGGTTTCCGGACGGGTACTCGCTAGCTCTCGCCCGAAAGCTGGCCATGCTCGGATGGGAACGAGGTGAGCCGGTCAGCGGTCCTCGACGAGCGAGAGGATGCGTAGCGTCTTGCCAGTCAGGACGACGATCTCGGTGGCGCTCGAAGCGCCCGGGCCCGCGTCGACGTAGGTGACGGGCTCGCCGGAGAGGTCGTGGGTCGCGACCAGGTCCCCCGAGGCGAGGTCGACGATGCGGAGCGCCCAGACGCCGGGCTCCTCGACGAGCTCGCCGCCGATGGCCACACGCGGGCCGGGTCCGGCCACCGCGGCGATTCGATCGCCGTGGCCGACCGGCGGCCGGACGCCGCCTTCGACCCGCGGCCCGAGGAGGGCGCCGGTCCGGCCGTCGCGTGCCTCGATGCCCCCGGTCTCGTCGACGAGGACGAGCTCGCTCGCCCCGTCGCCGTCGAGGTCCTCCCACCCGAGGTGGACGTAGGCCGCCGGGAGGGTCCGGAAGAGCTCGGTCCTTCCGTCGCGGTCGAGGACGATCACCTCGAGGGGGCTGTTCGCCTCGACCGCCACCGCGAGGGCGATCGCCCCTCCGTCCTCGGGCGCCTCGATCGGCTTGATCCCGGTCGTCAACCGTCCCGGACGGGCCAGGCGCGGGCGTCGGATGGCGAAGCGCGGCGCGACCGGCTCGACCCCATCGGGCGAGGAGGGGACGCCGAACGTGGCCGGCCACGAGCCGTAGGCCAGGAGGACGCCCGCTTCGCGGCGAGCCGCGTCCCAGGTCGGGACGAGTTGGTGGGCGAGGCGCCCGAGGCGGTCTTCGCCGCCGTCGTCTTCGATCTCGGGCCAGGTCGGCCGGGCCGCGGGCTCCAGCGCCCAGACGGGCCGGTCGGGGTCGGCCGGGATCCCCAGGACGCGGATCGGCGGCCGGCGGTTCTCGAGGTCGTCGATGAGCAGAGCGCGCGCGCCCTCGTACCGGTCGGGCGCCACGGGAGCGCACGGCCACGGCGGGAGCGGGCCGCCGGCGAGCTCGGGCAGCTCGCGGGAGAGAACCGGGTCGCCCGACGCGCCGAAGACGTCCCACCACCCGATCGCGGGCGGTCGCCCGTCCTCGCCCGCGACGATCGCGACGGCCCGCGGTCGCGACGGTCGGGAGCGGTCGATCCCGGGCGCCGACCACGGCAGCGCGGTCCGGCGCGTCGATCGCCACATCTCGCGGCCGTCGTCGAGGTCGAGGGCGACGATCCGCGTTCCGCGGGCGGCGACCCCGACGGCGGCGCTCCGCGACCCGGCCCGGACGACCGTGATCCGGGTCGTGGGCGGCGAGGCGAGCTCGAGGCGGAGCTCGAGGCGCGGGTCTCGGTCCGGTCGCGCCGGCATCGCGCCGCGCGGGGGCTCCTCGGTCGAGGGATCGGCCGGACGCGGCGCGGGGGCCTCCGTCCCGGCGCTCGGTCGGACGCGGTCCCGGTCGTCGGGGGCCCCGAGGGTGAGCGCGGCGACGACCCCGACGACCGCCCCGAGCGCGCCGACCGCTCCGAGACCGAGCCCGAGCGCCCGGCCGCCTGGCAGCCCGTTCGAGCCCGCGACCGCGCCGTCCTCGGGCGCCGCCCGCGCCGCGGCGATGGCGTCGGCGAGGGCGCCGGCGCTCGGGGGACGCTCCTCGGGCCGCTTGGCCATCGCAAGGCGGCAGACGGCGTCCAGAGCCGGAGGGACGCCGGGCTCGAGCGCGCGCGGTGGCGGGGGGTCCGTCGTCAGCACGGTCACGAGAAGGGCGAGCGGAGGCGTCTTCCCCGAGCCGCCGAACGGCGCTCGCCCGGTCAGGAGGTGATACAGGATCGCGCCGAGCCCGTAGATGTCGGAGCGCGGCGTGGCCTCCTCGCCGTTGGCCTGCTCGGGCGGCATGTAGGCGACCGTGCCGACGATGGCCCGCTCGCCCGAGAGGGTGATCCGTTCCTCGGGGGTGTCGAAGAGGACGGCCAGGCCGAAGTCGAGGATGCTGGGGTCGCCCGTCTCGTCGTCGACGATCACGTTCTGCGGCTTGAGGTCGCGGTGGAGGACGCCGTGCGCGTGCGCGTGGTCGATCGCGCGGGCGAGCCGTTCGACGATCTCCGCGGCGCGGTCCGGGTCGATCGCGGCGCCGTCGGCGAGCCGGTCGAGCGTCCGACCGGCGACGAACGGCATCACGATGAACGGCTTGCCGTCGTCGTCGGTGCCGAGCTCGTGGATCGGCACGATCCCCGGGTGGGCGAGGCGCGCCATCCCGCGCGCCTCGACCAGGAACCGCCGGACCGCGTCGGGCGACTCGACCGCGATGACCCGCTTGAGGGCGACGTCGCGACCGAGCTCGGTGTCCCGCGCCCGGTGGACGACGCCCATCCCGCCGGCGCCCAGGATCGGCCCGAGCTCGAAGCGCTTCAGTTGCTCGGTCAGCCTTCGATCTCCTCCATCGCCGTCACCCGCACCTCGACCCAGCGGTTGTTGACAAAGGGCAGAAACGTGGCACGGTAGGTCTTTCCGACCTCGACGGGGGTCGTGACCTCCTTCATCTGGCCCTCGAAGAACCAGATCAGGTGCTCGTTCCCGTCGTCGTCGATGATGACCCCCTCGAGGCGGCTGCGCTGCGGCTGCCCTTCGAGGAAGCGGTCGATCCTGACCTTGGCGTGCAGGAGCGTGCTGAGCATGGCGATCGTCCTCGACGTCGATTGCCCCGAGTGTGGTGAGCCCTACCGCATCCCCGACCCGGAGGAGCGGAGCGAGCTCGGTCCGTGCCCCGCGTGCGGCGAGACGCGCCCGATGCCGGACCGCTCGGGGCGCGGCGCCGACGCGTCGTTTCAATGCCTCGCCTGCGACGGCGACGCCCTCTACCGGACGAAGATCTTCCCGCGGAAGATCGGCCTCGGCGTGATCGCCCTCGCGGGCGTCCTGATGTTCTGGTTCGACAGCCCTCTGCCGATCGTCGGCGCCGCCGTCCTCGACGGGCTGCTCTTCCTCGTCCTACCGGATGTGGCCGTCTGCTACCGCTGCCACAGCCATCACCGCGGCGCGCCGAGCGCGAAGGCGCTCGACACCTACGACCTGGAGCTCGCCTCGACCTTCGAGAAGGGCATCCCCTGGGTCAAGAAGCGCCACCTGAACCACCCGAGCGCCTAGCCCGCGCCCGCCCGCCGGCTTCGCCTTCGGCGAAGAGGATGAAACCACGGAGGCACGGAGCCACGGAGGATCCTCTGTCTGGCGTCATCCTCGACGGGCTCGAGGCGACCACGATCCGACGAGGAGGAGACGTGGTCGGACCGAAGCCTCTCCGTGCCTCCGTGTCTCCGTGGCTCCACCCTCGTCGCGAAGCGACGACACCACACCGACTCAGTCCGACTAGAACGGCGTCTTGCTCTCGCCGCCCGGCGTCGTCGGCCGCTCGCCGCCCGCCTCGACGAGCTTCTGGGTGACGCTCTGGCTGAGCTTCACCTTGCTCTCGATCACGTTGCCGCCGCCCTGGTCGGTCTTCATCGTCATCTCGATGCGCTGCTTGACCGACATCTCGACGACGATGCCGCGGTCGACGTCGAAGACGAGGCCGCCCGAGAACTCGCTGTCGCTCATCTCGGCCTTCGCGCCCGGCAGCATCATCATCCCGCCGCCGCCGCCCTGCACCTCGAGGTCGCCCGTCACGGCGAAGACGGCCGTCTGGCGGCCGCCGCGGTCCTCGATCGCCTTCAGGGTGTACTTCATCTTGATGTTCACCGACCCGAGCGGCGGAGCATCCTGGGTCGCCTCGTGGTCGAAGCTGTCGCCGACGGCGAGCTCGCGGTCGGGGAACTTGACGCTTCCGGTCGTCACCTGCTGCTCGGCGAGCGCGTCGATGTCGACGCCCATGGCCGTCATCATCGGGTTCGCCTCGCGCATCGCCTTGGCGATCTCGGCGACGTCGACCTTCTCGATCTCGCCGGTCGGCGCCATCGTCATCTTGATGGTCTTGCCGAGCATGCCGGCGAACATCGCCGTCGTCGGGTCGGGCGGCTCGGAGCCGTCCTCGCTGTCCCAGCTCGTCTCGCCGGCGGCGCCCTTGCCCGAGACGGTCATCTTCTCGTAGACGCTGTCGATCTCGCCCTTGCCGTCGGCCGAGACGCCCGCCACCGTCTGGCGCTGCCGCGCGGTGACGAGGTTGGTCATCTCCATGCCGTCCATCCCGAGGACGGGCAGGACCATGATCGTGTCCTGCTTCATCTCGTAGATGCGCTTGTCGCCCTTCTCGAACTTGTAGCGGAGCTTGACGCCGTCCTGCTCGGCCTCGGCGGTGGCCGCGACGAGGGCGATCGGCAGGAGCGCGCCGGCGACGGCGAGCAGCTTCGAAACACGAGACATCATCAGTTCCCTTCTCTCAGGCCGTGGTCCCGGCGGGGTCGTCCCCCGTCGTCACCAGGCCGTCGTCGGGTCCACGTCGAACGCCGACGATCGCGATGCCCGCCTCGTCGGCGGCGGCGATCGCGTCCTCGGCGTCCAGGAAGAGCGTCACGCCGGCCTCGACGGCGAGGCACCGTCCTCCGGCCTCGGCGATCGTCCGGATCGTCGTCGTCCCGATCGTGGGGACGTCGAAACGCATGTCTTGATTCGGCTTCGCGACCTTGACGACCGTGAAGCCCTTCTTCGGGCAGAGCTCGCCCGCCCGCTTGATGCAGAGATCGGTGCCCTCGATCGCCTCGAGGGCGATCACGGCCTGCTCCTTCACGCAGACCGACTGGCCGCAGTCGAGCCGCCCGAGCTCCTTGGCGAGGCGGAAGCCGAACGCGACGTCCCGCTCCTCGCTCTCGCTCGGCCTTCGACGCGTGATCGGGCCGATCGGCGCGAGGGCGTCCTTGAGATAGAGGGCCGAGGCCTCGATGTGTATACCCTCATCCTCGAAGAACTGTGAGATCGCCCCGAGGAGGGTGTCGTCCTTCCTGTCCCGGACGCGGCGATACCACACCTTGAGGAAAGACCAGTCGGGCCTGAACTTGAGGAGGCGGAAGCGGCTGTACATCGCCTTCTTCTCGACCTTCCCCGCCATCAGGGCGACGGTCACGTTCTCGCGCCGGAAGAGCCGGGCCGCCTTGCCGATCTGCGCGACGCCGCACCAGTGGAAGCGATCGGCGAGGCGGGCGAGGCCGGGGTCGCCCGCGCCCGAGACGCCGAGGATCACGACCTCGTGCCCGTCGGCCTTGAGCGCCTCGGCGAGGAGGATCGGGAACCGGCCGGCGCCCGCGATGATCCCGATCCGCTTCGGCCGGGTCGCCAGGGCGTGGATCGGCGCATCGTCCTGGGGCGGAGTCGCTTTCGACTCCGTCGCGGGCGCCGCATCGCCGGCCTCGCCGGTCTCGGTCTCGGTCTCGCTCATCACCATGCCAGCGCGCCCATCGCGGGCGGCTGGGCATGGTAGGGCTGCCGCGAGGGCGAATCAACCTTCGTCTCGGCGATGCGGTCGCGGTCGCTTCCCCCTTCCCGGGTCGGCCGGCGCCGCGGTAGCATGGGCCTCGTGATCGACCTCGCCGTGATTCTCGCGGGCGGCTCGGGGACGCGGTTCTGGCCGCTCTCGCGGACGGCGCGTCCGAAGCATCTCCTCCCGCTCGCCGGGGAGAAGCCGCTCCTGCGCGAGACGTTCGAGCGCCTGGCGCCGCTCGCCGACGACGTCATCGTGGTAACGACGGAGCGGCAACGCGCCGCGATCGTGGAGCTCCTCCCCGAGCTGCCGGACGCGGCGATCGTCGACGAGCCCGAGGCGCGGAACACCCTCCCGGCGATCGGCCTGGCCGCCCGGGTGGCCGTCGCGCGGGCCGGCCCCGAGGCGACCTGCCTGGTGGCGCCGGCCGACCACGCGATCCGCCCCGTCGAACGCTTCGCGGCCGCCCTCGAGGTCGGCCGGGCGGTGGTCGACGCGGACCCGATGGCGCTCGTCGTCTTCGGGGTAACGCCGCGATCTGCCCACCCCGGCTATGGTTACGTCCGGCTCGGCGACCCGATCCCAGGGATCGACGGCGCCCGAGCGGTGGCCGGCTTCGTCGAGAAGCCGACGGCGGCCGAAGCCGAGCGGCTGATCGCCGCCGGCTCCGTCGCCTGGAACGCCGGGATCTTCCTCTGGCGCGCCGGGGCGATCGAAGCCGCGATCGGCGCGCAGTTTCCCTCGGCGATCGGCCCGCTCGCGCGGGCGGGCGCGGCCCTCGCCTCCGGCGACCGCGGAGCCCTCGAGGCCGCCTACGGCGAGCTGCCGAGCATCTCGATCGACCACGGCGTCCTCCAGACCACGTCGGCGCGCATCACCTGCGTGGAGACGGACTTCGAGTGGAGTGACATCGGGAGCTGGCGCGCCCTCGAGAGCCTCCTCGCGCCGGACGCGGACGGCAACGTCACCCGCGGCCGGGTGGCCGCGCTCGACACCGAGCGCTGCACCCTCGTCGCCGACGACGGCGGCCTCGTCGCGGCGATCGGGGTGGCCGACCTCATCGTGGTCCGGGCCGGCGACGTCACCCTCGTCTGCCCGCGCGATCGGGCCGAGGAGGTGAAGACCCTCGTCGAGCGGCTGCGTCGCTCCGACCCCGATCGTCTGTGACCGGAAGGGATTGCATCCGCCCGGGGCGCCGCTATAATGCCCGGCCGTATTAGTTCTTGCAGGACTCGTATCGCATAGCTTGGCCGGCGGCGCTCGCGGGCGACCCCGGCTCGGCACCACTCGAAGGACGCAACATGATCACCGCGACTCGCCGAGGCGAGCTCATCGAGACGCACCGACTCAACGACACCGACACCGGCTCGGCCGACGTGCAGATCGCCATCCTCACCGAGCGCATCCGCAACATCACCGAGCACCTCAAGGGTCACAAGCACGACCACGCGAGCCGCCGCGGGCTTCTCAAGCTCGTCGGCCGCCGCAACCGGCTCCTGCGTTACCTGAGCCGGACCGAGCCCAAGCGCTACCACGAGATCGTCGCGAAGCTCGGCCTCCGGAAGTAATCGGGGCCTTGCGCCGACCCGTCTCCGACGCCGACGCCGAGCTCGCTCGGCGCCGCGGTCCCGGCACGTCCAGCGCGACGGTCGCGACTCGGGGATGGCGACGGCGGCGTTCCGCGGCAGCCCGACCGGCTCGCCCGTAGAGGAATGAGAAGAAGAAAAAGCGGCTGAAGAAGGCAAAGAGAAAGAGAACCAGACCATGTCGATGTTCGATTCCACGTTTCACTCCGTCTCGCGAGAGATCGCCGGACGGACGCTGACGCTCGAGACGGGCAAGATCGCCCGTCAGGCGAACAGCATCACCGTCCGCTACGGCGACGGCATCACCTTCGTCGCGGTGTGCGACGGCGGCATCCGCGAGGGGCTCGACTTCTTTCCCCTCACCTGCGACTACCGCGAGAAGACCTACGCCGCCGGCAAGATCCCGGGCGGCTTCTTCAAGCGCGAGGGGCGCCCGACCACCAAGGAGGTCCTCACCTGCCGCCTGATGGATCGGCCGCTCCGGCCGAACTTCCCCGACGGCTTCAAGAACGAGGTCTCCGTCTGCGCGCTCGTCCTCTCGGCCGACGCGGACATCGATCCCGACATCCCGGCGATGATCGGCGCGATGACGGCGCTCTACATCTCCGAGATTCCGTTCGACGGGCCGATCGCGGCCGTCCGCATGGGCATGGTCGGCGGCGAGCTCGTCCCCATGCCGAGCTACTTCGAGGTCGAGACGGGCGAGCTGGACCTCGTCGTCGCGGCCAAGAAGGACGCGATCGCGATGGTCGAGTGCGGCGCGAAGGAGGTCTCCGAGGACGCGATGGTCGAGGCGCTCTTCAAAGCCCAGGAGGTCTGCACCGAGATCATCGGGATGATGGAAGAGCTCCGGGAGAAGTGCGGCAAGGAGAAGAAGGCGTTCGAGGTGCCCGCCGAGCCGACCGAGCTCGCCGCGAGCCTCGCCGCCGAGTACGGCGCGCGCCTCGAGGAGGCGCACTTCACCCTCGGCAAGCTGACGCGCAAGAAGGCGCTCGGCGCGGTCTTCGACGACGCGAAGGAGAAGCACCTCGCCGGGATCGAGGATCGGTTCGAGCTCAAGGACAAGACCAAGGAGCTCAAGAAGGCGTGGGGCATGGTCCTGCGCGAGATCTTCCGGCGCAACACGTCGGTCGGGAAGCGGCTCGACAACCGCGGCACCGATGAGATCCGCGACATCGAGTGCGAGGTCGGCATCCTCCCGCGAAGCCACGGCTCCGCGCTCTTCACTCGTGGCGAGACGCAGTCGCTGGTCGCGTGCACGCTGGGGACCGAGTTCGACAGCGAGCGACTCGACGGGATCCGCGAGGAGAAGCGGCGCCGCTTCTACCTCCACTACAACTTCCCCGCCTTCTGCGTCGGTGAGGCCTGGCCGAACCGCGGGCCGAAGCGCCGCGAGATCGGACACGGCGCGCTCGCCGAGCGGTCGATCATCCCCGTCCTTCCCGACTTCGAGAGCTTCCCGTACACGGTCCGGATCGTCAGCGACGTGATGGAGAGCAACGGGTCGAGCTCGATGGCGACCGTGACCGGCGCGACCCTCGCGCTCATGGACGCGGGCGTGCCGATCAAGCGCCCCGTCGCCGGGATCGCGATGGGCATGGTGAAGGAGGGCGACGACATCGCCATCCTCACGGACATCTCCGGCAGCGAGGATCACGACGGCGACATGGACTTCAAGGTCGCCGGAACGCAGGCGGGCATCACCGCGCTCCAGATGGACATCAAGATGAAGGGGCTCGACGCCAAGGTGATGGCGCGGGCGCTCGAGCAGGCGAAGCAGGCGCGGTTCTCGATCCTGCGGACGATGCTCGCGGCGCTGCCGAAGCCGCGCCCGACGGTCAGCGTCCACGCGCCGAAGATCGTCATGGTGCCGATCAGCGGCGAGAAGGTCGGAAACCTGATCGGGCCGGGCGGGAAGACGATCCGCCGCCTCCAGGAGGAGACCGGAACGTCGATCGACATCAACGACCAGATGGGCTACGTCACCGTCGCGGCCTGGGGCCCGGCGAACCTCGACGAGGCCGTCCGGATCGTGCGCGCGCTCACCGAGGAGATCGAGGTCGGCAGCGTCTACCGCGGCCGGGTGATCAGCGTGAAGGACTTCGGCGCGTTCATCGAGATCCTCCCCGGGCAGGAGGGCCTGCTCCACGTCTCCGAGATGTCCTACGAGTACATCTCGGACGTGAGCCAGATCTGCGAGCTCGGCGACAGCATCGAGGTCGCGGTCGTCGGGATCGACCCGGCAGGCCGGATCCGACTCAGCCGGAAGCCGCTCCTCACCAAGCCCGAGGACGACGGCGGACGCGGCCGTGGTCGCGGGCGCGGTCGTGACGAGCCGCGGGACGACGCCGCCGACACCACGGACGCGGGCTCGGACTCGGGCGACGCGAGCGAGGCCGACGCCGAGACGAAGACCACCGACGACGCGGAGCCGGCGATGGTCGGCGACGCGTTCGATGACGACGCGGATGGCGACGACTTCGAGGACGACGACGAGGAGTAGATCTCCTCGTCGTCCCGGAAGACTCACTCGCAAGCGAGGCCCTGACCGACCGGTCGGGGCCTCGTTTTTTTTTTGATGATCGAACAGGACTCCCCCGACTCGGCAGCGACTGGGCGACGCCCGGAACGACCAGTCAATCCGACAATCCGCGGTTCCGGTCTCTTTTGGCGTCGAACGAGTGGGAACCGCGGATTACGCGGATTACGCGGATTGCGAGCTGCAGGCTCCCGAGTTCATCGTCGAGGTGCGTGTTCCAGGAACGACGACGCTCTCGCCTACCGGCGTCCCCGCCTCGCGGCCCGACCGCGCGTCCGTCGCACCTGCTCGCGGAGCTGCTCGATGAAGCCGGCGCGCGGCCGCGCCACCGGCGTCGCCCCCGCGCGTGCCGCCTCGACGCTCGCGCGCGCCACGCCGAGCCGACGTTCGACCTCGGTCATCTCGAAGCCGCTCACGATCGCCAGCAACGCGCCTCGCTCGAACGGGACGCTCCGCTCGCCGCTCGCCGCGCGGGCCTTCGCGACGAGCTCGGGGATCGTGAGCTTCGCGGCGGCGCGCCACTCGGCCTCGATCCTGGTCTCGATGCCCGCGACCTCGGCCTCGAGCCGCGCGGCGAGGTCGGGCTGGTGCGCTCCGATCGCCGCGACGACCCAGCGCCTCGTCGACGCGAGGTAGCCGAGCCGCCCCGCGATCGACCATCCGCGCATGTCGCGGATGTTGTCGAGGCGGTCGTGGAGCTTGATCAGGTGACTGCCGCGCGGGGACCGGGCGAAGCGCTCGTAGTAGGCGCGATTGCGCGCCTCCTTGTCGCCGTCGAACTGCTCGATCGGATCGAGGGTGACGTCGGCGACGTGGCCGGCGATCCGGCTTCCGAAGGCGCGCCGGATCGACTCGAGGCGCGTGTCGGTGTCCTCGACGACGTCGTGAAGGACCGCGGCGGCGATCGCCTCGAACGGGACCGGCTGCGTGGCGCGGGCCTCGAGGAGCGAGCGCGTCACGCGGAGGGCGTGCAGCATCGCGGGCTCCCCGCCGTCGCGACCCTGGCCGCGGTGCGCGCGGCGCGCGAACCCGATCACCTGACCGAGGCGGAGCACCTCGACCCGGTCGAGGCGCGCCTCGGCGAGGTCGAGGACGCCGCGCGCGGCGGCGTCGATCTGCGTCTCCGCCGCGGCCGGCGGGCGCGACTCCTGGGCGTCGGCGCGACGGGGAGCGGCCCACGCGCTCCCGATCGCGACGGTCAGCGTCGCGAGGGAGAGGGCGAGGAATCGTGGCAGACGGAGGTTCACGCTCCGGGAGAACGCAACTCCGGGGCCGAAGTCGCGACCCCTCGGACGATCCGCAAGCCTACATGTTGTGGAGGGTTGGGCACGCACGGGGAACCCGTGCGCGGGCGACGTGACGAACGACGAAACGGAACCGGTGCGGAGATGATCCGACCGATCGCCGATGACGTCGGAGCGCCACCGCTTTGGAGGAAAGACTCGAGCTCGAACGACGAGAGCGGGCTCGCCCGGTCGGCCTCGTCAGCGGGCCGGGCGAGCTCGCCCGAGATCACCGCGAGCGGAAGCAGTCCCGGCAGTAGACGGGACGATCGCCACGCGGCTTGAACGGCACCTGGGTCTGCTGACCGCACTGGGCGCAGACGGCGTCGTGCATCGGCCGGTCGGAACGGCCGCCACCGCCGCCGCCGCCGTAGCCACCGCCACCGCCACCGCCGTAGCCGCCGCCACCACCTCCGCCGTAGCCACCACCGTCGCCGCCACCGCCACCGCCACCGCCCTGGCGCTGGGCCTTCCGGGCATCGCGGCAGGCGCGGCACCGCTTGGGGTCACTGAATCCCTTGGTGGAATAGAACTCTTGCTCTTGCGCCGTGAAGGGGAACGGCTGGCTGCAGTCGGCGCAAGTGAGATCACGATCCTCGAACATTTTGCTTTTCGTCCTGGAGAGAGATTGGCTTGGAGTTACTTCTTACGGCACGAAGGCTGATGAGAATTTGAAGAAGCTCGGGCATCTCGCCCGAGCTCACCGCGAGCGGAAGCAGTCGCGGCAGTACACGGGACGATCGCCACGCGGCTTGAACGGCACCTGGGTCTGCTGACCGCACTGGGCGCAGACGGCGTCGTGCATCGGCCGGTCGGACCGTCCGCCACCGCCGCCGCCGCCGCCGTAGCCACCGCCACCGCCGCCGCCGCCGCCGTAGCCGCCGCCGCCTCCTCCGCCGTAGCCACCACCCCCGCCACCTCCACCGCCACCCTGGCGCTGGGCCTTGCGGGCATCGCGGCAGGCGCGGCACCTCTTCGGGTCACTGAATCCCTTGGTGGAATAAAACTCCTGCTCCTGCGCCGTGAACGGAAACGGCTGGCTGCAGTCGACGCACGTGAGATCACGATCCTCGAACATTTTTTTGGTCGTCCTGGAGAGATTGGTCCTCTGGTAGTTGCATCTTACGACACGGACGGCTGACCAAATCCTAGCAGGTCCGGGAAGAAGATTGGAGTGGCCGAACGAGGCGTCGTGGAGACCCCGCATTTTCCCGGCCTTCCGGTCGGGTAGACCCCGATCCCGGGATCCGTCACCCCCGGGCCTCGGGCAGCTCGCCGTACAGACGTGTGGGCCGCCCGAGGGCGGCCCGCACGTCGACACAAGGGTCTACCTGGACGTGACGTGAGTCCTATCGATCTTCCCGTCGACCGAGGCCGGCGAGGACGTCCGCGAATCCATCGGCGATCCGGGTGAGGTCGAGACCGCGATCGACCGCGTCGACGTCGACCGCGGGCGGAGCGTCGGTCGAGACGTCGCCCTCGGCGCCGTCGGACACATCGTCGGCGCTCCCGCCGACGGTCGATGCGCTCTCGACGACCTCGTCCCGGGCGCGCTCGGTGTCGGCGATCACGCCCTCGACGATCACGCGAACGCCGCGGGCGATCTCATCCATCGGCAGCCCGCGACCCCAACGCTCGTCGTCCTCGCGCACGCCGGGAACGTGCACGAACCCGACGACGCTCGGGCGCGCCTCGGGCGGAAGGGCCGCCCGGACCGCTTCCGCGGCCTCGGCGCGGCGACGCCGGTGGGTGCGCTGCGGCTCCACCGCCACGACGGGACCGGGATCGCCGGTCGCGGCGAGATGGCTGATCCGGAAGAAGGTCTGGTTGCAGAGATAGCCGCCCGCGTCGTCGGAGAAGCGGGTCGGAAGATCGGCCGCCTCGAGGTCCGCGGTGATCTTCTCGAGCGGGAGGCCGCTCGGATAGCTCTCCGGCGCGCCGGGAATGTCGGCGCCGCGCAGGCGGATCCCCTCGTTGTCCGCGCTGCCGCGGTTCTCGTTCTTGGCGATGCGTTCGAGGCGGAAGCCCTCCTCGCCCTCGGCGACGCCGAAGCAGATCACCACGTCGGGATGGAAGGCATCGACGTGCTCGGCGAGCTGCGCGGCCGCCTCGTCCCAGACGACCGGGAGCTCGCGCGCCATCACGCTGGCGCCGCTCGGCAGGGTGAGACCATCGAGGCGCTTCGCCGCCTCCCACGACGGGTTGAACGTCACGCCGCCGAACTCGCCGAAGCCGGTGATGAGCACCCGGAGGGGGCGGTCGGTCTCGTGGTGGTCGTCGGCGGGCGCCGCCGGATCGGCGACGTCGATCGGAGCTGGTGGCGGCATCTCGGTCCGGTGAACCTCGTCGACGGTCGTGCCGACGATCACGCGCATGGCGCGTTCGATGTCATCGAGGGGCAGGCCCCAGTCGCCGTCGTCGTCGACGTCGGGGACGTGGACGAAGCCGACGTGGCGCGGCCGGAGCTCGGGCGGCAGCAGCTCGCGCGGGTCGCGCGCGGCCTCGTCGCGACGCCGCTGGTAGGTGCGTGAGGGGTTCTTCGCGACGGGGCTCGGGCCCGCGTCGCCGAGATCGGCGAGGAGCGACACCCGGTAGAAGGTCTGGTTGCAGAGGTAGCCGCCCGCGTCGTCGGAGTCGCGGACGGGGATGTCGGCGTCGCCGAGCGCCGCGGTGATGAGCTGCAGCGGGAGCCCGCTCGGGTAGGTCGCCGGCGCGCCCTCGACGTCTTCACCCGAGAGGCGAATCCCCTCGTTGTCGCCGAAGCCGCGGTTCTCGTTGCGGGCCGTCGTCTCGAGGCGCATCCCCCGCTCGCCCGATGCGACGCCGAAGCAGACGACGATGTCGGGTCTGGTCTCGCGGACGATCGCGGCGAGCTTCACCGCCGCCTCGTCCCAGACGACCGGGAGCTGTCGCGCCGTGACGCGGGCGCCGCGGAGTTCCATCCCGTCGAGGCGCTTCGCCGCCTCCCACGACGGGTTGAACGTGATCCCGCCGAACGGGCCGAAGCCGGTCACCAGGACGCGGAGCTGACGTGAATTCGTGGGAGCCCTCTCGGGGGGCTCGAGGCGGACCTCCTGGGCGAACACCGACGCCGGAGCGAGGGCGGTCGCCAGGCCCGCCAGCGCCGCCGCGAGGGCGACGCCGAGCTTGGCACGACGCATGACTTGATCTCCTCTCGTTGCGAGTCCGACGAGCGCAAACGGGAGGCCCAAGAGTGATGCACGTCGACCCACACTGGAACCAAAAGGGTTATGGAGACTCGCCAGCCGGTTCGTTTCGTCGAGCAGAATTCGTCTCGCCGACTTCCGCGAATCGTCCCATCATGATGGCGCCCGCGAAGCTCGTTTCCTCGGGAGCGATCCCGCACGCCCCGACGTATCGACAGCAGAGGATCGCGCACGGTTTGAGCAGCGACACCCCGACGCCCGACCAGACGGAGACCCGGACCACCGACCCGGCCGCGGGCCGGAGTCTGCCCGCGCGGGGCGACGACTCGCCCGAGGCGACGATGGCGCGCTTCCAGCGGGGCGACGCGCGCGCGTTCGCCACGATCGTCGCCCGCTACAAGCGACCGATCGTCGGCTATCTCTACCGGATGACCGGCGATCGACACTGGGCCGAGGATCTCGCCCAGGACGTCTTCGTCCGCGTCTTCAACGCCGCCGACTCCTACCAGAGCCATCGCGCCTTCACGCCGTGGCTCTACGCGATCGCGCGCAACATGGCGATCGACTTCCTCCGCCGGCCCTGGCGACGAAGCGACTCGGGCGCCGCCCGCGCGAAGCTCGCGCCGTCGATCGGCGAAGCGCACGGCATGGATCCCGCCGACCCGGCCGATCCCGAGGCGCTCGCCACGAGCCGCGAGCGCGCCGCGGCCGTCCGCCGCGCGATCGAGTCGCTGTCCGAGATCTATCGAGAGGCGGTCGTCCTCTGCGACCTCCAGGGGCTCTCCTACAAGGAGGCCGCGGAGGTCGCGGGGATTCCTGCGAAGACCGTCTCCAGTCGGCTCGCCCGCGGGCGGGCCGCTCTCGCGGAGAAGCTGCGCCACCTCGAGGACTCGGGGCGGTTCGCGAGCCCGCGGAGCCCTGGGCGAAGGGAGCCCTGAGACCGATGGCCGCCTGTGAGAACCAGCTCGAGAACCTCTCGCGCCTGCTCGACGGGGAGCTCTCTCCCGAGGACGAGGACGCGGTGCAAGCGCATCGCGCCGCGTGCGAGGCGTGCGCCGCGGCCCACGAGGAGCTCCGCGCGAACCGGGAGCTCCTCCGCAACCTCCCGCCGCCCGAGCCGACGGCCGACTTCGAGCGCCACCTCTTCGACAAGGTGCGCGGCAGCCGCGCGCCGGGGCTCGCGCGCCCGGGCGTCGCGCACCGCCACCCGTTCCTCGTCGCGGGCGGGAGCTCGGTCATCGCCGCGACCGCGGCGGTCGTGATCACCGTCGCGCTCCTCGCGCCGCCGACCGACGGCGCGCCGCGCGACGCGTGGACCTCGATCGCGGACGGCGGCGGCGGCGGCGCCTCGCCGTTCGACGGGCCGCTCGTCCCGGCGGCGCCGCTCAGCCAGGAGCTGATCGCGCACCCGGTCACCCAGCAGCTCGGCGATCACGCCCACGACACCTACGTCGTCGCCAAGGGCATCAACCACCGGGAGGAGTCCGACCCCGCGCGGGCCGTCTCGCTGATCGAGTTCGACCTCGCCGAGAGCTCGCTCGCCGCCGAGACGAACGAGCTCCTCGACCGGGTCCGCGACCCCGAGCTCTCGAGCACCGCGCCCGCCCTCGCGACCTTCCTCGAGCGGCTCGGCGGCGCCGAGACGTTCGGCGAGGACGGCTCCGTCGAGCATTACCTGGCGACGACCCGCGACGTGCTCGGCGACATCGAGGTCGCCCTCCGCGCGCCGGACCGCGACCCGGCGGCCAAGCTGACGGCGATCCGCTCGGCGGCGCGGCGCGGCCGGCTGATCGAGCGAGCGGGCCTCGTCCAGGCGATGCTGCTGCCGGCGACGGCGAGCCGCTGGACCCTCCGGAGCGGGAACGTGACCGTCGACCAGATGGGGCCGCTCCCCGACGACGCCGTCGCGATCTACAAGGTCGCGAAGCGGAAGCTCTTCAACCACGAGCCCGAGGTCGCCGTCGCGATCCTGAGGCAGCTCGCCGAGCGCCTGCCCGATGGCGACGACCTCCATGCCGAGATCGACTTCGTCATGGCGGACGTCCTCCACCGCGGCGGTCAGGTCGCCGAGGCGCGCCGGCTCTACGACTCGATCGACAACCACTGGATCCATCCCGGCGACCCGATCCGGTTCGTGATCGTGACCGAGACGGGCGGCACGGCGGCGTTCTTCGGAGCCGACGTCGACGTCCGCCTCGAGACGGCGCCCGACGACCGCAGCGGCGGCCGGATACGGCGGGCGATCCGGATCGGCCCGCCGGGCGCGCCGGGAGGGCTTCACCGCCACCAGATGCGCTGGCACCAGGCGTGGGAGACCGACGAGGAGCACGTCGTCATCGTGGCGCCCGACGGCCACGACCGGCCGGCCCGGTTCGCCTCGCCCGTCCTCCCGTCCGGGTCGAGCGGCTCGAGCGGGGCGCGTCGGATCGACCGGATCGTCCTCAACGGCGAGTCGTTCGACCTGCGCGAGCTGGCCGACGACGCCGCCGACGTCGAGGCGGCCGCGCGCGAGCTCGAGACGTTCGTCCTGGAGCTCGTCGAGAGCGCCGGCGTCGGCGAGGTCCACCTCGAGGTGCTGCGCACCGACGACGGCACCGAGCGGCGGACCCGCCTGACCCGGCCGGTCGACGTCCCCGATGCGATCCGGGTCCGCCTCGAGAAGCTCCGCGGCGACCTGCCGGGCCTCTCCCTCGGCGACGGGCTCCGCGAGCTCCGCCTCATCGAGGCGCCGCGTCCGGAGCGCCCGCGGAAGACACGCGAGCGCCGCGACCGGGACGACCGCTCGAGCCCGCCCCGCTCGGAGCGCCGGGCCCACTGATCCGGACCGCTCCGACCCACTCCTCGCCTTGCGCGGGCGCCCCGACGGCGCCATAACCGAGTGGGGGACAAGCCTCGCGCGGAGCGGCGGATGGCGCCGGGTTCAGGCCACACGAACGACGGCCACGTCCAGGCCGAGCGATGGATCGCCGACACGCTCGTGTCGCGGCGGATCATCACGTCGGCGAAGCTCCGCGAGCACATCGCCGCCTATCGTCGTCGTGTCGCCGCCGGCGAGAAGCTGGCGCTCCTCGAGCACCTGATCAAGACGGGCGCCATCTCGCGGGAGGTCGGGACGCGGATCTCGATGGAGGGATCGGCGATCTCGGGGCGGTCATCGCGGTCGCGATCGTCGACCTCCTCGCGTCGCGGGCCTCCCATCGGCCCGCCGACGAACCCGCCGACCGGCCGCGGCCGATCCGCGTCGCGCCGTCCGACCGGCCGCGCCGAGCTCGTTCCGGTCTCATCCGACTCCGATGGCCTCCTCGCCCCGGGCGCGCTCCTCGGTCCCTACCGGATCGTCCGCGTCCTCGGCCGCGGCGGGATGGGCGTCGTCTATCAGGCGGTCGATGGGCGTCTCCAGCGACACGTCGCGCTCAAGACGATCTCGGGTTGCCCGGACGCGGTCGCGGTCGAGCGGTTCTGTCGCGAGGCGCGCGCGGTCGCCAAGCTCCGGCACCCGGCGATCGTCGCCGTCCACGAGGCGGAGACCTACGCTGGCGTGCTCGTCGTCGTCCTCGAGTTCGTCGAGGGCGAGACCCTCGAGGAGCGGATCGCCCGGGACGGGCCGCTCTCCCCCGAGGACGCCGCCCGCCTCGTCTCCGCCCTCGCCCGCGGCGTCGCGGCCGCCCACGAGGCGGGCATCGTCCACCGCGACCTGAAGCCGGCGAACGTCCTCCTCGACACGGCCGGCCGGCCGCGCCTGACCGACTTCGGCCTCGCCCGCGACCGAGGCCAGGCCGGCGGGTCGGTCACGACGAGCGGCGAGGTCGTCGGGACGCCGCGCTACATGGCGCCCGAGCAGATCCTCGACACGAGCGCGATCGGCTTCGCCACCGACGTCTACGGCCTGGGCGCCGTCCTCTACGAGGCGCTGACCGCCCGGGCGCCGTTCGTCGCAGCGAGCGCCGTCGAGGTGATGGAGCGCGTCTGCGACCACCCCGTCGATCGTCCCTCGGACACGCGCGGCGAGAGCGGCGCGGGGCCGGTGCCCGACGACCTCGAGGCGATCTGCCTCCACGCCCTCGAGAAGCGGCCGGGCGACCGCTACGCCTCCGCCCGCGAGCTCGCCGACGACCTCGGCGCGTTCCTCGTCGGCCAGCCGGTCGCCGCCCGTCCCGTCGGCTCGCTCGAGCGCCTTCGCCGCGCGATCGCGCGGCGTCGGGCGGCCGCGTCGATGGGGCTGGCGCTCGTCCTCCTCGTCGCGGCGGTCGCCCTCGGCCTCTCGATCAGCGCCGCGAACGAGCGCGCGGCGGTCGCGGCGGCCGAGGCGGCCAAGATCGCGTCGGCCCGCGCCGACGCCGAGGAGGCGCTCGAACGGCTCGACGCGCGCCGCGAGGCCGCGAGCGGCCACGACGAGCTCGTCGAGCTCGGCCTCGCGGCGAGGGACGCGGCCCAGCGCTTCCACACCCTCGCCCCGCTCGACGAGGCGGCGCGCGCGCTCCGCCATCGCGCCGCGCTCCGGCTCGGCGACGCGGCGATCGACGCCGAGCAGTGGCCCGTCGCCTCGCGCGCCTTCAAGGAGGCGCGCGAGCTCGGCGTCGATGACGCCCCGGCCCGGGCCGGGCTGCAGCGCCTCGAGGTGGCGCGACGCGAGGTCGAGGAGCGCAACGCCGCGGCCGCCGCGAACGTGACCGAGGTCGCCGCGATGGCGGGCGCCGACCCCGACGACATCGCGAAGCTCGGCGAGGCGCTCGCGCGCGGTCCGGACGACGTCACCCGGGCGCAGCTCGACCAGATGATCGAGGAGTGGACCCCCGAGCAGCGCCGGGAGGCGCTCCAGTTCGCCAAGGTGCTCTCGGGCGATGACACCGGCTCCGCGCCGACCGGGATCGAGGAGGTCGACACCGCCCGAAAGGTGCTCGAGGCGCTTCCTCCCGACGCGATCGGCAAGATCATCGGCGCCTTGACCGGGAAGGAGCCCTCGACGTCC
The DNA here is from genome assembly GCA_029260755.1 of Planctomycetota bacterium. GTDB lineage: Bacteria > Planctomycetota > J058 > J058 > JAJDCQ01 > JAJDCQ01. Next base: position 26,752 of record JAJDCQ010000085.1, on the reverse strand, counting down.
GACGGGGAGGGCGGCGCCGAGAACCCGCTCGCGAAGCTCCTCGCCTCGGCCCTCAACGGCTCGGCCGAGGATCACGAGGAGCTCTTCAACGACTTCGGTAAGGTGTTCGGCGGCCGACGGAACCCGAAGACATCCGAGGAGCGCGAGATCGAGCGGATCGAGGACTGGATCGAGGACCACCCCGACCAGGTCGCCGCGGACGACTGGGTCGCCCTGGCCGCCGCGCGGGCGAAGCGGAGCGACTGGGCCGGCGTCCTCGCGGCATGCCAGGCCGCCCTGAACCTCGAGCCCGAGCACGCCGAGGCGTTCCTCGAGCGTTCGAACGCCCGGGCGGCCACCGAGGACGTCCCCGGCGCCCGGGCCGATCTGGAGCGATTCCTGGCGCTCGCTCCGGACCACGAGCGGGCCGGCGAGGCGCGCTCTCGGCTCGAGACGATGCCCCCGAGCGACTAGCGATCCGTCCTTTCTGTTGACGAGGCTTCCCGCGCCCACGACAATCCCCTCCCCGCGGCGCCGCAGGGCGCCGCATCGACCATCACCGATCGCCGTCCCCGGAGCCGCGCGTGGCCCGCGAGCGCCTCGACCTCCTGACCGAATGCCTCCTCTCCCCGTGCGCCCGCGATCCGCTCGCGACGGCGCTCGTCCGGGGTGACAGCCGCATCCGCTACCGGGCGCTGCGCGATCGGTGCGCCGCCCTCGCCGCGGCGATGGACGCCGAGGGGGCGAAGAAGGGCGACGTCGTCGCGCTGATGCTGACCGACGGGGTCGACTTCGTCGCGCACATGTTCGCCGTCCTCGCCTGCGGCGCGACGGTCGTCCCGATCGCCGCCGACGCCGGCGTCGCCGACGTCGCCCGTCTGCTCGAGGCGTCCACGCCATCGCTCGTGATCGCGACCGCGACGCTGCCGGCCGAGGTGGTCGCCGAGGTGAGCCGGCGCGCCCGGACGGTGCGCGTGGGACGGCGCGGGCTCAGCTCCATCGAGGCGCTCGAGCGGGCCGGCAGCCGCGGCGGCCGCGCGATCGGCAAGGCGGCGACGAGCACGGTCGACGCGATCAAGTTCTACGCCGACGGGAGCGACGGCGAGCTCGGCTCGATCACCTTCACGCATCGCCAGCTCGTTCGCTCGTGCCGGAACGTCGCCGACGCCCTCCCCGGCGAGGAGAGCGGACGGGTCGCGGCGCTCGGGCCGCTCCACCAGCCGGCGGCGCTCGTCGGGCAGGTGCTCGCGACCCTCGGGCACGGCGGCACCCTCTACTTCGCCGACCCCGACGACGGCGGCGACCACGCCCGGTGGGTGCGAAGCAGCCACGTCGACACCCTCGGCGCCCCGAGCGCGGCGGTCCTCGCGATCGCGCGCCAGGCGCTCGAGCAGAGCGCGCCGATCGACAAGGTCGAGGTCATCCTGAAGTGGGGAGCCCGCCTCACCCCCGACGAGGGCGAGCTCGTCCGCGACGCGTTCCCCGCGGCCAAGATCCTCAGATGGCACGGGATGGACGCCGAGACCGGCCGCGCGACGGTGTGCGAGGAGCTCGCGCCGGGCCTGATCGAGCGCGGCGGCGAGGGCGTCAGCCCGACCGCGGTCGAGGCGACCCTCCAGGTCATCCCCGGGATCGAGCAGGCGGCCGTCGTCGGCGTCGTCGACCCGGCCGAGCCCGACCCGCGCCTCGTCGCGTTCGTCGTCGCGCCGGGCGGGAAGAGCGAGAAGGACTGGCGCGCGTTCGTCCAGCAGCAACTCTCGCCGGCCCGGCAGCCGGACCGCTGGATCGTCGTCGACGAGATCGCGCGCAACGACAGCGGCCAGCCCGACCGGGCGGCCCTCGCGGCGCAGGCGAGCGGCGGACGCCGCACCCGGCGTCGCACCAGCTCCTGAGCCAACGAGCAAGCCTCCCTCCCTCCTGCAAGGAAACGCCCCCATGCCGATCCGTGCCCGTCGCCGGCCGTCCGCCGCGCTGCTCGGTCTCCTCGTCGCCGCGACCCTGACGGGCGCGCTCCTCGCGCCCGATCGCCTGGCGCCGGCGGTGACGACCGGTCACGCCGACGACGTCGACCGCGTCGTCCGCGACGCGGTGAAGAAGGGGACCGAGCTCCTCCTCGCGACGCCGGAGAAGGACGGCGCCTGGACCTACCGGGGCGTCTACGGGATCCCGGTCGGCTATCGGGTCGGCGGCACCTCGATCGTCGGGCTCGCGCTTCTGCAGACGGGCGATCGGGTCGACCGGCGCAAGAACGCCAAGGTGCTCGAGCGGGCGACCCTGTTCGTGATCGACGGCCTGTCCGACCCGCTCATGGACGGGACCTTCAAGGACACCTACGACGTCCGGGTGTGGGGCCAGACCTACGCCCTCCAGTATCTCTGTGCGCTGCGGGCGAAGAACCCGAGCTGGTCGCGCAAGCACGGCAAGAAGATCGACGCGGCGATCACGTTCGCGGCCGAGGCGTTGATCGCGACCGAGATCCCCGAGCGGGGAGGCTGGAACTACAGCCGGCCGCGCGGCGGGAAGGCGCCGAACGCGCACGGCTCGTTCGTGACGGCGCCGGTGGTGCAGGCGCTCCTCGAGGCGCGGGCGCGCGGGATCGACGTGCCCGACGCGGTCCTCGAGCGCGCGGCGGTCGCCCTCGAGCGCTCCCGCAACGCCGAGACGGGAGCGTTCACCTACAGCGGAGCGGCGAGCGGGCGGGCCGGTCGGACCGACAAGGTGCCCGGAGCGATCGCCCGGATGCCGATCTCGGACGCGACCCTGCTCCTGCTCGGCGAGGGGAGCCGCGAGCGGACCCGCGCGAGCGTCGACGCGTTCTTCGAGCACTGGAACGAGCTCGAGAAGCGGCGAGCGAAGAACGGGACCCACGAGGGGCCCTACGGGATCGCGCCCTACTACTTCTTCTACGGGCAGTACTACGCGGCCCAGGCGATCGAGCAGCTCGAAGAGGCCGACCGCCCCGAGCGGCGCGCGAAGCTCCGCGACCTGCTCCTCGGGATCCGCAACGGCGAGGACGGCTCCTGGAACGACCGCGTCTTCGAGGTGAGCCGGGCCTACGGAACGGCGATGGCGATCCTGGCGCTGACGGCGAAGGACCTGCCCGAGCCGGCGAGTCGCGCGTCGGCGAAGCCGGCGAAGAAGAGGCCGCGGCGGGGGCGCGTCTACTAGCCGGATAGGGGCTATGAGCTCGCTCAGGCGCCGAGCGGAACGAATCCAGCCAATCCGACAATCCGCGGTTTCGTTCTCTCGCCGCGAGACGCGTGGAACCGCGGATTTCGCGGATTCCGCGGATTGCGAGTCGCCGGCGTCCGGGAGGTGTTCCAGGAACACCGGGTCTTCTTGCGCGAACGGGGAACGATCCACAGATTACACAACACAGATGACACAGATTACGAGTTGCCGAAGGCGATCATCCCTCGCCGAAGGGCGGCGGCCCGTTTCGGCTTCGGCATCGGCAACGCCTCGGACCCGCCCGCGGCTATCTGTGCAATCTGTGCAATCTGTGGATCGTTTCCCCGCGACGGCAATCATGTGCGCGCGTTCCAGGAACGACGAAACCTCACGCAAAGGCGCAAAGGCGCAAAGGGGCTCTGCCAGGTCGAGATCTCGGATCAGAGCAGCGATCCTTGGCGCCTCTGCGCCTTTGCGTGAGATTCTGTTCGCGTGCTCCAGGAACGGGAAGCTCTGCAGAGACACGGAGAGAACCCGGGAACCGCGCCGTCACGGAGCCATCGTGGCACTTCCTCTCCCGCGTTCTCCCGCTCTCTGGATGGCGAGGTGAGCGCCACCCCAGAGCCGGTCGGCTCGTTCGTGCGGCGATAGGGCGCCCGCGGTCGCCTGAGCGAGCTTGATAGCCCCATGCGGGCTAGTCCGAGCCCTTCCCGAGGATCGCGAGGCGCGCCTTCGCCCAGGCGTGGGCGTCGAGGGTCGTCGCGTCGGTCGCGACGCACGCGGCGTAGTGCGCCCGCGCGCCGTCGGGGTCGTCGTCCCGCTCGGCCGCGACGCCGAGGAAGAGGCGGGCTTCGCAGAGCCGCCGGGCCTTCCCGGGGGCCTCGGCTTCCCCCGCGCCGACGGCCGCAGCGAGGAGCTCGTCGACGCCGAGCTCCCCGAGGAGATGCCGCGCGAGCTTCGCCGTGAACCCGTCGCGACCCGCGAACGGCCGGACGAGCTCGCCGGTCCCGCCGAGCGCCGCGACCCAGAGCGCCGGCGTCGGATCGCCCGGCTCGAGGACGCACGCGGTCGCGAGCTCGACCGCCGCCGAGCCGGTGTCGCCCTTCAGCGCGAGGGCCCGACCGCGCGCCACGCGCAGGTCGGGCTCGTCGGGCTGGATGGTCACGGCCCGGTCGAGGTCGACGATCGCGCGCGCGACCTGCCCGCTCCGGAGGCGCGCCTCGGCGCGGCCGGCCAGGCCCTTCGGATGGTCGGGCTGGAGGGTCAACACGCGCTCGTAGTCGGCGAGCGCCGCGGCGGTGTCGCCCGACGCGAGCCGCGCGGCGCCGCGCCCGAGGAGCGCCCCGGTCGCCTTCGCATCCTCGGCGAGGACCGAGTCGAAGTCCTCGATCGCGCCGGCCGCATCGCCCGCCCGCAGGCGAACGCGCCCGCGGTAGAGCCGAAGGACCGGCTTGGAGGCCTTCGCGATCACGGCGTCGTAGTCCGCGAGCGCGCCGGCCAGGTCGCCCCGCCGCTCGCGAAGCGCGGCCCGGAATCGGAGCAAGCGAGGGTCGTCCGGAGCGAGCTCGAGGGCCGCCCCGTAGTCCTGCAGCGCCCCGTCGGTGTCGCCCGCCGACGCTCGAACGGCCGCCCGGCCCGCGTACGCCTTCGGGTCGGGACGCGCCGCGATCCGCGCATCCCAGTCGGCCCGCGCGCCCTTCAGATCCCCGGTCTTCGCCCGGATGCTCGCCCGCATCGAGAGCGCCTCGAGGTGCTCGGGCGCGAGCGCGAGCGCCGCATCGAGATCGCCGAGCGAGCCGGCGGCATCGCCGAGGCGATAGCGAGCGAGCCCCCGCTGGAAGTGGGCGTCGCCGTCGTCGGGAGCCAGCTCGATGAGCGCCGAGTAGAGCGCGATCGCCCCCTCGAGATCGCCGACCTTGCTCCGCTCGACCGCCTCGGCCCGAAGCTCCGCGACGCGCGGGTCGCCGGCGGCGTCCTGGGCGAGCGCGGGGGTCGCGAAGGCGATCACGAGAAGGAGGGAAAGCAGGGCGGAGCGGTGGCGCGACATCGGGGTCTTCTCCTGGCACCGCCAACCCTGACCCATCGGCGGGGAAGACGCCAGAGGCAAGGCGGCGGACGCGCGCCCTCGGACCCGACCGGCGGGCCGCATGCCAGGCCCCCTCCGAGGTCTCGGCACGCGCAGCCGAACCGCTCATGCTGAGTCGGAGTGACAGGGCCGAGGATGCGACCCGTCTGCCCCTCGAGGGCCCACGATGTCGATCCAGCTCCGAGACGACGCACTCTACCTAGCTTCGAGGGACACCTACGACGCGCTCCGGAGCGCACGCCAGATCACCGATGCGAGGCCCGCCGCGCAGTCCTTCGGCTGGATAGCCCGCTACGCCCCGCCCGAGAGAGTCTTGGAGATTGCCGAGGAGGGGTTCGTTCGCATCTCGAGCCGCCACGGAGATGCGTTTGGCCCCGTCGCCGGCGGGGCCTGGCTCGTGCGGGCGCTGATCGAGCGGGGCATCGAGCCGCGCCGCAGCCGAGTCTACGGTCTTCTCGATCACTCGCGACTCATCGACCACGCCGCGAGCAGATCCGAGGCGCTCTTCCTCCTGTTCCAGGGACTCCTACCGGGCGCGCGCGGGCCCTGGATGAGGTGCCTCTCGAAGCTCCGCGACGCGAGCCTCCCGGCGTCGCACTGGCGGCAGCAGCGGAACGTCTGCGATGCCGCCGTGATGGTCGCCCCACGAGACTCGCGACTCGCGCACGAAGTCCTCGCCCAAGTTGGCGAGGTGCGGCGCGTCCGGCAAGCGCGACGGTGGATCTCGTCGGGCCTCCACCAGGACCCGCGCCCCTTCTTCTGGGAGCGATAGCCCGCCCCGCCCCACCCGATCGTTCTCCTAATCTGGTGCCGAGGCCCCGTGTCCATCGTGCTCACTTTCGGTGTCGCGATCGGTTCGGTCTCCGCCTCGTTTCGGCCATCTCGCGGCTTTGTTCTTTCCGAACCCGTTGTCGCCACTGTATTCTGACGTTTGGCTCGGGGCTTGCGAAACCCACGGCGAAGACCCAGCCACGCCCAGAGGACCGACACTCGTGATCACCGCCTCTTCGAAGTCAGCCGCCCGACCCGTCGCGATCGCCGCGACCATCGCGCTCGCGCTGCTGATCCCGGCCGTGCCCGCCGAGGCCGGCCGCGCCGGCATCCCCTGGATCCCCGGCAACCCCAACCACCAGAGCAGCCGTCGCGGCAACTCGATCCAGTACGTGGTCATCCACACGATCGAGGGCAGCTTCCAGAGCGGCATCCGGACGTTCCAGGGCTCGAGCCGGCGCGTCAGCATTCACTACGTCGTCGGCTACGACGGTCAGGTCGCGCAGATGGTCGAGGAGAGCGTAAACGCCTGGCATGCGGGCAACAGCACCTACAACCGCCGCTCGATCGGCATCGAGCACGAGGGCTTCGCCGGCCGGAACAACTGGACCGACGCCCAGTACCGGGCGAGCGCCGCGATCACGCGCGCCGTCTGCGATGACTACAACATCCCGAAGGACCGCCAGCACATCATCGGGCACAAGGAGGTGCCCGGCGCGACCCACTGGGATCCCGGCCCGCACTTCGACTGGGACTACTACATGTGGCTCGTCCGCGGCGGCGCGGGCAACCTGCCGACCGTCGGTCGCAACACGGGCAACAACTCCGTCGGCGGCAACGTCGGCAACGGTGGCGGCAACGGCCGCGCCGATCCCCGCCCGAGCGTTCAGCGCCCGCAGCAGCCGCGCGACCTCGGCGGCCCGATCGTCCGCCCCGCCCGCCCCCGCGGCGGCGAGGTGATCGGTTTCACCGATCTCCTGCGCCCCGAGCGGGTCGGCGACGGCGGCGTCCGCGGCGTCACCCTCCGCTGGCGCAACGATGGCACCCCGCACATCGCCTATCGCGTGATGCTCGACGACGACCGCGACAGCCGTAACGGCGTCGTCTTCGACAGCGGTCACGTCGACAGCGCCCGCAGCGCGGCGCGGATCCCGGCGGCGCTCTTCCCGGGCAAGGACTACTTCTGGATCGTTCGCGTCGTCGACGCCCGCGGCCGCGTTCGCGACACCGACTGGGCCCACTTCAAGACGGACTTCACGCCGCCCGTCGTCCATGCGATGAGCCCGACGCACGGCGAAGAGGTGAAGAACAGCCCGACGCTCCGCTGGTGGGTCGAGGACGGCGACGGCGACCCGGTCAGCTTCCGCGTCCAGCTCGATGACGACGCCGACCACTCGACGATCAAGAGCGACACCAAGGAGCTGAACGGCAACCCCGGGAGCTGGTCGCTCCGCAGCCGCCTCGAGCCGGACCGCACCTACTACTGGCGCGTCGGCGTCTACGACGGCCGCGGCAACACGGCCGTCTGCCCCTGGCAGAGCTTCCGCACCGGCCCCGACTACCAGAACCTCGACGGGATCACCGCGATCCCGATCTCGCCGCGGGCGGGCCAGCTCGCCTCGCCGAGCCCGGTCTTCCACTTCCAGTTCTACAACCGGGAGGGGAACCCGCAGATCGGCGCGAAGATCCTCATCGACGACGACGACAGCCACGACGAGGTGCTCCTCGACCTGCCGTTCTCGGGCGCCCTCACCGCGGTGGCGCTCAAGCGCGAGCTCCCGCCGGGCGCCTACTCGTGGAAGGTCGTCGTCACCGACGGCTTCGAGGTGGGCGAGAGCGCCTGGACGGCGTTCCGCGTGCCGACGCCAGCCGAGCTGCGCCAGCGGCTCGGCGGGTTCACCGACCGGATCCAGGACGACGGCGAGCGCCGGTAGCCGCCGAGCCCGGGCTCGCTACCCCGCGCCCCGCTTCTCCCACTCGAGGACGCAGAAGCACGCCCCGAGCGGATCCTCGAGGTAGGCGTAGCGCCCGACCCCCGGGATGTCGGTGGGCTGCACGCGAACGCGGCCGCCCTCGATGTCGGCCTTGCCGGCAGCCGTGTCGCAGTTCGCGACCGAGAAGTAGACGCGGAACCCGCGCAGGGCCGAGCCGCTCGCCGCGACGATCCCGCCGAGCGGCACGCCGGCGCGGAGCAGCATCCCGTAGGGGAGCGCCCCGCCGAGGCTCCGCTCCTCGTGGGTCCAGCCGAACATCTGACGGTAGTAGCGGGCGGACGCGTCGACGTCCTCGGCCGTCAGCTCGACCCAGCCGAAGCTCCCCGTCTCGCGCGAGGGGTGGACGAGCGTGCCGGTCTTGATGGGCGCCCAGACGCCGAAGCGGGCGCCGGCGGCGTCCTCGCAGATCGCCGCCTTCCCGAGGTCGCCGATCTCGTACGGGCCGTGGCGGAGGCGCCCGCCGAGGCTCTCGGCGTTCTTCGCCGCCGCGCTCGCGCTCGAGACGTGGACGTACGGGATCCACTCGGGTGTGACGCCGCCGGCTCGCTGCCGCTCGCTGAGGGCGTGGGCGCCGCCGACGCGATCGCCGTCGGCGAGCCACGTCGTGTAGGTCTCCCAGTCCTTGCTCCTGGCGTCGCGACACTCCCAGCCGAGCGCGGCCGCGTAGAACGCCCGTGACCGCGAGAGATCGCTCGTCGCCAGCTCGACCCAGCAGAAGGTACCCAGCGCGCGCGCCTCGGCCATCAGTCGCTCCCCTCCGACCGTCCGGAGTCCTCGGGCCTGGCGTCGCTCGAGAACAGCCGGAGCTGTCCGCTCTTCAGCACCTCGAGCTGGCTCGGCTCGCCGAAGAGCTCGGCGCAGGCGCGGCTCGCCGCCTCGGCGCGGTCGCGGTGATCGCCGGCGATGAAGACGTAGAGCTTCCACAGCTCCCGGTGCTTGGCGTGGAGCACCTCCATCTCGCGAATCCCGAGCTCGGCGAGCGGGCGGCAGTGGCCGTCGCCGAGCCGCACCGGGATCTTCGCCTCCTTGAGCTGCATCTTCTCCGACGGGCAGTAGATGATGACGTCGCCCGGATCGAGCTTGAGCGTCTTCTCCAGGGCCGCCTCGTCGCGCTCGCGGCGCGCCCGGTCCTGGTGGTAGAGCTCGGTCAGCTCCCGCCGCCGCGCCGGATCGATCGCGGCGGTGAGGACGTAGCAGCGCTTGTGGAGGTCGCGGGCGAGGAAGCGGTCGAGCGTCTTGCGGAGGGTGCGGTTCTTGCCGAAGCGCGTCGCGAGCATCCCCAGCAGCCCCTCGTCGCGCAGCCCGAAGAGGTCGTCGAGCTTCAGCCCGTCGCCGACGGCGCACTCGACGGCCTTGCTGACCATCGCGCCCGCCGCGACCTTCCCGTGATGGAAGTAGACCCGCTCCGACAGGGTGTAGCGCAGCCGGAGCAGGTTCACGACCTCGGTCAGGACGTCCTGGCGGAGGATCCCCCGCTTCTCGGCGTTGATCGCGAGGCGGCCGCCCTCGACCGCGAACGTCCGGAAGACGCGCTCGTCCCACCGCGCGGCGATCCCGCAGTGGAACGCGTCGCGGGCGAGGTAGTCGAGGAGGTCGGCGCAGACGGTGCCGCTCACGACGTCCCGGAGCCAGCGCCGCTCGGGCGGGAGGTCGCCGACCTTCAGGATCGGCTTCACCAGCTCCTCGAGGCCGCTCGCGCGGAGCCGGCGCCCGAGCTCCCCTGATTCGAGGAAGCGTGCCGTTCGGGCCGGCGTGTCGTGCCGCCCGAAGATGCGCCGCTCGTCCTCGAAGGTGTGCCCGAACGGGATGTGGGTGATGTCGTGGAGCAGCGCGGCGACCCGCACGGCCGCCCGGTCGCGGGCATCCACCGGGTGGCCCGTCCGCTCGAGGGCATCCAGGATCCGCCCCGCGACGTGGGTCGTCCCGAGGCTGTGCTCGAAGCGGGTGTGGTGGGCGCCGGGGTAGACGAGGCTGGCGGCGCCGAGCTGCTTGATCCCGCGGAGGCGCTGGAACTCGGGCGTGTCGACGAGCCGCATCTCGGGCTCGGCCGAGAGGACGAGGTCGCCCCAGATCGGATCGCGGATGACCTTCTCGCCCACGCGCACCCCCTCGCCCCGCCTTCGCTCCGTTGCGCCAACCGCCGGAAACGCCCGATCTTGCGGGCCTCCGGCCGGTCGTTATAATAAGCCGCCCCGCCCCGCGCATCGAGGCCGCGGGTCGGACCAGCCACCCTCATTCGAACTCCATCTCCGAGACGAGGCCGCCGTGAATGAGAACGCGAGCGACATTCGCAAGGGTCAGGTCATCAAGCTCGATGACGTCTACTGGGTCGTGATCGAGAGCACCCTGAACACCCCGGGCAACAAGCGCGGCATCGTTCAGATGAAGCTCAAGAACGTCCAGCAGGGCAACCACATCAGCAAGCGGTTCAGCTCGACCGAGATGGTCGAGTACGTCCACACCGAGAAGCGAGGCGTCGAGTATCTCTACAAGGACGCCGCCGGCCACGTCTTCATGGACGACGAGACCTACGAGCAGACGACCCTCTCCGAGGATCTCATCGAGGACGCCCTCCCGTTCATGGCGCCCAACAACAAGGTCCTCCTCCAGTACATCGAGGGGAGCCCCGTCGGGATCGAGCTCCCGTCGGCCGTCGTCCTCGAGGTGACCGAGGCCGAGGCCGGCGTCAAGGGCGACACCGCGACGTCGCCGACCAAGAAGGCGACCCTCGAGACCGGCCACGTCGTGAAGGTGCCGCTCCACGTCAACGTCGGCGACAAGCTCAAGGTCGACACGCGGACGGGCGACTTCCTGTCGCGCGACAGCCGGGCCTGATCGAAGCCCCGAGCGAGAGAGAGACGACGATGGCCATTGACCAGATCGATCCGCCCCGCGCCAAGGCGCTCCAGGACGAGGGCTCGACCTACCTCGACGTCCGGAGCGTCCCCGAGTTCGAGCAGGGCCACGCCCCCGGCGCGGTGAACATCCCGCTGCTGCACTTCGACCCCGCCGCCGGGATGCAGCCGAACCCGGACTTCCTCGCCGTCTGCGAGGCTGCCCTCACCAAGGACCAGAAGCTCGTCGTCGGCTGCGCCGCCGGCGGCCGGAGCCAGAAGGCCTGCGATCTCCTCGCGAGCAACGGCTTCACGAGCCTGGCGAACATCCAGGGCGGCTTCGGCGGCATGCGCGACCCGTCCGGAAACCTCGCCGCGAAGGGCTGGCAGCAGCACGAGCTTCCGGTGAGCACCGAGGCGACCGACGAGCAGGCCTACGCCGCGCTCGCGAAGAAGGCCGGGCGCTGAGCGTCCCGGGAGATCGAAGAGACGTGTCGACCGACGCCATCGCCGCGACCCCGCCGACTCGGGCGAGGATCGCGCTGTGACCCCGACCTCTGCGCCCGCCCCCTCGCCCGAGGGCGCCGACGCCCTCGCCGACGCCGTCCGAACGATGCTCGGCGAGCTCGGCGAGGATGCGAACCGCGAAGGGCTCGTCCGCACGCCCGACCGCGTCGCGAAGAGCCTGCGCTTCCTCACCTCGGGCTCCGCCGTCGACCTCGGGAAGCTCCTGAACGGGGCCGTCTTCGAGGAGGAGTGCGACGAGATGGTCCTCGTCCGCGACATCGAGCTCTTCTCGCTCTGCGAGCACCACATGCTCCCGTTCTACGGGAAGGCGCACGTCGCCTACCTCCCGAAGGGCAAGATCGTCGGGCTCTCGAAGATCCCGCGGATCGTCGATGCCTACGCGCGGCGCCTCCAGGTCCAGGAGCGGCTCACCCGCCAGGTCGCCCACGCGATCGAGTCCGTCCTCGACCCCCTCGGCGTCGCCGTGGTCATCGAGGCCCGGCATCTCTGCATGATGATGCGCGGCGTCGAGAAGCAGAACTCGCTCGCGACGACCTCGAAGATGCTCGGCGCCTTCCGCGACGACCCCAAGACGCGGAGCGAGTTCCTGACCCACGTCCAGCACCGCATCGGGCCGTAGGCCCGCCGGCGCGGGCGTCTCGCCGACCGAAAGACTTCAGATCGGGCTTTCTCCGCGCTTCGCGCGATCGGTATACTCTGCCGATTGGGTGGGTATCCGAATCTCCACCGAACGGTGGACATCGGGGGAGGAGAAGGCGTGAACGCTCTCAGCAGGACGCTGGCCGCGGCCGCGGTCACCGCCGTCGTCGCGCTCGGCGTGACGGGTTGCAACAACCGCTCCGACCGGGCGATCCTCGTGACCGCGCGGGTCGACACGGTGAACCCGGCCAACGGCCCGGTCACCGGCGGGACGCTGGTCACGATCACCGGCGCGAACTTCGACTTCGGCACGACGGCCGTCCTCTTCGACGGGGTCGCCGGGTTCGACGTGAACGTGATCAACGGCAACACGCTCACGGTGCGGACGCCGCTCAAGCTCGACGGGACGGCCGAGACGGTCGACATCATCGTCGCGAGCAACTTCGGCTCGGGCGACTCGATCGACGCGTTCACCTTCGACGCCGTCGTCCTGAACCCGACGATCGGCGGCAGCGGCGGCGGGACGGTCGTCGAGATCCCGGGCGCCGGCTTCAACGCGGGCGGCCAGCCGATCGTCCTCTTCGGCGCGGATCAGGCCGCGAACGTCGCGGTCATCTCCGATGTCCTCGTCAGGGCCACCACGCCCGCGGTGGCGAACAACGGCGCCGTCGACGTCACCTTCATCAACCGGTTCGGCCGGGTCGACCTGCCGAACGCGTTCGACTTCGACGTGGCGGTCGAGTCGGTCGTCCCCGACCTGGCGAGCGACGCGGGCAACACGGTCATCACGATCGTCACCAACGGCTTCAACGAGGACTTCACCGTCACCCTGCCCGCCGTCGAGTTCGGCGGGACGCCGGCGGCGGCCGTCCTCGCGGTCGCGGCGAACGAGCTCGACGTGACGGTGCCGGCCGGCCTGGCCGTCGGCGCCCTCGACATCGACGTGATCGGCGCGAACGACACGGCGACCTTCGCCGGCTTCGAGAGCGTCGCGGCGGTGACGGTCGGCGACGTCGTGATCAACGAGTTCTACGCCAACGTCAACACCGGCAGCCTCGAGGATCCGAACAACGACGGCGTCAGCGACGAGACCGACGACGAGTACATCGAGATCGTCAACCTGACCGGCGGTCCGATCGACCTCTCGGACTTCGTCATCCAGGACCAGCTCGCGGCGGTGACCGACCGCCACGTCTTCCCGAACCCGACGACCATCCCGACCGACGGCTGCATCGTCATCTTCGGGGGAGGCAACCCGACCGGCTTCGGCAACCTCCACGAGGACGCCCACGCCCAGACCGCGAGCACGGGAACGCTCGGCCTCAACAACGGCGGCGACGGGATCAACCTGCTCGACATCAATGGCGTCCTCGTCGAGGAGGCCACCTACGGGGCCGGCGTCCCCGACGCGGCCAGCCAGAACCGCGACCCCGACGGGCAGTTCAACGCCGACCCGACCGCCTTCGTCGACCACGACGTGGCGAACAACTTCAACGGCAACTTCTTCTCGCCGGGCCTCCGGGTCGACCAGACTCCGTTCCCCTGATCGAGGGCGCCGTGTCTCCATCGGGCTCGCCTTCGGCGAGCAGGATGTCACCACGGAGACACGGAGAACACGGAGGTGTCACGGAGCGTGCGCAGCGATGGCCGATCGCCGGCGTTCTCGGTGAGGAGCAATCGGAGGCACCGACGGAGCCTGGACGTCGAGGCGCAGAGGCCCCTCCGTGTTCTCCGTGTCTCCGTGGTGACATCCTCTTCGCCGAAGGCGAAGCCGGGTGGCCGGGGCTGATCAGGCTCGGCGGACGTCGCTCTCGAAGCGCGCGATCCCCGACAGCCAGCCGTGCTTCTGGACGGCGGCCGGCGCGAAGCTCACGCCCAGCTTGAACGAGAGCAGGTCGAGGGTCGCCGACTCGATCTCGTCCCACGGCACCGTCACGAGATCCGCCTGGGCGAGGTGGAGGGTGATCCCCTCGGCGCTGAGATGCTCGAGCTCGATGAAGAGGGCGTCGTCGGCGAGCCCCGCAGGCCGCAGTCCGATCGCGGAGAGGTGGAGCTGCCGTGCGCCGCGCGCGTCCTTGTCGAGAAGATCCGCCGCCGAGCTCGCCAGCTCGAAGCCGCGGCCGGTGAGCGCCGTCGATGCCGCACCGAGGCGCTCGCGTCCGGCGTCGGAGAGCTGCAAGGCGACCTGACCGTTCGCCAGATCGAGGGTGCCGTTCGTGACGTCGCTGCCCGCGGCGAGGGTGAGGTCGTCCTCCGAGCCGGGTCGCCTCACCCGGAGCCCCTCGAGCTCGCAGCGCTCGAGCGTGGCGGCGACCCCGTCGCCGGCGCGCAGCTCGGTGCCGCGGAGATCGACCCGATCGCGACGGCCGACTCCCCCTCCCTCGGCGGCCTCGGCGGTCGACGAGCGTGCCTGGTTCGACTCGGACGGAGGCGGCATCGGGTCGATTCTCCTGTAGTCCTCGGCCGCGCGGTCGAGCTCCTCGAGGAGCGCCTTCCGGCGCGCGAGCGCGTCCGCGAGGAGACGCTTGCTGCCGAGGAGGACCGCGACGAGGCGCAGGCCGACGTGGATCCGTGAGAGCCACTCACCGTAGCGGAGGGCGAAGAAGCCTGCCAGCGGGAGGCTCAACGCGAAGACGAGGGCGGTCGTGATCGACCCCGTCGCCCAGCCGACCGCGCCGGCCTCGAGCGCGTAGAACAGCAGGAACGTCACCAGCCCCGAGAGGAGCTTCAGGGTGCTCACGTAGGTGATGTGCGGAGACATCACGCGGATCAGCAGGCGCGGGGTCAGATACGGCAGGGCGTTCACGGCCCAGCCGTAGAGGGCGACCGGCGCGCCCAGGACCACGAGCGCCGCCCGGAGCACCCGACGTCGCCGCACGCCCGCGATCCGCTCGCCGTCGTCGCGGAGCGCCGCGTCGGGGAGCTGGAGGTCGCGGATCCGCCGGAGATAGTCGCGGATCGCCACGCCGAACCGCTCGACGCGTTCGGGGTCGGTCTCGCGGAAGTGACCGACCGCGTCGGCGATCCCCCGGGTAACCTCGGCGCGGTCGACCTCGGTGCCCATCTCCAGGAGGAGCTTGCCCGAGTAGACCTCGTCGATCCCGCGAACGATCTCGTCGAGCTCGGGATCGGAGACGTGGACGACCAGCCCGCGCATCCGCTGCTCGAGCTCGGCGGTCAGCGCGCGGACGGCCGTCGGCTCGTCCTGGCCGTGGGCCTCGCGGTAGTCACGCACGTCGATCGGATGGCCGACATCGATCAGCACCTCGGAGTCGAACGAGTCGGGCGACCGGTAGTTCAGCCCGACCGGCACGATCCGCAGCCCGAGGTTCCAGCCCGCATCCTCTTCGGCGGCCAGCGCGATCCGCGCCGTCCCCGTCTTGAGCTTGAGGAGCCGCGGCTCGACGTGGCTGACGCCCTCGGGAAAGATCGCGATCGCCCGCCCCTCGCGGAGCGCCTCGATCGTCTTGGCGAAGCTCTCCCGGTTGCGCCGCGCCATCTCCTCGGGGCTCTCGCTCGCCCCCGCCTCGCCCGCGGCGAGATCCTGCCGACGGAAGACGGGGACCGCCCCGAGCTGGGTGATGAGCCAGCCGAGCGGCTTGAACGCCCACAGGGTCGACTTCCCGAGGAACCCGACGCGCCGCCCGAGGTAGAGCCCGAGCATCAGCGCGTCCATCAGCGTGTTGGGATGGTTCCCCGCGAAGAGGACCGGGCCCGAGCGCGGGACCGACTCGAGGCCGCGGACGTCGACCTTGCGGAAGAAGATCGCGGTGGCGGCTTCGGCTATGGGTTTGAGGAGGTGGTAGATCACGGGGGGCTCATCGGCCGGGAGGGAGGCCTCTGCGCTCTTCGATGAACGATCCACAGATTACACAGATTACACAGATTGCGAGTTGCCGAAGGCGGTCATCCCTCGCCGCTGGCAGAGGCCCTTCTTCGAGCTCGGCGAGGACTCTCGGACCCGCCCGCGGCGATCTGTGTAATCTGTGTAATCTGTGGATCGTACCTCGCGCGCGCCGCGGACCAGCGCGCCGGAGACGACGTGCTTGCTACGCCCCGGGGATCACCGGCCCCGACCCACCAACCCCGCTCACCCCCGACCACTCGATCCGCATCGGCTCGCTCCCCGGGACGCACAGGTACTTGTCGAGGTCGGTCACGCCCGCCGCCTTCATCACGTCCTCGTCGAGGAGCGCCTGTCCGGTTCGCTCCTTCGGCGCGGTCGCGCAGATCTCGACCGTGGAGTCGGCGATGATGTCGGCCTTGCGCCAGTTCTCGCGCCCCATCAGCCCGAAGTTGATCGTCGCCTGGCTCTCGATCAGGGTCACCGGCCAGAGCGAGTTCACGGCGATGTTGTGGTCCTTCATCTCGCCGGCGAGGCCGAAGGTGAGCATCGTCATGCCGTACTTGCTGATCATGTAGGCGACGCGGCCCTCGACGTGGGCCATGTCGATCGGCGGCGACATGTTGACGATGTGGCCCCAGTCGTTCTCGATCATCGACGGGAGGCACGCCTTCGCGCAGAGGAACGCGGCGCGGGCGTTGACGCCCATGACCAGGTCGAAGCGCTTCGCCGGCGTCTCGCTCACCGGGAACCACCACAGCGCCCCGGCGTTGTTGATCAGGATGTCGACCTTGCCGAACGATTCCTTCGCCTGGGTCACCATCGCCTCGATCGCGTCGGCGTCGCGCACGTCGCAGCGGACCGGGAGGGCGCGGCGACCGAGGTCCTCGACCTCCTTGCACGTCTCGCCGACGGTGCCCGGCAGCTTCGGGTGCGGCTCGACCGTCTTGGCCGCCGCGACGATGTCGCAGCCCTCGCGCGCCAGCGCCAGCGCGACCGACTTGCCGATGCCCCGGCTCGCGCCGGTCACGATCGCGACTCGTCCTTGCAGCCTCATCGTCTTCCCCCTCGCTTCGATGGCCGTCGGCGCACGCGGTGCCGCGCCGTGAAGCGCGCCATCTAAGCCGGGAAGCGGAAGGAGGTCAACGCGCCGGGCGCGACGCGACTCAGATCCGGACGGGGAGCCGGTCGAGGAGGCCGAGCATCGCCTGGGCGGCCGTGAACGAGCCGAGGACGAGGAGGCCAATGATCAGGAGCGCGGCGGCGAGGATGTCGACGAGCACGGTTTCGATCTCCCAGAGGACGAGGGGGCCAGGTCGGCCGAGGTCGCGGTCGCCTAGGCGGCCGCCTCTTCGAGGACGGGCTCGCTCAGGCCGGGCCCGTCGGACGAGACGCGGTTGACCGCGAAGGCGGTCGCCTTCGCCATGCCGCCCATGACCGAGATCAGGCCCGAGTGCCACTTCGAGATCTCCTCCCCCTTGGGCGGGAAGAGGACGCCGACCGTCTTGCTCTGGAGGTCGGCCAGGAACGAGCTCGGCCGGTAGAGACCGCGCGACTTGTGCTCGGGATCGACGCGGCCGTAGACGTCCTGCTGGTAGCGCAGGCCGCGGGTCATCCCCTCGTGCGGGTCGACGCCGATCCGGTGGAAGTCCTTCCGGAGGTTCAGCGTGCCCCACGTGATGAACGTCGTGACCTTGACCTGGAACGCCTGGAGCCGGAGCGCGTCGAGCCACGAGATCTTCTTGAGGATCTCGGGCAGGTGCATCACGCCGAGGCCGACGTGGCGCGCCTCGTCCCGCTCGAAGAAGGGGAGGATCTCCGAGAGGACCGGCTCGGTCTCGCCCTCGGCGACGAGCTGGAAGAGCGTCAGGGCGACGTTCTCGACGAGCAGATGCATCCCGACGACCTTCACCGCGACGCTCTCCGCCTCGAGGACGTCGCGCAGGATCTCGCGCGTGAACGGCTCGAGCGGCGGAAGGTTCGGCAGCCCGAGGGCGAGGAGGTAGTCGCGCATCGTCGCGAAGTGGCGCGCCTCGTCGAAGGCCTGGCCGGTCGCGGCCATCTTCGCCTCGGGGTCGTCGAGCATGTGCGCGAGCTCGGCGCCGATGTGCCACGCGGCGAGCTCCCCCCAGAGGATGATGCTGAAGATGCGGGCGATCGCCTCGCGCTTGTGGTCGGGGAGCTGGATCCCGCCGTGGCGCTCGAGCGCCTCGCCGAGCACCTCCCGTCCGTCCCAGGCCTTGTCGCGAGTGTGGTGGTAGAGACGCTCGAGCTTGCGCTTCGCCTCGCGCTCGGCGGCCGTGTAGTCGCCGTCGAGGAGGTGGTAGGGCGGGAAGTCGGCCGGGCGGAATCGAGCCATGAGAGGGACCTCCGGGCGGGGTCTTCGCCCCTGGCGATGGATGTACCCTTCAATGTTCTGTATCGGTTCATCCTGGCACGGGCCATCGTTGCGCGCAAGGCGGGTTGGTGGCACGCCCGGAAACGGGCTCGGGAAATTCCCCACGAGGCGGCATACTGCTCCTCTTTCTCTTTCACGCGGAGCCGCAGAGGTTCCAAAGGAAACGCAGAGAACGCAGAGGGGTCCCCTCTGGAGCTCAGTCCCGCCGTGCTTGCCCGCGATGGGCTCGTCCAGTGAGTCCCAGAACGCTGGACCGAGCCAGGCGTGAGGCACGGACCGTGACTCTCTGCGGTCTCTGCGTTTCCGGTTGAACCTCTGCGGCTCTGCGTGAGGAATCGATCGGCGAAGCCGATCATCCGATTTCCCTCGGACGAACCTCCGGAGCTCGCCATGCCCAAGAACGAGCCCGCGGCGAGCGTCCTCGCCGCCGCCGAGCGCCTCTCGCGTCGCCTGAAGCGCCTGATCCCGAAGCTGCGGGGTGAGCGCGCGCCGCACGTCCTCGACCCGCTCCAGTACGCCGGCGACAACCATCGCCGCTACATCGAGCTCCACGTTCGGCGCGCCGTCCTCGACGCCGTCCTCTTCGGGATGAACCCCGGACCCTGGGGAATGGGGCAGACCGGTGTCCCGTTCGGCGACCCCGGCCTCGTCCGCGACTTCCTCGGGATCGATGGGGCGGTCGAGCAGCCGCGCGGCGCGCACGAGCGCGTCCCGATCCGCGGCGTCGCGAGCCCGCGCTCGGAGGTGAGCGGCCAGCGCCTGTGGGGCGGCGCCCGCGACTGCTTCGGGACGGCGGACGCCTTCTTCGATCGGTTCTTCGTCGCGAACTACTGCCCGCTCCTCTTCCTGAGCGAGCGCGGGAGCAACGTCACGCCCGACAAGCTCCCCAAGGATGCGATGGCGGCGGTCCTGTCGGCCTGCGACGACCACGCCCGCGAGGTGATCGCCGCGCTTCGCCCCGCGCGCGTCCTCGGCATCGGCAAGTGGGCCGAGAAGCGGCTCGTCACCCTGCTGCAAGAGGTCGACGACGCGCCCCCGGTCGGCACGATCCTCCACCCCAGCCCGGCCAGCCCGATCGCGAACCGCGGCTGGCTCCCGGCCGCGCGACGCCAGCTCGAGGAGCTCGGCTGCGCCTGGCCGTCGCCGGCGACGGGAAGCGCTTGACGACGTCGGAGCCGGTCGGTTCCATGGGCGGCATGTCCGAGGGCCCTCCCGCCGCCGCGCCCGCCGCCCCGCCCGCGAGCGACGCGGCCACGGTCGCCGTCGAGCCGACCGGCTTGTTCGGCCGCCTGATCGCTCCGCGCGGCGCCGACCGGCCGGTGCCGCGCTGGCACGTCTCGCCGGCGATCGATCTGCTCGCTTATCACTGGAGCTGGCTCTTCGTCCTCATCCCGATGGCGCTCGCCGGCACCGACCGCTACCGCGATTACCTGCCCTGGTTCATCCTCATCGCGCTGGCAAACTTCCTCCACCGACACACGACCCTGCCCTACGCCTTCCTCGACTCCGAGGTGCTCGGGCGCTACCGGTGGCGTCTCCTCGTTCCGGCGTTCGTCCTCACCGCGCTGTTCCTCGCCAGCCCGTGGATCGAGGGCGCTCGCGCCGGGCTCGGAGGCGTGCTGATCGGCAGCGTCCTCGTCGCCGGCGCCGTCTGGAACGTGTGGCACTTCTACATGCAGAAGTTCGGGATCCTCCGCCTCTACGACGGCAAGGCGGGCGACCCCGAGCGCGTCCCGGGCTGGAACGACCGGCTCCTCCTCCTCGCCTGGATGCCGCTCTACCTCGCGTGGCTCGCGCCGTACGTCCGCGACAACATCGAGGCGCAGCTCCCGAGCTACGCCTTCTGGCTCGTCCCCATGGCCGACCTCCTCGCCCGCTGGGGCGGCGCCCTGATCCCGCTCGGCGCGGCGCTCGTCGTCGCCGCGGTCGCCCTGTGGGTCCGCGCCGAGTGGCGCTGTCACCGCCTCCGGAGCGGGCCGAGGCTCTCGATGGTCGTCGCGACGACGGCGCTCGCCGCGTCGTTCCTCGTCTTCGACCCGGTCAAGGTGTTCCTCGCGTTCTCGTTCTCCCACTCGGTCGAGTACATGGTGTTCGTGTGGGCGTTCCAGCGCCGCCGCTACCACCGTCCCCTGGGCCACGAGCCGTTCCTCGGCCGACTCCTCCGGCGCCCGCTCCTCTTCTACGGGTTCTTCTTCGGCTACCTCACCGGCGCCTACTTCCTCGCGAGCTGGTGGGGGACCCTCTTCCTGGTCGACAGCCCGCCCGGTCGGATCGCCGGGCTGACCCTCGGCAAGTGGGTGTTCTACTGGGGAAGCTTCCAGGCGCTCCTCCACTTCTGGGCCGACGGCTTCCTCTGGAAGATGCGCCGCCCCGAGGTGCGGCAGGCGTGCTGACGCCCGCGACCGGCTCGGCTTGACACCGGCTCGGGAGGCGTGCTCTGCTGACGTTCGCGCTGCATCCACCGCCATCGCCATCGCCACATCGGAGCCCGTGGGCGTGGTCACATTCGAAGAGCTCCTCCTCGCCAAGCTCATCAATGAGTACCAGCTCGCCGACGTGGCGTTGCTCCGCGGAATCCTCCGCGAGATCGACCGCGAATCGGCGAAGAGCGGCCTGATCCCCACCCTCGACGCCCGCGGCGTCCACCTCGCCGAGGGGCGCGTCAAGGAGATCCAGCGCCGGCTTCGCGGCTACCTCGTGATGCTGCGCGACACGATGACGGCCCGCGTCGTCGAGAAGCGCGGCGTGCTCGGCGCCCAGACGATCAAGGGGCTCCGCCGCAACCAGCGCGACGAGAACCGCCGGATCCCGTTCCTCGAGTACCTCGTCGAGAAGGGAGCGGTGAAGACGGGCATCGCGGAGAAGCTCGAGACGGAGATCGAGAAGACGATCGGCGAGCACCGGCGCAGCCTGGTCGAGGAGTACCGCCGGACCGACTTCGCCGGCGTCGCGCGGCCGCTGAGCCGCGGCGGCAAGACTGGCAAGCGGCCCGCCGTCGCCGCGGGCGAGTCGCCCGCGATGACGATGCCCCAGATGACGGCGGTGAACCTGCCGACGCCGACGGCCACGCCGAAGGCGTCCCCGATCGACACGCCCGAGGCCTACGCGCCGACGACCCACCTCCCCGCCGGCCTCGGCGCCGCGGTCCGGGCCGAGCTCGACGGGATGAAGAACCTCGAGACGTCGGCCGAGATGGTGGCGGGCTCGATCCCCGCGCCGCGGAAGCCGTCGGTCATCCCCGACTCCTACCGGATGATCCGGAAGCTCGGCGAGGGCGGGATGGGCGTCGTCTACCTCGCGACCGACGAGGACGACCGGCAGGTCGCGGTGAAGGTCATCGGGAAGGCGCAGGACCAGCCCGAGGCGGTCGAGCGGTTCAAGCGCGAGATCCTGGCGAAGGCCTTCTTCGACAGCGAGAACGTCGTCCAGATCTACGACGCCGGCGAGTTCGGCGACGGCTCCTACTTCATGGCGATGGAGTTCGTCGACGGCGAGGAGCTCCGTCACCTGATCGAGCGCGAGAAGGGGATCCCGGTCGCGCGGGCCCTCGCGATCGCCGACCAGATCTACGAGGGGATCGCCGCGGCGCACCGCGCGAGGATCATCCATCGCGACCTCAAGCCCGAGAACATCCTCGTCACGAAGCGCGACGGCAAGGACCTCGCGAAGGTGATGGACTTCGGCATGGCGCGGATCCTCGACCGCGAGGAGCTCGGCAGCCGGATCTTCGTCACGAAGACGGGCGACCTCTCCGGCACGCCCGCCTACATGGCGCCCGAGGTCCTCTACGGCGATCCCCCGACCGAGCGGAGCGACGGCTACGCCCTCGCCCTGATCCTCTACGAGCTCATCGCCGGCAAGCTCCCCTGGGACGCCAGCACCCCCAGTCAGTTCCTGATCGCCCACATGAAGACGCCGCCGCGGCCGCTCGCGGATGTCGCCCCCAAGGGGGTCGAGGTCTCCGAGGAGCTCCAGCAGTTCTTCGACAAGGCGCTCGCCAAGAAGCCGAAGATGCGCTTCCGAAGCAGCTCCGGCGCGCTCGCCTTCCTCCGGAAGCACGTCGTCCCGTCGATCGGCTAGCGATGGCGTCCACGGGCTCCCTCTTCGACACGCCCGAGCCCGCCGAAGCGCCCGAGCCGGAGCCACAGTCCAAGGCGAAGCCCGACGCCGAGGCGGAGGCCCGGCCGGAGCCCTCCGACGCGGCCGCCCCCTGGTTCGTCGTCCGGATGGCGCTCGACCTGCCGCTCCGGCGCGAGTTCGACTATCGCGCCCCCCAGCGTCTCCGAGACCGACTCGTGCCGGGGGCGCGGGCGAAGGTGCCGTTCGGGCGCCGCCGGATGATCGGCTTCGTCGTCGCCGTCGACGTGGCGCCCGAGGTCGCACCGAACAAGCTGAAGGAGATCGAGGCCGCCCTCGACCCGCCGGGCCGACCGGCCCTGCCCGAGTCGATCATCGAGCTCGCCGGCTGGGTGGCCAGCTACTACGCGACGAGCTGGGGCGAGGCGCTCCGGGCGGCCCTCCCCCTCGACGTCACGGCGTCGAAGGACGAGGCGCGGGCCGACGGGGTCGCCTCGCGGCGGAAGCGGTGGTCCGCCGAGGCGTGGGTGACCCTGACCGAGGCGGGCGTCGCGACCGAGGCCGCCTGCCGACCGGCCGACGCGCCCCGGCCCGATCCCGAGCCGCCCCCGCCTCCGCCGGGACGCCGCCCGAGCCCGGCGGGCTGCCGGGTGCTCGATCGCCTGGCGAACGCCGGCGGCGGGCTCCGCCTCGGCGAGGTGATGGGGCTCGCGGACGCGTCGCGAGCGAGCGTCCGGACGCTCCTCGAGCGCGAGCTGCTGACGGTGACCGAGCGTCGTCACGATGATCCCGACGTTCCGCCCGACGCCGAGGGCGAGACGCCCCCGGTCGCCGGCGTCGGATCGGCCCGCTTCTCGCTCACCGACGAGCAGGCGGCCGCCCTCGCGACGATCGTCGAGCCGCTCGACGCCGGGCGCTTCGGCGTCGTGCTCCTGCACGGGATCACCGGGAGCGGGAAGACCGAGGTCTACCTGCGCGCGATCGAGCAGGCGCTCGCGTCCGGACGCACGGCGATCGTCCTCGTGCCCGAGATCGTCCTCACCCCGCCGCTCCAGCGGACGCTCCGGGCCCGCTTCGCGAGCGCCGGCGTGGCGATCATCCACAGCCGCCAGAGCGCGAAGGCGCGGACCGACGCGTGGGAGCGGGCGCGGACCGGCCGGGCGCGCGTGGTCGTCGGCGCCCGCTCGGCGGTCTGGGCGCCGATCCCCGACGTCGGGCTGATCGTCGTCGACGAGGAGCACGAGCCCTCCTACAAGCAGGAGCAGACGCCGCGCTACCACGGCCGCGACGTCGCGATCGTCCGCGCGAAGCGCGCCGGCGCGGTCTGCGTCCTCGCATCGGCGACGCCCGCCCTCGAGACGCTCCACAACGCGCGCGCCGGCAAGTACACCGCCGCCGCGCTGACGCGCCGGGCGACGGGCGCCCTCCTCCCCGAGGTCGACGTGGTCGACCTCCGGGTCGAGGCGGCCGAGCGCCGCGGCGCCCCGGCGATCTTCAGCCGGCGCCTCGAGTCGCTCCTCGCCGACACGATCGACCGCGGCGAGCGCGCGATCCTGTTCCTGAACCGCCGCGGCCACAGCACGGCGCTCCACTGCCCGCGCTGCGGCGTGCTCGTGAAGTGCCCCCACTGCGACATCGCGCTCGCGTGGCACCGGCGGGCCGAGGCGGCGATCTGTCACTACTGCTACCACCGCGCGACGATCGGCGAGCGGTGCCCCGAGTGCATCGAGGGACAGATCCAGCACGTCGGCGCGGGGACCGAGCGGCTCGAGGCGGCGATCGAGGCCGTCTTCCCGAACGCGGGCGTCCTCCGGCTCGACACCGATGCCATCCGGAGCGGCGTCGACGTCGAGGCGGTCCTCGACCGGTTCCGGAGCGGGCCGCACCACGTCCTCGTCGGCACCCAGATGGTCGCCAAGGGGCTCGACTTCGAGGACGTCACCCTCGTCGGCGTGACGAACGCCGACACCGCCCTCGGCCTCCCCGACTTCCGCGCCGCCGAGCGGACGTTCCAGCTCCTGACCCAGGTGGCCGGGAGGGCGGGGCGCGGCAAGCGGCCGGGCCGGACGGTGCTCCAGACCTACTCGCCCGACCACTTCGCCGTCGAGCGCGCCGCGAAGCACGACTACGAGGGGTTCGTGAAGACCGAGCTCGAGCACCGCCGCGTCCTGCGCTACCCCCCGTTCGCCCGCCTCGTCCGGGTGGTCATCCGCGCGGGCAAACGCGAGACGGCCGATCGCGCGGCGGGCCTGGTCGCGGGCGCGGTCCGTCGATCGCTCGAGGGGTCGGGCGCGGCCGTCCTCGGTCCGGCGCCGTGCCCGCGCGCGTTCCTCAATCGCCAGTGGCGGGTGCACGTCCTCGTGAAGACCGACGGCGTCGGACCCGCCCGCGCGACGGCCGAGGCGGCCCACGCGTCGGCGCAGGCGAAGGGCTTCCCACGAAACGCGGTCGTCACGATCGACGTCGACCCGCTCTCGCTTCTGTGACCATCGAGCGGTCGATGCGTCTCGCCCCGCGCGCGTAACTCGATCATCCATCGATGAGTGATGGATGAGGGGCGCGCAGCCGTCCCGAACTCCGTTCCTAAGTCCTTGAAGGGCGCAACCAAGGGCCTAAGTCCTTGGCTGGTCGTTCATTCTCACCACGAGCGCCGAGGCGACGCGACGCGTTGAGATCGATTTGAGTCTCAAACGAGACGTACGGAGGCAGCCGGGGACGAACGAGACGGATCGAGCATCACGCTGGCCCTTCGTTTTCAAAGGCTTAGGGCGATGCAACTTTGGCATGGCGATCGCGAAGGGTCGGGCAGAGCGAACGAACGCTCCGAACCCGATTGAGACTCGAAAAGAACGCGAAGAGAACCATGACCAAGACCACCGCCAGCACCGCCTTCAAGACCGCCGCGATCGCGCTCGTCCTCGTCGGCCTCGTGGCCCCGAGCGCCGAAGCCGGTCCGAGCCGGAAGAACAGCGCGCTGAAGAAGCGGCTCGCCGCCCTCGGTCAGCTCGACCAGGCGCGCACCTCGGCGCTGACCCTGATCCGCGACGAGGTCCGCTACGCCGACGCCGACAAGGGCCGGAGCAGCCAGGACGAGGTCACCGAGCACGCCGCGAGCGTCGCGAAGCTCTGGAAGGTCGTCGAGGCGAACCTCGTCTCCGATCTCAAGAAGCTCCACCGCAAGAGCAAGCGCGCCCAGCTCGACGCGCTCGTCAGCGCCGCGCCGAGCCGCCTCAACGACTGGGAGAAGGCGCTCCTCAAGCACTTCCGCGACCTCCAGACGCTCAAGGCCAACCACGAGTTCGTGAAGGCCATGCCGAAGGCCGAGCGCCTGAGCCGCGACCAGGTCGAGCAGATCGAGGTCACCAACGCCTACCGGATGTCGATGGGCCTGCCCGCCCTCACGATCTGCACCAAGCTCACCGGAGCCGCCGGCGGCCACACGAGCGAGATGGTGCGCCTCGGATACTTCAGTCACACCTCCCCGAACGCCCAGGGCGCGACCCCGTTCGCCCGCGCCATGAACGCCGGCTTCGACGGCAACATGGTCGGCGAGAACATCGCCATGGGTTACGCGAGCGCCGAGAAGGTCCACGGCGGCTGGATCACGAGCCCGGGGCACCACCGGAACATTCTCACGGCCGACTGGGAGTGCATGGGCGTGGCGCGGGTTGGTGATCACTGGACCCAGATGTTCGGACGGGTTTCTCCGGCGAGCTAGGCGAGCAAGACACACTCGAATCACACCAAAGCATCCTTCCTCTACTCCTCCTCCTCCGACGGCGCCCCTGTCCCCCCAGGGCGCCGTCTCCTTGTACGCCGGTTCCGTGCCCGTGGCCGTGGCCGTGGCCGTGGCCGTGGCCGTGACCGTGGCCGTGACCGCTGACCGTGGCCGTGGCCGTGGCCGTGGCCGCTGACCGCGACCGTGACCGCTGTCCGCTGTCCGCTGTCCGCTGTCCGCTGCCCGCTGTCCGCTGTCCGCTGACCGTGACCGCTGACCGTGACCGCTGACCGCTGTCCGCCGCCCGCTGCCCGCTGCCCGCTGCCCGCTGCCCGCTGCCCGCTGCCCGCTGTCCGCTGTCCGCTGTCCGCTGCCCGCTGCCCGCTGCCCGCTGTCCGCTGTCCGCTGTCCGCTGTCCGCTGCCCGCTGCCCGCTGCCCGCTGCCCGCTGACCGCTGCCCGCTGACCGAGACCGTGGCCATGGCCATGGCCGCTGTCCGTGGGCCGCTGCTCTCTGCCGCGTCCAGACCGGGGGACGCCAGCTCTCGCGTCACGCCTCGTGCTTCGGCCGCAGCTTCGGAAGACCGCCCCACGCGGCCCGTTTCACCCTTTTGGCGAGACCGCCGCGCCGAACGGCGCGAGTTGCGAGGGCGGGTTGCGGGGGCCGGCTGTTCGGTCGCGCCGTTCGTCACGGCGCTCTCGCCTTGTTGGGTG
>JAJDCQ010000084.1 GCA_029260755.1 Planctomycetota bacterium | reverse complement strand
CGAGGGAACCCGTTTGGCGTTCGCGAGGCCGCGGAACGAAGGCCTGCGCGGCGATGTCCGGCGAGACGCCGCGAGTGAAGCGACGGCGAGGAGCCTGCGACGAGTCGTCGCTTCACGCTCATTCTGCAACAGTCTCCTAGGGGCACACAGATTCGAGCTGCCGAGTGCGCTCGTTCCCGGCGCTCGCGGGGCCGCTTGCGGCGGCAGCGTCGGGGCGCCGCCCGCGGCAATCTGCGAAATCTGTGAAATCTGTGGCCTCTTCATCGCGCGCGAAGGAGACCCGCGGGCCAGCGAGGACCCTCTCCGGGTTCTACGTGGGGAACCGATCGGCGGAGCGGATCATCTTCTTCCTGCGCTCTACGAGTAGTCCATGATGAGGACCGCCCGCGTCCCCGGCGTGAGCGCCTCGTACCGGTGCTCTCCGTCGGCCGCGAAGCTGGCGAGGTCGCCCTCCTCGATCTCGACGGCCGCGTCGATCGGTCCGACGAGCAGCCGGCCCTCGAGCATGTAGAGATGCTCGATCGCGCCCTTGATGTGGGGGCGCGCGACGTGGGCGGTGCCTGGCTCGCACGACAGGACGTAGACCTCGAACGCGCCGCGCCCCGAGCGGGAGCCGAGGAGGCGGGCGTGGAACGTCGCGTCCTCGGCGTCGATCCGGATTCCCTCGCCGCGCCGGACGACGCGCACCTCCGGTTCGCGCGGCTCGAGGATCTGAGCGAAGGGGACGCCGAGGGCCGAGGCGATCGCCCAGAGCGTCTCGATGCTC
The DNA here is from genome assembly GCA_029260755.1 of Planctomycetota bacterium. Classification (GTDB taxonomy): domain Bacteria; phylum Planctomycetota; class J058; order J058; family JAJDCQ01; genus JAJDCQ01. The sequence continues at coordinate 17,088 of JAJDCQ010000084.1, read as the reverse complement.
GGGTTGGCGCTTCCGCTCTCGAGCTGGCTGAGGGTCGACTTGCTCACGCCGGCCCGGGTCGCGAGCTCGCTCAGGCTCAAACCATTTCGGTTTCGCATGTTCCGGACGTTCTCGGCGACGCGGGCGACGATGACGGCGGCGTCCCCGGGGCGATCGGCGTTCAACATATCGGACTAATATTCCATCTTGACGAACATAGGGTCGTTCGATTAAACAGTCAGTCTGCTTACTTCATTACCACATGATCGGTATGTTGTCCAATGAACCCACGATATCGAACGCACCTCCGTGCCGCGCTCCCGATCGGCTTCGCGGTCTCCGTCATCGGCGTCTCGTTCGGCTCGCTGGCCGTGAGCGCCGGCGTTCCGGCCGACGTCGCGGTCGTGATGTCGCTCCTCACCTTCGCGGGCGGTTCGCAGTTCGCGTTCGTCGGCGTCGTCGGTCAGGGCGGCTCGGCGATCGCGGCCGTCGTCGCCGGCCTGCTCCTGAACGCGCGCTACCTGCCGTTCGGGGCGGCGATCGGGCAGCGCTTCGGTCGCGGGACGTCCACGAGCACGCGCGTCGTCGCGGCCCACCTCGTGATCGACGAGTCGGCCGCCCTCGCCCTCGCGCAGCGCGACGGCGGCGAGGCCCGGATCGCGTTCTGGACCACCGGGCTGGTCGTCTTCGTCGGGTGGAACGCCGGGACGATCGTCGGCGTCTTCGCCGGCGGGGCGCTCGGCGACCCGCGCGCCCTCGGCCTCGACGCGGCCCTGCCGGCGAGCCTCCTCGCCATGCTCGCGCCGCAGATCCGGTCGCGCCGCGCGCGCGCCTCGGCCGTCGCCGGGGCGCTCCTCGCGGTCGCCCTCGTCCCGTTCGTGCCCGCGGGGGTGCCGGTCATCGGGGCGACGGCCGCGGCGTTCGTCGGGCTCGCCTTCTCGGATGACCTCCCCCGGGCCGCGCGCGTCGGTGCGGACCGATGAGCGGCGCCGCCCTCTGGGCCGCGGTCGTCGCGCTCGCGATCGGGACCTACCTCCTCCGCTCGCTCGGCGTGGTGGTGACCGCCGGGCGGAGCCGTGAGGCCGAGGAGACGGCGGGAGAGGTCGACGGCGCATCGGCGGCGGCTCCGGGCCGCGTCGCGACCCTCGTCTCGCTCCTCCCGGTCGTCCTCCTCGCGGCGCTCGTCGCGGTCCAGACGGTGGCGGGCGAGGGCGGCCGGCTCGTCGTCGACGCGCGGGTGCTCGCGATGGGGGCCGCGGCGGTCGCCCTGGCCTTCCGGGCGCCGTTTCTCGTCGTGATGCTGGCGGCCGCCGTCGTCGCGGCGATCGTTCGCGCGTGCGTGCCCGGGACGTGATGCCGAGCCTTGCCGACGTCCCGGCTCGTGCTTAGAGTCTCGGATCGCCCGAGGAGGCACTTCGATGACCGAGCAACAAGGTGACGACGGCCACGACTCGTTCCGTGGCGATCAGGTCGAGCCCGTCTCCGAGAACGGTTACCGCCGGATCTACCGGACCCTCTGTCTCCTCGCTCACTGCGACGGAAACGTCGATCCGTCCGAGCGGAAGCATCTCGACGCGTACCGCACGCGCTTCGGCATCCCGGAGGACGAGGCCGAGCGGCTCGAGCGCGAGGGGGCCGCGGGGCAGAAGATCACCCTCGGCCGGAACCCCGACGAGCGCAAGAGCCTCATCCTCGCGATGGCCGCCATCGTGGCCGCCGACGGCCGCCTCGATCCGAACGAGAAGATGCGGCTCAAGCGGATCGCCGACCGCCTCGGCGTCGACCCGAAGCAGATGATCGACTGGATCAAGGCGTCCCTCGAGCGGCGGACCGAGTCGGAGCGGCTGCGGCGCCAGGACGGCTGATTCGATGGGCGAGGCCACCGCGGCGCCGCCGACGACGGACCTTCCTCCGACCGTGCCGCCCCCCAACGAGGCGCTCGAGTCCGCGCCGACCTGGCGACGCGAGCCCTACCGCGTCTTCTTCCCGCTCGGGGTCGCCCTCGCCTGGGCCGGCGTCCTGCCCTGGGCGCTCTTCGCCCTCGACCTCGCCGAGTATCGCAGCATCTACCACGCGATCGCGCAGGTGGAGGGCTTCCTCGCCTGCTTCGTCGTCGGCTTCCTCTTCACCGCGATCCCGCGCCGGACGCGGACCGACCCGCCCGGCGTCCTCGCGATGCTCGTCGGGATCGTCGCGCCGGTCGGCACGACCGTCTGCGCCTGGCAGCGGGCGTGGATGCCGAGTCAGGTCTTCTGGATCGTCCTGGTCTTCACCCTGATCGGCTTCGCGGTCCGGCGGATGATGTCGGCGAGCGCCGGCCGCCGGCCGCCGAACGGCTTCGTCTGGGTTCCGATCGGGCTGCTCTTCGGCCTCGCCGGCTCCGCGTTCATCGGGCTGCAGGGCGCGCAGGTGCTCGAGTCGTTCGCCTGGCACGAGCTCGGCAAGCTGCTCGTCCTCCAGGGCATGCTGATCGCGCTGATCGTCGGCGTCGGCTCGATGGTCCTCCCCCTCATCACCTGCGGCGACGCGCCGCCCGACGGGGTGGCGACCTCGCGCGACCGGCTCGTCCGAGGCGGCCACGTCCTCGCCGCGGCGGCGCTCGTCGGGACGTTCGTCATCGAGGTCGTGGTGGAGCGACGGCTCGGGCATGCTCTGCGGGCCGCGCTCATCCTCGGGCTGCTCGTCGGCGTCGCCCGGATCGCACGGCGACCGACGAAGGCGGGGTGGCATCGCTGGCTCGTCTGGGCGGCCGCCTGGGCGATCCCGACCGGCTACGCCCTCGCCGCGCTCTTCCCCGACGAGCACCAGCACCAGGCCGGGCTCCACCTCACGTTCATCGGCGGCTTCGCCATGATGGCGCTCACGATCGGGATCCACGTCACCCTCGCCCACGGCGGCTGGACCGACCTCGTGCACGGACGGCCGTGGCAGGTCCCGCTCTTCGGCGGGCTCATCGCGATCGCCCTGGTCTTCCGGGCCGTCGCGGCGGCGCACCGCCCGTGGGTGGTCGCCAGCCTCGGCGTCGCGGCCGCGGCGTTCCTCCTCGCGACGGTCGCCTGGGCCGCCCTGGTCCTGCCCCGTCTCCGGGACCGCCCGTTAGCCTAGAGCTAGAGCTAGAGCTAGTTCCCGTCCGGAAATGCGAAACATCAACGGGCGTCATCGGTTCCGCCGATGATGCTCGGCATCTTTCTTGTCGCAGGGCGAAGAGACGCGGGAGCGCCGTCCCATGCGAACGCCACCGACGTTCGCCGCTCCCCTCCGGGCGGACGTCGCAGGTCAAGGAGGGCGGGGAGGATCTCGACTTCCGAGGCTTCTCTGAGACTCGGCGCCCGAAGCCCGGTCCGGCCTCCCGGAGTGCAAGAGTACAAGCCCCGCCCTCGACGGCAGGCCGTCCGGTCGCCCGGTTCGTTCGGTCGCCTCGCCCGCCAAGCGCCGACCGAGCGAGCGGCGGCGAGCGAGGCCGGTCTCCGGGTCCGCCGCGGTCGAGGAGGGCCGGACTGCCTGAGGCCCGATCGTCCGATCCGGCTCACCCTCCCGCTGCTGGTCGACGCTCCGGATCGTCGGGCCGGTCTGGACCCGCAAAGACGCGCCAGCGAACGGGGCGCTCGATCGCGAGGGCGCCGTCCTCGTTCCGGCCGTGGACGCGGATCTGGCCGGCGGTCTTGAGCCTGTGACAGGCCACGCACGCCACGCAGCAGTTGTCGGGATCCCACTTGCGCGCCGGGTTGCGGCTTCGGGGCTCGATGTGGTCGACCTGCAGATCGGTCCGGCGGTCGCACTCCATCTCACACTGGTAGTCGGCCTCCTCGAGCTTCTGCCGACGGAAGCTTCGACCGCGCTCGATCTCGTCCGCTTCCTCGGCCGAGGTCCCCGTCTCCGCCTCACCTTCGTCCGTTGCAGTGTGCAACTCGCTCGCGGGATCCTCCTCGTCGGGCGCGAGCTCGGACTCGTCGAATGGCGTCTGGAGGAAGTTCACGGCCAGCACCTCGATGATCTCGGCGACCGGAAGCTCGCCGCCCCCGATCTTGCGGACCTTCTCGGCGGCGAGCTGGAACAGCTTCCACTGCTCGGCGTCGAGCTCCGCCTTCAGTCGTTGGTTCGGTCCCGTCGGTCGCCCGAACCGCCTCTCCTGCTCCGCGAGCTGACGCAGCACCGGCCCGCTCATCGTCTTCGCTCGCTCCAGCCAGAGCGCTGCGTCGGGCCGGCTCAGGAACGGAGCGATCACATCGATCTTGCTGTAGGCGATCTCCCCGCCCTCGTACGCGAGGCGGAGCGCCTCGTGGCGCGCGCAGGCCCGGGCCGCTCGAATGAGCCGATAGGTCTTGTCCTTGCCGCAGTTCAGCTTCGCATCGGCGAACGCGACCGTGCTCGGGTAGCCGAAGCCGTCGTGAAGCCTCCGCTGTTCGACGTCGAGCAGGTAGAAGGCGGTCGTCGCGTCGCACCGCTCGCCCACGCGGGCGAGGCGGACGAGCCGCGCGAGGACCTCGTCGGGATGAAGCCCCGACTCGCACTCGAGCAGGGCGTCCGAGACTCTCGAGGCGTCCGTGAGCGTCGTCGTCATCGTGTCGTCTCCCCTCTCTTTCGTCGTAGAGTTTGGTCGCGTTCTCTCTCTCTATATACGCTCGAGGTGGGGTGTTTGTTCCGGGTTTTTAAGGTTTTTATCGTATCACACTGCCTCCCGTCGTCGGGGCGTCATTCGCCGCGCGACGGGGTCGCGACCTGGCGGCTCGGCGCGACTCGGCAGGCGAGGCGACCGGGTGAACCGGGCGACCGGACGGCCTGCCGTCGAGGGGGGCTTGTCCTCTTGCACTCCGGGAAGCCGGACCGGGCTGCCTGCGCCGCGCCTCGGAGGAGCCTTTCGCAGATGCGGTCCTCCCCGCCCTCCTTGACCTGCGATGTCCGCCTGGAGGGGAGCCTCGAACGGCAAGGATGACGGAGGCGAGGCGGCGGTGCGAGGCGCGACACGACCATGGCGGAGCGAGCGATCCGTCGTTTACCAGGGCTTGCCCGGGCTTGCCCGTAGCGCGCTCGGGACGGGAAGTCGCGTTCTCGCCGATCGTCTTTCTTAGTCGTTCTCGAGCGTTCCGGCGGCCTTCAGCGCCTCCCACTCGCGGGCGACGCGGTCGACCTTCTCGTGCCACATGTAGAAGACCTCGCAGCGGGGAGAGGAGAGGCCGGCCATCTCGGCGTTCACTCGCCGGCCGTCGATCAGGCGTCGCATCTCCGCGCCGTGGCCGTCCGCGTGGAAGCGCTGCGACGCTCGCGAGAGCGCGTCGAGCGACGGGAACCGTTCGAGGCCGCCGCCGGCGGTCAGCTCGCGCGGGACGGCGACGCCGCTGCCCGGCTCGTCGAGATCCTCGACGGCCTCGACCGGGAGGTAGCCGAAGACGCTCCGCCAGTGATCGTAGGCGCGGATGAGCGCCCGGTGGAAGTAGAAGAAGCGGTCGTCGGCGCGGTCCCAGCCCCGGTGCCACGCCTTGTGATCGTCGATCACGCGCCAGTTGGCGGCGAGGTGCTCGGGGACGGTGAACAGCTCGCGGGCGGGCGTCTCGGTGCGGCGGACGTGGACGATCGCCTCGGCGTCGACCCCGCCCTCGGGGGTGAGCGCCCGGACGGCGACCCGGCGCCCCTGCGCCTCGTCGGTCCAGTAGAGCGAGAGCTCGGCGGCGCGGAGGTGCGCGGGCGCCATCTTCGTGACGGAGAGCTCGAGCTGGTTCGCGTGCATGTCGCGACCCTTCGCGACCCCGCGCTCGCCCTCGGGGAGCGACGGCCCGCGGACGACGTCGAGCGAGTAGTCGTGGATGTGGCTCCCGTCGACGCGCCACTGGAAGCGGACGCCGTCCTCGACCTCGCGGCCCTGGCGGTCACGGACGCGCGCCCGGAAGGTCGCCTTCTGGCCGACGAGGAGGATCGGGGCGGCGTCGCCGGCGGGGACGGGCGCCCCGTCGGCGCCGAGGATCTCGACGGTCCACCCGGCGCGCTTCGGCGCGGCGGCCATCGCCTTCGGGCGGCGCGGGTCCGAGGTGGTCCGCGTCCCGGGCACGTCGAGGGTGGCGATGAGGACGAAGCCGTCCTTCGCGCGGCTTCGGCGCTCCTCGAAGATCGTCGCGAGCGCGCTCCGGACGCCATCGGTGTCGGGCACCTCCTCGATCCGGAACACCTCGGCGGTGCGCCCGGCGGGGACGGCGGTCTCGAGGGTCAGCGGCCCGACGCCTTCGAGGCGGACCGAGGCGACGGCGAGGCCGCCCGAGACGTAGACGGAACCCCGGTAGGTCTTACCCTCGGGCGTCCGGCCGTCGATCGAGAACGTGCCGTCGGCGCGGGCCTCGGAGGTGGTGGCGAGGGCGAAGGCGAGGGTGAGGCCGAGTAGCACAACGGCGACGAGCGGCTGGGGCTGGATCCGTGGCATGGCGAGTCTCCTCTCGGAGACGGGTACGCCGTGCGTCCGGAACCGCTCTCCGATTCGAGGCTCGATGATCCAGGCCGGGAGGAAAGCCGTTGCCTGGAAACGGGTTGGCTGGCTCTGACGCGCTGCGTCTACCGGGGCTGGTAGACGACGTCGATGATCAGGTCGCTCGCCTCGTTCACCGGGACGTTGCTCTCGAACGTCAGGATGATCGAGCCGGCGTCGAACAGCTTGAACTGGTTCAGGTCCGGCGGATCGAAGAGGAAGAGGACCGACCCGTCCGCCTGGAAGACCGGCACGGGCACGACCGAGACGATCTGGCCGCTGTTCTCCTCGACCGCGGTCAGGACGAGGTCGACCGCCTCGGGGAAGTCGGGCGTGAGCTGCAGGCCGAGGCGCGTCGTGTCCTCGGTCAGGAGCAGGAGGAGCTGTCGCTGGCGCTGCGGCAGCGAGATCGGGACGACCTTGCGCGAGACCCGGAACGCGGTGCCGGCGGCGTCGACGTCGGAGAACGACTCGTCCGCGCCGCCCGAGGTGCCGATCCCGAAGAACTCGCCCAGGACGATCGGAGCGACGTTGTCGTTCGGGTTGGCGCTGATGAGGATGTTGAACGCCGAGCCCTGCGCGTTCACGTCGGCGCTCGCCGGGTCGGTCGGGCTCACGACGAGGAGGAACTGCTTCTGGCCGCCGGGCGCCTCGAGCGGCTGGAAGGTGACCGCGGTCCGGCCCAGCGCCGTGTCGTCCGAGAACCCGAACCGGGTGCCCGTCGCGCTCAGCAGCTCGAAGCTCGGGTCGAAGTCGAGCGATTCGCACGCGATGAAGAGCTGGCTGAAGTCGTCCGGGATGTCGAACTGGAGGAGCCGCTGCTCGCCCTTGCCGAGGACGTTGTCCTGCGCCTCCTGGTTGTTGACCGCGTCGAGCACCGTCGGGTCGTCGTCGAACGTCTGCGGGAAGGCGATGCCGCCGAGGAGGACGAACTGGTCCTCACCGTAGACGCGCATGTAGTTCACCGAGGTCGACGCGTCGTTGTCGGGGTCGTTGGCCCCCAGGTTGGTCGAGGTGATCCGCCCGATGAGGAAGAACGTGTTGAGGTCGGTGGCGTCGTTCTCCTCGGGGAGGAGGTTGTCCGCGAGCGACGGGATGATCAGGTTCTGATCGAACGTCCGCCGGTCGCCGATCGCGCCGAACCTCGCGCCGCCCTGGACGAGCGGCGCGTTGAGGCGGAAGACGTGCTGCGCCTCGAACCCGACGACGGACGCCTCGTCGGCCGGGCCGGCGGCCACGCTGTAGGGGGCGTCGATCGTGACCCGGTGCGGGTTGCCGCCCTGGTCGTCGAACGCGACGATCGTGGCCGCCTCGCGCGTCCCGCCGTTGCGGGACTCGGCGCCGAGGACGAGGTTCTGGCCGATGATGTCGGCCGCGCTCAGGACCGGGTTGCCCGCGACCGTGAAGTCGAGCTCGAGGCCGCCGGTGCCGGCCACCTCGGAGAGCGTCCCCTCGAGGAGGAAGAACGCGAGCGGAACGTCCTCGGCCACGTCCGTTCCCGCCGCGTCGCGGTCGGGGTTGAACGGGTCGAGCGGCTCGTCGAGGATCCGGTCGTTGCTCAGAAAGAAGGTCACCCCGATCGTCTCGTCGGCGAGGATCGCCTCGAGGCCCGCCAGGATCGTGAACTGGACCGAGGCGACGCCGTCGGCGAGGGCGGCCGTCTGTCCGTTCACGTTCGTGAAGACGAGGTCGGTTCCGTTGCCGACGCCGCCGTCGGGCGCGGGGTAGACCTGGATCGGGCGCTCGCCGGTGAAGACGTTGTTGTCGAGGGTCGCGTCGAGCTCGTCGGCGTTGACGATGAGCTGGAAGAACGGGTCGAGGCGGGCCGGGACGTCGTTCGTCACGAAGCGATCGATCGGGATCGGACCCTCGGGGAGGGCGTTGTCGCCGAGGCTCTGGAACTCGGCGAGCGAGTCGACCTCCTGGACGCCGACAATGACCGTCTCGCCTTCCCGGACGTCGACGAAGTACTCGCGGAACAGGATGTCGTCGGGCGAGAGCGTCTTGTCGCGGGAGAGGAAGAGCTTGACGCTCGCGTCAGCGGCGTCCTGGTTGCCGCGGTTGACGATCGTGAGGCTGATGTCGGCCCACTCGCTGAACTCGTCGGTGCCGTTCGCGCTGTCGCCGAGGAGGAGCGCGTCGGCGAGGTCGTCGCCGCCCGGCCCGTCCTGGATCTCGAGGCTGATGCCGCTCTCGTCGGGGCCGAGATCGCCCTCCTGGCCGAACCCGGTGCGGAGCTCGAAGCGCTCCGCCTCCTCGTCGAAGACGGCGGTGAAGCCGGCGAAGGCGGTCTGGTTCTCGGACACGGTCGCCGTCAGGGCGCGCACCTCGCGCTCGATCGCGGCCGCGATCCGCTCCCCGGTGTCGAGCGGCCGGGCCGGGTCGAACGGGTCGACCTGGATCTGGGCCTGCTCGCCGTTGATCTCGAAGACGAGGGTGGTCCCGGTGATGTTGTTGACGAGGTCGGTGATCGGGTTGGTCGCCGAGACGCTGACGCCGCGCGTCCGGACGGGGAGGATCAGCTCGGTGACGTTCTCGTTCGGGTTCGTCGGATCGAGGGCCCCGCCGCCGTTGCCCTCGGCCTGCGCGGTCGTCGGCGCCGAGACGGCGGTCGGGAACACGTCGACCTGGGTCAGGTTGACGACGTCGTTGTCGTCGTCCTGAAGGAGCAGGATCGCGCCGATGACGTAGGCCGCCCCGCACCCGCTCAGGATCAGCGGAAGCAGCCCGGTCGTCGCGAGCGCGAGGACGCGCGTGCGCAGGCGTCTGCGCGTCCCCGAGGAGGGGCGAGGCCGCGCGGGTCTCGCCGTCGTGAGGTCCTTCACCGGTCGTCCCTCGATCTCTTCCACCGCTATCTGCCGTCCTCGTCCACCCGCGCCGCGGGTGCCATCACCGGCACGCGCACCGTCGTGGCCGTGATCGATTCGTCTCCGCGGGCGCTCGTCCGCAGCGACGCCGCGGCTCCGGCCTCGCCGGCGGTCGACGCCGACGGGCCGTCGATCCGGACGAGGAAGCGCGCCTCGCCGCCGAGCGACGCGAGCGCGACGACGCTCGCCGTCGCGCCGTCGGCGGCGCCGACACCGAGGGCGTCGCCGCCGGTGTCGACGGGGTTTCCGAACTGGTCGACGATCGCCGCGCGAACGACGAACGGCACGCCGATCGGCCGCGGCAGGTCGACGGCCGGCACGAGCAGCCGCGCCGAGCGTGGCTTCGCCGCGCGAACGTGCAGCGGGCGCGGCGCGTCGATCGCGATCGCGTCGCGGACGCTCCGCAGCCGCAGCGTGACGGCGTCGCCGGCGACGGTCGGACGGACGGCGAGCTCGCCCCGTCCGGCGGCGACGACGCCGCGGATGGCGTCTGCCTTCGGGGCGTCGCCGAGCGTCGCGGTCACCGTGCTCCGGTGGAACCGGTCGAGCTCTCCGTCGGCATCGACGGCGATCATCGAAACGACGACCTCGTCACCGGCGGTGACCGCCGTCGGCGCGCCGACGACGGCGCCTCCATCCCACCGCTCGCCGGGCAGAAGCGCCACGATGCGCGCCGCGCCGGCGGTCCAGGTGATCGGCGCCTGCGCGAGCCGCGCGCCTTCGGCGTCGCGGAGGACGAGCTGCGCGGCGCCGGGCGTCCGGCCGACGAGGACCAGGTTCCAGCGACCGGCGGGATCGGCGGCGGTGTCGGTGGCGAGCAGGGCCGAGCCGTCGTCGCGGACGGTCAGCCCGAGCGAGCCGCGGGTGAAGGTGACCTGCGCGGTCGCGCCGTCACGCTCGACCGTGAGGGTCGCGCCGCTCGGAAGGCGGGCTCCCGCGAGGGGCGCTCCGTCGGCGGGGTCTCGGGCCTCGACGAGGACGGCGGCGGCCGAGCCGACGGGCAGGGCGTCCGGAGCCACCCGGAGGACGAAGCCCGGGCGCACGCTCTCCTCGGAGTCCCCGGCGCGCAAGGACTTGGGCGCGATGACGGCTGTGGAGAGAGTGATCGCCGCGACGACGGCGAGCACCGCTCGGCCTGGCTTGTTCACGCAACGCTCTCGACGGGACAGGATTAGGACACTGGACGTGCCCGGCGAATTATATCAAAGCCCGTTCCAGTCTCAATGATGTTCTGCGCGACCGGGCGGCCGCATCGAGGTCGGGGAACATCAAGGGGCCCAAGGACATCGGCATGACGTCGATGACCCCGCGGCGCGGGCGTCGGCGGCCGCCGCCGACCGTCCGGGAAAGGTCCCACATTCGAACCCGTCGTCGTTGCAAACTGCCATCGATCGGGATCTTGCCGCGATCGAGGTCTCGCGGCCGGGGATCGGGCGCCGCCACCGGCGGGCTCGCGAACGTAAAGGGTCGGCCCGTGAGCGGTTTGCGAGCCTCTCGTCGCAGCCTCTAGAATCGACGATGTGTCGTCTCCGCGTCTCGTGATCCTCGTCGTTGCTCTCCTCGCGTCGTCGTCGGCGGCCGTCGTCGTCGCGTCGGCCGGCGCCGGCGACCAGGAGCCGACCCGCGAGGAGCTCGAGCGGATCGTCGAGGAGCAGACGCGGCTCCTCGACCAGGACCCGCGGGCGGTCGCCGCCTACGTCTCGCGGGCGCAGGCGTGCGCCGCCCTCGGCTGGCTCGACGAGGCGGTCGCCGACCTCGATCGGGCCGTCGCCCTCACGCCGAAGGACGTCGCCCTCTGGCTCGCGCGGGGGCGCCTCCTCGCGCGCGCCGGACGCCACGTCAACGCGCTCGCCAACTTCGACCGGGCGATCGAGCTCGATCCGAAGAGCGCCGAGGCGTACCTCGCCCGCGCGCGCGGCCGACTGGCGATCGATCGAGCGACCGACGCGCTCGCCGATCTCGACCGGGCCCTCGAGCTCCGACACCGCTACCCCGAGGCGCTCCTCGAGCGCGGGATCGCGCGCTGGCGCGTCGGCCGCGACGACGAGGCGCTCGCCGACCTCGACCGGGTGCTCGAGCTGCGGCCCGACGACGCCGAGGCGCGCTACCGCCGTGGATTGATCCGCGCGCGCGCGGGCGGAGACGAGGCGGCGGCCCTCGCCGACCTCGACGCGGCCGTCGCGCTCGCCCCCGAGCTGCGAGGGGCCCACGCCGCCCGGGGCGAGCTCCTCGCCGAGCTCGGACGGCTCGGCGACGCGCTCGCCGCGCTCGGGCGCGCGATCGAGCTCGGCGCGGGCGACGCCCGGACGTTGCGGCGGCGCGCCGCCGTCCTCCACGCCCTCGGTCGGCCCGAGGAGGCGCTCGTCGACCTCGACGCGGCCGTCACGGCCGCGCCCGACGACGTCGCCGGGTTGCTGCAGCGGGCGGCGTGTCGGCGAACGCTCGGGCGGACCGCCGACGCCCTCGCCGACCTCGATCGCGTGATCGAGCTCGACGACGAGTGCGCCGACGCGTGGCTCGCCCGCGGCGTCGTCCGTCACGAGGCCGGACGGTCCGAGGAGGCGGTCGTCGACCTCGACCGGGCGGTCGACCTCGCTCCCGAGGCGCCCGCCGGCTACGTCGAGCGGGCGCGGGTCCAGCGCGCCCTCGGCAAGCCGCGGCGGGCCGTCGATGACGCGACCCGCGCCCTCGCGATCGACGACGAGAACGTCGACGCGCTCGTCGAGCGCGGGTTCGCCCGCCTCGAGCTCGGCGGCACCGGCGGGGCGCGCCGCGACTTCGACCGGGCGCTCCGGGTCGAGGCGGACCACCTCGACGCCCGCGCGGGACGGGCGCGCGCGCTCCTCGAGGCGAAGGACGACCCGGCCGCCGCGGCCGCGAGCGCGGTCGTCGACCTCGAGCGCTGGTTGACGCTCGCGGCCGACGACCATCCCTGGCGCGCCCGGGCGACCGAGCTGCTCGAGGAGGCCCGGAGCAAGAGCGGCGGGGCGCCTGACTAGCCCGGAAGGGCTATAACCTCGCTCGGGTCGATGAAGAGATGAAACCACGGAGGCACGGAGGCACGGAGCAGCTTCGGATTGCGCCACGTCGTGGACCCATTCCACCGCTCCTTCTCCTGGTTCCCGTCGCCTCGCGTGACCGAGACCGAGGGGGAGCCATCCCCGAGCCGGTCGGCTCGGGCGAGCCGGGATGCGGCGCACGCAGTCGCTCCTCCGTGTCTCCGTGCCTCCGTGGTTCCATCCTCATCACGGAGCGACGCCAACCTGCTCGCGCTGCCCGCGTTCTCCGTGAATCCTCCGTTCTGTGGAGAGGCCTAGCCCGGTGACGACGACCAGCCGTCGTCGGCTCGATCAGCGCACGAGCCTCGCCCTCGCGACCCTGCTGTTCGCGGGGTCGGGGGCGACCAGCCTCGCCCTCGAGATCGTCTGGATCCGCTGGTTCCGGCTCGTCCTCGGGTCGAGCGCCTACGCCGTCTCGACGGTGGTTGCGACCTTCCTCGCCGGTCTCGCCCTCGGGGCGTGGGTCGCCGCGCGGCGGCCGGACCGCTCCCCGGGCGCGGCGCTCCGCGCGTACGGGAAGCTCGAGATCGGGATCGCCGCGACCGCGCTCCTCGTTCCGCTCGGGATCGGACTGCTCCACGGGCCGTTCGCCATCGCCTACCGGGCGCTCGTCGGGTCGCCGCTGATCCTCGGCTCGGTGACCGCGGCGATCGCCGCGCCGCTGATGCTGCCGGCGACGATGCTGATGGGCGCGACCCTCCCGATCCTCGCCGGAGGCCTCGCCCGCGGCGCCGTCGTCCCGACCGGCCCCGCGGGCGAGGAGCGGGCGCCGTCGGCGCGCGCGATCGCGCTCCTCTACGGCGCGAACACGCTCGGCGCGGCGGCGGGCGCGTTCGTCGCCGGCTTCGTCGCGCTGCCGGCGCTCGGTCTGCGCCTGACGGCCGGCCTCGCGGTCGCCGGCGACCTCGCCCTCGCCGCCGGCGCGTTCGCGCTCGCGAGGCGCGTGGGCGAGGGTGGGAGCGAGCCTGCCGCGCCCGCGCCCGCTCCTGCTCCCGCGCCCGCGGCGGCGAGCGGATCCCGGGACGGCGGCGCGGCGCTCGCGCCGCTCGTCCTCGTCGTCGCGCTCGCCGGCGTCTCGAGCCTCGGGCTCCAGGTCGGCTGGTCGCGCGCGTTCGCGGTCCTGCTCGGGTCGACGACCTACGCGGTGACGATCGTGCTGACCGGGTTCATCCTCGGGCTCGGCGCCGGCGCGCTCGCCTTCGGCTGCTGGGGTGGCCGCGGCGGGGACGCGGGGCGGGCGAGGCGGCAGCTCGGCCTCGTCGTCGGCGCGGCGGGCTTCACCGCGCTCACCGTCGTACCGCTCGCGGACCGCGTCCCGTGGATGATCGCGACGATCGTCGAGGGCGAGAGCTTCCTCGGGAGGCAGGCGCTCACCTTGCTCGCCGTCCTCGGGATCCTGCTCGTGCCGACGGCGTTCGCCGGCGCCGTCCTGCCCGCCGCGATCGCGGCGGCGCGGCCGCTCGTCGGCTCCGCCGGCCGGGTGACGGGCGCGCTCTACGGAGCGAGCACGGTCGGCTCGATCGTGGGCTCGCTCGCGACCGGCTTCGTCCTGCTGCCGTGGCTCGGCATCCAGCGGAGCCTCGGCGTCTCCGCGGCGGTCGCCGTGGCCGTCGGGATCGTCGTCCTGGCGCGCGCGCCGCGTCCGCTCGAGGACGGCGAGGGCGCGCCCGAGAACCCGCTGCGCGTTCCGCAGCGGGGCTGGGAGCTGGCGATCGTCGCCTTCCTCGCGCTCGGCGCCATCGTCTTCGCCCCGACCTGGGACCGCACCCGGTTCACGAGCGGCGCCTACTACTACGGGCGCGCCGCCCTCGCGACGCCCGACCCCGGCGGCGATGCGCCCGACGACGCGCCCGACGCCGCGGTCGGCGATCGCCCGGCCGGCGCCGACGAGACGCTGTTCTACGCCGAGGGGGCGAGCGCCGTCGTCGCCGTGACCCGCGCCCGGAGCGGCGTCCTGTCGCTCCGGATCAACGGGAAGGCGGACGCCTCGACCGGCGACCACGACCTTCCGACGCAGCTCCTCCTCGGGCACGTGCCGATGCTGCTCCACGGCTCGGCCGAGCGGGTGTGCGTGATCGGGCTGGGGAGCGGCATGACCTTGGGGGCGGTGCGCCTTCATCCGAGCGTCGAGGCGGTCGATCTGATCGAGATCGCGCCCGAGGTCATCGACGCCGTGCGCCGCGAGGAGTGGGGCGCGGTCAACAACGACGCGCTCGCGGACGCGGGGACCGGAGGCGCCCCGCCGCGCGGAGCGCTGCGGGTGCTCGGCGCCGACGGCCGGCAGCACCTCGCCCTCTCGGACGCGCGCTACGACGTGATCGTGAGCGAGCCGAGCAACCCCTCGATCGCCGGGATCGCGAACGTGTTCACGGTCGAGGCGTTCGAGGCGATGCGGCAGCGGCTCGCGCCCGGCGGCGTGGCGTGCCAGTGGCTCCAGGGCTACCGGATCGGCGACGAGGGGTTCCGCCGGGTGCTCCGCGGCTTCGTCGGCACGTTTCCCCACGTGGGCCTGTTCGAGGGATGGCCGGGCGGGGACTACCTCCTCGTCGGCTCGGACGCGCCGCTCGTCGCGACCGACCGCGCGATCGCCCGGGCGCTCCGAGGCGACGCCGTGAGGCGCGACCTCGCCCGACTCGGGATCCACGATCCCCTCGGGTTGCTCTTCTACCACGTCGCGAGCGGCGAGGAGCTCCGCGCCTTCGCGGGCGACGGGCCGGTCCACGATGACGACGGCCAGTGGCTCGAGTTCGAGGCGGGCCGCTCGGTCGCGCCCGGGCGGGAGGGCGACCGTCTCGACCAGCTCGCCGAGCTCCGCGCGGTCGGGGCGCGCGGGCCGCTCCCGATCGCGGGCGCCACGACGCACGTCCGGCAGCCGCTCCTCGCCCACGCGCGCGGGATGGTGCTGCGCGTCCTCGCCGCCGACCGGGACGAGGCGCCGACCCTCGCGACGCTCGCGGCCGACGCAGCCGCCCTCGACACCGCCCTCTTCCTCCTGCCCGGTCAGCACGTCGCCTCCGCCCTGCGCGCCGAGGTCGCCCGCCGGCGCGTCCTGCTCCTCGCCGACGGGTCGCGGCCGGAGCTGCTCACCGAGGAGCTCGAGGTGCTCGCCCGGCTCGAGCCCGAGCTCGGAAGCGTCCGGAGGACCCTGGCCGTTCGCTGGGCGACGGCCGGGCGGGCGGAGGACGCCCTCGCCGAGATGCGGGCGCTCGCGGCATCGGCCAGCGACGCCGAGGCCGCCGACCTCGCCCGGGACGTCGGGCGGGCGCTCGCGATCGCCGGCCTCATGGACGAGGCGGTCGCGCCGCTCCGGGAGGCGGTCGCCCGGAGGCCCGACGACGGCGAGGCGCTCGCGCTCCTCGCCGGAGCGCTCGTCGAGGCGGGCCGCCCGGCCGAGGCGGCCGAGCCGCTCCGCGCGCTGGCGACGATGCGGCCCGCGGACGCGAGCGTCCGAAGAGACCTCGGGAGCGTCCTCCTCCGGGCGGGCGACGCGGACGCCGTCGACGAGGCGATCGCCGCCTTCGAGAAGGCCCACGAGCTCGACCCGGCGAGCGCCGAGGCGGCCGTCGCCCTCGCCTACCTCTTCGAGGAGCGAGGCGACGCCAGGAAGACGCGGACGTGGGTCGAGCGCGCGCTCGCGCGCCAGCCGGGAGACCCCGACCTCCGGGCGCGGCACGCGCTGGCCCTCCACGCCGCTGGCGAGAGCGACGCCGCCGAGGAGGAGCTCCTGCGGCTGCTCGAGGAGGACCCCGACGACATCCGCGCCCGCGACGCGCTCGACCGGATCCGCGGCGAGCGCTGACGCGCCCCCTCCCTCGACCCGGCGAGTCGTTCAGCGACCGCGGCCGAAAGCCGAAGAGTCCGAGCGGGGAGTCAGTCACCCCATCGGAGGAGCGGCCATGTCCCGAGCGAGCGCACGGTTCCTGACGTCGCGAGGCGGCCGGCTCGTGGTGAGCGCGGGACTCATCGCCCTGGTCGCGATCGCCGCGGTGGCCGCCGTCCCGCCGCGAGGAGCGTCGGCGGACGCCGCGGCGACCGCGCCGCGGGTCGACCTCGAGCGCGAGCTGCACCGAACGGGCGAGGCCCTGGTCGCGCTCCTGCTGCCCAACACGATGGCGAGGACGCGACCGAGGACCGACGCCGAGGTCGGAGCCCTCGTCCGCGAGGTGATCGGAGCGGCGGACCACATCCGCGCCGACCGCGAACGGGCGATCCCGTTCCTCCGAGGAGTGCTCGCCGCGACGACGGACGAAGACGAGCCGGCCCTCGCGGCGCTCCAGCTCCTCGCGATGCTCGACGACCCATGGGCCGACGCGGTGATCGCCGAGGCACGGCAGCACCGAAGCGAGACCGTCGCCCGGACGGCGACGACGATGACGGTCGAGGGCACCGACCTTCTGAGCGGCTTCGCCCACTGAGCCAGCGGCGCCTGACCACGGCCAACGCGTCGCCCCGACCCACCACCCCGAAGGGGTCAGGTCTCGGATCTCCGCAATAGGCCCGTTAATGCGAAGATCCGAGACCTGACCCCTTCGGTCTGGGCCGACGCGGTGATCGCCGAGGCAAGGCAGCACCGAAGCGAGACCGTCGCCCGGACGGCGACCACGATGACGGTCGAAGGCACCGACCTCCTCAGCGGCTTCGCCCACTGAGCCAGCGGCGCCCGACCACGGCCTACGCGTCGCCCCGACCCACCACCCCGAAGGGGTCAGGTCTCGGGTCTTGGCAATAGGCG
>JAJDCQ010000083.1 GCA_029260755.1 Planctomycetota bacterium | reverse complement strand
CCCGTAGAGATCGTGGAGCTTTCGGACCTCCACGTCGCGCAGGTAGTACGCGAGCGTCGCGTCGCAGCGGTGACTGACCTTCGCGAGCCGTCGAAGGCGACGGAGGACCTCGTCGGGTGCGAGCCCGGCCTCGCAGGGTGGGAGGTCGAGCGTCTCGGTGAGTGCGATCATCGGGGACTCCCTCGTCGTCGGTGACCACCCAGTGAGACGCTCGAGGTGAGGTAAATGTTCCGTAGAACCTAAGGTTTTTAGTGTAGCACCTTGCCCCGACGGCGTGGGGCATCGCGCATCGCCCAAGGCGGCGAGACGGTCGCCTGCGTGGCCACCGCGGTCAGCGAGTGATCCGCACAGCTCGCCGTCATCGCGACCCGGTACTCTGCCCTCCGCGGGACGGCAGGCATGGGACGGCACGACTCTCGTCCGACAGTTCGCGCCCGAATGGGCCTTCCCTCTCCATGAGCGAACCGATGGCCGACCGGATTGGACGAGCCGCGTGACCCGAAGGACGGCTCGGCCTGGCGGACTCATGCTCGGCAGGTGTAGGCGGGCGTGGTTCGTCGGCTCAATCCCGGGCGACGAAGATCTCGCCTTGTCGCGTCGCCGAGCGACGTCAGATGGCCGCCGCGACAGCGAGGACTCGTTGGGATCGGCCGCGGCCCCTGAGCCGACTCATCCGTCCAGGACGCCGACGAGCTCCGCGACTCGTTCCACCCGCGCGTCCCCGTCGAGCCCGATGCCCACCAGGAACACGTTCGCCGCGCTCGCGGCCTCGCAGTCGGTCGGGGAGTCGCCGACGTAGACGACGCGATCCTTCGTGACGTCGAGTCGTTGCATCGCGAGCCAGAGGAGGTCGGGCGCCGGCTTGTCGGGGGCGTCTCCGGCGGCGGCGAGGGCGTCGATGCGCTCGGCGATGCCGGTTCGGGCGAGGATCTTCTCGGCGAGCGGTCTCGGGGAGTTGGTGACGACCGCCTGCTTGACGCCTCTGGTGCGGATCGTGTCGAGGAGCTCGAGAGCGCCCGGCAGCGCTTCGAGGTCTCCGAGGCACCCGGGCATCGATTCGTCGTACCACGCGGCGAGCTGCTCGACCGAGTGGCGCGGGAAGAACATCGTCACGTCGGCCTCGACGCCCTGGCCGAACGTGGGCTCGAACTCGTCCCAGGAGAGCGGTTCGTAGCCCCAGCGTTCCCGCCCGCGCCGGATCGACTCGTACCAGGCTCGCCGGCTGTCGATCAGGACGCCGTCGAGGTCGTAGAGGACGGCCGCGACGTTCGCGGGGAGGGAGCGGCTCACGCTACGCGAAGAACGACCGGGCCTGGGCGCGGAACCCGGGCACCGCTTCGCCGCCATCGATCTCATCGCGGCCCGACAGCTCGGTCCGGCCGGCCGGCGTGCAGACGGTGACGGTCTCGCGCGCCGGGTCGACGATCCAGACGGCCCTGCCTCCCGCGGTGAGGTAGTCGCGGACCTTGCGCTCGATCTCGGCCCAGGCGTCGTTCGGCGAGAGCACCTCGACGGCGAGGTCCGGCGCGCAGGGGAAGTAGGGCTCGTCGGCCTGGCGACTTCGCTCGAGCGTCGCCTCGCTCACGAACGCGACGTCCGGCGCGCGGACGGTGTCGGGATCGCGGGCGAGGCGGTATCCGGTCTCGGCGCTCAAGACGGCGCCGTCGGCGTCGTGGAGGACGAGGAGACGGTGGATCCGTCCGGCGACCTCTCCGTGTCGTCGACCCGCGGGCGACATGCGGTGGACCCGTCCCTCGATCAGCTCGCACGGACCGTCCACGCTCGCGGTCGCGAGCTGCTCGGCGGTCAGGAGCTGCGTCTCGATGTCGATCGAGGACATCAGGGAAGGCCTCCGGGCCTCATCATAGCGGCGCGGTCCGACACGGAGAACCCCGGACCGCGGGAGGGACGTTCAGGACCAGTCGTAGAATCCCTGGCCCGACTTCTGGCCGAGCTTGCCCTCGGCCACCATCGTCCGGAGCAGCTCGGGCGGGCGGAAGCGCTCGTCGCCGAGCTCGGCGTGGAGGTACTCGGCGATCGCGAGGCGGACGTCCAGCCCGACGAGGTCGCCGAGCCGGAGCGGCCCCATCGGGTGCTTGTAGCCGAGCGTCATCGCGGTGTCGATGTCCTCGGCGCTCGCCACGCCCTCCTCGACCATGCGGATCGCCTCGAGGCCGAGCGTCACGCCGAGGCGGCTGCTCGCGAACCCGGGGCTGTCCTTCACGATGATCGGCGTCTTGCCCATCGCCTCGGCGACGCCGCGCGCTCGATCAATGGTCGCCTCGCTCGTCGCGTCCGCCCGGATCACCTCGCAGAGGGCCAGGATGTGGACCGGGTTGAAGAAGTGCATCCCGCAGACGCGGCTTGGATCCGCGACCGACTCCGCGATCTTCGCGACCGAGAGGGAGGAGGTGTTGCTCGCGAGGACCGCCCCGGCGGGCGCGAGCTCGGAGAGCCTTCCGAAGATGGCGCGCTTGAGCTCGATCCGCTCGGGGACGGCCTCGATGACGAGGTCGACGCCGTCGACCGCCTTGCCGAGGTCCGCCTCGCCGCGGAGGCGCGCGGTCGTCTCGCGCTTCTCCTCGGGCGTCACCTTGGCCTTCGCGATTCCCTTCACGAGGTTCTCGTCGATCCGGGCGAGGGCGAGGTCGACGAGCTTCTGATCGATGTCGTAGAGGCGCGTCTCGAAGCCGGCCATCGCCGCGACCTGCGCGATGCCGTGGCCCATGGTGCCGCCGCCGAGGACGGCGACCGTCTTCACGCTGTGGTCGGTCATCGCAATCCCTTCGCGTGTTCCCTTCCTTCGGGAGTCACTTGTTCGCTCGCGCGCTTCTCGAGGAACGCCGTCATCCGCTCGTGCTTCGCCGGCGACTCGAAGCAGCTCGCCTGCGCGGCGACCTCGAGGTCCCACGGGCGCGCCGTTCCGGGCGCCGCGTCGATCACCGACTTCGCGAGCCGCACCGCGAGCGGGTCGTTCTTCGCGATCTCGGCGGCGAGCTCCCGCGTGCTCGCGAGGACGGCGCCGTCGGCGACGACGCGGTTCACGAGCCCGATCCGGAGCGCCTCGGGGGCGTCGACGATGCGCCCGGTGAAGATGAGCTCCTTCGCGACGCCGACGCCGACCAGCCGGGGCAGGCGATAGCACGCTCCGGCGCCGGGGATGATCCCGAGGCCGACCTCGGGCTGGCCGAGCTTCGCCCCCTCGCCGGCGACCCGGAGGTCGCACGCCAGGGCGAGCTCGCACCCGCCGCCGAGGGCGAAGCCGACGATCGCGGCGATCGTCGGGCGGGGGAACTCGGCGACGCGCCGGAAGGTCCGCGAGTTGATCCCGGCGAGGGCGTCGTCCCGCTTCCGGTCACGCAGCTCGGCTATGTCGGCGCCCGCCGCGAAGGCCTTTCCGCCCGCCCCGGTCAGGATGAGCGCGGCGACGTCGTCGCGCTCGGCGAGCTCGTCGAGGGCCGCCACGATCTCGTCCGTCATCTCGCGGGAGATCGCGTTCCGGACCTCCGGACGGTTCAGGGTGAGGAGCGCGACGCCGTCGTCGCCGACCTCCACGGTGATCGTCTCGGGCATCGGCCTCTCCGCCGTCGAACCAGAAGATGAGAGGGGCTGGGAAAGGGCGCGGGTGGGCTCAGGCGCCCGTGAACTCCGCCTTGCGCTTCTCGACGTAGGCGGCGAGGCCCTCCTTCGCGTCGGCGCTCGTGAAGAGCTGCTGCTGCAGCTCGCGCTCGAGGGCGAGGCCGGACTCGAAGCTCATCTCGGCGCCGGTCTGGACGGCGCGCTTGATCAGGCCGACGGCGCGCGAGGCGCGGGCGGGCGGCACGAACTGCGCGGCGTACGCCCGGACCGCCTCGTCGAAGCCGTCGTTCTCGAGCACCTCGTTGACGATGCCCAGGTCGGCCGCCGCGTCGAAGTCGACGAGCTCCGCCTTCACCATGAGCTCGATCGCCTTGGTCTTCCCCACCACGCGGGCGAGACGCTGCGTCCCTCCCGTCCCGGGGAGCACGCCGAGGTTCACCTCGGGGAGGCCGATCTTGCCGGCGCCCCGACGCGCGATCCGGAGGTCGGCCGCGAGGGCGACCTCGAGCCCGCCGCCGACGCAGTGGCCGTTGATCGCGGCGATCACGAGCTTCGGCGTCTGCTCGAGGCGGTTGAGGGTCTCGTTCGCGTGGAGGCAGAAGTAGTACTTGTAGCGAGGTGTGACACGCTGCAGCATCGCGATGTCGGCGCCGGCGCAGAAGAAGTCGGGCTTCCCCTCGACGCCGCGCGAGGTGCCGGTGAGCACGATGACGTGGACGTCGTCGTCCATCCGTGCGTCGAGGATGGCGGCGTCGAGCGCGCTCATCATCTCGTAGGAGTAAGTGTTCGCGGGCGGCGCGTGGAGGCTGAGGGTGGCGATCCCGCCGCTCTTGTCGACGCGGACGAGCTGGCTCTCGGGCATGGGTGAGGCTCCTCGGACGGCCCCTGGTCGGCCGCGATGCCGAGCGATCCTACCGCTGCGCGGCAACCCGTCAAGGCGACTGAACGTGTCGCGGCAGCGTAGCTTGCACGTTTTCGGCGGCGGGCGTAGCATGAGGTCGTGAAGCTCCACGTGCGCCTGTTCGCCAACCTCGCCGACGACTACGGAGACGACGGGCTCGAGGTCCGCCTGCCCGATGGGACCGACGTCAACGGTCTCCTCGAGCGGTTGTCGACCGACCACGCCAAGCTCCGGCGTCCGCTCGCCGACGGGGCTCCCGGGATCCGGGTCGCGGTCAACCTCGAGTTCGCTCCGCGCGATCGACCCCTCCGTGAGGGGGACGAGGTCGGGCTCATCCCGCCGGTCGGGGGAGGATAGCCGCGTGGCCGACACCGAGTCCGACCCCGAGATCATCGGCCTGACCCGTTCGCCGATCCGCGTGGAGCGCCTGGTCGCGAACGTGACCGATCCGAAGGCGGGGGCCACCGCCGTCTTCCTCGGCACCGTCCGCAAGACCCCGCGCCCGGGGACCGGACCCGAGGGACGGGTCGTCACCCGGATGGACTACCAGGCCTACGAGAACATGGCCCTGCTCCACCTCCGGAAGCTCGCCGACGAGATCCGGGATCGCTGGGACGTCAGCCGCGTGGCGATCGTCCACCGGCTCGGCACGCTCGAGGTCGGCGACCCGAGCGTGGCGATCGTCATCTCCTCGCCCCACCGCCCGGAGGCGTTCGAGGCCTGTCGATACGTGATCGAGCGGCTCAAGGAAGACGCGCCGATCTGGAAGAAGGAACATTACCGGACCGGGGACCCGAGCTGGGTCGCCAACGTCCCGACACGAACGGCCTAACGGGACGGGGCCTTCGGGGACGGGGGCCGGTGCCGACGGATGCCGCTGCGCGGAAATGCCGAGGCCCTCAGCCTCGCCGACATCATCGAGCTGATCCGCAGCTGCGGATTCAGCGGGGCGCTGCACGTCACCGCCAAGGGGATGCGCCGCGACCTCCTCTTCCGGCGCGGTGAGCTCTCGATCAGCAACCTCGGCCGGGTCGCCTACCGCCTCGGCGACATCCTCGTCCGCGGCAAGGTCGCCACCCGCGAGCAGGTCGAGGCCGCCTTCAACGAGCAGCGCCGCAGCGGGCGACGCCTCGGCGAGATCCTGATCTCGTCCGGGACGGCGAGCGAGGAGGCGATCCGGTCGGCCGTGCGCCGGCAGCTCGAGGAGGAGATCTTCGACATCCTCCTCTGGGACGGCGCCTTCTTCGAGTACGTCCGGACCGACGAGCGGGGGCGCCCCCGCGTCAAGGAGACGGCCGGCCCGCCGGCCCTCGCCCGGCCGCCGAGCGAGGGCGACGAGGCGCTCGACGGGGGCAACGACAGCGCCGCCGAGGACCTGACCGAGGATCCGCTCGCCCGGTTCGACACCCGCTCGCTCGTGATCGAGGCGGCCCGCCGCAGCGACGAGTGGCACCGGATCCAGCAGCTCGTCGCCTCGCCGCGGATCGCCTTCCGCGTCCGGCAGGGCGCCGATGACCTCCTCCGCGGAGCGCTCGAGGAGCTCGACGTCGAGGCGAGCAAGATCGGCGTCCTGACCGGGCTGAACGACCTGCGCGCCGACGACCTGGTCGCGAAGGCCAGCCTGACGCAGTTCGAGGCGCTCACCGTCGTCGCGCGCCTCGTCGAGACCCGGCAGCTCCAGCGCCTGAGCCGACCCGCGATCGAGGGCGGCCTCCGCGCGGCGGTCGCGGCGAACGACCGCGATCGCTCGCTCCGCTACTTCGAGACCGCGTTCGAGAGCCCGGACTTCCCCTCGGGGCGGCGCCGCGTGATCGCCGAGGTCTTCCTCGGGAAGGCGAAGGTGGCGAGCCGACGCGAGCCGGACCAGCTCCCGCCCGACGTGGAGGTGCGCACCCGCGGCCCCCGCGTCCCCGAGATGTTCTCGGCGCTGATGTCGAGCGGGCATCCCTTCCGGATGGCGGTGACCGACGGCGCGAACCAGCTCGAGGTCCGGCGGAACGACAAGACGCTCACCCTCCTGTCGCCCAACGCGGGGCGGTTCAGCGCGATCGCCCGCGAGCTCGTCCGGCGCGACGTCATCGGGCGACGCGAGGTCGAGATGATCCGCAAGCAGCTCGACGACGGGTCGAGCCCGGCCGAGATCCTCGTCGGCAGCGGGATCGTCGACACCCGCGACTGGGTGCGCGGCCTGAAGGACCGCATCGCCGGGATCGTCTTCGAGACGCACTTCTGGAGCGCCCCCTACGTCGAGATCCACTTCGGCGAGGAGGTCGCCTCGAGCGACGACGTGACCGGCGAGACGGTGGCCGGCGCGGCGCGCCTCGGGACGGGCGCGGTGAGCGTCCCGATCTGGAACTGGGTCCGCGAGGAGATCGTCGACGACGCGCAGAGCTGGATCAACCTCTCGCGGAAGATGCCGAAGCCGCGCCAGCTCCTCCGGCGGACCGATGCGCCGGCCGGCTTCACGGTCCGGAGCGAGGACCCCCTCGCGCGCTTCGACGGAACCCGGACGGTCGAGGAGATCCGGCAGGCCGTCGGGATCCCTCCCCGGGACTTCTACGAGTCGGTCGCCGCCAAGGTGGTCGAGGGCGCCCTCGCGCCGGTCCCGCCGGGCGAGCTGAAGGACCGCCTCAAGCGCGCCGTCGAGGCGCGGCAGACCCACGAGGCGCGGTGGCTCGCCGCGTCGGCGATGGAGGGCGGGATGGAGCTCGAGGTCATCATGCCGCTCCTCGCGGGGCTCGAGGGCGACGACCCGGGCTCGAGCCGAGGCGGGTCGGGCCGGATCCCCTTCGACCCGGCCAAGAGCCGGGCGGGCTCCGGGCGGTATCGCTTCGACGCCAACGCGTCGACGGCCGGGAGCGGCCGCTTCACCTTCGACCCGGAGGGCTCGGGCGCGTTCGACCTCGGCGTCGGCGCGACGAGCCGGCCGACGATGGAGGTGATCGAGGGCGACTCGATGACCGTCCCGATCGGCGAGCTCATCCAGGCCCTCAATCAGCGCGGCCTCTCGGGGACCATCCAGGTCTCGGCGTGGGGAACCGGGAGCTGCAAGCTCTACCTCGATCGCGGCGAGCTCGTGATCCTGTCCAGCCAGTTCCCCGCCCTCGACGACATCCGCGCGTCGGACGGGAGCTCCGGCCCGATCGTCGTCCGCGAGAGCGCCGTCAACGAGGACATCCTCGGCCCGGTCAAGCACGAGCTGCTCGACATCCTCAGCCGCCCCGACGCGCGCTTCGAGTTCCACCGCGACCTCCTCCCGAAGGAGTTCGTCAGCCCCGACCCGGGCAGCCGGCGCCTCGAGCTCCGGACCAAGGTGCTCCTCGTCGAGATCGCGCGGCGGCTCGCCGAGTGGGAGGAGCTGCTCGAGGTGATCCCGAACGACCAGGCGGTCCTCGTCTTCGAGAACCCGGACGACCGGCTCGTGACGGCCGAAGCGCTCGAGGATCGCGACGACGCGAACCTGCTCCTCCTCCTCGACGGGACCCACTCGGTCCACGACGTGATCCGCCACAGCGACCACACCGCGCTCGACGTCTATCGCTTCCTGGCGATGCTGCTCCGGGCCGGCACGATCATGGTGCAGGACCTCGAGCTCCCCGAGGAGCGCCTCTGGGAGCAGCTCCGCGAGATCATCCCGAGCGACGACGCGATCTGTCGATTCGCGAGCGCGGACGCGCGGATGCGCGTCGCAATGCGCTACGACGACGAGGACGTCGAGATCCTCGCGCTGCTCCACGGTCACACGCCCGTCGGCGAGATCATCCAGCAGAGCGGCCGCGCCCCGATCGATGTCTACCGCCTGCTCGGGACGCTCGTCCGCGACGGGCTGCTCAAGGTCTCGATGCCCGCCGGCGAGCTGACGGACCAGGAGATCCCGCCGGGCTTCGACCAGAGCGGGGAGTGGAGCGAGGCGGCGCTCGGGTTCCAGGCGGACTGGAACGACTAGCGGGTCGCTGGCTTCGCCTTCGGCGAACGAGGGTGTCACCACGGAGACACGGAGAACACGGAGAGTCTTCGGTCGGCCGCGTCTCTTGCGAGTCGGTACCCGAAGGAGCGGTCGGGCGGGGCGACTCACCCGGGCCCTGGCGCTCGCTCCGTGGATTCTCCGTGTCCTCCGTGTCTCCGTGGTGACATCCTGCTCGCCGTAGGCGAGCCCGGTCCGCAACCTCCCCGAGACGGATCGCCCGTCAGCCGATCCCGCGCCCACCGGGCCGCCTCGGCGACGACCTCGTCCTCGGACCCGGCGAGTCGATCCATCGCCGGGCGGAGCGCCGGGTCGCCCGAGTTCCCCGCCGCGATCGCCGCGTTCCGGAGCATGCCGCGCTTCCGCGTCCTCGTGACGGCCGTGTCGCCAAACGCCTTCTTGAACGACGCCTCCACCCGGGCGATGAGCTCGACGAGCGGCGGCGCGTCGTTCTCCGGCCGCGGGGCGAGCTCGGCGATCGTCGTCGGGGCCGCCCACTTGTTCCACGGGCAGACCTGCTGACAGATGTCGCAGCCGAAGACGTGCTCGCCGAGCGCGCCGCGCCACTCCTCGGGCACGGCGCCGCGGTGCTCGACCGTCCAGTAGGTGATGCAGCGCCGCGCGTCGAGGACCCGCGGGGCGACGAACGCGTCGGTCGGGCAGGCGTCGAGGCAGGCGGTGCAGCTCCCGCAGAGGTCCGGGCTCGCGAGCGGCGCGCTCGCAGCGAGCTCGACGTCGGTGACGATCCCGCCGAGGAACACGTAGGACCCGGTCCCCGGGTGGATGAGGCACGCGTTCTTCGCGAGCCAGCCGATGCCGGCGGCCGCGGCGAAGGCGCGCTCGAGGATCGGGGCGGTGTCGACGAACGCGCGCATCGCCGCCTCCTCGCCGAGGAGCGGACGGGCGTCATCGATGAGCGCGCGCAGCTTCGCGCCGAGGACCCGGTGGTAGTCGGCGCCGCGGGCGTAGTTCGAGATCCGGCCGATGGCGGGGCGCTCGTCGTCCTCTGCGCCGACGGCTTCGCCGGGGAGGGGGTCTTCGCGGCGCGGTCCGTCGGCGTAGCGCGCGCCGACCATGAGGACGCTCCGGGCGCCCGGCAGGAGCGTCTCGGCGTCGCCGCGGCGGGCGGGGTCTTCGGCGGTCAGCCAGCGCATCGATGCGGCGTGCCCCGCGTCGCACCAGGCGAGGAAGCGTCCGACGTCTTCGGCGGGGAGGCGAGCCGGGGCGACCCCCGCGAGGTCGAAGCCGGACGCGAGGGCGAGCGCGACGAGGGCGTCGCGGCGGGCGAGGCGGTCGCTCAGCGCAGCGCGAGCCAGATGGCGGCGCCGAGGGCGACGACGAGGGCGAGGCAGAGCCCGGCCAGGATCGGGATCGGCGGGAGGCCGGAGTCCGGCGGCAGCTCGGGGTTGCTCCGGGCGAGCGCGCGATCCTTCTTGCCCCGCGCGCCGACGGGACGAGGACCGGTCGAACGGACCCGGCGCTTGCTCCCGGGGCGGTCCTTCTCGCCCGTGCGCATGATCGCGGAACCCATCTTGCCCGGCGTCTCGCGCGAGGGCAGCTTGCGGGTGGTCTTCCCGGTCTTCCCCGTCCGGGTGGCGAGCTTCTTCTTGCTGACGGCCGGGACGATCCCCGCGCCGCTCTTCTTCGCGAGGTAGCGCTCGATCGCGGCGGCGAGGTCCTTCGGGCGCGCGTAGCGGTCGTCCTGCTTCTTCTCGAGACACTTCATGCAGATCCGCTCGGCCTCGGCCGAGATCTGCGGCACCGTCTCGCGCGGCCGCGGCGGCGGCTCGGTCCGGATCCGCTCGCGGATCGCGGCGACCGTCTTGCCGGTGAACGGGTGCTTCGCGGTGAGGAGGTAGTAGAGGGTGGCGCCGAGGCCGTAGACGTCGCTCGCGTGGCTGATCTTGCCGAACGGCCCGCCGACGTCGGTCTGCTCGGGCGGCTGGTACATCGGCGTGCCGATCGCCCCGCGCCCCTGGATGATCTCGATCTTCTCCCAGCCGGCGAGCCCGAAGTCCATCAGGAACGCCCGGCCATCGTCGTCGAGCATGATGTTGTCGGGCTTGATGTCGCGATGGATGATTCCGTGGCCGTGGATGAACCCGACCGCCTCGGCCGCCTGGCGCGTCACCTCGAGCGCGGCCGCGCTCGACATCGGACCGTCGTCGGCGACGAGCGTCTTGAGGCTCTTGCCGCGGACGAAGTTCATCGCGATGTAGTCGAGGCCCTTCTCGCGGCCGACGTCGGTGATGTTGACGATGTTGTCGTGGACGAGCGGCTGCATCACCGTCGCTTCCTTCTTGAAGCGCTCGATGTCGCGGACGCTCGACTTCTCGCCGCCGATCAGGACCTTGAGGGCGACGTCCTCCTTGGTCTCGAGGTCCTTGGCGCGGAAGACGACGCCCATGCCGCCGCGGCCGATCTCCTCGACGATCTTGTAGGTTCCGAGCTCGGCGCCCGGAGCGATCCGGGCGACGTTCTTGAGGAACTCGGCCTCGATGTCCTTGAACGTCGGGACGGTGTCGGGCTTGCCGACCATGCCGAGGTACTCGACGTCCTGACTGGTGAGGTAGCGCTGGTGGAGGAGCACCTCACCGACGGTCGGACGGCCCTCGCCCTTGGCCTCGGCCTTCGCCTGGAGGGCGAAGCAGAAGATGAGCTCGGACAGGTTGATGAACTCGTGCTGGACGCAAAGCATGCCGAGGATGAGATCCTCCTCGGTGAGCTTCTCCACGTCGAAGGTGATGCCCTCGGTCCGCCCGGGCTTCGGCTTCTTCACGGGCAGCGCGGGACGCGCCGGAGTCGCCCGGGTGGGGGGCGTCGCGGCGGGCGCGTCGGGGGTCGCCTTCTTCTCGGCATTCTCGGGCACGGTCAACCTGCGTGAGATACGCCGGAAACGTCCGGACGGGCGCGTTCCGCGGCCGAACGCGGGCGCCGTCGCGATCGCTCGCTCGGAGCCGGCGCCGTTCGCGTCGACGGGTTCGATGACGGACGAGCTCGCGGGACGCATGGAGAACGACCTTCAAGGCGCCGGAACGGGAGCATTCGGTGGCGCCCCTTCGCGGCGACGACCTCGGGTGCGGGTACTTCCATGATTATAGCGATGCGTTCGGGAGGGAGGCAAGAATGCTCCCTGATAACCGAACATCCCGTAGGGGAAAGCCTTAGCCGTAAGATCAGCCTTCGAACAGGCGGCCCTGGCGGAAGCCCCCGACCCGATCCTCGGGGGACGGGACGCGCCCGTCGCCCACGCCGAGGAGGCCGGCGAGGGCGGCGGCGGTCGCGGGGCCGTGGCCGGCGAAGTGATTGTTGGCGAAGGCGGTCACGGTGAGGCCCCGCCCCATCGCGCGCCGGATGACCTCCGCCCAGGCGGCGAGGCGCTTGCTCCGGTCCACGACGAGGCGGTCCCAGCTCGTCGTCATCTCCTCGATCCCGTGGCGATCGCCGATCAGTCGGATCGGGACGACCGATCCGGTGAAGAGGTGCTCGAGCGGCTGCTCGTCGAGCCAGTCCCACGGGTCGGGCATCGCCGCGTGGTCGACGATGACGAGGGCGACGCCGCGCTCGCGGAGGAGCTCGATCAGCTCGGGGGCGAGGAACTCCCGGTTGCGGACCTCCACCGCCCAGCGCCGCGCCTTCGGGGCGGGGACGCGCGCCTCGGCGGCCGGGAGCGTCCGCTCGAGGAAGCGCCGCATCCGCGTCGCGAACAGGGCCAGGTTCACGCCCGAGTCGGGGGCGAACCGCGGGAACTGCAGCACGATCGGGCCGAGCTTGGGCCCGAGCGGGGCGAACGCGCGC
Source organism: Planctomycetota bacterium (assembly GCA_029260755.1). Classification (GTDB taxonomy): domain Bacteria; phylum Planctomycetota; class J058; order J058; family JAJDCQ01; genus JAJDCQ01. The sequence goes on along the minus strand of JAJDCQ010000083.1, from coordinate 13,407 downwards.
AGATACGCCTCGACGACGTCGTCGCATCGCTCCAGGAGGAGCTCGTGGGTCACCGTGCCGACCATCTTCGGCGAGAAGACGAAGTCCTCGGGCGTGCGCTCCGCCCAGGCGGCCGTCCGGTCCGGGCTCGGGATCGCGTAGTAGGAGGAGTCGACCTCGACGGCGGGGAAGACCTCGGCGTAGCGGCGGAGGTAGTCGCCCGGCCTGGTCCCCCGGGCGTAGAACGGTCCCAGCCAGTCGCGATACGACCAGCCGGCCGTCCCGTGGAGCAGCCGCGGCTCGGTCAACCGCGGTCGGGGCTCAGCGCCGCGCCCGGACGAGGGCCGAGTGGGGCGGATCGCCGAACGGCACGCGTCGGACGTCGCGGAAGCCGGCGGCGATCAACCATCCCTTGACCTCCTCGAAGGTGTAGTCGCGCCCCTCGGTGAAGAGGAGCATCGAGACGGAGAAGATCGCGCCGTTGGCGGGCGCCGTCCGGTCCTCGTTGAGGATGTGGTCCTTGATGATGATCTCGCCGCCGTCGGCGACGTTCGCGAAGAGCTTCTCGAAGAGGCGGGCGTTCGTCTCGGCGCTCTCGGCGTGGATCACGTTGCTCAGGAAGACCAGGTCGAAGCGGCCGCTGATCGGGTCGCTCCGGTAGTCCCCCGCGACGAGGGCGATGCGCTCCGACAGCCCCTCGCGGGCGAGCACCTTGCGCGTGACCTCGAGGGTGTTCGGGAGGTCGAAGACGGTCGCGGCGAGCTCGGGGTAGCGCTGGCAGCAGCCGATCGGGAAGCTCGCCGGCCCCGAGCCGACGTCGAGCATCGTCCGGATCGAGGAGAAGTCGACCGCCTGGGTCAGGTGCTCGACGTCGCCGCGCGCCCGGACGAGGTTGTGCATGGCCATGATGAAGCGTTCGAGCTGCTCCGACTCGCTCTGGAACATGTCGTGGGCGCGGGCGCTCTGGCCGGTGATGATGACCTCGGGGAGACGCTCCCAGATGTCCCAGTTCCCCGAGGTGAACCGGATCAGGTCGCCCATGTAGCTCTCCCCGCCGGGGAGGAGGAACGGGCGCACGGCGGGGGAGATGTCGTAGCTCCCCGCGTCCTTTCGGAGCATCTGCATGCCGACGAGGGCGTCGAGGAAGACCTCGGTGTTCGCCCGGTGGCTGCCGAGACGCTCGGTCACCCCGTCGGCGTCTAGCGGGCCGTCCTCGAGCGCGCCGAAGACGCCGAGCTCGGTGGCCGTGTGGAGGATGCGCGCCGCGACGTGACCGTCGGCGATCCGGAGGATCTCGGAGAGGTTCTTCATCGTCGGCCTCGCAGGTGGTGCGTTGCCCCGAGGTTAGCAGACGCCGACGTCCGGTTGCGACCGGCGGCGGCGCGGCGTACCATCGCTCGACGGGAGAATACGGCAAATGATGACGAGCATGCGCATCCGATGGCTCGCGGCCGCGGCCGCGGTCTTCGCCCTCGGTCTCGGTCTCGGTCTCGCCCTGGCGGCGCCCGCCCGGGCCGGCTCGGCCGAGGTGAACAAGGCGCTCAAGGCCGCCAAGCAGGCGGTGATCGACGGCGACGCCGGGAAGCTCGAGAAGGAGCTCGCGATCCTCGTCGCCGAGGACGGCCGCACGGCCGCGCGCGGGCTGCTCGGGATGATCGAGAAGATCCCGACCGACGGGCGCGAGCGCCTCTACTGGCAGGTCGTCGGCGCGGTCGCCGTCCTGAAGGACCACCAGGCCCTCGGCGTCGTCGGCGACTGGCTCGTCGACAACGCGAAGAAGCCGTACTCGCGCGACGTCCTGTTCTCGATGCAGAGCAACCGGAGCGAGGGGGTCATCGAGGTCTACGCGAGGCTGCTCAAGAAGGCGAAGGTCGACGAGATCCGGCTCATGGCCGTCGACCGGCTCGGCGAGCTCGGCCGACCCGACGCGATCGACCTGCTCCTCGAGGTCTACGAGAAGGAGGACCGGAGCGGCTCCGCCCTCGAACGCCGGATCAAGATGACGCTGACCGGCCTCTTCGGCGAGGACATGGGCGACTTCGTCAACTTCAAGGGCTACTGGGACCGGAACCGCGACAAGGGTCTCGGCGGGGGCGGCGGCGACACGACGACGACCGGCACGGTCAAGGACGAGCTCGACAAGGCGCGCGCCGGCGGGCTCGCGACGGTGACGCGCGACGGCGGCGGCGTCCTCGTCCTGTCCGGGAAGCACGAGAACTTCGACCACATCGAGAAGATGCTCGAGCGGCTCGGCGTGCCCCACGACGTGAAGCAGAAGGAGGAGTTCGCCAAGGACATGGACAAGATGCTCGAGGGCGTCAGCGCCGTGATCCTGAACTGCAACTTCATCGGCCAGCTCTGCACCTGCCCCACCTGCAAGCCGGGCGAGGATCCGAACTCGCGCCTGCCCGTCTGCACCGGCTGCGACAAGCACGAGCTGAGCACCGACGCGCTGCCCGACGACGCGGTCGCGCGCCTCAAGAAGTTCGTCGCCGATGGCGGGAGCGTCTTCACCGAGGACTGGGGCCTGACCGAGCTCACCTCGAAGGCGTGGCCCGATTACCTCAAGAAGGGGCAGGACCTCGGCGACCAGCAGGTCGACTACGCGCCGGTGCCCGGGCAGACGGGGAACGCGCTCCTGCGCGGCGTCTTCGCCCGTCCCGGCGGCGAGGGCGGCGCCACGACCACGTTCTCGGCAGTCGACAACCGGTGGAAGGTCGACAACCTGAGCCCGGCGATCGAGGTGGTCGCCAAGGGCAAGGTGACGGTCCTGCTCGAGAGTCAGGACCTGAAGAAGTCGGCGTCGGGCCACAACGCGGTGGCCGTCACCTTCAGCCCCGACCCGTCCGATGACGGGAGCGAGGGCGACGGGAAGCGCGTCCGGACGGGTCGCCGGAAGAAGGGCGAGCCCGAGGAGCGGGCCGGGATCGTGCTTCACGTGTTGAGCCACTTCGGAAAGCAGGGGAGCCAGGAGGATGAGTTCACCCTCCAGAACCTGCTCGTGAACTTCCTCCTCGAAGCGAACGATCGCTGGGCCGCGCGCCGGTAGAGCGACTCCGCGCGGCGATCGCAGGCCGCGCGAGCACCGACAGGACCCTGGACCGCTGGGTGAACGGGCAGGCTTTCGCGACGCGTCGAAGACGCTCCGGAGCTGCAAACGCTTCGCCGTCTTCCTGAACCCGAGGGCCGGCCGCGGCGCCGGCGCGGCCCTCGAGGAGGAGATCCGCGGCCATCTGTCCGGACCCGAGGGGCACACGGTGGAGTTCCGGTCGCCCGACGGCCTCGACGCCCTCCGCGGCGAGCTCAAAGAGGTGATCGAGAGCCAGCCGGACGCGGTCGTCGCCGTCGGCGGAGACGGGAGCTACCACGCGCTCCTCGGCGGGCTCCGCGGCTCGGGCATCCCGCTCGGCGTGATCCCGCGCGGGACGGCGAACGACCTCGCCTCGAGTCACGGCGTGCCGATGTCGGTCGAGGACGCGTGCACGATCATCCGCGTCGGAGCGTCGCGGAAGCTCGACCTCGTCGTCGTGAACGGCGTGCCGTTCGCGACGGTCGGCGGCCTCGGGATCGCGGCCGACGTGGCGGTCGGGGTGAACCGCCTGCGCGAGCGGCTCTGGTTCCGGATCCTGATGCGGGTGCTCGGCCACCGGACCTACACCCTGGTGAGCGTCCTGAAGCTGCTCTTCAAGTGGCGAATCCAGTACGACCTGTCGATCGAGGTCGACGGCCGGCCGCTCCCGGTGAGCGCGTGCGCGGTGTTCGTCAACAACCAGGCGCGCCTCGGCAAGAGCCTCGAGACGGTGCCGACTGCGGACAACGTCGACGGGATCTTCGATGTGTGCGTCATCAAGTCGTGCCGGAAGATCCGGATGCTGCGGATCTTCGCGAAGCTGATGGCGGGCACCCACCTCGACGTCCCCGAGGTCGAGACGATCAGCGTCAGCAAGCTGACCGTCCGGGCGGAGCGGCCGTTCGTGTTCTTCGCCGACGGCGAGTTCCTGGGCGATCAGAAGGAGTGTCACATCCGGGTGAGCCGGGGCGCCCTCCGGCTCCTCATGCCGCGGAACCTCGCCGAGCAGCGACCGGAGGGAATCGACGCCTCGTGGGGGAGCTGGTCGGGCGTCTTCGGCGGGAGCAGCGCCGAGTTCCCCGCCTACCGCGATCCGGTCGTCCGGCCCTCGCGCCGGCTGCCGCCGCCCAGGCGATGAGCGAGACTCGCCTGCCGGCGGCGGTCCGGGACGAGCTGCTCGTGGTGCTCGGTCCATCGGGTCTCCTGGATGCGCCCGAGGCGCTGTTCTCCTATCGCCACGACGCGAGCGTCGACGAGGCGCTCCCGGCGGCGGTCTGTCTGCCGGAGACGACCGAGGCGGTCGCGCGGGTCCTCAACATCGCAGCGGCGGCGGGCTTGCAGGTCACCCCGCGCGGCGCGGGCACGGGTCTCTCGGGCGGGGCGGTGCCGCAGCCGGGCGGCCTCGTCCTCTCGCTCGCGCGGATGACCACGATCCGCGAGGTCGACGTCGCCAACCGCCGGGCGCTCGTCGAGCCGGGCGTCGTGAACCTCCAGCTCTCCGAGCACGTCGCCCCGCACGGGCTGCGGTTCGTCCCCGATCCGAGCAGTCAGAAGTCGTGCACGATCGGCGGCAACGTCGCCGAGAACTCGGGCGGGCCGCACTGTCTGCGCGACGGGGTGACCACGAACCACGTCGGCGGCGTCGAGATCGTCACGATCGACGGCGAGGTCTTCGAGCTCGGCGGGCCGTGCGCCGATCCGCCGGGCTTCGACCTGCGCGCCGCGGTCATCGGGAGCGAGGGAACCCTCGCCGTCGTGACCGCCGCGTGGGTGCGTCTCGAGCCGGTGCCCGAGACGGTGTCGACCGCGCTCGCCCTGTTCGAGCGGATGGACGACGCCGCGGCGACGGTGAGCACGATCATCGGGCGGGGCATCATCCCCGCGGCGCTCGAGATGATGGACCAGACGGTGATGGGCGCCGTCGAGGCCTACGCCCACGTCGGCTTCCCCGACGACGTGGAGGCGGCGCTGATCGTCGAGGTCGACGGGCTGCAGGAAGAGGTCGCCGAGCTCTCGGCGACGGTCGAGGCCATCTGCCGCGAGGGCGGCGCCCGCGAGGTCCGCCGAGCGGCGACCGCGGAGGACCGCGCGACCATCTGGCGGGGTCGCAAGGAGGCGTTCGGGGCGATCGGGCGGGTGAGCCCCCACTTCTACGTCCAGGACGGGGTGATCCCGAGGACCCACCTCGCCGAGGTGCTCCGGCTCATCGGCGAGATCGGGAAGAAGCACCGTCTCCTGATCGCCAACGTCTTCCACGCCGGCGACGGCAACCTCCATCCCCTGATCCTCTTCGACCGGCGCGAGGCCGGAGCGCTCGAGCGAGTGAAGGAGGCGGGCCGCGAGATCCTCGAGGCCTGCGTCGCGCGAGGAGGAACGCTCACCGGCGAGCACGGCATCGGCATGGAGAAGATCGCCTTCATGGGCCTCCTCTTCGACGAGCCGTCGCTCGAGCTCATGCGAACGCTCAAGCGAGCGCTGGACCCCGAAGAGCGCCTCAACCCCCGCAAGGCGATCCCCTGGCCCGGCCTCTGCAAGGAGGGCGGCCGCGTCGGAAGAGATCCGGCGGTCCTCGAGAGCTGACGCCCGTCGCCACGCCGCGCGGGTCGTCGCGACTCGTTTGCCCGGTCCCGTCGCACCCCCGATGTAGCCTCGTCCGCGTCCAGGGAGGACGGAGGCATCATGTGGGTGAGCTCGACATCGCGACGAAGGTCCTTCTCCGGGAGGACCCCGGAGCCTACGCGCGGCTTCTCCTCGATCGCGCCGGCCTCGAGGCGTCGACGCTGGTGGGCGTGCGGGCGGAGGAGACCGTCTACGCGGCGAGCGAACGACGGCTCGACAAGGTGCTCCGGGTCGAGCTCGCGCCGCCCGGACGATGCGAGCCGATCTGGCTCCACCTCGAGATCGAGGCCGTCTGGCGATCGGACGTTCCGCGGCGCGTTCATCGCTACTGGAGCGTCGCGAGCGAAGCGCTCGAGGGGGCGGAGCTGAGCTCGTTTCTGATCCTGCTGAAGCGGGACTCTCGACAGCGCGACGACCCGCGCGGGTCGTTCGTCCGAGCGACGACCGGCGGGACCACCCTCGCCTTCGGGTTCGTCGTGATCCGCGCCTGGGCCGACCTCGATGCCTCGGAGTTGCTCCGGCAGGGCGCGACCGGTCTCCTCCCGCTCCTGCCGTACACCTTCGGCGCGACGGAACGGCGGGTCGATGAGGCGATGACGACGCTGGCGGTCACCCGGCCGCTCGCCCGGCGCGCCGAGCTCCAGGGGGCGCTCGCGATCTTCGCCGGTGACGTCTTCCCTCACGAGGACTGGATTGCCAGAATACCGAAGGAGGTTCTGATGAAGTCCACCACACTCGATCGACTGCGCGAGATGGGCCGCGCAGAGGGCCGCGCCGAGGGCAAGGCCGAGGGCAAGGCCGAGGGCCAAGCCGAGGGCCAAGCCAAGGGCCAGGCCAAGGTTCTCGCAGCTCTCATCGCGAAGCGGCTGGGCCCCGAGGTCGGGGCCGACTGGGTGCGACGGCTCGCCGGGGCGGACGATGCGCTCTTCGATCGACTCATCATGCTCCTGGCGACGGCGCGCGACGACGATGCGCTCGCGGCGGGGCTCGACGAGCTGGTTTGACCCTCCGCTCCTACGCGAGCCAGGTGCCCGCGAGGACGCGGAGGGCGAGGAGCGCCTTCTCGCTTCCCGGCAGCGACTGCCTGCGGCGCAGGACGTCGAAGCCGCTCTCCTCGATCCGGTCGAGGAGGCGGGAGTAGATCGCGGCGAGGGCGGCGGGGCATGCTCTCGGCCTTCGGGCGAGGGCGGGCAGGAGGCGGAGGCCCTTGCGGTAGTAGCGGCGGGCTCGATCGGTCTCGAAGGCGAGGAGGCGCTTCACGGCGTGGGTCGGCTCGTCGCGGCCGAGGTCCTCGGGGACGACGCCGAACCGGCGGCGGTCCTCGAGCGGCAGGTAGATCCGTCCCCGGGCGTAGTCCTCGCCGACGTCGCGAATGATGTTCGTGAGCTGCATCGCCAGGCCGAGAGCCACGGCGTGCTCGCGGTCGTGGACGCCGCCCTCGTGTCCGAAGATCTCGACGCTGATGAGCCCGACCACGCCGGCGACCCCGTAGCAGTACTCGTAGAGGTCTTCGAACGTCTCGTAGTCGTCGTCGTCGCAGTCGCGAGCCACGCCGGCGGCGTGCTCGTCGAAGTAGCTCGCGGGGATGCCGAACCGCTGGGCGGTGTCGCGCAGCGCAAGGAGGACCGGGTCGGTCGGGAGCGCCGCGCCGTTTCCGGCGAGCGCGGCGGCGGCCTCCGCGCGGGCCTTCGCGAGCGCCTCTCGCTTCCTCTCCACCGAGCCCGAGCCGTCGGCGATGTCGTCGAGCCGTCGACTGAACGCGTAGGCGGCGGCGATCGCGCGGCGCCGGTCTCGGTCGAGGAGGCGGAACGCGTAGGCGAAGTTCCGCGCCTCGCGCGTCACGATCCGGCCGCACTCCTCGTAGGCGGCGGCCAGGGCGTCCGGGTTCGCCTCGCTCACGACGTCGCCTCCCGGAAGGCTCGCTCGAAGTGGTCGACGGTGGGGCGATCGATGTTGGTCAGGCGGATCTCGCGGATCGACGCGTCTCCGTGGGCGTCGCAGAACGCGAGGACGGCCTCGGCGAAGATCTCGGCGCAGCGATCCTTCGGGAAGCCGAAGATCCCCGAGCTGATCGCCGGGAACGCGATCGAGGTGATGCCGAGCTCGGTCGCCTTCGCGAGCGCCGTGTCGATCGCGCGTCGCAGGGTGGCCTCCTCGCCTTCGCCGCCGCCGTTCCAGATCGGGCCGACCGCGTGGATCACCGTCCTCGCCGGGAGGCGGCCGCCTCCGGTGACGCCGACGCCGCCGTCGGGGATCGGTCCGTGCTCGCGCACCCAGGCCGCGCTCTCCTCGTCGATCGCCGGCCCGCCGGCCCGCGCGATGGCCGCCGCGACGCCGCCGCCGTGGGCGAGCTGACCGTTGGCGGCGTTGACGATCGCGTCGACGCGCTCGGCGCAGAGATCGCCCTGGCGGACCTCGATCCGCTGGCCGCTCGGCCCCTCGATGGCGAAGGCGACCTCGCTCACGCTCATCCGCTCACCTTGCCCCAGGGGAGCGGCCCCGACTGACCGTCCGCGCGCAGGCGGAAGCGGGCGACGCTCATCGCCTCGAGCCGCTCCCGGAGGCAGTCGGCGCACGCGAAGACCTTCGCGATCGACGCGACCGCGTCCGACTCCCGCCCGCACGCCGCGCACGTGGCCTTCGTCTCCTCGCCGCCCTCGACCGTGTCCCCGCGGACGACGCCCCGCCCGGCGACCCGCACCTCGATCTCGCTGGCCATTCCGCCTCCCTCTACTGGTTCGCCGCTCCGCCGCCGGCGGTGGTCCCCGCCGGTCGGCTCCCGTTCTCGCCGAAGAAGAGCTCGCGGATGCGCGCGGACTGCTCCTCGAGCTCGCCGACGCTGTCCTCGAGCCGGGCCGTGAGGAGGAACGAGTCGCGCGTCACCTTGGCGCTCTCCTCCATCGACGTCATCACCCGATCGCCCTCGCGGCACCCCGCCTGGGTCGCCTCGGCGACCTCGCGGGTCAGCTGCGCCATCTTGCCGGCGACCTTCGAGACGCCGTCGGTCGTCGCGCTCTGGTCCTCGACGGCGTTGGCGATCGAGATCTGCGTCGCGCTGATCCACTCGAACGCCTCGACGATGCTGCCGATCGCCTCGACCGCCTCCTGGGTGTTTCCCTGGATCCCGCGGATCCTCGCCGCGATCTCGTCCGTCGCCGCGGACGTCGCCCGGGCGAGGTCCTTCACCTCGGCCGCGACGACGGCGAAGCCTCGTCCGGCCTCCCCGGCCTGGGCGGCCTCGATCGTCGCGTTCAGGGCGAGCATGTTGATCTGGCGCGCGATCTGCGTGATCGTCTGGCTGACCTCGCCGATCTGGCCGCTGCTCTCGCCGAGCCGGGTGACCGTCCGGTTCGTCCGCTCGACGACGGCGACCGCCTCCTGCGCGCTGCGGACGGCGTCCTGGGCGTTGTGCGAGATGTCGGTCACGCTCGAGCCCATCTGGCGCATGGCGCCCGTCGTCTCGAGGACGGCCGACTCGAGCGAATCGGCCTGCTCGGCGTTGTTCGCGAGGGTCGTCCGCATCGTGTCGATCGCGGTCCGGGTCTCGGCGAGGGCGCCGGAGACCTGGTGGCTGCCCGCGTCGAGGTGATCGCTCACCCGGGTCACCAGGGCGCCGACGTCCGCCAGGATCGAGAGGGCGTCCGAGAGCGGTCGGGCGAGGCGGAGGGCGAGCACCCGCGCGAGGAGGCCGCCGAGGATCGTCGCGAGGAGGCAGGCCGACGCGATCGCGACCAGGCTCGAGCGCTGCTCGGCCGCGATCTCGGTCTCGTCGAGGATCAGGGCGAGGCGGAGCTCGTCGCCGGCCGCGAGCAGGGTCGCCCGCTCGGCTCCGCCGGTCGGCTCGGAGCTCCGGACCACGACGGCGTCGCCCGCCCGCAGCTCGATCCGGCACCCGCTCGCGAACGACCAGTCGGCGAGGCGTCCGGCGTCGAGCGGGTAGGCGAGGAGGAGCCAGCCGGCGTCGTCGCGAAGCGGCGCCAGCGCGACGTCGTAGGCGTCGGACCCGGTCGCGACCGTCGTCGCGAGCGGAGCGCGCTCGACGAGGCCGGGGATCGCGGCGACGAGCTCGCTCGGCGCCGCGCCCGCCCAGCCGCGGCTCGCGCCGTCGGGGTCGAGGATCGCGATCGCGGCCGCGCCGAGCTCGCGCTGCGCCGCCCGGGCGAGCGGGCCGGCCGCGGCCAGCTCGGCCGTCGCGAGGGCGTCGCGCCCCGCGAGGGCGGCCGCGAGGCGCCCCAGCATCGCGCGGTCGGACTCGCGGAAGGCGGCGACGCTCGACGCGGCCCGATCGAGCCGCCAGCCGACGGTCGCCTCGGTCTGGGACTCGGCGCGCCACCACGCGAACGCGACGACGAGCCCCGAGCAGACCGTCAGGACCGCCACGACGCTGTAGAAGATGCGCTGCTGGAAGCTCAGGCGCCCGAAGGGCCCGTGGCGCGCCCCGGGGCCGTCCACGTCAAACACTCGCTCCGCTGGTGATCGGTGGCGACGGCGGTCGCCGTCGGGCCCCCAACAGACCAAAAACCGGTCGGAAAAGGAACCGGGCAGGAGGGATGGAGCGACGGACAGCGGCGAACAGTTCGCGAACGATGATCGGGGTCGCTTTGATGCGCCGGTCCCGGACTGCCAGAATCGAGGGTGGTGATGGAGACGGACGAGGCGCGCTCCGCGGCCGCGAACGACCTCAACCGCGATCTCACGATCGGGGAGGTCGTCGGCACGTTCCGCATCGAGGCCGAGATCGGCCGAGGCGGCATGGGGAGGGTCTACCTCGCCCGCCACACGATCCTCGAGACGCCGGCCGCGCTGAAGATGTTCTGCCCGAAGCAGACCCTCGAGCTCGAGCACCTCGAGCGGTTCCAGCGGAGCTGCCAGGTCGCCGCTCGCCTCGCGCATCCGAACATCGTCCGGGTCCTCGACAGCGGCGTCCACCGCGACCAGCCCTACCTCGTCACGAGCTACGTCGACGGCTTCACGATCGGCGATGTGATCGATCAGAGCGGACGGATGCAGGTCGAGGAGGCGCGCCACACGATCCTCTGCGTCGCGCGCGCCCTCGCCTACTGTCACGAGCAGGGCGTGATCCACCGCGACATCAAGCCGCGGAACGTCCTCTCCGACGCTGACGGTCACATCGCGCTCACCGACTTCGACCTCGTCCGCGCCGTCGAGGCCGACGAGACGAGCCCGGCGATCACCCAGGCCGGTCACGCCATCGGGACGGCCCACTACATGTCGCCCGAGCAGGTTCGCGGCGCGGGGATCGACGGGAAGAGCGACGTCTACGCCCTCGGCTCGATGTGGTACGAGCTCCTCTCGGGCGACCCGCCGTTCGGACGAGGGACGCCGGTCGAGCTCGCCACCCGGATCCTGCGCGAGCCGCCGAGGTCGATCGAGGACCTCCGCCCCGACATCGGGCCGGACGAGGCGCGGCTCCTGATGCACACCCTCGCCAAGGAGTCGGCTGACCGGCCGACCGCGAACGAGCTCACCGGGGCGCTCGAGAGCCTCGAACGGATCGAGGCCGAGGCCGCCGCCGCGGTCGCGCGCGAGGACGACGGCGACGCCGCCCCCCCTCTCGACGAGGACGACGCGGCCTCCGACCTCGAGGACGACCCGGCGGAGAGGTCGGACAGCCGCCGGGCGCGGCGCCCCGGCCGCGGCTCGGGGCGACGCTCCGCCCGCTCGTCGGGGAGCCTCCGCCGGAGCGGCGCCAGCGGGAACACGAAGTCGTCCGGCCAGCTCCGGCGTGGCTCGGGGAGTCACCGTCGTCCCGATCGGGCGAGCGCTTCCTCCTCGGGAAGCGTCCGCGCCGGCGCCGGGCGCGCGGGCTCGGGCAGTCACGCGCGGCCGTCGCCGGCCAAGCCGCCCTCGGCCAAGTCGTCCGGCCAGCTCCGGGCCGACCGGGTCCGGGCGAACGCGCTCCGGGCCGAGCGCGCCAAGTCCTCGGGCCAGCTCCGGCCGGACGGGGACTCGGGGCGGGGCGCCGTCTCCCGGCCTCAGCGCCGCGGCCGCCGCCCCAACGAGGCGATCCCGATGCTCGCCGGCGTCGGCGTGCTCGCCCTCGGCGCCTTCTTCGTCGTCGTCCTGCTCGGCGGGGGCGACGACGGGCCGTCGCCCGACGCGGCCAGCGGGCCCGAGCGCCCGGTCGACTGGCGGGCGGTCGCCGATGCCGCCCGGGGCAACGACCTCCTCGGCGGCGTCGGCGGCGGCGGCGCCGATCCCTCTTCGCCGATCGGACGCACATCGGGGACTCCCGCGGTCGTCGGCGACTCGAGGCCGAGCGACGGCGGGTCGAGCGGGGACGCCCCCGGCGCCGCCGGCGGCGGGACCGTCGGGAGCGAGCCGGCGGCCGTGGCGCCCGACGGCTTCGCGACCTTCGAGGAGGCGCTGCCCGACGCCGTCGAAGCCGGCCGCTGGAACGAGCTGCGCCGCGAGCTCTCGCGTCTCCAGGGCACGCCCGAGGCAAAGGCGTCGGCGAAGGCCGCCCTGGTCGCGCTCGCCCGACCGATCCGCGAGCGCGAGGAGGCCGATGCGGAGGAGCTCGCGATCGTCGTGCGTGAGGCGCTCTCGGCCCGCGACCCCGACGCGGCGAACGCCGCCCTCGCGGCCGTCGATGCGCGGCCGCGTCTCGCCTACGGTCCGCTCGCGACCGAGCGCGAGCGCCTGGGGATCATCGCCGGCGACGTGGCCGGCTTCTGGACCCGGATCCGGGCCAACGTGCGCCTCCCGGGCGCGACCCACAAGCTGCCGACGGTGGCAGACGGGCCGATCGTGAAGCGCTTTCACGCGGTCGAGGGAGACGACGCGGTCTTCGTGGTCGACGGGGGCGGTCGAGGCGCTCGGATGCACCAGCCGCTCGAGGACGTGCTCTCGAAGGCGAGCCCGGAGTGGCTCGAGGCCGCCTACCGGATCTCGCCGGACGGCGACGCCCTCCTCGCCGCCCGTCGCTCCGCGACGCTGACCGTCATCCTCGTGAAGGACTGGGGCGTCGTCCGGCGCCGGCTCCAGGTGGCGGTCCGCTCGGGCGGCGTCGTCGCGCACCTCGGACCCGAGGTGAAGGCTCGCTTCGGCCGCGACATCGATGAGGTTCTCCTCAACACGAGCCGCGGCGACTGAGCATCTCCGCTCGCTCGGATGCGGGCGTCCCTCGAAAAAAACGCGTTTTCGCCGTTTTCTGCTTGCGCACAACGTCGCTCATCCTGTATCTACCTGACTTCGTTTTTCGTCGTTCTAGACCTCGCTAAGAGGGTTTTGCGTCGGTTTTCGGAGGAGGAGAAGCTCCGTGGCGAAGAAGAAGAAGAAGGCTGCTGGCAAGAAGAAGGCAGCGAAGGAAGTCGAAGTTCTCCTGGTCGCGTCGAAGGTCCGTGAGGCCATTCGCGGTCGCGGATTCCGCATGAGCGGCGAGGCCATCACCGGTCTCAACATGTGGGTCCATTGGCTCGTTCAGTCGGCCTGCAACCGCTGCGAGGCGAACGGCCGGCAGACCGTCAAGGATCACGACTTCTACGCCGGCTAGCCTGGCGCGATGAAGGTAGACGTACATGACACCGGAGGCCTCGGCCTCCGGTGTTCTGCTGTACGCGAGTCGCCGTCGCTTCCCTAGGAGACTGTTGCAGAATGAGCGTGAAGCGACGACTCGTCGCAGGCTCCTCGCCGTCGCTTCACTCGCGGCGTCTCGCCGGACATCGCCGCGCAGGCCTTCGTTCCGCGGCCTCGCGAACGCCAGACGGGTTCCCTCG
>JAJDCQ010000082.1 GCA_029260755.1 Planctomycetota bacterium | reverse complement strand
AAGAGTACGAGCCACCCCCGCGGGCGGGACGTTCGGGTCGCTATCCACTCGCGGTCGCCCGGTGCCGGCGCCTCTCCGTTGACTCATTCGGGCGGCCCGGGCCTGCGAGCGCCACGAGGCGCTCCGCCTCGCGTACGAGCGGGGGGAGATCGCCTACAGCAAGATCGACGTGATCGCTCCGTTCCTGGGCCGGCCCGACGCGGCGCTCTGGCTCGAGCGAGCGAAGACGATGAGTGGGCCGGTGCTGCGGCAGCTCGCCGAGCAGGAGAGGCGGTTCGGGCGACCGACGGGACCGAACCGACGGCTGAAGGCGGAGCTCGACGCTGATCAGTGGGAGCTCTATCAGCTCGCGGCCGAGAAGGTCCGCAAGATCGGGGGCAGCGAGCTTCCGGTCGCCGAGATCATCGAGGTGCTGGCGGTCAACTTCCTCCAAACGCCGTTCGACGAGTCCGAGCTCCCGCCGGAGGAGGAGGAATCCGCGAGCGAGTTGCACACTGCAACGGACGAAGGTGAGCCGGAAGCGGAGACGGAGACCTTGGCCGCGGAGGCGGACGAGATCGAGCGCGGTCGAAGCTTCCGTCGGCAGAAGCTCGAGGAGGCCGACTACCAGTGTGAGATGGAGTGCGACCGCCGGACCGATCTGCAGGTCGACCACATCGAGCCCCGAAGCCGCAACCCCGCGCGCAAGTGGGATCCCGACAACTGCTGCGTGGCTTGCGTTGCCTGTCACCGACTCAAGACCGCCGGCTTCATCCGCGTCCACGGCCGGAACGAGGACGGCACCCTCGAGATCGAGCGCCCCATTCGCTGGCGCGTCTTCGCGGGTCCAGAGCGGCCCGACGATCCGGAGCGCCGTCCATCGGGAGACCGAGCCGGATCGAACGATCGGGGACCCGGGGAATCGAGCCACCGGGCGCTCGACCGCCGCGCGCCCGGAGACTCGGACGGCGCTCGCCGGGACTAGGCGGGCGAGGCGGCCGAACGAACCGGGCGACCGGACGGCTTGCCGCCGAGGGAGGCTTGTACTCTTGCACCCCGGGTGGCCGGACCGAGCCGCGGGCGCCGAGTCTCGGAACGACCTTCGCGGGCGAGATCCTCCCCGCCCTCCTTGACCTGCGATGTTCGCCCGGAGGGGAGCGTCGAACGTCGGTGGCACCCGCACGCGACGCGGCACCCCACGTCTTCTCTGCCCTGCGAACGAAACCGGGCGTCGCCGGCGGAACCGATAACGCCCGTTGATGTTTCGCCTTCCGGACGGGAATCAGCGTAGGGGCCATGGCAAGAGCTCATGGAGGATGAGCCGGCGGGTCTCTTGCACGCTCACTCCATGGAGAGACATCTTCGCGAAGTTGCAGGCCCTTGCCGCCGATCGCGCCGAACGTCGGGACGTGTAGCTGGTGTGCGCATGCGGAGGGGTTCGCGCGTTCGGTCGCGAGGCAGCCGCCCTTGCCGCGTGCGCCGCTGCCAACGCGGCCCAGATCGGACCGAGGTTCTCCCTGGCGAGTGGGTCGAGACTACACGCCACGTCCTCGGCCCTGGCGCCAACCCGCTGGGCGTCGACGATGGACTCCGGCTCGGGTCTGAGTAACCACGACTCGGCAGCGGCGATCGCATCCTTCGGCGCCGACTCCTCCCACCTGAGTCCGACGCGCTCCCACGTCGGGAGAGCGATTCGCGCAGCGGCGACCGCAACCCGGACCGCGGCCTCCTTTCCCCACCTCTCGAGACCTCGTCCCCAGCGCTGCAGGTCGCCCTCGAGAGGATCCGAGAGACGGGTCGCGATGAGGGCCGACGGGTGACCGAGGTAGGCGGCGAGCTCGAGCGACGATGCCGGAATCCGACCCACGCGCACGGACGCGGTGAGGTACTTGGCTTCGTCGATATCGCTTCCCGAGCGAAGCCACGACCGACGGAGCGCCCGGAACTCGTCATCAGTCACGAGACTCACCCGCGTCCATCGCTGCCCGCCACCGGCCCGACGAGCCAGCGCGGAGCTGACCGTGGCGTCGCCTAGTCGTCGGTCGCCCTGTGTTGCCCGGCGAAGGGCCCCCAGAACGGGGTCTCTGCCGGGTCGAAGTCGTCGAGCACTCGCCCGTCGTGGAACCACCATCGCAGCCCGAAGACCGCGTCGAGCTCGCCGTCCTCGAGGAAGTAGGACGCCCGCATCTCGTATACGCCAAGGTATACGCCAGGGGGTCAGGTCTCGGATGTTCGCATGAGCGGAGTTTATGCGGACATCCGAGACTTGACCCCTTCAATCCCTTCAATCGTCCTTGCCGTTCGACTTCCGTCCGTCCGTCTTTCCTCGGCGGAGATGAGGCGCCCCCGAAGCTCCTCCGTGCCTCCGTGCCTCCGTGGTTCCATCCTCGTCGCGAAGCGACGACACCAACCCCGTCAGCGCTGCCCGCGCTTCTCCGTGAATCCTCCGTGTCCTCCGTGTCTCCGTGGTGAGATCCTGCCGCCGAAGGCGGCATCGCGACCATCCCATCCCGCCTAGTCGTCGGTCGCCCCGTGTTGCCCGGCGAAGTGGCCCCAGAAGGGGGTCTCCGCGGGGTCGAAGTCGTCGAGCACTCGCCCGTCGTGGAACCACCATCGCAGCCCGAAGACCGCGTCGAGCTCGCCGTCTTCGAGGAAGTAGGACGCGCGCATCTCGAGTCGGAAGAGGTGCTCGCTCCCCTTCCAGAGCCAGAGCCGCACCTTCGCGGTGATCCTCGACTCGCTCTCGTCGTCGCGTCGGTCGTCGTCGTCGAAGCGGTAGGTGTGCTGGTAGGAGAGCTCCCAGAAGGCGTCGCGGATGTAGCCTCGCACGCCGAGCCGCCACCAGACGCGGTCGAGGTCGTTCGGCAGGAAGCTCTCGTTGGTGAACGTTCCGACCCTCGTGAAGAGCTCGAGGTCGAGGAAGGGGCGCCAGCGGAGGTCTTGCTCGTGGACGATCCTCCAGCGGTGGTCCTTGTCGAACTGGTTGAACACCTCGAACCAGACGTCGTCGTCGTCGAGGCCGCGGAGGTTCTCGATCGACTGCTCGACGGCGTCGAAGCCGAGGATCGGCTTCCAGACGACGTTGCTCGCGAGCTGGAAGCGCCGCTCGAGCCGGATCCTTCCCTCGAGGGCGGACGCGACCAGCCCCTCGACGAGCTGGAAGTTGCCGCGCAGCGCCGCGGTCAACCGCACCTTGTGGAACGGCGTCCTCCACCCGAGCTTTCCGTCCACGCGCACGCCGGGCGCCCCGTCCTCGAGGAAGAAGGTCTCGACCCGGAGCCGCGTCCAGACGTCGGTCCCGTCGAACTGACGGCGATACTCGCCGCCGAGCGAGATGAAGTTCTGGTCGCTCCGCTCGTCGGCGTCGTCCCCCTCGCCGAGCACGCCGCCGCGGATGAACGCCCCCCACGTCCCGTGGTCGTCGCGCTCCTCGGGGAACGGCCCGGCGACTGGCACGATCGGCGTCGACGCGCCGAGCGGACCGGGCGGCGCGAACGCGACGTGGAGCGGCCCCGTCCCCTCCGGCGCCGGCCGCCCCGCCGATGCTCCGGCGACGCCGCCGAGCATCGCCCCGACGGCCGCGACCGGCGCGTGGGTCGCCGGCCCCGGCGCCGCGCCGTCGGTCTGACCGGGCGGGCTCGCGTCGCCCGCGCCGCCCCCCGCGTCGGCGCCTGCGATCGTCGCCGGGTCGTTCTTCGCGTAGACGCGCACGGCGAGCTGCCCTTCGGCCGGCGCCAGGACGACCCGGTAGACTCCGCTCGCCGCGAGGCGGTGCTGTGTCTCGACCTCGAGGCTCGGGCGGACGCCGCGAAGGTGGCGGAACCGGTCGCTCTCGCTCGGGAGGGCCGTCAGCAGGATCTCGCGCCGCTCCACCACGCCCTCGGGGTCGGTGATCTCGGCGACGAGGTGAAACGTCTGGCTGCGATCGGCGTCGGCCGGGAGGAAGAGCCGGCTCCGGGCCCGGAGCACGGTCGGCCCGAGGAGGTCGAACGCGATGGGCGCGTCGGGCCGCGCGACGGCGAAGTCGGTCGACTGCTCGTCCTCGATCGCGAACCACCCGGCCCCCGACGCGTCGACGAAGGCGGGCTTCGCCTCCGGCCCGGTCCGGTGATTCTTGAAGCCGATCACGCTCGCGATCACCTCGGGCGCCTCGCCCTCGAGGCGCACCTCGAGGCGATGCCGACCGCTCGGGAGCGGCGGCGTCCGGAAGACGACGGCGCGTCCGCTCACCGCGTCGACCGCGTCCACCTCGGCGCCGTCGAGGACGAAGACGAGTCGCATCGGCGTGCGCGCCTCGGCCCCCGAGAGCGCCGCGTGGTAGCGCTCGAGGAGCGCCCGGGGCATCGCATGGAGCTCCACCGTCTCCGGCTCGGCGACGTGGAGCGACACCGCGAGCGATCGGTTCGTCGTCACGATCTGGCCGCGGCTCACGAACCCGGGCTCCCCGAAGAGCGCCTCGCGGACGCGCTTGGTCCGCCCCAGCCCGCGCTGGCGCGCGAGGACGAGCTCGAACCCGCCCGGCGCCGCGCTCGGGTTCACCCGCTGCCATCGCGACCCGCGCTCCGCCTCGCGGAGGGCCGCAGCGAGCTCGAGGCTCTCGGGGGCGGCCGAGGCCTGCTCGGCGAGCCGCACGAACGCGCGCGTGTAGGGCCGCGTCGTGCCGACGTGCCCCTCGCGGGCGAGGGCGAGGATCCGCTTCACGACCGAGATGTCGGCGCGCACCTGCGGGATCAGCGACGGCTCCTCCGCGACCAGGGCGAGGGCCGCCGTCGGATCGGCGCCGCGGGCGAGCAGCACGAACAGCTCGGCGCGATGGAGCGCCGCCCGGCCCGGCTCGCCTCGCCCGACCGCCACGCCGAGCGCGCCAATCGCGCGCGGATGCTCGTCGAGGAGGAGCCAGGCCCGCGCCTGCATCGCCGCGGGGAAGCGCGACCGCGCGGCGGGACCGTCGAGGGCGTCGCGGAGCGTCGCCTCGTCGGCCTCGTCGCCGCGGCCGAGCTTGAGCCGGAGGAACGCGCGGTAGAACGCGCGGACGGGCTCGGACGCGTCGGTCGGCTCGGCGTCGAGCCCTTCGGCGTCGGGCTCCTCATCCTGATCACCCTCGGCGGGGGCGAACGCCACGCGACCCGCGTCGATCGCCTCGAGCTTGCCGAGGAGCCAGGCGTAGAGCCGCGTCGCTCCGAAGCGGTCGGCGTCGAGGAGGTCCGACCGCCGGTGCAGGATGTAGGGCCGGATGTGCGCGCTCCCGCCGACGACCTCGACCCGCAGCCTCCGGCGGCCGGCCCCGACCGGGAGGGTCAGCGACCGCTTCCGACCCGGCACCAGGCTCCGCATCTCGGGCGCCTCGATCCCGTCCGAGGCGACGACGGGATCGAGGGCGATCTCGGCGACGACGCGCCCGCGCTCCCGGACCCGGACGAGGATCGCGCGGCTCTGCCGCGCCTCGCCGTTCCAGATCGGGCAGTCGGGCCGGATCTCGACGCGGAGGTGCCCGACGCCGTCGACGACCAGCTCGACGGCCTCGCGATCGCTCACCGCATAGTAGAAGCTCGCCCGCCCGACCTCGCGGCTGTAGAAGCGCACCCGGCGGGCGTAGTCGACGATCGCCACGCCCGGCAGGGCGACCCAGTCGTCGTCGGCCACCCGGACCGGCCACAGCTCGTCGAGCGTCGCCGCGTCGACGACCCGGGCGAGGGTGTCTCCGTCGAGCGCTCCCCCCGCCCTCAGCGCCTCGATGGCCGGCGCGACCTCCTCGATCGTCGCGAGCTCGGCGAGACGCACGCGAGCGGGCGACGCGGGGTCGGCCGCCTCGGGCACGCCTTCGGGGAGCGTCTCGACGAGGCGCCGCAGCACCGACGCCGCCCGCGCCCGGTCGCCGCGGCGATGCACCACCACGCCGTGGAAGTAGGCGCCCCGCCGCGCCGCGCGGCCGTCGGGGTCGACGGCGATCGCCCGGAGAAACGCCTCGTCCGCGCCCGGAAGCCCGCCCTGGAGACGCGCCCGCCCGAGGGCGACCCACGCCTCCGCGTCCGCCGGCTCCTTCGCGAGCCACGCCTCGAGCCGCTGCGCCGCCTCGTCCGAGCGCCCGAGCGCGCCGAGGACGCCCGCGAGGGCGAGCCGGATCGGACCCTCGGCGGCGCCTTCGGCGAGCGCCTCGTCGAACGCGCGCAGGGCGCGGTACTCCTCGCCCTCCTGCGCGTAGGCGAGCCCGAGCCAGCCGAGCGCCTCGCTCCGGACCGCGCTCCCGGCCGGCGCCGCATCTCGCGCGGCGAGGAGGTCGGCGATCCCGAGCCGGAGCTCGCCGAGCTTGAGGAGCGCCCGCCCCCGGAGCAACCTGGCCCGCGCGACCGTGTGGTCCCAGTCGAGCGCGGCGCCGAGCGAGGCCCCGGCCTCGTCGTCGCGGCGCTCGACCGCCGCGTCGCGCTCCTCGGCGCTGGAGGCCGCCGCGGCCTCGGCCGCGAGCACCAACGCCCGGCGATGCGCCGTCTCGCCGATCGCCCGGGCCAGGGTCGCGACGCGGGCGGTCCGCGACGCGCGCCGCTCGGCCTCCCGCTGCGAGAACCGCTCGGCGAGCCGCCGCACCGGGACGGGCCCGTCGCCCGGGTCGTCCGCGACGGGCGCCCGGCGCGGCGCCGTCGAGTCGAGCGCGCGCGCCGAGCCCCGGACGATGCCGAGCGGGCCGGCGGGCGACGGAGCGTCGGGACCCGTGTCGACGTCTCCGCCGTTCGAGGCGCCCCCGCCATTGGGCATCGCGTCGGGCTCGTCGGCGGACTCGTCGGCGGGCGGCGTGTCCCCGCCGTCATCGCCGCGCGGCTCCTCGAGCTCGGCCGCGATCGCCGAGGGCGACGCGCGCCGCACCGCGATGCTCGCGAGCGCCCTCGACCCGGCGCGCACGATGTCGAGGAGCGCCGCCTCGTGCGTCTCGGGGGGGCGCTGGTCGACGGTCTTGAGCGCCGCCTCGGCCTCGACGAGGATCGCCGGCGCCGGTCCGGCCGGGCGGGAGCTCGCCGGCGCGCTCATCTCGGTGACCTCGGAGAGCCCCGCCGCGCGCCGTCGCTGGCGACGGACGTCGAGCTGCAGGTACGCGACGGCCTCCTCGAGCTCGGCGAGCTCGCCGCCCGTCGATGCGCGCGGAGCGCCGCGCGCCGCGCCGAGCGGGCCGCCGATCGCCGCCGTCGCGGGGCTCCGATCGGGCGCCCGCGCTCCCGCGCCGCCCGCCCCGGCGATCGCCCCGAGCGCCGCCGGCGCCGCGACGCGACGCGATGCCGTCGGCGCCGCCCCGGAGGTCGTCTCGACCGCGTCGTCGGCGACCGCGTCGTCGGTGGGCGCGTCGCCGGCGGGCGCCGGATCGGCGACCCACGTCGCGCTCACGGCCTCGGTCCGCGGCGGCACCGCCATCCGGAAGCGATAGACCCGGAGCGCCTCGCTCCCCATCGCGAGCGGCTGCGCCGCGCCCTCCTCGATGAGCGCCCGCTCGACCGCGCGGAGGCCGAGGCGGACGGGATCGATCGGCTCCCCGTTGAGGCGGAGATGGAGCCAGCCGCCCTCGCCCCGGGCCCCCTCGAGCACGACCGTCAGGCGCAGGAAGCTCGTCCGCTCGCTCGGCAGGAACCGGAACTCGAGGCCGCCGTCGCCGGGGTGCCCGAGCGGATGGAGCGTCACCAGCCCGACCCGCGGCAGGAGCGACCGGCCGAGGCCGTCCTCGACGAGGCGCACCTGGCCGCGGATGACCACCTCGGGGGGCGTCTCGTCCTCGCCGACGCCGCTCATCGATGCCATCAGCGGGACGCCGACCGGCAGGCGCAGCTCGAGCTCGTCCGCCCCGCCGAGGAGCGGCAGCTCGAGGATCGGCGCGCGCGCGTCGACCGCGCGGATCACGAGCAGGCGGCCGCTCGGCTCGTCCTCGTTCGCCGCCGAGCGCGACGGCAGCCACCGGCCCCGCCGCGCGTCGGCCGGCGGCAGCACCAGGAGGGTGGCCCACACCGCCCCGTCCTCGACGGCGAGGTCCGCCTCGACCTCGAACGCCCGGTCGAGGGGAACCCGATAGCTCCCCGCCACGCCGCCGCTGACCGACGCTGCCTCGAGGTCCGCCTCGGTCTGCTCGTCGATCGTCCGCACCGGGAGGGTCGCGCGCACCCGGCGGCCGGCCGGCTTCCGGAGCGGCGCGAGGTCCTGCCAGTAGCTCGCGACGTAGTAGGCGGTCCGCCAGTGTCGCCGCGCGTCGTCGAGCCCCGGGACGCGCGCGAGGAGGTCGTGGACGTGGGCGAGAGCGAGCGGCTCGCGCGTCTCGTCGCCGTGGAGCTCGAGCAGCGCGCCGACCAGCCCGAGCCGCGCCGTCGCGTCGTCGGGGTCGCCCCCGATCACCTGCTCGTAGCGCTCCGCCGCGTCGAGGACGCGCCCCTCGGCGACGAGCAGCCCGGCCGCCTCGAGGCGCGCGCGCTTCACGATGGTCGAGGTCATCCACGCCGGCGGCTCGTCGGCCTCCGCCGCCGATCCGCCCAGCGCCCGGGCCGCCACGGCCCGCCCGATGGCGAAGGCCGGCCCGACGATCGGCGGCGCGCTCGCCGCGACCGGATCCGAGAAGCGACCGCGGCCGAGGAGCTCCGCGCGCGCCCGCTCCCGCCTCGCTCTCCGCGCGCCCTCCCCGCCGATGCGCCCGGCGAGGCCGGCGGCGCTCCCCTCGAGCGGAAGCAGAGCATCGAGCTCGACCCGCCCGTGGGCCGACCGCCACGCCGCGACCGGATCGCCGCCGCCGAGGCGGCGCCCGACGACCGCGCGCGCCGTCCGGCCGACCGCGCCGGCGAACGGCAGCGGCGTCGGCGGCGCCCGGAGCTCGACCGGGTCGATCCTCGCGGCCGTCACCGCGCCGAGCGGTCCTCCGACCGCGCGCGCGAGCGCCATCGCCGCCGCGTCGTGGGGCACCGAGACGAGCTCCCCATCGGGCCGCCCGGAATCGTCCGCGGCGGCCGGACCGTCGCCGGAGCGCGGCGACGAGCGTCTCGGGGCATCGGCGAACGCGCGCCCGATCCGGACGAGGCTCGAGGCGACCGGCACGGCCGCTCCGCCGTCGACGCGCGCCCCGCGCGCGGCAAGCTCGAGCATCCACGGCGCGATCGGCGAGGGCGGCGCGGCGACCCGCTCGATCGCCGCATCGAGGAGCGCGCGCGCCCCCGCGACATCGCCCCGCTCGGCGGCGAGCTTCGCCCGGAGCCGGGCCGCGGCGAGGTCGAGGAGGTGATCGCCGCGACCGGACGAGCGCGGCGCGAGGCTCTCGATCCGATCGAGCTCGCGCGCGACGGCGTCGCGATCGCCGACCGCGTCGGCGACCGCCGCGAGGATGTAGTGGCCGCGACGCGCCTCGCTCGCGTCATCGCCCGATGCGGCGACGACCTCGCTCGCCGCCGACCGCGCCCGGTCGAGATGGGCCGCCGGGTCCTCGCGGTCGAGGAAGGCGTCCGCGACGTGGAGCCGCTTCCGCCGGACGACGACCCGCAGGAGCGCGGGCGCGTCGGTCGCGATCGCGTAGCGATGCTCCCCGGGTGGGACGACCAGGTGGACGCGCCGCGAGCGGCAGAGCGGCCGCTCCCGGTCGTCGCGGACGAGGCCGAGGGCGTCGTCGATCTGCGTCCAGACGAGCTCGCGGAGGACGCGCGCGTCGCCCTCTCCCACCGCGAGCTCGTAGCTCCCGAACCGCTCGCGTTCGAAGTCGCCGAGGACGAGCCGGCTGTCGATCCGGAGGAGCGCCGGCCCCGAGACCGTCAGCTCCACCGGCTCGGCGCGGTCGCTCTGCTCGAGCCAGCCCTCCGCCTCCTCGCCGACCGTCGCGACGCGGGCCCGATCGGCGCGCTCGATCGGCTCCTCGTCGAACGCCCACGCGCCGTCGTCGGCGCGCGCGGCGAGATCGAACAGGTAGTACCGTCCGAGGACGAGGGCCGAGACCGCCCGCGCGAGCCCGTCGCCGGGGCCGGCCCCTCCGCCTCCGCCTCCGCCTCCGTCTCCACCGGCGGCGCTGGCGCCCTCGACCGCCCACGGCACGAGCGACGCGATCTCCTCGCCGAACGCGCGGAACCGCTGATCGGGGCTCGACCGCTCGGTCAGGTCGCCCGGCCGCGGCGCCGCTCGCGCGAGGAAGGCGCGCCGCGCCCGATCCTCGAGCCGCTCCCAGTACTCGGGCTGAACCCGCTCGATCCGCTGGAAGGTCATCACCTCGACCGCGACGGGCGCGCCGCCGTCGGGCGGCGCCTCGAGGCTCACCCGGAAGTGGGTCGGCAGCCCGGGCGGGGTCGAGACGATCCGCTCGCCCGGCGCCGCGGCGACGTCGTCGGCGAGCGCCGGCTCGACGATCGCGGCCACCCAGCCGCCGAACGCGTGGAGCCGCTCGACCCGGATGCGACCGGCCGAGCTCGGATCGACCGGCGCGAACCGGAGGACGGCGCCGGGCTCGGCGCGGACGACCAGCGCGTCGTCGACGCCTCGGAGGAGGTAGCGGTCGGCCGTGTCGAGCCGCTCGAGGCGCGCCCCGTGGCTCCCCTCGCGCCAGACCACGGTCGGGCCGGGCACCGCGTGCCACCGCCGCCACACCCCGGACCCGCGCGGGAGCGGGGAGCCGACGCTCGCGCATCCCCCGGCGAGGAGGAGGAGCGCCGCGACGGCGGCGAGACGGACGCTGGCCGGCCGGACCCGTTTCATCGATCGCCGATCAGCCGCCGTCGCTCAGGCGCCGGAGCGAGGTCGCCAGGTTCCGACGGAAGAGGGCGTCGTCCTCGAGGCGCGCGCGGAGCGACCGGTCGAAGGCGAGGTGATAGAAGCGGTCGTCGGAGTAGGCGTTGATGAAGCCGCCGGGGACGTTGTTCGTCCCGCCGAGCGCCCGGACCTCGCGGCCGAACCGCGCCACGGCCGCCTCGTCGCCGACGAGCGCGCGGAGCTCGTCGACCAGCCGGTCGAGCGCCAGGTCCTCGGAGAGGTAGGCGTTGCCGCGGCTCAGCACCGCGGCCACCTCGGCGCCGACCTCGGGACACTCCTCGTGCTCCCAGCCGTGAAGCTGGACGAAGGCGGCCCGCTCGTGCGCGGCGGCGAGCGCCTCGGTCGCCGCGAGGAAGAAGCTCCGCTCCGCGAACGCGAGGTCGGCCGGCCGCTCCATCCCGCCGAGCTCCGACGGGTTCAGGACGGGCGCGTCGCGCCTCACCGTGTTGAGGAGGAGCGCCGCCGCGTCGGTCTCGAGGAAGAACCGGAGCGCCATCCGTCCGGTCGCGTCGTCCTCGAAGCAATGCGGCGCCATCACCGCGAGCGGGCGCGGCGCGTCCCCGCCGCGCAGGACCAGGATCCCGGCGCCGCGCTCGAGCCCCTCGAGCTCGCGCACGATCACGAACGAGCCCGCGAGGCTCCGGAACTTCACGAGCTGGAGGCCGAGGCGACCGGCCCGCTCGTCGAGGTCGTCGACGTCGACGGCGCCCGCTCGGCGGAGGCGCGGGACGAGCTCGCGGACGATCGCCCGCATCTCGGCGACCTCGGCTCGCGTCGGAACGAGGTAGCGCTGATCGCGCCCGCGGCGCTGCGCGGCGCCGACGAGCTCGACGAGGTCGTCCCGGCCGCCGACGATGCTCGGCGTCGCGTAGCGCGCCGCCGGCGAGAGCGAGTAGGCGTGGGCCGCGCCGATCATCCCGCCGCCGGTCGCCGCGCCCCCCGAACCACGCTTGGCGTCCGCCGCGCCCGCGCCGCCCTCGGGCGCTCCGCCGGCCGGCGAGGTGCCGGCGGCGCCCGCGGTCGCATCGCCGCCCGCGCCCGCGCCCGGCGTCGGGGTCGCCCCCTCGCCGCTGCCCGGCGAGCCGCCCTCGGCCGGGCAGCCGAGCCCGACGGCGCCGAGGGCGACCCCGGCGGCGAGAAGAGCGACGAACGGGAGCGGGCGCGTCATCGGTCTCACTCCTCCCGCAACGACTGGAACTTCGCCCGGTCGCGCTCCACGTCGCGAGGCCGGAACACGATCAGGCGCGCGAACGCCTCGGAGACTCCGTCGAGCTCGATCAGCACCTCGTGGGTGCCCGCGACGAGGTCGCCACGGAGGGTGTAGTGCAGCTTCCATCGAACGAGCTCGAGCGGCTCGAGGCGCGCCTGATCGATCACCGTGAGCGGCTCGCCCTCGCCGAAGAAGAACAGGCGCTCGGGGACGGTGTAGCGCTCGGTCGCGACCCCGGCCCGGAACGCGCCCGGCTCGGGCAGGTGCCGGATCCTGACGGAGAGGTCGGCCGGATCGACGCCGACGGGGACGTAGAGCGACAGGTTGAGGGTCAGGTCGTCGGCCTCGTCCTTGTGAACGCGCACGGGCATCCGGGCGCGGACGACGCCCGCCTCGTCGGGCGCCTCGAACGCGAACGCGTAGAGGACGCGCTCGCGCAGCACCGGGCGCCCAGGGTCGTCGTCGCCGCCGTCGCCGTCGCCGCTGGCCTCCCGCGGGGCGGGTCGCTGGCCGACGTAGAACCGGGACCCGGGCGCGTCGCACGCGATCTCGATCGTGCGGCGGCCCGGCGCGACGCCCGCGACCAGCAGCGTCCCCGAGCGCTGGAGCGGCGCCTGGGCGAGGCGCTCCTCGCCGTCGACCTTCACCGCGATCCGGGGGAAGCCGCCGGACTCGCCGGCCGCCTCGCCGAGGTCGTAGACGATCCGGACGATGCCGGGGACATCGCTCCCCGGGAGCGCCCAGTTGACGACGTCGAACGGCACCGGGTCGCCCGGCTCGACGACGGCGAGGAGGCTCGGTCGCCACGGGAGGGCGTCGCGCTCCTCGGCGGCGAGCCGGACCGGCTCGAGCACGGGGCGCCGCTCGCGGTAGTCGTTCGGCGCGACCGCCTCGGGCTGCAGGCCGGGAGGCGTCGTCGCGGCGCCCTCGCCATCGCCAGCGTCACCCCCGTCGCCGGCGGCGGGCTCCGCCGGCGAGTCATCGACGTCGTCGGCGGCGACGAGCTCCTCGATCGTCTGCGGCTCCTCGCGCACGACCTCGCGCTGGACGACGACGGTGGGGCGCCGCCCCGCGTCGTGCCGCGCGACCGCGTCGACCGGCGCGAGCGCCTTCCACCGGTTGCTCGAGTGGCTGAGGTCGGAGGCGTCGACGCCCGGCGGCTCGCGATGGTCCTGGGGCGTGAAGGAGACGCTCCGGATCCCCGGCACCCGCTCGAGCAGCGCCAGGTCGAGCCGCCCGGCGCCCGCCTCGAAGCGCACCGCCGCCGCGTCGGCCGGGACGACGAGGAAGCGCTCGACCGGCTCGCTCGGCACGTTCGACTCGCTCCGCTCGCCCTCGACGTGGTCGTAGAAGTCGCGGTCGGACGGGAACGTCCGGAGCACGATCGTGCCGGAGGCGACGACGGCGGCGCCCGCGTCCTCGAAGGCGTAGCGAAGCTCGGTCTCCTCCTCGACCCACGCCGGCACCGGCGGGAACGGCCGCCGCGCGATGAGCTTCAGGAAGCGGGGCAGCGTCGCCTCGTCCCCGGGCGGCGTCGGCGTCGCCTCCGGGGACGCCTCGCCCGACGTCGACGACGGACGCAGCTCGTAGGTGAGCGGCGCGTCCCGCGCGGCCTGACGGTAGTAGCCGAGGCGCTGCTCGACCGGGACGAACTCGTACCAGTCGAGGCTGGCGAGCGGCTCGTCGAGGACGATCCGGTAGAGCCCGGCGAGGGCGTCGATGTAGCGGTCGAGGAAGAAGCTCGGCGTGAGCGCGTCGGGCGCGAGCGCCCCGATCGTCAGGGTCGTCAGCCCCTCGGGCAGCTCCACCGTCGCCTCGGCGGGGGCGTCCTCGCCCGGCGATCGCAGGATCAGGTCGCGGAGGACGGCCGGCTCGTCGAAGCGCTGTCGCTTGAGGAGGAGCCTCACGGTGTCGACGCCGCGCTCGCGGAGCTCCGCGCCGATCGGCACCTCGATCCGGAGCCGGGCCGGCCCCTTCACGTTGACGCGGGCCCAGCGCTGCCGGTCGAGCCGGAAGCGCGCGCGATCGAGGAGCGAGAACCGGACGGCCACCTCGCCCTCGCCGAGGAGCCGCATCACGAGCCGGTAGCGCCCGGGGCGGAGGTCGGACCGCAGCCCGTAGAAGAATGCCTGACCGACCCGGAAGAGCGTCCCGCTCTCGCCGAGGACGATCCCTTCGTCCGGCGTCGGGCAGACGATGCTGAAGACGCGCGTCTCGAGCGCGATCGGCCGGACCTCGCCGGTGTCGGTCCGCTCCTCGCGGCTCAGCTCGGCCTCGATCTCGTAGCGGGCGGGCTCATGTCCGTCCTCGTCGACCGGCGGCCGGAAGAACGACGACACGTTGAGCGAGACCGGCTCGACGGTGCGCTTGTTGATCTCGAGGGTGATCGGGCGGCCGCGGACGAGACGGTGGGTCTCCCGCTCGGCCCAGTGGCCCTCGATCCGCTCGGCGTGGGGCGCGTTCGCGAGGACGACGAAGGCGCCCGGGTCGATCGGCTCGAAGACGTCGTCGTCGCCGCGCTCGAACACCTCGACCCGCACCGCCCGCGCGCCCTGCCCGACGAAGCCGGCGTCGAGCTGCCCCGCCCGCCCCGAGACGAGCTCCTCGACCCGCTTCTCGCCGTCGACGTAGACGATGACGAGGAGCGGCCGGGCGGCCTCCTCGTCGGCGCGGCGCTCCGCGCCGTCGTCGCGTCCGACCCGCACGACCGTCTCGCCGGTGAGGCGTGCCCAGACGATCGGGAGGGGAATCGGCCGCTCGTTCTCGGGGTTGAGGAAGTCGTGAACGCGCACCGTCTCGTCGACGAACGGCGCCACCCGGCTCCAGGTCGAGCTCCGACCGACGATCGGCTTGCCCGGCTCGACCGAGAGCTCCTCCCAGAGCGTCTCGCGCTCGGGCAGCCCGATCGGGGCGAGGAAGCGGCCGAAGTTGCTGAACTGGGTCGGGTCGCGCTCGCGCTCTCGGCTCTCGAGGAGGCGCCGCTGGTAGGCGACCCGGACATCGCGCCGCTCGGCGACGAGCTCGCGGTAGTTGAGCGGCCTGAAGTAGAACCAGATCTTGCTCTTCGGCCGACCGAACGCGAGCCGGCTCCGCCGGATCTCGGCGCTCTTGGGGTAGTCCTCGGGGACGTAGACGAGCTCCTTGCGGAGGCGCAGCCGGCTGAAGAGGGCGAGGCCGACGTCCTCGTCGCTCCACAGCCGGATCTGCGTCGCCGCCTTCGGCACGATGATCCGGAAGTGGACCTCCTCGCTCGGCACGCTCGCCGTGTCGCGGCCCGGATCGACGTAGTGACTGAAGAGGCTCGGCCGCGCGCTGCCCGAGAGCTCCTCGGTGTGGACGACGCCGCCGCCCTCGTCGAGCAGCTCGTAGCTGAAGGAGAAGAGCTGCGTCGCGCCCGCGTCGCCCGGCGGGATCCCGATCCGCGCCGAGATCATCAGCTCGGCCACGTCCTCGCGGCTCTGGTGCTCGACGCGTGCGACGATCGGCGCGCCCTCGCCGGGGAGGCGATCGGCGATCGCCGGCCCGTCGTCGCCGCCGATCGGATCGCGCCGCGCGTTCCAGTAGCGCACGGCGCCGAAGTCGGGACGGATCTCGTACCAGCCGCGGCCGCCGCTCCGCCCGACCACCCGGCTGATCTCCTGCCCGCCGAGGAGATGCAGCTTGTCCATGTAGAAGCGGAAGTTGCCGGCGAAGTTGAGCGGGGCGACCGTGAACGTCGCCACGCCGGCGGGCACCTTGAGCAGCAGGAGCTGGTAGCTCGCCCCCTCCCCCTCGATCCGGTGGATCGCGTCGACGATCCGCCCCTGCTCGTTGAACCCCTCGATCCGGAGCAGCCGCGGCTCGTCCGGCGCGAGGATCGCCGCCGGGTCCGCGTCGGCGGTCACCTCGACGCTCAGGTCACACGGGCCGACGACGTTGATCCCGAGGTGGCGCCCGGGGCCGCCGTCGACGCCCCGCGGCGCGTCGTCACGCTCGATCGTGCGCTGCTGCTTTCGGAAGTCGGTGACGTAGAGGGGCCGGAGGACGTAGTCGGTCTGCGGGTCGCCCTCGGGCGGCAGGCGGAGCCAGCGCTCCGAGAGGAAGCGCAGGCGCTCCTCGTGCTGGGCGACCTCGGGGCCGAAGCTGTTGTAGGGGGAGAGCCGTTCGGTCATGTGGCGACTGACGTACTTCTCCCAGCGCTGCTGCGCCTTCGCTGGATCGAGCCGCTCCTGCCGGAAGCAACGCACCAGGATCGGGTAGCCCTCGGCCACCTCCGGCGTGATCTCCAGATGGACCGCGCCGCGGGCGACGAGGTCGGAGACGTAGAGATGGGTCGAGCGGCTGTCGGCGGGCGTCTCGGACGAGCCGATGAAGAAGGCGTCCTCGGAGTCGATCAGCTCCTTCGGCGCGCGCTCGCGCGTCTTCTTCGTCCGCTCCCAGAACACGCCGGCCCAGACCTCTTCGCCGTCCTCGTCGGTGACGCGGACCCGGAGGCCGTAGAAGCGCATCTCGGCCCGGACCGCGTCCTCGTCGTCGGGGATGACCAGGTTCGTGATGATCCGGATCTCGTGGTCGTCGCTCCGCAGGCGGAAGCGGGCGGGCAGGTCGCCCCGGATCTCGTAGGCCGGCGCGCGGGTCGCCAGGTCGACCTTGCGCTGGGCCGCCCGCTGCTCGGGCGAGCCCTCGCCCGGGTCGAGGACGCCCGATCGGTAGACGACCACGGCCGACAGAGCCGCGACGAGCGCGAGCAGCCGCGGTCCGCTCAGTCCACGCCAGGCCGCGAGCTTCACGTCAGTCCTTGCTCCCGCGGCGGATCACCATGCTCCCCCAGTTCCGGCGGATGAAGTCGTCGACGACCTTCGGCAGGTCCTCCTCGTCGGCGTTGACCTCGACGCGACGGCGCTCGAGGGCGTGCGGGTTGACGATCACGACGTAGCGGGCGTCGCGCTCCGATGGCAGGAGCACCACGTAGCGGCGCCGCGTCGGGATGTCGACGAAGGCGACGAGGCGCCCGCCGAGGTCGGCGGCCAGGCTCTGGCCGTGGGCGAGGTCGACCACGTTGAGCAGCTCGGAGTACGTCTCGAGGCGACGGACGACCTCGGCGAAGAGCGGCTCGTCGAAGCTGACCGACTCGTCGATCGGCCGGCTCGCGAGGCGCGACGCGTACGCCGAGAGCCACGGGCCGAGGTTGCCGCGGATCCGCTCGACCTCGAGGCTGTGGAACGCGTCGCCGACGCTCTCGTCGACCGGGCGGCTGCGGAACGTCTCGCGGAAC
Organism: Planctomycetota bacterium; assembly: GCA_029260755.1. GTDB lineage: Bacteria > Planctomycetota > J058 > J058 > JAJDCQ01 > JAJDCQ01. The sequence goes on along the minus strand of JAJDCQ010000082.1, from coordinate 50,992 downwards.
TCGTCGGAGAGCCAGAGGTAGGCGAACGCGCCGCCCGCCTGCGTCTTGGCGTAGTCGCGCTGCACGCTCCCGCCGCCGTGGAAACGCCGCGTCCGCATCGTCCCGTCGTAGATGACCACCTCGGGGCCGAGCTGGAGGAGCTGCCGCTGGAGCGAGGCGAGCACCTCGGGCACGTCCTCGCGGCGGCGCAGCTCCCGCCCCGTCGAGATGACGACGTCCGGCTCCTCGAACGGGTCGTTCTGCGAGAAGCCCTTCACCTGGAGCGCCCAGACCTCGCCGGGCGGCGCCGACCGGAGGCAGACCTGGTGGGCGACCTGGAACATGTTCAGGACGTTCGCCCGGTGGCTGACGTCGGCGGTGCCGGCGGCGTTCGCGAGGCGGCTCGCCGTCGCGACGATGATCGCGCGGGCGTTGAGGAAGTCGAACAGGCGGGCGCCCGCCTCGACGGTGTGGTACTCGGTGACGGGGGCGGGCACCTCCACCACGAACGGGGCGGCCGGCCCGGTCCGGATGCAGACGAAGCCCCAGTGGCGACGCCCCTCGACCGGTCCGGCCTCGCGGAGGGTCAGGTAGGACTCGGGCGAGTAAGCCGTCCGGTAGCGCACCACCTCGTAGCCGGCGGCGGCGGCCGAGAGAGCGATCGCGGCGAGGCGGCCCTCGTCGATCTCGCCGTCGGCCGCGACCTCGGTGGCGAGCCGGATCGTCGGCTCGAGGATGCGCTCGTCGAAGAACAGGGCGTCGGCGAGGCTCGGCGGCTGGTAGGCCTCCGAGCCGCTCCGGGCGATCGTGCCGGTCTCGCGGAAGAGCGAGCCGAGGATGAAGGCGGCGACGGAGAGGTCGTCCTCGACCTCGACGATCGGCTCGCCCTCGACGCGGCGGGAGACGAGCTGGATGGCGGCGGCGTCGCTGGCCGCCAGCGTCGTGAACGTTCGGCGCGCGGCCACGCGCTGGACGTTGTGCGCGTCGAAGCGGGCCTGACCGGCGAGGAAGGTGTCGAGCTCGCCGACGAGGCGCCGGAGCGCGTCGAGGTCGAGCGCCTCGGGGATCTCGCGCTCGAAGTATATCTCGCTCCGCCCCGAGGTCGACGCCCGGACCTGCACGACGTCGCGGTCGGCGAACACCTCGTGGGCGGTCTGGAACGGGCTGAACGGGAAGCGGAGCGCGTCGGCGCTCCCGTCGGCCCGACTGCCCGGCTCGGCGCCGTGGATCAGCAGCGCGCGCACCGGCAGCGCCTCGGTCAGCGCGATGGCGACGTCCATCGCGATCGGCTCGGTGACCGGCCGCGGCACCTCGAGGACGAGCTCGCCCCGCGGCTCCATCGGGAACAGGTAGAGCCCCCAGCCGCGGAGGTGCCGCGGATCGCGCGCGCGCTCGCGCACGTAGAGGTAGCGCCGTCCGGTCCGCGAGTCGGTCAGCCGGACGATCTCGAAGCCGAGGTCCCGGAAGTTGCGCACCGCGAGCCGGAGGTAGGGCCGGGCGGCCTCGGTGGCGGGGCCGGCGTCGATCGCGGCGACCAGGCTCGAGATCGCGCTCGAGAAGCGTTCGAGCTCCGGTCCGAGCGGCCGGTCGTAGCCCTTCTCGGCCTGCTCGCGGATCATCCGGGCGCGGTCGAAGGCGAGCGTGTTGAGGACATCGCCGGGGACGTCGACGACCGGGTTGCGGAGATCGATCGGCGGGATGGGCGGGACCGCCGGACCCATCGGGAGGATCACCCGGAGCAGCGCGGTCGCGAGCGCGCCGCCGATCATCGCGACGAGGCTCGTCTGGAGGAGCGGCCGGATCGTGATCGTCCCCTTCTGCATCACCTTGACCGCGATGAGGGTCGTCAGGAGGAAGCCGAACCCGTAGATCGACCGGATCGGAAAGGTCGGCCACCAGGCGGCCGTGGCGATTCCCAGGCACCACTTGATGGCGAAGCTGACGAGATACACGAGGAGGAACCGGCGCCCGCCCTCGATCGTCGTCGTCTTGAGCCAGCGCGTGTTGACGAGCGCCTTCGTGGCCATGACGGCGATGGACGCCTCGACGACGGTCGCGGCGATGCGGATCGGCTCGAACCAGGCGAGGGCGAGCAGGGCCGGGACGAGGATCCCGTTGTAGTCCCAGCCGTAGAGATGGTTCGTGCGGCTGGCGAGGTAGGCGCCGGTGAGAACGATGATCGACGCCTTCACGTTGCCGAGGAAGCTCGCCGCGTGGAAGCCGTAGAAGACCTCGAAGTGGCTGATCGAGAAGTTGGTGAACGGGATCAGGAGCCAGCGGACCGACGCGTAGGTGATGCTGACCGTGCAGGTGCCGACGAGCAGCCCGCGCGAGAGGCCGGTCTTCCAGAAGGCGTTCGCGCACAGCGGCACGATCACCAGCCCGATGCTGTAGAAGTGGTTCCGGTAGTCGAACGTCCCGCCGAAGGCGTCGTTGATCCACTGACCGAGCCGCGGGAAGGCGAAGCCCTCGCCGACGCAGCGGATTGCGATCCCGAAGAGGAGGAACGCGAAGAACCGGTCTCGTCCGAAGAAGCGGGACCAGAGCCGGGTCCGCGAGAGGACGTCGGAGAAGAGGCGCACGATGAGGTAGGTCGCGATCGCCTCGACGATGATCACGACGGCCGAGAGCGGCTGGACGAAGAAGACCGGCGCGAGGTAGCCGGGGACGATGATCCCCGAGAGCGGCCAGCCGAACCACTCGTTGAAGATGACCATCACGAGCAGGCCGATGAAGGTCGTCGTGAGGACCGAGTGGGCGAGGTCGTTCTCGGGGAAGATCGGGATCGGGAAGATCGCCCCGAGCGTGACGACCGCGGTGCCCGCGGCGAGGAGAGCGGTCGTTGGCTGGATCAAGTCGGGCTTCCCGGACTGGACCGCGCGACCCGGCCGCTCGAGGCGCTCCGGGCTCCACGGACGTCGGCCGCCCCCGTCCCCGCCGATCCGCCGCCGCGCGCGGCGAGACCGGTCCCCCGAGATCGAAATCGCCGGACGGGTGAGGAAGGGGTGACCCCTCCTCCGGCACCTCTCTAGCTTGGCCCCGCCCCGGACCCCCTGCAAGGGACCCCCACACGAGCGAACCTGAACGGAAGCGGCCACTTGGGCCGGCCGGCCGCCGCCCGATGGTGTGGCCAACCGGCGCCCGACCGCCGCACGAACACGCGCGACAGGTTCGCTCACCATCGCCTCGATTCGGCCGCGCCCCGCCGGCGGCTCCCCATCCGACGATCGGGAGAGGCCTCACCGGAACATCCACCTCCCCCGGAAGAAGCGCCAATGGAGAGAAGGTACAGGGCCGGGCGGCGTCGGCGGGCACGCCGTCTGCTATTCCCCCGTTGGAACGGAATTTGTACGCCCGCTACGATGGTCTGCCGGTCGTCCGGCCGGCGCGGCGAAGAGAAGTTGGAGAGTGACCATGGCACGGATGGGGGGAACCCTGCGACCCGTCGTCGCGACGACCGCGATCATCGCGCTCGCCGCCGCCGTCGGCTGCAGCGGGGGGAGCAGCGGGGGCGGCTTCGTCGGCCAGACGAGCAACCCTCAGAACGGCGTGTTCGCCGGCCAGGTCGTCGATGACTCGGGTCGGCCGATCTCGGGCGCGATCGTCAGCGTCGACGGCATCGAGGCCGACGAGCTCACGGATCAGAACGGGCGCTTCGTCGTCAACGACCCCGACGGCGGCGGAGTCGTCGCGCCGGTCGTCGCCGGGCGCGTCGTGGCCGCGGCGACGGTCGAAGCCCAGGTCACCGTCTACAAGCCCGGCACCGAGGGCGGCGTCTTCAACGTCGACTTCGCCACCGGCAGTCTCCCGTCGCTGAGCGTCGTCCGGAACGAGCTCGCGGCCGGGCTGGACATCGTCAGCCCGCACCCGGGCGCCGTCTTCGGCGTTCCGACGAGCTGCCCGAACCCCGCGATCCTCGTCGAGGGGTTCGCGTCGCTGAAGGTCAACGACTCCCTCGCGGTCGATCTCTGCGTCGTGATCGACAAGTCCGGCTCGGCCGCGCAGGAGGCCGTCTCCTTCGACGTCGAGATCGACGAGATCCCCGAGACGGCCGGGCTGCCGCAGACGGTGCTCGGCGCCGAGTGCGCCGGCGCGATGTGCCTGATCGACTCGCTCGACCTGCGCTTCATCCGCGTCGCCGTCGTCGCGTTCAGCGACCGCGGTCGCACGCGCGTCGTGACCGACTTCATCGAGGACCGCGACGCGCTCATGGCGCTGATCGCCGACATCCCGAACGACCCCGAGCAGGGCGGCACTGACTACTCCGAGGCGTTCCTGGCCGTGGCCGACCTCTACGACGACCAGGAGGCGGAGGACGCGGCCAACGAGCAGAACAACGCGACCGAGGACAGCCCCGCGCCCAAGCGGATCTGCGCGTTCCTCTCCGACGGCATCCCGACCTCGCCGTTCGGGAGCAACCTCAGCCAGGAGAAGGAGGACCGCACCGCGTCGACGGATGCCGCGAGCGACCTGCTGGCCCCGCGGAACATCGTCCTCAACGGCTACGCGATCATCCGCGAGAACGAGCCGCAGGGGAAGCTCTCGACGCTTCCGGCGTGCGTCTGCATCACGGGCGGCGACTTCTTCCGGATCGAGGACGCCGAGGATCTCGCCGCCGCGCTCTGCGGGCAGGCCTTCACCGAGGTGATCCAGGTCGTCTGCCGCAACCTCGACGTCCCGAACAGCGAGGTCGTCGCCGAGCTGCGGCCCGACGGCTTCTTCAGCGCGCTCGTCGCGGTCACCGACGGCGGCGGCGAGCAGGACAACACGATCGAGATCGAGATCGTCCCCGAGGACCCCGACCTGACGGCGACCTCGCAGGTGACGATCCGCCTGATCTCCGAGGCGCTCCTCGGCGGCCAGGGCTTCGACGTGATCTCGATCGTGCCGGTGGCCGATGCCGGGATCGTGACGCCGCAGGGCGACGCGCCCGGAAACGACCTCCTCGAGACCTTCCTCGGGAACGAGTTCCCCGACGCGCTCCAGCTCCGCGGCGTCGAGTCGTTCGTCGTGCCCGGCCTCGCGGGGACCAACGTCAGCGTCCAGGTCGACATCCTCTTCGAGGAGGCCGGCTTCGACAGCGACTTCGGCTTCTTCACGTTCGACCCCGACGACCCGCCCGAGACGGTCGCCGAGGCCCTCGCGACGGCCCAGTTCCTCTTCACGACCGACGGGTTCGACCCGCCGGGCGGCGTCGTCGCCCACGGCGACTTCCAGTTCGCCCAGGACCTGCCCGCCGACACCGCCCTCGGGTTCTTCATCGTCCCGAACGACACCCTCGCGAACGCGATCGCCGGGACGGCCCGCAACGACCCGCTCTTCACCGTCCCGTCGCTCAATCCGGGCGGGCTCGCCCAGGTGCTCGCGTTCTCGAGCGAGGACGGACGCGTCGGCGCCAACCACCCCGACGTGACGATCCTCGCGTTCGAGGACCTGACGATCGCCGAGCGCGACCGGAGCGACAGAGACTTCAATGACATTGTCTTCTCCGTCAGCTTCCTCCGTCCGAGCGTCCCCGCGGTGATCTGCACCGGCAACTGACCTCGGGAGCGACGACTGCGCAGGATAGGGGCGAGACGGCCGTCTCGCCCCGCGTCGTTTCCGGCGGACGCGTCGGGGGAACCCGGGCATCGTCCAGGATGCGCCGTCGCGCGAACCGCCGCCAACCAAAGACTTACCGGTCGATGACGGGCTGATGACCGGGGCCGGTCACAACGGAGATGCGAGGCCGGGCGGCCGGCCTCGCACGCTATTGACAAATGTAAGGGGTGGCGACTACGATCTTGCGTCACGTGGGGCCGTAGCTCAATTGGTTAGAGTACCGGACTGTCGATCCGGTGGTTGCGGGTTCGAGTCCCGTCGGCCTCGCTCGAAACAAACAGACGTGAGGAGACGGGGGCCAGGGAATCCGACGTCGGGGACCTGGCCTTTCGTCGTTTACGGGCGAGTCACGCATCGAGTCGTCCGTGCGTTCGATCGTCGTTTCACACCCCTCCGAAGGCTCCCGCGTCCCGCCCGGGACACGGCCGTCGGCAGGGGTGTGACCGCGTCCCCCCCCGAGGGGACGCCCCGTTGAGGGAAGCGAAGGAGGTTCTCATGCGGAAGGGTGGCTTCTGCCTGTCCGCGGCCGTCACGCTCGGCGCGGCGCTGCTCGTGGTGGTTGCGAGCGCTCCGGTCATCGCCGACGAGGTCGACGACGCGTTCCGTGAGGGCGTCAGCGCGTTCGAGCAGAACGACTACGAGACGGCTCGCCAGAAGTTCTCGTTCGTCCTCTCGAAGCGGCCGAGCGACGAGAAGGCCCGGAACTACCGCGATGAGGCGGGCTTCCGGTTCTGGATCGAGGTGCTCGCCCAGAAGGACAACCTCGAGCTCGCGACGATCGCTCGCAAGATCCTCCAGCTCGCCGAGCGGGCGACGATCCGCGAGCGGCAGAGCCCCGAGGTCATCCAGGAGGCGCTCACGCACCTCCGCGACGAGGACTTCGTCCAGCAGCACGAGTGGTTCGAGCGGATCATCGCGATCCACGGCCAGTACGTGGTGCCCTACCTCGCCGATCCCCTCGCCGACAAGCGGAACGACGAGTATCGCGTCGACGTGATCCGGCTCCTCAGCCGGCTCGGCGGCGACGGCGTCCTGCCGGTCTCCGAGATCCTCGAGAGCGGCAACTCGTTCCAGCGGCAGAACGCCGCGGTGATCCTCGGCAACATGAAGGACTTCCGGGCGGTCCCCGGCCTTCGTCGCGCGGCCGAGAACGATCCCGACGAGCACACCCGGAACGAGGCGCGGACTGCGCTCTCGAAGTTCTACGACCCGGCCGCCGAGACGGCGCCCGAGCGTCACTTCCTGCGTCTCGCCGAGGCGTACTTCCAGGAAGAGCCGCTCGTCATGGTCAACAACTACAAGGAGTGGGTGGTCTGGAAGTGGAAGGCCTCCGAGGGCGACCCCGAGGAGAACCTCGAGGAGCTCGGCGAGCTCGGATGGCGTGACGTTCCGCGCTACGCCTGGAACGAGCAGATCGCGGAGGAGCTCCTCTACGACTCGCTCCGGATCAACCCGGACTTCGAGGACGCGTGGGTCCTCCTCCTCAATGTCTACTTCCAGCAGTGGAACGAGGTCACCTCCGCGCTCCGCGTCGCGAAGCAGAAGGTGAACGAGGGTCAGCTCGACCCGTCCGAGGCCGCGACCCTCGAGGACGCCAAGACGGCGCTTCGCAAGGTCAACATGCTCTGCAGCACCGGCGGCAAGGACCTCCTCTTCAAGGCGCTTCGCCGCGCCCTGATCGACCAGAACTCGCTCGTCGCCGTCTCGATCATCGAGACGATCCGCGACCTCGACGTCTCCGACGACAGCTTCCCCGAGGAGGGGACCGACCTCTCGAGCTACCTCGCGGTGCCCGAGGAGGCGGCCGCGCTCGTCGCGCCCGTGCCCGAGGAGCCGACCGACAGCGGCACCGACGGTGCGGTCGACACGACCGACGGCGGCACCGACATGGGTGGCACCGATGACGGCGGCACCGACATGGGCGGGACCGACGACGGCGGCACCGACGATGGCGGCACCGACGACGGCGGCACCGACATGGGTGGAACCGACGACGGCGGAACCGACGACGGCGGAACCGACGATGGCGGCACCGACGACGGTGGCACCGACGGCGGCGGCACCGACGAGCCGGCCCGCGAGCCGCGCCCGCGTCGTCGCACCTCGATGGTCTTCCCCAAGGGCGCAGACTACGCTCACACGCCGCGCAACGGCAACGGCCGCGTGCGGTTCGCTCCCGAGGATGCCGCGACGGCCGACTCGGGTGGCGGCGGCACGGTCGAGCCCGCGGTCGACACCGTCTCGTCCTCGGACGCCGGCGGCGTCCCGGGCGCGGCGCTCTGCGCGGCGCTGTCCTACTCGGACAAGCGGGTCCGTTACCATGCGGCCGAGGCGTTCGTCCGCCTCAACCCGGCCAAGCCGTTCGCGAACATGCCGCTGGTCGTCGAGAACCTCTCGGACGCGGTCCGGGAGAGCGGCGCCCGCGTGATCATGGTCGTCGAGCGCGAGCAGAACACGCGCAACCGGATCGTCGGGCTCCTCCGCGAGCTCGGCTACGTCGCCCACGGCGTCGTGAACGGTCTCGAGGGCGTCAACCGGGCCCGGGCGTTCCCTGCCCAGGACCTGATCGTCGTCTCGACCGAGCTGAACACCGACGGCAAGGCGACCGATCTCGAGGACGTCGAGTTCATCGAGCGTCTCCGCGAGGGCGGCGACTACCGGACCGCGCACATCCCGGTCATGATCCTCACGACCAGCCGCAAGCAGGACGAGAAGCAGGCGCTCGTCGACGAGGGTCGGGCCGTCGGCCTGGTCACCGGCGATGTCGACCGCGCGATCCTGAAGGACCGGATCGCCGCCGTCTTCGACAGCCCGCTCGCGAAGGACGACGACAAGACGCGCGCCGACAACATCGCGCAGTTCGCGGCCGAGGCGCTCGCCTCGCTCACCGTGAAGCACACCGTGTTCGACGCGAAGCCGTCGATTCCGGCCCTGACCGAGGCGCTCCATGGGCGCCCCGACCCGGTCCGGATCCCGGCGCTCCGCGCGCTCGGACGTCTGAAGGCGAGCGGAAGCCTCGAGGAGGTTCTCGCCGTCTTCAACAACACCGGGAACGTCACCGACGTTCGCGTCGCCGCGGCCTACGCCGTCGGCGAGATCATCAAGGACGAGTCCGTCTCCGATGCGACCTTCAAGAGCCTCCTCTCGGCCCTCTCCGAGGACGAGGAGCAGGTCTGGAAGGCCGCCGGCAACGCCCTGGGCAAGGGCAATCTGACCGGCGCGCAGCGCGAAGAGGTGTTCGTCAACCAGCGGATCGAGTGAAGAAGCACCAGACTCGAAAGCGTAGCAGCACCCGGACCAGCCGCCGCGGGCGCCCGTCGGAAGACGGCGCCGGCGGCGGTCGCGCACGTACGGGCGCGCGTCGCCGTGGCCGGAGCAAGCGGGCTCGCGGGACCCGTCGGACGCCGGCCGCCGCGAACGGCGACGCCTCCGACGTCCCACGCGGCGAGCGGCTCCAGAAGTTCCTCGCCCGGGCGGGTCTCGGCTCCCGCCGGTTCTGCGAAGAGCTCATCACGGCCGGCCGGATCACCGTCGACCGCGCCGTCGTCACCGAGCTCGGCACCCGGATCGACCCGGTCCGGCAGCGCGTCGCCTACGACGGCGAGTCGATCAAGCCCGAGCGGCCGGCCTACTACCTCCTCTACAAGCCGCGGGGCTATCTCTGCACCCACAGCGATCCGGCCGGGCGGCCGACCGTCTACGACCTCCTCGACAACGAGCAGCGTCGCCTCTTCACGGTCGGACGGCTCGACCGGGAGAGCGAAGGCCTCCTGATCCTGACGAACGACGGCGAGTTCGCGAACCGCCTCGCCCATCCGAGCCACGAGGTCGAGAAGACCTACGTCGTGACGGTGAAGGGCAGCGTCCCCGACGGAGTGATCGCGCGTCTCCGCGACGGCGTCTGGCTCGCCGAGGGCAAGACCCAGGGCGCGAAGGTGCGCGTGCTTCGGCGCCGCCCCCAGCAGACCCGCCTCCAGGTCACCCTGTCCGAGGGCCGAAACCGTCAGATCCGCCGGATGCTCGCCCGCTTCGACTTCAAGGTGCCCTCGCTCGTTCGGAGTCGGATCGGCCCGATCGGCACCGGCGGCCTGAAGCCCGGAACGACCCGCCAGCTCCTGCCGGCGGAGATCCAGGAGCTCTTCTCCCTCTCCACGCCGCCGTCCCGGCGAGAGAACCGAGGGACGCCGAACCGGCCGTGACGACACCTTCACGACAACGCTGGACCGTCGGCGAACGTCGGGGTAAGGTTCCCGACGTGCCGAAAGGGAGGCGCTTTCGATGACCCAGCCCACCTCGAGATCGTCGGTGACCCTCACCGCGCTCATCCTCGCGATCGCGGTCGTCGCGGGCGTGGGGCTCGGCTGCCAGAGCCCGCCGCAGCAGACGATCGGCGGGGGCCGTGAGCTGCCCGACCCCGAGAAGTATGTCGGCGACTGGAAGGCTTACAAGAAGCTCGGCATCCTTCACCTCGAGAAGGGGTACAGCCGCGCGCGCGTGGAGCGGAAGAAGTATCACTTCGACCGCGCGATCGTCGCGTTCAACCGGGCCAAGGGCCTGCGCGAGCAAGCGCTCCGGAAGGCGTCCACCCGCGATCGCCCGACGATCGAGCGCGAGATCCAGCTGATCCAGCGCCACCTCGAGGCCGCCTACCGCGACAAGCCGCTCGGCGGCGGTAGGTAGCAGTCCTGGGACGACGCGACCTCGCGCAAAGGCGCGAAGGCGCAAAGACCGCAGGGCTCTCTCTCTGCGAAAGCGGGCCGGGTCGCGTGAGCCCGCGTCGCGGAGTCACTCACGGCGACGGCACGAGCCCCTCGCCCTGCATCGCCAGGATCGCCTTGCTGTAGGCCATCCCGAAGCCGACGCGAGCGGCGTTTCGCTCGGTCGAGATCCCGGGGCGTGATCCGATCGTCGCCACCCGCGCACCGGCGCGCCGGGCCTCATCGAGGCGGGTCAGGATCAGCGCGAGCTGGACGCCGCGGCGACGCGCCTGCTCGAGGACGCTGGTCCCGAAGAGGGCCGACGCGCCGCCGGCTTCGCCCGCTTCGCCCACCTCCATCGCCCCCGCCCCGACGGCGACGCCCTCGAGCGTGGCGGTGAACGCGCGCGTCCGGGGGTGACGGACCACACGACGGCCGATCTCGAACATCGACTCGTCGATCGGGCGGTCGAGGGGGCGGAAGCCGCTCGTCGCGATCTCGACGTGGGTCCGGACCGCGGCCTCGTCGGTCGGGTCGACGCGGACGACCTCGAGCTCGTCCGGCCAGCCGAGGGGATGGCGCTCGCGGAGCGGCCGCGCCTCGTCGCCGCCGAGGTCGCAGGCGAGGACGTTCTCCATCTCCCGGAGCTGGAACCCGCGCCGGGCGAGCCCCGCGAAGAGCGACGCATCGACGAACGGGCTGACCTCGATCCTGGGCTCGACGCCGCGTTCGACGTAGAAGGCGACCAGCCGGTCGAGCTCATCGTCGGTGACGGGTCCGTCGAGCCCGAGGGCGACGGCCTGATTCGACCAGGAGCCCGGCCCCGAGAAGCACATGATCCCGCCGGCGACCGGCTCCGCCTCCAGCGACACCTCGGCCGTCCCCTTCGCCTGCCGGTGCTCCTCGAGATGGGCGATCTCGATGGGAGTGAGCTTCGTCATCATTGGAGTGCCTGGTCTCGGGATGATGGATGATGTCTCACGCAAAGGCGCAAAGGCGCAAAGACGCAAAGGGGCTCCGCCGGATCCAGATCTCGGCTCTGGCGGAAGATCCATTGCGTCTTTGCGCCTTTGCGTGAGATTCTCTTCCCCGTCGCCCCAATGAGAAGAGGCGCCGCGAAGCGGCGCCTCTCTCGATCCGACCGATCCGGGCTACGGGCGGCTACTCGCCGAACAGGTCGTCGATCGCGTTCGCCGCGCCCTCGCCGAACCCGGCCTCGAGGGGCGTGTCCTCACCCTTGCGGTTCGCCATGTCGTCGAACGCCTTGGAGAGCGACTCGATCGTGTCCTTCACGTAGAGGCTCACCATGCCGATCGTCGTCGCGTCGTCGAAGATCGTCGCGAGGATGCACCGCTCGCCGACCAGGGTGAGCTGGATCGAGTCGGTCTTGCCCTGGTGGGTCAGGGTCGTGATCTCGGGTTCGCCGAGGATCCGGGCCAGCTCGCGCGCCGCCGTGAAGCAGCCGGCCACCAGCGCAGACACGGTGTCGGGATTCACATCCGCCTTACCGATCTGCGTGACGCAGTGGCCTTCCTTGTCCACGAGGATGTTGCACTTGCTCTTCGAGCGCTTTTGATAATCCTCGAGGGTTCGATTGATGCGGTCGACGTCGTCCTTGTAGAAGATGAGACGTCGCTCACGAAGCTCGTTGTCACTCGACATCGTGCCTCTCCCCTTTCGGAGCGTCCCGTCCTTCGGACGCCGCCGGGTCGCCGTCGACTACTGTTCCAGCCCAGGCAGATACATGTAGAAGTAGTAGTAGTACGCGCCCCCGCCGGCGACGGCGAGGAGCAGCAAGAGGATGAAGGCGGTCATCCCGCCTCCGGCCCCATCGTCGTCCGACCCCGATCCGGCCTGGCCGGTGATCTCGAAGCCACCGGCTGCCGCCCCTCGAGACGGCGCGGGCGCGGGAGCCGGTGCGGCGACCGGCGCGGGAGCCGTGACCGCCGCGGGCTGTCCCTTCGGCGGCGTCTGGGTCGCGGTCGCTGACGCCGCGGGAGCAGGCGCCGCTTCGGCGGCGGCAGCCACCGCGGGACGGGCCGGCGCCGCAGGCGCCGGGGCGGCCGGCGGCGAAGCCTTGGCGGCCTCCTGCTCGGCCACCTCGACCGCCGTCGGCCGGTCGGCGACCTCGACGACCGGCTCCGCCGGCGCGGGCTCGGCCTTCTTCTCGGGCTCCTTGTCCTTGCTGCCCTCTGAGGCGAAGCCGTACTCCTTGTTGAGCTTCTCGAGGACGAGGAGCGCCAGCTTCCGGAGCGTCGGGAAGACGCCGTCGTCCTTGATCGCGCACGCCTCGAACGTCGGGACCCCGAACTCGTTGAGGTCCTTCTCGAGCTCCTCGACGGTGTACACCTCGGGGAGGTCGCGCTTGTTGTACTGGATGACGTGGGGCAGGTCTTTCAGCTCGAGCCCCTGCTCGCGCAGGTTCTCCTCGAGGTTCTTGTACGACTCGAGGTTCTCCTTCATCTTGTCGCGCTTGCTGTCGGCGACGAAGACGACGCCGTCGGCGCCCTGGAGAACGAGCTTCCGGGTGGCGTTGTAGTAGACCTGACCGGGGACCGTGTAGAGCTGGAACTTCGTCTTCATCCCGCCGACCGTTCCGAGCTCGAGCGGCATGTAGTCGAAGAAGAGCGTCCGGTCGCCCTCGGTCGCGATCGAGGTGAGCTCACCCTTCTTGGAGGCCGGCGCCTTCTTGTGCACGACCTCGAGATTCGTCGTCTTGCCCGAGAGTCCCGGCCCGTAATACACGAGCTTGCAGTTGATCTCGCGCTTCGCGAAGTTGATTTGAACCATGCGACGTTCGTCCTCGTCAGGCGGCCGGGAGCGTTCGGAGTCGGCGACGTCAGACCCGCGGGCTCTTCAGGCGGCGCGCCGCACTATCGATCTCGATGAGGATCTGCCGAAGATCGATCCCTTGATTCGCGATCACGACCAGATAACCGATTTCCATGTTAACGAAGACGAGACGACCGTGCACGCAGGCGAGAATCAACCGCTGGAACGGTCCGAACCCGAGCCCTTCGAGGGAGCTCCGACCCGTCTTGATCATGTGAGCCGAGATCGCGGCGACCGCTTCGTCGGGGAGGTCGTCCCCGAGCCGGCTCTGGGCCACCTGACCCTCCGCCGTGATCACCATGCTCCCGCGGACGCCCGCGACCGCGTTCAGCTCGTCGAGAACCTTCTTCAACGCCGACTCCCGAACGAAATCCTAAAGGTGAAGGTCGTGCTCGAGGACGCGACGAGCCGTCTCCTCGACGCGCTCCGCGGTCACGTTCGGACCGCAGAAGACCGCGAGGCGAAGTCCATCGAACGCGAAGAGGAAGAGCGACCCCTTCGGCCCCTCGAACACACCCCGGCGAAACTCGCTCACATCCATCTCGAGCGAGCACTCCTCGGCCGCGGAGAACAGCTTGCGGACCAGATCGACCGCGCCATCGGGTGGACTCGACCCGACGATCGCGGGCTGACCGGTCTCCCCCGGGAGGGCGATCGCGCGCTCGAACGAGGTGAGCTGCTCGAACGGCGCGAGGCGCTGCCCGAGCAGGTCTGACTGATCCTGGTAGCGGGTCGCGAGCGAGCTCGCGCGTCCCCGGCTCGCCGACTCGCGCCGGGCCTTCTGGCGGCGCTCCTGCTCTCGCAGCTCGTAGTCCCGCGCCGCGATCCGAACCTCGGTGACGTCCGAAGCGGGCAGCTTCCGCGCCTTCTCGAGGAGGTGGACCGCCTGATCGTTGTCGGGGGCGAGCTGCATGGCGCGCTGGCAGTGCTCCATGGCGAGGGCGCGCATGCCCAGGTCGATGTAGTGACGACCCGCCTTGAGGAGAAGCCGGAAGTTGTCGCGGTTGAGGTCGAGCGCCTTCTCGTAGAGCTCGGAGGCGACGATCCCATCGCGGGCGAGCCCGTCGCGCTTGAACCGACCGACGCGGTAGTCGGCGAGGAGGATGTAGTGGCCCTGATGCGAGGGCTCCTTCTCGAGTCCGTCCCGCACGAGGTCGAGCGCCTGCTCGTCATCGCCCATCTCGAAGTAGAGCTGGGCGAGCGCGACGGTGGCGCCGCTCGACCGTGACGACCGCCAGGTGTTCCGCAGGGAACGGAGGCGATCGTCGTTCTCCGCGTGCTGGACGTGACGCCACGCCGCCAGGGTCGACTCCGCCCGGGGGAAGTCGGCCAGGGCCCGCTTCGCAACCTCTCCTGCTCGCTCGAGTTCGGAGGCCTCGATGAGGCACTCGACGACCTTCGCCCAGGCGAGTGGAGACTGGTCGCGAAGGGCGGCCTTCTCGGCCTGCTTGATGGCACGACGCTGCTTGAATCCGTCGAAGAACCCCATGACGCCATTCTTATCCCGCAAAGAGGGCGGCTCTGTCAAGCAAGGCCAGAGTGGCAGGAACGTTGCGTCAGCCGGCGGGCGCGGGTAAGATCCCCGGCCGGGGGCCTCCTGGGAGCCGTTGCGCCGGCCTGACAAAGCCCCCATCCCTCGCCGAGGAGGCTGCTCCGATGGCACGCCCGGTCCGCCGCGCCCTGCTCTCGGTCTATCGCAAGGACGGCATCGTCGAGCTCGGGCGCGGCCTGGCCGAGCGCGGCGTGACGATTCTCTCGACCGGTGGCACCGCGGCCCGCCTCCGCGAGGCCGGCCTCGAGATCGTCGACGTGGCGAGCATCACCGGCTTCGAGAAGACGCTCGGCGGCCGGGTCAAGACGCTCCACCCGGCGATCTTCGGCGGAATCCTCGCCCGCCGCGACGTCCCCGACGACGTCGCGAGCGTCGAGGAGCTCGGCGCCGGCGCGATCGACCTCGTCGTCGTCGACCTCTACCCGTTCGAGGACGCGGCGGCCGCCGCCGCGCCCCTGCCGGACCTGATCGAGAAGATCGACGTCGGCGGACCGTCGATGGCCCGCGCCGCCGCGAAGAACTGGCGCGACGTGGGTGTCGTCGTGCGGTCGACGCGCTACGAGAGCATCCTCACCGAGCTCGACACCCACGGCGGGCTCACCGACGCGCTCCGCCACGAGCTCGCCGTCGAGGCGTTCGAGCGGACGGCCGCCTACGACGCGCTCATCGCCACCACCCTCGCCGAGCGCCGCCGCGAGGCGACCGATGGCGACGCCGACGAGAAGACCGACGCGGGCGGCGCCCGCTGGCCCGATCGCCTCGAGCTCCCCTCCGAGCTGATCCGCGGGGTCCGCTACGGCGAGAACCCGCATCAGGCGGCGGCCGTCTACGCCCTCGAGCCGATCCGGGCGGGCGACGCCGCTCGCCGCGCGCCGCCGCCCGGCATCCTCGACGCGACCACCCTCGCGGGCGGGGCCGAGCTCTCCTACAACAACCTCCTCGACGCGGACGCCGCGCTCCGATTCGCCCGCGACCTCGCCCGCGCGAGCCGCCTGATCGACCCGGACGACCACGGCTCGACCGTCGCGGTCGTGATGAAGCACGCGAGCCCGTGCGGAGCGGCCGTCGCCGGCTCGCCCGGCGAGGCGTTCGACGCCGCGTGGAGCGGCGACCCCCTCGCCGCGTTCGGCTCGGTCGTCGCCCTGACGAGCGCCGTCGACCTCGCCACCGCCCGGGACCACCTCGGGGCGCCGAACCGCTTCGTCGAGGTCATCTGCGCGCCGCGCTTCGAGCCGGACGCCGAGGCGTGGCTCCGCTCGGAGGCGTCGTTCCGGCGGCGCGTTCGGCTGCTCGAGCTCCCGTCCCTCGCCGACGTGGCCGCGCCCGATCACGACGCGCCGCCGCCGGTCGAGGTTCGAAGCCTCGGCCGCGCGCTGCTCGTGCAGGAGATCGACGAGACGATCGACGACCCGGCGACGGCCGAGGTCGTCACCGCGCGCGCGCCGACCGACGCCGAGCGGCGCGACCTCGCCCTCGCATCGGTCTGCGCGAAGCACGCCCGGAGCAACGCGATCTCGCTCGTGAAGGACGGCGTCCTCGTCGGCGTCTGCGGCGGCAGCGTCAGCCGCGTCGAGGCGGTGGAGCGGGCGGTCGCGAAGGCGGGCGATCGGGCTCGAGGCGCCTCGCTCGGCTCCGACGCGTTCTTCCCGTTCGCCGACGGCGTCGAAACGGCGACCGCCGCCGGCGTGGCGGCGATCGTTCAGCCCGGCGGCAGCAAGCGCGATGCCGACTCGATCGCCGCCGCCGACCGCGCCGGCGCGACGATGGTCGTGACGGGCGCGCGCCACTTCCGCCACTGATCTCCTAGATGGGAAGGACTTCGAGGTGAAGCGTGCGCTCCTGGCGCTCATCGTGATCGGCGCCGGCGCGGCCGGCGCCTGGGCCTACTGGCGCTCGACGACGTCTCAGGACGACGCCCCCGGCGCGCGTCCGACGACGACGGCCGAGGTCGAGCGCGGCCGCCTCGAGGTGACGGTCGAGGGGGCGGGCGCGATCGAGCCCCTCTTCCAGGTCGAGGTGAAGTCGCGCGCGTCGGGCGAGGTGCTCAGCGTCGCCGGCGAGGCGGGCGACCGGATCGAGAAGGACGCGCCGCTGATCGAGCTCGACCCGCGCGACGAGAACCGCGCCCTCCAGAACGCCCGGGCCGAGCTCCAGCGGGCCGAGGCGCAGCGATCGAAGGCGGAGGCCGCCCTCGCGAAGGCGAAGATCGACGCGACCGTCGGCGTCGCGAGCGCCGAGGCTCGTCTCGACGGCGCCCGGGCCGACCTCACCCGGACCCGGAAGGGGCTCGAGCGGCTCCAGAAGCTGGCCGCGACCGACGGCGTGCTCGCCTCCCAGGAGCAGATCGACCTCGCCACGGCCGAGGTCGCCCTGAGCGAGTCGCGCCTCCGCGAGGCGCAGCACTCGCTCGAGGCGGCCCGGGCCGCGCCGCTCGACGTCGAGCAGCGGGCCGGCGACGTCGAGCTCGCGGGCGTCGAGGTCTCGAAGGCGAAGATCGCCGTCTCCGAGCAGGAGGACCGGGTCGAGGACACGAGCATCCTCAGCCCGATCGCGGGCGTGATCGTCCAGAAGCTCATCGAGCCGGGGCAGATCATCGCCAGCGGGATCTCGAGCGTGAGCGGGGGGACGCCGCTCGTCGTCATGGCCGACACGAGCCGGCTCTTCGTCTCGGCCCAGATCGACGAGAGCGACATTGGCCGCGTGACCTCCGGCCAGGACGTGAGGATCCACGTCGAGGCCTTCCCCGGGCAGGTCTTCCCCGGCACGGTGATCCGGGTCGCGCCGCTCGGCGAGGAGGTGAGCAACGTCACGATCTTCCGGGTCAAGGTCGAGGTCACCGCCGAGGACCGCGACCTGCTCCTCCTCGGCATGACCGCGCGGGTGGAGGTGCTCGTCGCGCAGCTCGACGACGTCGTCCTCGTCCCGAACGCGGCCCTCCGGATGGAGGGCCATCGCATCGGCGTGCACCTCGCGCCGGCCACCGAAGGCGCCGAGCCCGAGTTCCTCCCGATCGAGCGGGGGCCGACCAACGGCGTGACGACGGCCGTCCTCTCCGGCCTCGAGGGCGGCCAGAAGATCGTCGTGCCGATGGGAGCCGGCGGCGGCGCCGACGGTGGGCCGGGCTTCAACTCCAACATGCGCCGCGCCATGTTCATGATGCGCCGCCGCGGCGGCGGCGGCCGCGGGCATCGATGACCGCCGCGGACACCCCCGAGCTCGTCGCCGACGGCCGCGGCCTCCGCCGCGTCTACCAGATGGGGCGTACCGAGCTGTGCGCCCTCGACGGGGTCGACTTCCGGGCGGCCCGCGGCGAGTTCGTCGCGATCGTCGGCCCCTCGGGCAGCGGCAAGTCGACCCTGATGGCGCTGCTCGGCTGCCTCGACCGACCGACCGAGGGATCGCTCAGCATCTGCGGGCGCGACGTCGCCAAGCTCGACGACCGCGCCCGGGCGCGGATCCGGAACCGGGCGCTCGGCTTCGTGTTCCAGTCGTTCCAGCTCATCCCGAGGATGAGCGCCCTCGACAACGTCCAGGTGCCGCTGATCTACGGGCGCAACCCCGGCGCCGCCGAGCGCGCCCGGGAGGCGCTCGACTCGGTCGGGCTCGGCGATCGCGTCGATCACCTTCCGAACGAGATGTCGGGCGGCGAGCGTCAGCGCGTCGCGATCGCCCGCGCGATCGTGCAGCGCCCCCCGCTGCTCCTCGCCGACGAGCCGACCGGCAACCTCGACACCCGGACCGGCGACGAGATCCTCGAGCTCCTCGAGCGCCTCGTCGCCGACGGCGTGACGATGGTCATGGTCACCCACGACATGGACGTCGCGGCGCGCGCCCACCGGACGGTCCACCTGCGCGACGGGCGCGTCGAGCGCGAGGTGCTCCAGCGGGTGGAGGAGCCGGCGTGACGCCGACCGCCGCCACGACCGCCACCCCCGCGCCGGCGACGGCGAAGGCGCCGCCCCGCGATCCGTTCGCCGACGACGACTCCCCGCGCACCGGGCCGCTGGCGTTCTCCTGGCAGCTCGTCCGGACCGCCGCGAAGGGGCTCGCCGCCCACAAGATGCGCACGTTCCTGACGTGCCTCGGCGTGATCATCGGCGTCGCCGCGGTGCTGGCGATGATGGCGATCGCCGAGGGCGCCAGTCAGAGCGTCAGCAGCCGCATCCGGAACCTCGGCACCAACCTGATCTTCGTCAGCCCGGGTCACCGCCGCGGGCGCGGGCCGGCCCGGTCGGCGGCCGAGGACGCCGTTCAGCTCGACGACGGCGAGAAGATCCTCGCCTCGTGCCCGTCGGTCTCGCTGGTCGCCCCCGACCTCACCCGCAACGCCCAGGTGAAGTACCTCTCGCAGAACCGGCCGGCCCAGATCGTCGGGACGACGCCGGAGTACCTCGAGTGCCGCAGCTACGGGGTAGCCGAGGGGACGTTCTTCGACTCCGACGACGTCCGGGCGGCGCGGCTCGTCTGCGTCCTCGGCTACAAGGTCGCCGAGGATCTCTTCGGGGGCGGGACGCCGGTCGGCAGCCGGATCAAGATCCAGGGGCGCTCCTTCGAGGTCATCGGCCTCATGGAGGAGAAGGGCGACGCGTCCTGGGTCAGCCTCGACGAGCGGGTGTACGTGCCGATCAAGACGGCGCAGAAGCGGCTCTTCGGCACCGACAACGTGAGCCAGATCATCGTCCAGGCGGCCGACGAGTCGCTCGTCGGGTCGGCCGAGCTCGAGTGCGACGCCTACATGCGCGCGCGGCACCGGCTCGGGCCCGAGGTCGAGGAGAACGAGCTCCCGTATCGGATCCGGAGCCAGCGCGAGATGCTCTCGACGATGAGCGAGGTCTCGAACACGTTCCGCTATCTCTTCGGCGGCGTGGCGCTCGTGAGCCTGCTCGTCGGCGGCATCGGGATCATGAACATCATGCTCGTCAGCGTGACCGAGCGGACGCGCGAGATCGGGATCCGGATGGCGGTCGGCGCGACCCGGCGCGACATCCTCCTCCAGTTCCTCGTCGAGTCGGTCGCCCTCAGCATCGTGGGCGGAGCGATCGGCCTGGGCGTCGGCGCCGGGATCACCTGGGCGCTCGCCCGGTTCGCCGCGTGGGAGGTCGTCCTGCCGAGCAGCGCGATCTTCCTGGCGATCGGCTTCAGCGTCAGCATCGGGATCTTCTTCGGCCTCTATCCCGCATCGAAGGCGGCCCGCCTCGATCCGATCGACGCGCTCCGCTACGAGTAGGGAGGAGGAGAGGTCATGAGCGAGTGGTTCGCCCGGCGCGACGCCATCGTGACCCGCGGGCGATGCGAGAGCTGCGACCGCTACGGCTTCCTCCACGACTTTACCGCGCTCCGCTGCGTCCAGATCGGCGTGCCGATCTTCCCGCTCGGCCGGCGCCGCGTGCTCCGCCACTGCATCCAGTGCCAGGGCGCCTACGAGCAGCTCCCGATCGGCGAGTGGAAAAGACGCCTCGCCAGCGACCTCGCGCCCGCGCTGGCCGCCCTCGAGGAGGCGCCCCGGGACGCCGACGTCGCCCTCGAGGCGATCGAGGCCGCCGTCGCGCTCGGCGCCCGCCAGGCGTTCCACGAGGTCGCTCTCCGGATCGAGAAGGACGGGACGGCCGGGGCGACGCTCCTGCTCGCGCTGGCCCGCGCCTACGATCACTTCCTGATGGGAAAGGCCGCCGCGACGGCGGCCCGGCGGGCGCTCGGCGCCGGGCTCGACGACACCGACGACCGGATCGCGGCGGCCTCGATCCTCGTCCGGGCGGGAGCGATCGAGGAGGTGCGCCCGGAGGTCGACGAGCTGATCGCGACGGCGCGGCCCGAGGCGCTCCGCCCCCTCGGGTCGCTCTGGGTCGACGCGCTCCAGGCGGACGGCGCGCACGACGAGGCGCTCGACGCCCTCGACCTCCTCGACGCGGTCGACGACGAGCCGCCGGGCGTCATCGCGCGGGCGCGGGCGCGGGCCCGTCGGAGCTCCGAGAAGAACCGCTCGAGCGGCCGGAGCGACCTCGCCGCGGGGCTCCGGGTCGCCCGGAACGACCGACCGACGGGGCTGCCCCGGAACCTCGCGCCGCTCTTCGTCCTGCCCGTCCTGGTCGCGCTCGCGGCGGCGATCCCGTTCGCGATCGGCCTGTCGCCGCGGACGGTCCACCTCGTCGGCGGCCTCGACCGGGCCTACCGCGTCAGCATCAACGGCGAGGCGTTCGAGGTCCCGAGGAACGGCCGGATCGAGCTGTGGCTCCACGATCGCGAGATCGAGGTCGCCCTCCTCGACACCGATCTCGGCCTCCGATCGGCCGACGGGCGGCGCGAGCCGCCGATCCCGCCCGCCCGCTACGACCTCGGCAACCGCTTCTCGGCCCTGGGCGACACCGTCGTCCTGAACCCCGACGCGACCGCGCTCCTCGACGTCGAGGAGGTCTACTACGCGGTCAACGTCAACATGGCGCCCGACCCCCGCTACACCCTCCGGGCGCCGGGCGCCTTCCACCTCCTCGACGTCGACATTGCGTTCGACGACTTCCCCGCGGAGGTCGACCTCTCGAGCCGGAGCACGGTCGCCAGCCGGACGCGGGTCGTCCTCGAGCGGCCGCCGACCGCGAGCGCGATCGGGCTCGTCCGGGGTCGCCTCGACGAGAGGGCGCTCCGGCGCTGGATCGAGCGACGGCTCCTCCTCGAGCCCGACCGCGACGCGTCCCAGCTCATCGACTCGCTCGTCTACCTCGTCGAGCCGGACGAGCTGATCGCGTTCCTGAAGCGAGGCCTCGCCCATCGCCCCGTCCTCGTGCCCTGGCACCGGACCTACCAGGACCTCGTCGGCGGCGCGGGACGGGCCGCCGAGATCGAGACCGAGTACGCCGCCCTCCGCGAGGCGACGCCGGACGACCGGAGCATCGCGTGGCTGCTCTCACGGATGAGGTCGGACGTCGACGAGCGCGAGCGCCTCCTCGACGAGGCGTGCCAGGACCCGTCGCCCTGCCCGGACGCCCTCTACGAGGCGGCCTACTGGAAGCACGCCGAGGGAACGCTCGAGGAGGCGCTCGTCCTCGCCCGGAAGGCCGAAACGGCCGAGCCCGGACGGGTCGCGTTCACCGCGCTCGTCGACGTGCTCCTCCAGGCGACGGGCGCCTTCGACGAGCTGCAGGGCCGCCTCGAGCGACGCGCGACGAGGGCCTGGAGCCAGGACGTCTGGACGCCCTACGCCCTCGCCCTCGATCGAGCCGAGGCGCTCGCCCAGGGAGGCCGGGTCGGGGAGGCGCGGCGCCTGCTCGACCAATCGTTCACCGCCATCCGGCCGCACCTCGCCTCGACCGACATCCAGCAGACGCGAGCCGAGGCGGACCTCGTCCTCGCCGAGGCGACCGAGGACGCCGCGGCGATCGACGACGCCCTCGCCCGGAACACCGACGGCTACGCCGCCTTCCGCCGGCAAGTGTCGGCCGGCCAGCTCGGCGTCGCCTCCGGCCTCCTCGAGGCGCTCGTCGCCGACGGCCTCCCCGACGCCGACGACGACCACCTCATCCTCTTCATCCTCGCGACGAGCAAGGGCGAAAATGAGCTCGCGGCGATGCACCTCCGGCTCGCGATCGACGCCCTCGCGATCTCCTACAACGGCGGCAAGAACGCCCTCGCCTCGATCCTCGCGACCGACGAGCCGCCGACCCTCGACGCCGTGACCGGCCTCGCCCTCCCGATCGCGTTCCGCGCCCTCTACCTGGCGGCCGTCGCCACCCGGTTCCCCACGGTCGCCGCCGACTGTCTCGCCCTCGCTCGCCGCCTCGACGCCGACCCGAGCCACCCCCACCACCTCCTCCGCCCGATCGTCCACGGGGAGTAGCGTCGTGGATCGCTCGAGGCGCAGGTTCGCTTGCGCTCAGGGGCCCCGATCCGCTACCAGAGAGGGGTGGCCGCGTTGCCCCTCCGTCCCGTCCCGATCAGGAGATCGCCATGCTTCGTCGCGCCCTTCCCGTGCTCGCCCTCGCCGGGCTCCTCGCCGCGTCCCTGACCCTGACCGCCTGCGATGCGGCGACCGAGGCGGGCAGCGCGCCCGCCGGCTACGTCGACGGGGCGCTCAAGACGAAGAAGAAGGCCGAGAAGCTGGTCGAGGAGATCAACGCGAAGCAGTACATCGATCTCTTCAAGGTCGAGCACGGCCGGGCCCCGAAGGACATCGAGGAGCTCAAGCGGTCGCTCGGCGATCTCCCCCTCCCGCCGGCCGGCAAGGAGTGGAAGCTCGAGGGCGAGAAGCTCGTCGCGGTCGACGTGACCGGCGTGGGCGACTAGCCTGCTCGACCCCGCCCTCCGCGAGCTCGAGCGCGCCGCCGCGCAGGCGCCCGACGACCCCGCCCGCTGGCGGCGGCTCGCGGACGCGCGCGCGCGGGCGGGCCACGTCGTCGACGCGGCCGCGGCGTGGACGCGGGTGCGCCAGCTCGATCGAGGTGACCTCGAGGCTCGGCGCCGCGGCGACCCGCCCGACGCCGCCGTGGCCACCCTGAGGGCAACCGAGAGGCCCGACGGGATCACCGCCGCGTTCGCGCCCGACGGACGACTCGCGTGGTCGGGCTACGCCCGGCGGATCCTGGTCGCCGCCAACCCACAGGAAGACGCCGAAGCCGCGACCGTGAAGCTCGGCCATCGTTACCTCGCTCGAACGCTCGCCTTCTCCCCCGACGGCGCCCGTCTCGCCTCGACGAGCGCCCAGGAAGGCTTCGTCTGGGACCCGGCGAGCTCGACCGAGCAACCCATCGCGAGCTTCGGAACCCGAGGCTCCTGGGGCTCGATGGCGTGGACGCCCGACGGCTCGACGATCCTCACCGCGACCGGGTCGAGCGAGGTCACCCGCTGGGACGCGGCGACCGGGGTGGCCACCGAGCCCATCGCCACACCCTGGAGCGAAGGCGCCGTCTCCTCGGTCGGCTGCGGGCCCGACCCCGACGAGACCGCGGGCGCCCCGCTCATCGCCGCGGGGACCGCGAGCGGCGCGGTCCTGGTCCGGCGCGGCACCGGCGCCTTCCAGCTGGTCGGACGACACGACGACTCCGTCATCGAGATCGTCGTCGCGGCGTCGGGTCGGCTCGTCGTCTCGGGAAGCCACGACGGGACCATCCTCGTCTGGGACGTCTCAGGCCGCGAGAGCCCGCGCCGGATCTGCCCCGTCGACGCCGCGAACGAAGCGGCCACACGCGACGGCGGCCCTCTCCTGAGCGTGTCCGAGTGGCATCGCGCCCTCACGGGCATCGCCGTGACGACCCACGGTCGACTGACCGCGGCCGCCACGGGCCATGGACCGGTCGTCATCGTGCGCACCGCGGACGGGGGGGCCATCCGGGTTCTCGACGCCCCGTCCCATCCCGGCCGAGTCGCGTGGAGCCACGACGGATGCTTCATCGCCCATGCCTCCGGCGCGCTTCGGATCCACGGCTAACCCGCGACCCGGATCACGCCCTCTGGTCGGGGGAACGCGATTCGGTATGCTCTTGAGCTTCGCCGTCGTCCTCCACGAGAAACGAGCCCGACGATGCCCGACCCCGGCCGTGTCCCGATCGCGTTCAGCTACGATGTCTACACCGAGGACCACGAGCTCCCGGCCGAGTCGATCGCGGTCGAGGACGCGCCGAGCTGGTTGAAGGTGAGCCGGCACATCCGCGCCGAGGAGCCCGAACGGTTCGTCCTCGACGAGGGCTTCCGCGCCGTGGCGCCGGACGAGGTCCTCGAGATCCTCGACGCGATGCCGGGGATGTACGCGATCACGATCGAGCCCAACGATCGGCCCGAGGAGGACGTCCACGTCCAGTTCGGGATCCAGGTGGCCGCCGCCCTCGCCGAGAGCGTCGACGGCGTCGTCGTCGACCGCCTCGGCCACGCCGCCCGCGACGCCGAGAGCTTCGGCGAGACGTGCGAGCCCGAGATCGAGAACCACGTCGGCTTCGCGGTCGAGAAGGACGACGACGGCGGCGCGGTGATCGCGAGCCACGGGATGCCCAAGTTCGGCTTCGCCGAGATCGAGATGGACATCGCCGGCCTCGACCTCGACCTCGCCGAGGTGGCGGCCCGAGTCGTCGACACCGTCTGCACCGGCCTCATGGTCGAGGTGTTCACCATCGGCGGGCCGGTCGAGATCGCCGACCGCCGCTTCCAGCTCGACGCCCGCGACGGCGGGCTCGTCCTGAGCTACCTCGACGGCGACCTCGAGTCGTTGCTGCGCGAGATCGCCGATGGCGATGACGATGACGACGATGAGGATGAGGATGAGGACAGCGACGACGGCGAGGAGGGGTAGCGACTCGCTTCGCCTTCGGCGAAGAGGATGTCACCACGGAGACACGGAGGACACGGAGAATCTTCGTGAGCGCCCCGATCTCTCGAAGGCGAGTGACGCGTCGTCGTTGGACTGAGCGGACGGACGTCCGGGCGTTCGAACGGACGCAGGAGGGATCGACGGCTCGGCCCAGCCGCGCAGCTCCGAAGCAGGCCGCAGGCCAACCCCGATCCGAGGAGGCTGATGCGTCGCGGCTGCTCCTCCGAGTCTCCGTTCCTCCGTGGTTTCATCCCTCCGTCGGAGGCGAAGCCGACCCCGGTAGGCGCTGCCCGCGCTCTCTCCGTGAATTCTCCGTGTCCTCCGTGTCTCCGTGGTGACATCCTGCTCGCCGAAGGCGAGCCCGCGACCCGGCTAGCGCTCGGACTTCGTCGGATCCCAGACGATCGACGTCGTGTCCTCGCTCCCCGTCGCGATCCGCGTTCCGTCCTCGACGGTCGTCCACGCCAGCGCCGAGACGCCCGCCGCGTGGCCGGCGAAGCTGCCGCGGTCGTTGCCGACGAGGACGCCCTTCATCCGGACCCGTCCGTCGTGGCAGGCGACCGCGAGGACCTCTCCGTCCGGGGAGAACGCGACGAGCCTCGGTCCGCCGGTCACCACGTGGCGTCGGAAGATGGTCCCCTCGGTCAGGTCGATCAGGCGCACGGCCTCGTCGCCGTCGACGAGCGCGAGGTACCTCCCGTCGGCCGAGATGGCGTGGCCGGGCGCCGGCCGACGCTGCGACTCGCGGTAGCCGGCGTCGTCCGGCGCGACGTCGATCCGCCGGATGAGGCGCCCCTTCCGCGGGTCCCAGACCCGGACCGCGCGATCGGCGGCCCAGGTGACGACGGCGCCGCTCGTCCAGCCGACCCACCGGATCGGCTCGGCGTGCTCGAGACGCTTGCGCACCTCGGCCGTCGCGAAGTCGACGAGCGCGACGACCTTCGTCCCGCCGCGGAAGACCGCCCCGCGCTTGCGATCCGGCGCGGGCGCGATCCCGTCGGGGCCGGCGCCCGAGACGCGGTCCGGCAACGAGACGGTCGTCGCGGAGATCATCCGCTCGACCCGGGTGTGCCAGCGGACGATCCGGCCGTCGGTCGTGAACGCGACGATCTCGGGCGAGGCGTCCGAGCCGCCGAAGCAGGCGCCGACGATCCGTTCGGTCGGCACGTCGAGCTTCATCTCCGCCTTCTGCCAGCCGCGCGCGACGTCGTAGAGGGAGACCCGGGCGCCGTCGGCGACCAGCACCTCGCGCCCGTCCCGGCCGAAGGCGATTCCGGTGACGACCCCGCCGCCGCCGCGGCCGCCCGAGGAGAGGCGAAGCTCCTGCTCCTCGCCGCTCTCGCGACTCCACGCCCGTGCGGCGCCGTCCGCGCCGCAGGTCACGATCGTCGCTCCATCGTCGGCGAACGCGACCGCCACGACGCCCCCCGCGTGCGCTCGCAGGTCGAGCCCGCCGCGACCCGAGCCGATCGAGAAGACCTGGAGCTGGCCGTCGCTGTTGCCGATCGCGATCGCCGAGCTGTCCGGCGCGAACGCGATCGCCACCGCGCTCCGGGCGTAGCGCCGCAGGCGGGCCGCCCGGGCGCGCGCCTCCTTGACCGTCCGCGCGTCGGGGAAGATCCCGACCCGCTCGCCGCTGAGCTTCCAGATGCGAACGCCGCCGTCCTCGTGGGCGCTCGCCATCGTCTCGCCGTCCGGGGCGAACGCGAAGGCGTGGACCGTGCCCTCGCCGCCATCGAGCTGCCGGCTGAGGTCGCCCGAGGCCGCCTCGCGAAACGCGATCATCCCGTCGCGCCCCGCCGAGACGACGTGGTCGGCGCGCGGCGAGAGGGCGAGCGCCCACACCGCCTCGCCGGCGGAGAACGCGCGCGTCTCGGCGCGCTTCACCGGGTCCCAGATCCGGATCGTCCGGTCGTCGCCGCCCGAGACGATCACCTCGGGTCCGCGCCCGTCGGCCCCCTCGAGCGGCGCGGTCCAGAGCACCTCGCGGACGAGGCCCTCGTGCCCCTCGAGCTTCGCCTCGACGGAGCCGCCGACGACGTCGACGATCCGGAGGGCGCCGTCGCTCCCCTTGCCCGGCCCGACGACGAGGCGAGCGCCGTCGGGGGAGAACGCGATCGCTCCGATCGGCACGCCGACCTCGACGCTGATGGGGTCGACGAGCTCCGGGTCCGTCTCCTCGTCGAGCACCCGGACGATGTGGAGCTCACCCTCGGCGCCGCCGAACGCGAACGTCTCGCCGTCAGGGGCGACGGCGGCGGCCGTCACTCCGGCGGCGGCGGCGAATCGAGGCGTGCCGAAGCGAACGACCGCGCCGGTCGGCAGCTTCTTCCGGTCGTCGTCGCCGTCACCCGCGGTCACCGACGTCGCGGCCGCGATGACCGCGATGACCGCGACGGGCACGATGAGCGCCAGGCCGATCGTCCGCGCGGGCCCGCTCGAGGTTCGATCGTCGCCGTGCATGTCGTCCGCCTCTCTGCCGTTACCGCCCGCCGGGCGACCCGCCCGAGGGTTCGTCTTCGGCGTCGCCGCGTCGGAGCGCGACGACGAAGGTGCCCGCCTCGTCGGCGGGAGACGCGCGGCGCGGCTCGCCGCGGCCGAGCTCCACCCGGCCCCCGCTCCACCGGCCGACCACCAGAACGCGGGTCTCGGTCGCCGCCACGTCGAGCCCGCCGACCATCACGCCGGTGTGGTGCGAGAAGGCATCGACCGCCCAGGCGAACGCGCCGTCGGGACGCCACGCCGCGACGAACAGGTCGCGCGTGCCCTCGGCGACGAGCGCGCGATGCGTCGGCTCGCCGCGGCCGAGGATGACGGTGCCGGCGAACGCCCCGGCGACGATCACCTCGCCGTCGGGCGCGACGGTGAGCGCGGCGGGCTCGACATCGCGCCCGATCCGATGGACCCAGTCGACCGTCCCGTCGTCTCCGACTCGGGCGATGAACGCCCGGGCCGCGACCGGGTCGCCGACGAGGACCGCGGCGCCCGCGCGCGGCTCGAATCGACGGCCGCGGGCTCGCCCGACCAGAACGAACCCGCCGTCGGGATGAGCGGCGACGAGGTCGCCGCCGGCCGCCTTCGCCCACTGGAGCTCACCATCTCGGAGAAAGCGCGCGAGGGCGGGCGCATCCCAGGAGAGCTGCGTCTCGACGTCCTCCTCGATGCCGAAGACGGGGCCGTCTCCGCCGCCTCCCCGGCTCGTCATGTCCGAGAAGTCCGCGGTGATGAGGCAGCCGCCGTCGGGGGTGGCCGCGACCGAGGGGGCCGCCTCGTAGCCGACCTGGCCGACGGGCGGTCGCGCCCGGAGCCCGCCGGCGCGGACCCACCGCAGATCGCCGGTCCGCTCGAGGCGGGCGACGAAGCTCATCCGGAAGCCGGCGGGGAGCGGGTCGCTCCCCGCGATCCGGGGCGTCCCGGTGTAGGATCCCGCGACGAGCGCGCCGCCGTCGTCGATCGACGCGAGCCCGGTCGGCCGCTCCCCCGCCCCCTCGCTCCGGCGGACCCAGGCGAGCTCGCCGGCCGGGTCGAGGCGCGCGACGAAGGCGTCGTAGGCGCCGTCGGTCGCGACGAAGGGTCGGCCGCCGACCTCGACGGCGCCGGCGAGGCGACCCGCGATCGTGAGCGCGCCGTCGCGGCCGACCGCGAGCGCCTCGAGACGCACGCTCCCCCCGGCGCCCTCGGGCGCCGAGCGCGCGACCAGCCGCGCGTCTCGGAAGACGCCGCCCTCGCCCACGCGGATCAGGGCGATCGCCGGCTTCGCGCCGGGATCGAGGCCCAGATCGTAGAGGGCATCCACGTTCGACAGGATGAGACCGAGCCGCGGCTCGCCGGCGACCGTCGCCGCGATCGTGGTCGAGCCATGAGACCCCGGCGCGACCCGGACCGCCCCCTCGTCGGTGCCCGGCTCGAGGGTCGCCAGCCAGAGGACCGAGCCCGGGCCGTCGACGGCGGGCCGCGTGCCGACGGCGATCACGATGCCGCCGCCGAGGCACGAGACGACCAGCCCGACGAGGCCGAGCCCGGCGAGGAGCAGGCCCCGCCGCCGATCGCCCGAGGGGCTCGGCTGGCTCGTCTGGGTTCGGGTCGCGGCCATGTCGCCCTCGATCATGCATCGTCGCGCCGTTCGAGGCGACCCCCGAGGCGCCGGTGCACGATCTCGCCAGGGGATCTAGAGTGCCGTCACAGCGACGCGAGGCGGCCCCGTCTCGAGATGCAGACACCGCCGCTTCGCCGCGTCGAGGAGAGCCCCATGCCGTCGATCGTCTCGCAGCTCATCGAGCGCGGCCTGCTCCGGTCGCCGCCCCGCTTCCTCGCCGACAACGTCCACTACGAGACGATGATGGGCTCGATCGCCTACGGCGTCAGCAACGACGCGAGCGACATCGACGTCTACGGCTTCTGCATCCCGCCGAAGGACGTCGTCTTCCCCCACCTCGCCGGAGAGATCCCCGGCTTCGGGCGACAGCAGAAGCGCTTCGAGCAGTTCCAGCAGCACCACGTAGCGACCGAGGACGGCGCGAAGGTCTACGACGTCTCGATCTACAACATCGTGCGGTTCTTCACGCTCTGCATGGAGAACAACCCGAACATCATCGACTCGCTCTTCACGCCCGCCCGCTGCGTCCTGCACACGACGGCCGTCGGCCAGCTCGTCCGCGAGAACCGGCGTCTGTTCCTGCACCGCGGCGCGTGGCCCAAGTTCAAGGGATACGCCTACAGCCAGCTCGCGAAAATGGCGAGCAAGGAGCGCACGGGGAAGCGCAAGGCGATGGTCGAGAAGCACGGCTTCGACCTGAAGTTCGCCTACCACGTCGTCCGCCTCCTCGACGAGGCGGAGCAGATCCTCTCGGGCGAGGACCTCGACCTCGAGCGGAACCGCGAGCAGCTCAAAGCGATCCGGCGCGGCGAGATGACCGAGGAGGAGATCCGGACCTGGGCCGCCGAGAAGGAGAAGGCGCTCGAGAAGGCCTACGAGGCGAGCCCGCTCCCGTGGGGCCCCGACGAGCCGGCGATCCGGGCGCTGCTGCTGCGATGCCTCGAGCATCACTACGGATCGCTCGAGGAGTGCGTCGTCGAGCCGGGGCTGGCGGTGGAGACGCTGCGGGAGGTGCGGGACTTGATCGATGAGCGCGGGAAGCGTCTGGGCCTCTGACGGTCGTTCCAGGAACAGCGCCGACACGGCAGTGACGTCGCACCAACCGGAACGAATCCAGCCAATCCAACAATCCGCGGTTTCGTTCTCTCGCCGCGAAACGAGTGGAACCGCGGATTTCGCGGATTCCGCGGATTGCGAGTTGTCGGCGTCCGGGAGCTGTTCCAGGAACAGGAGTCTCGGACGGAGTACCGCGACGCGACGGCAATGGCTCGGCGACGCCCGAATCAATCCGAGTAATCCGCGAAATCCGCGGTTCGATCTCTCTCGGCGTTGAACCCAGTGGGAACCGCGGATTACGCGGACTACGCGGATTGCGAGTTGCCGGGCACGGGTTCATTGCCGTTACGCGGGCCGTTCCAGGAGCGAAGAGCCTAGACCGCCGCCCGCGCCCCACCCCGGATTCGCCGCGCCCGCTTCCCCTTCGACCAGATCAACCACTCGGCGACCTCGTCGCGGGCCCGGCCGTCGACCACCTGGTACCGCCGCCCCGCGTGATCGGCGTCGCTCCGGAACCTCCGGTAGCCGACCTCGGTGAAGTCGCGGTCGGCGTCGAACTCGCCGCCGTCGCGGGCGAAGCGGGCGAGGAGGTGGGCGAGCTCGTCGCGGCCGAGGATGCCCTCCTCGTTGTAGGAGACGACGACCGCGCCGACGCGCCCGCGAGCGCCCTCGAGGAGGTCCGCGAACGCGTCGTAGCAGCGGCTCTTCCACTTGCCGCCGCGCGCCGCGCAGTACGCGCTCCGCTCGCCGTCGTAGGGGCGGAGGCCCGTCTTGCCGTAGAGGCGCGCCTCGTAGGCGGCGAGCCTCTCGGGGTCGAGCAGCTCGGAGGTCTCGGCGAGGACGCTCGGGACGTGGTAGTTCGCCGCGTACTGACGGTGGTTGTAGGGCGGATCGAGGTAGAGCACCTCGCCGCGGAGGCGGCGGGCCAGCCGGTTCGCGTCGCGCCGGAACGCGCGCGAGCCCGACGCGCGCCGCCGCGCCGCAGCCGACCGGGCGTCGGCGCCCGGCGCGGTGAACGCCGGCGGCCGGAGCTGCCACGCCGCGTCGGTGTTGCCGTGCCAGTGCTTGAGGTAGGCGCCGTAGGTCCCGGCGATGTTCGCGACGCGGTCGGCCGCGTCGATGACGCTCGCGACGAGCACCGCGTGCTCGCGACGGTCGAGGCGTCCCTCCGCCCGGAAGCGGCGGATGGCCGCGAGGGCGGCGTCGATCCGGCGAGCGTGCTCGGGCCGGAAGTAGCGGCGGCCCGCCCGGCCCTCGGGGCTGTACTGCCGGGTGACGAGGCCCGGCTCGTCCGGCGCCGAGTCGGCGAGCCACTCGAGGACGCACGCGAGCGGCGCGGCGTCGGGATCGCCGACGTCATCGACCCGCCGCCGGACCTGCGCGGCGACCGGCCGCATCGAGCGCGCCGCCAGCAACCGCTGCAGGGCCGGCGGCCCATCGCACTCGACCGTCGCGATCGCCATGACGTGCGCGGCCGGGAGGTGATCGTTCGAGAAGACCCGCCACCCCTTCGCCTTGAACCGACGTCCGACCGACGAGCTGCCCGCGAAGAGGTCGATCAGGGTGCCCGGACGCTGCCCCCGCGCGGCGAGGAGCCGCTCGATGTTCGGCAGGATCTTCGTCTTGTTTCCGAGCAGGCGCATGCCGACTCCCTCGGTGTGACCGCGCGCACGACGCGGAAAACTACCATGGGGAGCATCGGTTTGTCTGCGCCGCATCCTGAGCCCCAGTCGACATTTGGGACGATCTCAGGCGTGAGCATCCGCGAATCGGGGCGCGCGTTCGTCCCTAGAGTCGGCACGCGAGAAGCGGACACCTCGGCAGTGGACCGGGAGACGGCAACTCGCAGTCCGCGTCATCCGCGCAATCCGCGGTTCCGTCCTCTCGGTGCGAGACGAGTGGGAACCGCGGATTGCGCGGATTGCGCGGACCGTCCCGGTCGGCGCCGAGTCGCTGCGGGTCAGTCTCGACGCTACGCGCGCTGCGCGATCACCCCCACGATCGCGGCCACCCGCTCGGCCACCACCGCCGAGGCCTTTCCGAGCTCGAGGAAGCCCGGGAGCGCACGCGGGTTCAGGGCGAGGTGCGCGATCGCGCGGCCCATCCTCGTCTCGCCGCTCGGGCTGACGAAGCCGGCGGCCGCCGCGGGGACGCTCACCTCGAGCGGATCGAGGATCACCCGGATCGCCGCCCAGGGGAGGCCGAGCTCGTTCGCCGTGCGGGCGAGGCCTCGGTCCTCCATGGCCACGGCGAGGGCGCCCGGGTTCGCCCTCGCGATCGCCGCCTTCCCGCTCGCTCCGGCGACGCGGGCGACCGTCACCGTCGGGCCGCGACGGGGATGGATCGACCCGGCCCGGAGCGCCGCCTCGAGTCGCTCGAGGAGCTCGGCGTCGGGCTCGACGCCGCCCGCGACGCCGTCGGCGAGCGCCCGGGTGCAGAGGACGACGTCGCCGACCTTCTGGTCGGACGTCAGACCACCCGCGCAGCCGACGAGGATGATCGCTCGCGGGGGGACGCGCAGGGCCGCGAGGCGGCGGACGGCCCGGGCGGCGCGGTCCTCGCCGGGGCCGGTGCGGCCGAGGTAGATCACCCGATCCTGCAGGAGGGTGGCGACCTCGAGCTCGCCGGCGCCGCCGCTCTGTCCGGGGAGCGGCTTCGCGGAGCCGAGGCGCGCGCGGAGCACGCTCGCCTCGGCCGCGACGGCCGTCAGAAACGCGAACGGGCGAGGCGACTCCGTTTCGTTCACGGTGCTCGCTCTCGCCCGCGGCGGCGACTGGGGTGGTGGGGGTCGTCGACTAGACGTTGATGGTGGTCGTCTGGTCGAGCTTCCCCGATGGCGTGCGGCGCGTGATCTTCGCCGTCTCGGGGACCTCGTCGGTCGGGATGCTGCAGCTCGCCGACGCGGCGTCGGTCGGGACCGGCGTCTCGCGGACGATCTCGCCGCGGCGCGCCGCCTCGATGACCTGCTCGGGCACGTCGAGCCCGTCCTTGAACCCGCGGCCGGCGCGGCGCGGGCGTCGCTTCGGGTTGAAGACGCTCGCGGCCATGTCGACCAGCCCGCCCATGCTCCCGAACGCCTCGAGGACGGCGCTCGCCTCGTAGCCGCTGTGGACCATGCACTGGGCGCACTTGGGATGGTTCCCCGTCCCGTAGTTGTCCCACTCGGTCTCTTCGATGAGCTCGCGGTAGGTCTCGGTGTAGCCTTCCGCCATGAGGTAGCAGGGCTTCTGCCAGCCGAAGATGTTCCGCGTCGGGTTGCCCCACGGCGTGCAGGCGTACTCGCGACCGCCCTCGAGGAAGTCGAGGAAGAACGGCGAGTGGTTGAAGTTGTACTTGTGCCGGTCGCGGAGCGCCTCGCGGAAGAGCTCCTTGGTCTTCTCGCGCGCGAGGAAGTGCGCCTGGTCGGGCGCCTTCTCGTAGGCGTAGCCCGGGCTGATCATCATCCCGTCGACGCCGAGCCCCTGGACGTAGTCGAAGAAGTCGCGCATCTCCTGCGGGTCGTCCCACTCGAACACGGTCGTGTTCGTGGTGACGCGGAACCCGCGCTCCTTCGCGACCTTGATCGCCTCGACCGCCTTCTTGAAGACGCCGTCGCGGCAGACGCTGTGATCGTGGCGCGCCTCGAGGCCGTCGAGGTGGATGCTCAGGTTGAGGTACGGGCTCGGCTGATACTTGTCGAGGTCGCGCTCGAGGAGGATCGCGTTCGTGCAGAAGTAGATGAACTTACCGCGATCGATCATCCCGCGGACGATCTCGGGCATCTCGGGGTGGATCAGCGGCTCGCCGCCGGCGATCGACACGACGGGCGCGCCGCACTCCTCGATCGCGTGGAAGCACTGGTCCGGGGTGAGGCGCTTCTTGAGGGTCTCTTCCGGGTA
Organism: Planctomycetota bacterium; assembly: GCA_029260755.1. Lineage (GTDB taxonomy): Bacteria > Planctomycetota > J058 > J058 > JAJDCQ01 > JAJDCQ01. The sequence goes on along the minus strand of JAJDCQ010000082.1, from coordinate 17,013 downwards.
CTGGATCTTGCCACAGCCGGCGCACTCGAGGTTGCACCGGAACAGCGGCTCCAGCATGAGGACGAGCGGAAAGCGCTTCGTGCCCTTGAGCTTGTGGTAGGCGACATACGATGCGACCTTGATCGCCTGACGAATCGACAACCCCATGTGTGGCATTCCCCTGGAACCGTCACGCGAAGAGACGGTTCCTCCCCGGCCTGAGGGCGCGCGAACGCCCCCGTGGATCACGAATGAGACGAGCGGCTCGATCCCCCGCGCGCCGCGAGGCGCACGGTCGGACCGTTACCAGTCCTCGTCGAGGTCGATGTCTAGGAAGTGGTGCTCGCGCGGCTTGGTGACGTTGTCGGCGACGATCCAGATCGTCTCGGTGTCGACGCCCTCGTCCTGGTTGCTGACCTCGCCCCAGAACTCCGGGCGATCGACCAGACCCCAGACGGTGACGAGCCGCTTGCCCTTGCCGCCGTCGTCGAGCTGCTCGGCGAGCTGCTTGATCATCTCGGCAGCCTCGCTGTCGGCCTTCACGGCGCAGCGGAAGTAGCGGGTCTCGAACTTGAGGTAGCCCTTGACCTCCTGGTGCTCCCAGACCTTCATGAGCACATCGGTCACGACCGCGCCGGTGCCGACCCACTTCTCCCTCTCCCGGAAGAGATCCTCCCGGTCGAAGTAGCGGTAGTCCTGACCGTCCGCGACGGGCGTCGAGACGACTCCGAGCACGAACACGAGCGCGAGAGCGGTGAGGAAGGAGCGAGCGCGCATCGGGCGACCTCCGGACCGGCCTGTTCGGTCTGGCGCGGCTCCCCCCTCGGGACCGCTGACCCTTGGCCGTGGGCGGAATTATAGGTGTCCCGCCACGGCGTGTCAATGAAAGGACACCGTCACGGTGGGGTTTACGCGCGCACCGCCGCAAGATGGCGTCGATTCGGACGTTCGGGGTAGGTCGGGTCGTGTCGCTCATCCCTTCCAACGCCTTCGACATTCGGCGTCGAGGGCTTGAGGAACGGGACGGTCAGTCGGCGGCGGCGGCGGGGGGCTCGGCGCCCTCGTCCGCGGGCTTCGCGGCGGACTCGGCGGCGGCGGCCGCGGCGGCCTGGCCCTTCGCAAGGATCTCGACGACCTGCTCGTCGGTGAGATCACCCGCCTCGGGGTTCATGTAGGCGACGAGCGCCTTGATCTCCGTGACGTTGATCTTCTCGAGCGCGGCGGCGAGACGGCGGAGCTCGGCCGGCGCGTCCTGGATCACGAGGTAGACGCGATCCTTGTCCTGGATCGCGCGGACCTTGCCGTGGTCGACGTTCGCGAGCTGACTGGTGAGGTCGTCGATGTCTGCCATGGGTGCTCTCAGCGGCCGATGAAGCGGCGGAAGAGCCGCTGGGTGATCCCGACGGGCTTGCCGTGCTCGCCGCTCGTGTTGGAGATCGAGCTCGCGTTCGAGTTGTCCGCGCTCGAGTAGAGGATCGCGCCGGTGCGGATGTTCAGCCCGCACGGGACACAGATCAGGAGAGTCTTGGGGTAGCCCCGACCGCACCCCGGACAGGAGTGCATGTCCTTGATGTAGAACTTCGACTCGGGGCCGTATCGGAGCTCTCCGACCTCCTGGATCAGCTCCTTGCGGGGCGGCACCTTGAGCACCTTGTCGCAGTGCTTGCACTTGATCTTGCGTCCGGCGAGCTCGTCGGGGAGCTCGAGCTCTTTGCCGCACTTGCAGAGGAGCTTGATCATCGCGCCGCCACCCGCTCGCGTCGCCCGATCGGCCCGGATCGCCCTGGGCCCTGGAAACTCGGGGCTTACAGCAGGAGTCAGTATAGCAGCGTCATCGGACGTCGTCGAGATCGACGGCGAGCTGAGCGTGGAGCTGCACCGTGAAGCAGTCGGGGAAGCCGACGCCGCCGGCGAGCTTCGTGCCACGCAGCCGCGTCCGGAGGGCGGCTGCGTCCGCCGGGCTCGACGGCGCGATCCGACCGACGCAGATACTCACGATCCGCCCGCGCGTCACGAGGAACGCGTCGAAGCCGAGCTCGCGAAGCTCGGCGCCGAGGGCGAGGGCTCGCTCGCGGTGCCGCGCGCCGAGGGAGATCACCTGGACGGAGAGGAAGAGCTGGAGCTCCTTCGCCGCGGCGTCGGGGTCGGCGTCCGTCCTCGCCTCGGGCGCGGCGTCCGCCGCGGCTTCGGGCTCGGCGGCCGGCCCGGCCTGGGGCCCGGCGTCGCCCTCTGACCGCGCGGGGGCGGCCTCGGCGTCGGTCGGCGTCTCGGCCTCGGCGTCTCCGGAGCTCTCGGCGGCGACCGACAGGACCTCGGAGCCGGACGCGCCGACCTCCACCGCGTCGCTCTCGGCCGCGGGCGTCCCGTCGGCGACGACGGGCGCGGCCGCCGCGGTCTCCGCGAGCATCGCCGCCTCGTCGGCTGCCTCGAGCCGACCGAGCCACTCGCGGGCGCACTCGGGGTCGGCGTCGGGTCCGGCGTCGATCGCGCGCACCAGCGCGGCCCGGGTCGCCTCGCGGTCGCCCCGCTCGGCGGCGGCGGTCGCCCGCTCGATCTCGCGATGGTAGCGGGCGAGGCCGAGCTTCACGCGCGCCTCGTCGAGATCGGGCTCGAGGCGGAGCGCCTCGGCGAGCGTCGTCTCCGCGCTGACGAGGTCCCGCGCGGCGAGCGCCCGGACGCCGTCCTCGTAGAAGCGCCGCGCCTGATCGCTGCGCTCCCGCGCCTCGTCCGCGCGCCGCCGGCTCGCCACGACCGCGTCGAGCTTCGCCGTCAGCGTCGTGTCGCCGGGGCGGGCCTCGAGGGCGCGGCCCAGCTCCTCGATGGCCCGGTCGTGCTCGCCGGCCCGCGCGAGCGCATCGGCGAGCGCCGCGAGCTCGTCCGCGTCGGCGACCGGCGCGACCGCCTCGGTCGCCGCCGGCTGACGCGCCCGATGCTCCCCGAGGGCGCGGAGCGCCTCGAGGGCGAGCTGCGCGTGGGGCAGCCCATCGAACGTGACGACGACCGTCTCGTAGCGCCGCCGCGCCTCGTCTCGGTCGCCCGTCGCCTCGGCACCCCGGGCCTCCTCGAACGCGTCGGCGGCCCGCGCGGCTCGCTCGCGCGCCGCCGAGCGCGCCTCGGCGAGCGCGCCCGTGATCTCGGTCGCGGCCGCGGCGCCGATGGTGGATGGATCGATCGCCTCGAGGATCGTGACCGCCTCGTCCGGCCGCCCCGCCGCGCTGCGCTCCATCGCGAGCGCCTGGCGACGCGCGACCGCCTCGAGTCGCTCGCGACGCGCCCGCCGTTCGCGCTCGACCTCGTCGAGGCGCGCGAGCGCCCGGGCGACGGTGTCGGGGTCGTCGTGCTCGTCGACCACGCGCGAGAGGGCGGCGGCCGCCGCGTCGAGGTCGCCCGCGCCCTGCGCGCTCACCGCGTCCCGGAGCAGCCGCGCGCCCTCGCGGAGGCGCGCCGTGCGCTCGGCGGCGGCCGCCTCGGCGTCCACGTCGACGGACCGCGCCGGCGCGGCGGTCCCCGCGCCGAGACGCCACATGAGCGGAAGGAGGACCGCCCCGACGACGAGGATCGCGCCGGCGGCGATCAGCGGCTGCGCGCGCGACGGCTCGGGCTCGCGGCCCTCGGGCGGCGGCGGCTCCGGATCGTCGTCCGGCGACGCGATCCCCGGCTCGGCGCTCGCCTCGCCGTCGATCGCCTCGTTACCGACCGCCTTCGGGCCTGCCGTCGTCTCTGTCACCCGCTCGAGCATCGGAGCCGTCCCCTCGACGCGTCCACGCCGCCGGCCCGGCCCGGGGATCTTCCCCCGACGCCTCGAGGCGGCGGCTACTCGATCTATCGGGTAGGAGCGCGACCGGCTTGACGTCGCGACGGACGCGGCCCGGTCGGCGGAGTGCGAGGGGAGACGGCGCGCGGGCGGAGCGGGACGGAGGGCGGTTAGCCGCCCTCCTCCGCTTGCTTGCAGCTGATGCAGAGGGTCGCGAAGGGAAGCGCCTTCAGCCTCTCGAGGCCGATCTTCTTCTCGCACTCCTCGCACGCGCCGTACTTGCCATCGTCGATCAACTGGAGCGCGTTGTTGATCTGCTCGAGGGTCGCGCTCTCCATCTCCATGATCTGGAAAGCGGTCGCCTCGTCGAAGGCGTCGGAGCCGAGATCGTCCATGTCGGCGAGGTGATGACCCTCGCCTTCGCGCATCTCGCTCAGCTCGGACGTGATGTTCTCCTCGATCGACTTCTTCTTCTCGAGGAGAATCCGACGCATTCCGTCAACGAAGTCCTTATCAGCCATGGAGTTATCTCGTCATTGACGTCGAGGATCGTGAAGTGCGGGTACTATAGCGGCGCCCGTCGGCGTGTCAAGCACACCATGCACCGATCACGAGGTCGATCGTAACAGTATAAATGACAATAAATTGAGAGATCGGCCGACTCGACTCAGCCGGAGGCGAGAAGGGTCTGGCTCGCCCGCAGGTCGCGGCGCTCGACCCAGGACGCGAGGGCGGCCCGCACGTCGACGTCGAGGTCGAGGAATCGGCAGTGGAGGTAGTGCCGCTGATCGCCGTCGGCGTCGACGATCTTGCCCTTGCGGACGACCTCGGCGCGCGCGGTCCTGATGGGCGCCGCGTCTCCATCGACGGTCAGGTCGACCATCGCGCCCTTGTCGAGCTCGACGGGCGAGAGGATCGACGCGCCGCCGATCGAGATGTTGATCGTCGTGCCCCGGATCTCGTCGTGACCCGCGCGGGCGATCGCGACGCCGAAGCGGGCGTCGATCCGCTTGTCGCGCCGGTTCTGCACCCGGATCAGCTTGCTCCCGTGACCCGCGACGATCGCGCCGTCCTCGTCGCGACGGAGCACCGGCGCCCGGAACCGGTAGATCGCGTCGAGGCCGCGCCAGAAGATCACCCAGATCTCGTCGTGGGTCAGATCGTGGACCGAGTACTCGCCCGAGATCGGCGTCCGCGCGGGCATCGCCGCCGGACCGGCGTCGCCGGAGTCCGCCCCGCTCGCGCCGGCTTCGCCGCGCGGCTCGAGGAGGAGCTTCTCGTCGTCGATCGACGCGACGCGGAAGTCTCCCCGCTCGTCGCCGCCGACCCCGCCGCGCACCGTGACCGAGAGGCCGACCTCGAGCTCGCGCGAGCTCCGGAGCGGCGCACCCTTCTGAACCGAGTGGAGCTCGAGCTTGCGCCGGATCGACCGGAGCTCCGCGAGCGACCGCTCCCGGCCCTCGTCGGGCGCGTCGGGCGGCGGGAGCGACCCGAGGAGCGCCACCTCGTCGGCGATGAAGCGTTCGAACACCTCGACGAACTGGAGCGCCTCCTGCGGCCGCTTCACGGCGCTGCGATCGGCCCAGCGGCGGAGGCGCTCCACCTCGGTCGGGGTCAGGCCCTGATCGGCGACGCGGCGGTCGAACTCCTCCCACGCCGCGGCGCTCTCGCGCCGACGGTCGCGACGACCGAGCCACCACTCGAGCGCGGCGAGGGAGGCGGCGACGCCCGCCCCGCCGACCAGGACCCAGTGGAGGCTCACGGAGTAGCCCCCGCCGTCTCCGGATCGGGTGACTCCTCCCGGGGGCGCGACTCGGCGACCGCATCGGAGCTCGTCGGGGCGGCGATCGGCTCGACGAGCAGACCGTCCGCGCCCGCGTCGACGCGGACCCGATCGCCCTCGCCGATCTCCCCGCGAAGGAGCGCCCGGGCGATCGGATCGAGGACGCGCCGCTGGACCGTGCGCTTCATCGGGCGCGCCCCGTAGACCGGGTCGTAGCCCTCGCGCGCGATCAGGTCGGCGGCCGCGTCGGTCATCTCGAGGGCGAGCCCGTTCTTCGCGAGCCGCTCCTCGACGCGCCGGAGCTGGATGCGGACGACGTCGCGGAGGTCTCTCGGCGCGAGCTGATCGAAGACGACCACCTCGTCCACCCGGTTGAGGAACTCGGGTCGGAACGTTCGCCGGAGCGCGTCCTGAGCCACACCGTGAGCCTTCTGTCGATCCGATTCGGTCGAGCCCTCGCCGAGGGCGACGAGGGCGTCGCTGCCGACGTTGCTCGTCATGATGAGGATCGCGTTGCGGAAGTCCACCGTCCGACCGTGGCCGTCGGTCAGCCGACCGTCGTCGAGGATCTGGAGGAAGATGCTGAAGACGTCGGGGTGCGCCTTCTCGATCTCGTCGAACAGGACGACCGCGTAGGGACGCCGACGGACCGCCTCGGTGAGCTGGCCGCCCTCGTCGAAGCCGACGTAGCCCGGCGGCGCGCCGATCATCCGGGCGACGGAGTGGCGCTCGTGGTACTCCGACATGTCGAGCCGGACGAGCGCCTTCTCAGAGTCGAAGAGCCGCTCGGCGAGCGCCTTCGCGAGCTCGGTCTTCCCGACGCCGGTCGGGCCGAGGAAGATGAACGAGCCGATCGGGCGATCGGGATCGGACAGGCCCGCCCGCGCCCGGCGGACCGCGTCGGCGACCGCGACGACCGCCTCGTCCTGCCCGACGACGCGGCGGTGCAGCTCCTCCTCGAGGTGGATGAGCCGCTCGCGCTCGCCCTCGAGGAGCCGGCTCACCGGCACGCCGGTCCAGCGGCTGACGACGCCGGCGACGTCCTCGGGCTCGACCTCCTCCTTGAGGAGGCGCGTGTCGGCCTGCAGCTCGGCGAGCTTCGCCTTCTCGAACTCGATGAGCTTCTCGCCCTCGGGGACGTCGTTGTAGCGGATCTCGGCGACCCGCTCGAGGCGCCCCTCGCGCTGGGCGGCCTCGGCCTCCGCCTTGAGGTTCTCGATCCGCTCGGAGACCTCGCGGATCCGGCCGATCGCGGCCTTCTCGTTCTCCCAGCGGGCGCGGAGGCCGCCGCGGGCCTCCTCGAGGTTGGCGATCTCGCCCTCGCACGCGACGAGGCGCTCGCGGCTCTGGCGGTCCGTCTCGCGCGAGAGCGCCTCGCGCTCGACCTGCAGCCGCACGAGCTCGCGCTCGACGCGGTCGAGCTCGGTCGGCACCGAGTCGATCTCGATCCGGAGACGCGCGGCGGCCTCGTCGATCAGGTCGATCGCCTTGTCCGGGAGGAACCGATCGCTGATGTAGCGGTTCGACAGGGTCGCCGCCGACACGAGGGCGCCGTCCTGGATGCGAACGCCGTGGTGAACCTCGTAGCGCTCCTTCAGTCCGCGCAGGATCGCGATCGTGTCCTCGACGCTCGGCTCGCCGACCTGGACGGGCTGGAAGCGCCGCTCGAGCGCCTTGTCCTTCTCGATGTTCTTCCGGTACTCGTCGAGCGTGGTCGCGCCGATGCACCGCAGCTCGCCCCGCGCGAGGGCCGGCTTGAGCAGGTTCGCCGCGTCCTGGGCGCCCTCGCCCTTGCCGGCGCCGACGATCGTGTGGAGCTCGTCGATGAAGAGGATGATCTCACCGGCCGCCTCGGTGACCTCCTCGAGGACGGCCTTCAGCCGCTCCTCGAACTCGCCCCGGAACTTCGCTCCGGCGACGAGCGCCCCCATGTCGAGGGTGATCAGGCGCTTTCGGGCGAGCGTCTCGGGGACGTCGCCCTCGACGATGCGGCGGGCCAGCCCCTCGACGATGGCGGTCTTGCCGACGCCGGGCTCCCCGATCAGGACGGGGTTGTTCTTGGTCCGGCGCGAGAGGACCTGGGTGCAACGACGGATCTCCTCGTCGCGACCGATCACCGGGTCGAGCTTCCCGCGGCGCGCGTCCTCGGTCAGGTCGCGGCCGTACTTCTCGAGCACCTCGTACTTCGCCTCGGGGTCCTGATCGACGACGCGCTGACTGCCGCGGACCTCCTTGAGCGCGCGGAGGACCGCGTCGCGGGTGACGCCCGCCTCGGCGAGCGCGTCGGCGGCGCGGTTGCCCTTCGTCTCGAGCATCGCGAGGAGGATGTGCTCGGTCGAGATGAACTCGTCCTTGAGCGCCTTCGCCTCGCGCTCCGCGCCGTCGAGCGTCTCGCGCAGGCTCTTCGCGATCGTGACGTTCTCGTAGCCCCCGCTCGCGGTCGCCATCGCGGCGAACGCGGCCTCGAGGCGCCGGCCGACGGCCGCCGGGGACGCGCCGACGCGCCGGAGCACCGCGGGGACCGTCCCGTCCTCCTGCGCGAGGAGCGCCTCGAGGACGTGCTCGGCGGTGAGCTCGGTGTGCTTGCACCTCAGGGCGGCGGCCTGGGCCTGCGCGAGGGCGTCGCGCGTCTTGATCGTCATCTTCTCCGGGCGGATCATCTCTCTGCTCGCTTCCTACGGGACGGGTGTCCCGCTCGGTCCCTTCTCGCCGTCGTCGACTCGAGCCTGACGCCCCGACCGGCGCTCTTCGTCGCGCCGGTCTCCTTCACGGTAGGCGTCCTCGAGGACCTCGACGATCTCTTCGGGTTGGGAAGCAAGCAAAATCCTCTCCCGAGTCTCGCCGTGACGAAGAACGCGAGCTATCTCGCGCACGTTCGTGACGTGACGGAAGACCTTCGAGCGAGGGGTCAGGAGCAGAACGATGATGCGGGCGGGCTGACCGTCCAAAGCCTCGAACGGAACGCCCTTTCCGGAGATGCCCACGACGGCCACCTCCTCACCGATCGCGTCGGTGAGGCCGTGGGGCAGGGCGACGCCGCCCTCCATGCCCGTCGAAAGGCGCTCCTCTCGGGCCAGAATGGCAGCGAGGAGCTGAGGTCGCGCCTCCTTTGGCACCTCGCCGGTGGCGAGGAGAAAGTCGAGGAGCTCTTCGAGGACGGCCGTCTTCTCGCTCGACCGGAGGTCGAGGCAGAAATGACGTCGGCGCGTGAGGGCGAGAAGGTCCATCGTCACTCGAGGGTGGGCGTTGCGGAGCGAGCGGCTCCGGCTCGATAGTGACGTGCTATAATAATCGGAGGTCGAAAGCCACCCCTTTCGGGCGACCTTCGACCTCCTGAATGCTTCACCTACGCCGACGTCGTGAGGTCCCGGCAAGAGCCCTCACGACGTTGGTTTTTGTACGTCGGGTCGAGCTAGACCGAGCCCTTGAGATCCTTGCCCGGACGGAAACCGACCGTCTTGCTCGCCTTGATCGTGATGATCTCGCCCGTCTGCGGGTTGCGGCCCTTGCGGCTGGCGCGCTTCTTGACGGTGAAGGAGCCGAAGCCGACGAGCTGGACCTGCTTCTCCTTCTTGAGGCCCGTGCGAACGCCCTTGATGAACGCGTTGACGACGCGCTCGGCGTGCGTGTTCGTGGTTCCGAGATCCTTGGCGATGAACTCGATAAGTCCGCGCTTGTTCACGGTGCGACCTCCCTAGGTCTTGTGGGTCTCTAGGCGACCACCCCCCACGGTCGGCCGGCCTGACGGCGGCCTCCCCCCCTGGACGGCGGCGCGCTCGGGGCACGCTGGCGGTCGCCGAGAGGCCCATGGCCCATCGAACGCCCACCACGGGCCGGCTGGAGGCCCCACCGGAAACCACTTCCAGCGGATCCCCTCGTCGAAAACCCCCAAGAAAGGGGCCTCGCGCCGACCACAACCCCTTATCGCGGGATTCGTGGGAATTGCAAGCAGTTTCTCCAAAAAAGACCACGAGTTGTGACGATTTTCGAGGCCATCCTTCGGTCCATTTCGGCCTCTTCCTCATGAGTACGCCATCGTTACGCCGATCCTAGCCGCGTTTCATGACGCACCGTTCACTTTCCTATCAGGACGGCTCAGAGGCCCTATGTCGGGGGTCGTGGCCCATCCAACCCCTACCGGTGGGAGGGTCGTGCCATCGACCTAAGTTCCAGGGGGGTTCCGGGAGCCCGATCCGCGCCCGCGAGCGACCGCCCTGGACGATGCCGGCCGCCGGGCCACGCCGAACGCTTCGCGGCGCCCCGCCAAGCGTGGCGCGGGCTCCCGCCGATGAATCCATCCAGGATCCGACCGGTGACTCAGGTCTTTACACTAAGGGATGCACCCGAGACGAGACGTCCTGGGAAATCTAGGGTGATTACCGTGATTTCGAGGCGATGATGTAGCCCATCAGCCGGTAGACGAGCTTCGCCGCCGTGAACTCGCTCACGACGCTGCCCGGGACGGGCCGGAGCTCGAGGACGTCGAAGCCGACGATCCGCCGGCGGCGGCTGCACGCCCGGAGCACGGCCGTGACGTCGTGCCAGCTCAGCCCGCCCGGCTCGGGCGTCCCGACGCCCGGCACGAGCGCCGGATCGAAGCCATCCATGTCGATCGAGACGTAGACGGGGTCGCCGTCGCCGCCCGGCAGGGCGTCGATCACGGCCTCCGCCTTCGGGGCGAGGGGGCGGTGCTCGTGGTCGAAGAAGGTCGTGACGAGGCGCCTGCCGGCCTCCGACCGCAGCCACTCGGCCTCGGGCCGGCTCAGGCTCCGGATGCCGCACTGCACGATCGGAATCTCGTCGCCGGCGACGCGAGCCATGATGCAGGCGTGGGAGTAGGGGCTCCCCTCGTACTCCTGGCGCAGATCGCAGTGAGCGTCGAAGTGGAGGACGGCCAGGTCGGGATGCCGCGCCCGGCAGGCGCGGACCGGCCCGAGGCTGAGGCTGTGCTCGCCGCCGATCAGGATGGGCACGGCGCCGCGCTCGAGGACGGCCGCGAACGCGTCGCGGAGCGGCCCCTCCATCGTCTCGGGCGGCCCTTCGCTCGTGATCCGGTCGAGCGTCGCGATCCCGCCGCTCTCGATGTAGGTCTCGAAGCCGAGCTCCTCGTCGTACTCCTCGAGGAAGCGGCTCGCGTCCAGGAGCGCCTCGGGCCCGAGCGCCGTCCCCGGGATGTAGCTGACGCTGCCCTCGTACGGCGCGGGCACGACGACGAAGCCCGCCTCGTGCACCGGGACCGGCTCGTCGGTGAAGTCGCCGAAGCTCATCGTGCGTCCGCCGTGACCTGCCATCGCCGCTCCCTCCCGGGCTGCGCCCCGCGTCGGCGGCGGATTCTACCGGCCCGAACGGGCGACAGCCAGGCGACCGGCCCCTCGCTGCACCGGCCCGGGGTCATCCGCCACTCTGGCTCGCGCTCGCCGGAAACACCAACGGCGAGGAGGCTTGGGAGGCCGAGCGCCTCCTCGAGCTGCGCGAGCGGGAGATGCGCGAGCTGCTCGAGGCCGGCGCTTCGCCCGAGACGCCGTAATGCCGCTTCTCCGACCCCGTCTCTTCCCGTGGAGCCGCCCGTGGCGGCGGACGTCGGAGAGCGAGCGAAGGGATCGGAGAGATCGATGAGCGGACGGCTCGAGGTGATCGGCAGGGACGGGACGACGCGGACGGTGCCCGTCAACGGAACCAACGTCACGATCGGACGGGCCGGGCGGAACCAGCTCGTCCTCGACGACGCATCGGTCGGCGCGCGGCACGCCCTCATCGTGCCGCGCGGCGACCGCTACGCCGTGCTCGATCTCGGCTCGCCCGGCGCCGGGACGTTCGTGAACGACCGCGCCATCCGCCCGAAGGACGGCCCGACCGTCATCGGCGACGGCGACCGGATCCGGATCGGCGCGTTCCTCCTGACCTGTCGCCTCGACGCGGCCGATGCTCCCGCGCCAGAACCCGTGCCCGTGCCCGTGCCCGTGCCCGTGCCCGTGCCCGTGCCCGCGCCCATGCCCGAGCCCGTGCCCGCGCCCGAAGAGCCGGCCTCCGAGCCGTCCGAGCCGGAGCCATCCGAGGAGATGAAGCGGCTCAACCAGACCGTCCAGATCGGCGGCGAGGAGGTCCAGGACCTGCTCGGGGCCATCGTCGCGATCCAGGAGGCGAACGCGCGCCTCATCCTCGCGAGCGACGGCGCGGCGCCGACCGTGCTCCCCATCCGCGCCCGCGAGGCGACCGTCGGACGTGACGAGGCGAGCACCATCCCGCTCGAGCACGGCTCGGTCTCGGGCCGCCACGCCGACATCCGCTGGAACGGCGAGGGCTTCAGCGTCGAGGACCACGCGAGCACCAACGGAACGCACGCCGACGGCCGTCGCCTCGGCGCCGACGTCGCCGTCCGGCTCCGCTCGCCCGCGGCGCTACGCTTCGGGACGGTGGACTGCCTCTACCTCGCGCACGAGGCGGACACCGAGGAGCCGCCCGTCGAGCGCGTCCTCCGCTACCTCGTCCGTCGCGCCGGCCTCTCGAGGCATCAGGCGGCCGACGTCGTCCGCGGCGGCCGCGACCTCGCCGGCGTCGCCCTCGAGCTCGTCGGACGCGGCGTGGTGACCCCCGAGGACTGGGTGGCGGCCCATCGCGCGGCGCTCGCCGCCGAGGGCGATGGCGGGGCGGGCTGGATCGTCGCGGCGATCATCCTCGCCGCGATCGCGACGGTGGTCGGCGCCGCGGCGCTCCTCGCGATGCGCCTCACCGGCTGATCCCGCCGCTCAGCGCCGATCGGCCTCGGCGCGATCGCGCGCCGCCGCGTCCGGGTCGCCGAGCTGCTCGAGGAGCGCCGCCCGGCTCGTCAGGCGCTCCCGGAGCCGCTGGGCCCGACCGACTCCCGGGAGACGCTCGGGGTGGGTGGCCCGGATGAGCTCGATCGCGGCCGTCTCGGCGTCGCGAGCCGCCCCGAGCCGCCCGTGGCGCGCGTGGTGCCGCCCCAGGCAGATCCACAGCCGAAGACGAAGGAGAGGGTCGAACCCGAGGCTTCGATCGAGCCCTGCCTCGATGAGACCGTCGACCCCCTCGTCGCAGCACAGCGGCTCCCCCGTGTCGGCGAGCGACTCGACCGTCCGGACGACGACGTGCCCCATGTCCGCCCGCATGGTCGACGGAAGATGCGCCTCCTCGAAGCCGACCTCGTCGAGGAGGCGGGCCCTCTCGGCGACGATCACCGGTCGGAGCGTGATCCACTCGAGGATCACCTCGCGGCAACGCGAGAGCGCTCGGGGGTCGACCGGCTCACTCCGGGCCATCCGGCCCTCGTGCAGCTGGAGGAGCGAGTCGGCCAGAATCTCGCGCGGGCGGAGCCAGCGCGAGACCGAAGGCCGCGTCGCGTCCAGGGCGAGAGCGCGGTCGGCGAGCTTCGCGGCCAGCTCGAACCGCTGCCAGCCCCAGCAGACCCGAGACGCCCAGCCGGGAAGCCAGGGCTCGGGGGACTCGAGCGCCGCCGCGACCGCGACATCCGTCGCCCGGCCAGCGAGGGCGGCCTCCGCCACGTCCTCCTGGTCGTGGCTGACGTAGTCGACGAGCTCGGCCAGGACGAGCAGGGCGCCCGCGTTCGGCCGATCGGGGCGGCGGGCGAGCTCCGCGTGCACCCGCGCTCGGAGCGGCACGATTCCGTAGTGGACGTTGAACATGTCGCGGTTGAACCGGGTGATCCCGGAGTGGCCGTGCCGCCCGAGGAGCTCGGAGAGAAGCAGACCCCGCCCGACGAGCGCCTCGACCGCCTCGTTCGCCGCGGGCCAGTCGAGGGGGAGGCCGACGAGATCGATCAGGCGCCGGGTGAGCTCGAGGGCGTCCGCCGGCACGAGGGGGTCGCGCCCCGCCCCGGCGATGACGAGGAGGTCCGAGAGCGCGCGCGCCTCGAGGAGCCCGCTCCGGTCGACATCCGGCGCGAGCAGCCGGGCGCGAAGTCGATCCTGGACCGGGCCGAGGAACGCGACGGGGAGGCTGGCGTCCGGAGGGAGCACCCCGTGACTCCGATGGGCGAGGACGTAGGCATCGATCGCCTCGCCGTTCGCCCCGACCGCTCGGAGCGCGTCGCCCCTCGCGATGAGGAGGCCGCCGCGGACCGCCTCCTCGAGCCCGGGGGCACCCTGGAGCACCTCGAAGGCGGACGCGTCGCCCGGAAGGTCGAGGCGCTCGGCGACGATCGCCCGGGCGAGGTCGGCGGCGACGGCGCGGTCGGCGACGATCTCCGGCGCGGCTCCGTGGAGGAGCTCGGCGAGCACATCGAATCGGCGCGCCCGACTCAGCGCCCGCTCGATCGAGCGAACGAGCTCGAGCTCCACCTCCCCGTCGGGCCGGACGAGCGCGCCGAGGGCGACGGCGATCTCGGCGCGACCGGCGGCGTCGTCACTCTCGATGGCGCGCGCGGTGAGCGCGATCGCCTCCGCCCGGCGCGCCAGCTCGGGCTCCCCGACCACGGCGGGCGTGGAGCGGAGCTGCTCGAGCGCGCGGCGGCGGCCGTCGTCGAGCTCGCCGCGGCCAGCGAGGCGCTTCTCGAGGCGCGAGAGGGTCGCCCGGGCCTCGTCCGGGCGGAGCGCTCGTCCCCGCGAGAGCGCCGTGAGGGCGACGCCGGTCGTCACGATCGCGACGGCGACGACGGCGAACGAGCCCCATCGCCGACGCATCCGACCGAGGAGGCGTCCGATGCGGCTCGGAGGACGGGCGAGGACCGGGTCGCCCGCGCGGAATCGATCGAGATCGGCGGCCAGGGCCTCCGCGCTGGCGTAGCGACGGCGGGGGTCCTTCCGGAGAGCCTGGAGACAGACCGCGTCGAGCGCCGCAGGAATCTCGACCCGCGAGGCGCTCGGTCGCTCGGGATCGTCTCGAACGATGGCGGCGATGAGCGCGACGACCTCGCGTTGCGGAAACGGCGGGCGCCCGGTCAGGCAGGCGTAGAGGATCGCGCCGAGGCCGTAGACGTCGGTCGCCGGCCCGAGGTCGGTCTGCCCGGCCGACCCGCGCGAGACCTGCTCGGGGGACATGAACGCGGGCGTCCCGATGACCTCGCCGGTCTGCGTGAGCCGCTCGGCGAACGCGTCGTAGGCGAGGCCGAAGTCGACGACGCGCGGCCGACCGGCCCCGTCGAGGAGCACGTTCTCCGGCTTGAGGTCGCGGTGGATCACGTCATGGCGGTGGACGTGGTCGACGGCGCGGGCGATCTCGGCGACCAGCCCGGCCGCATCGTTCGCGGCGAGCGGCCCCTCGTCGCGCAGGCGCTCGGCGAGGGAGCGGCCCTCGACGAGGTCCATGACGACCCACGGCACCCCGTCCTCGCCCTCCCCGCAGGCGTGCACCCGGACGATCGCCGCGTCGGTCGCGACCCGGGCGAGCACCTCGACCTCGCGCCGGAAGCGCGAGAGGGCACGAGCGAGGCCACCGGGGCGGGTCGGAACGAGCGTCTTGAGGGCGTAGGCGACGTCGGTCTCGACGTGGCGGACCCGGTAGACGACGCCCATGCCGCCGCGCCCGAGCTCGGCGTCGACGATGTAGGGTCCGATGCGTCGGGCGAGGGCCATGCCGGATCCTCGTCGGTGCGGC
Organism: Planctomycetota bacterium; assembly: GCA_029260755.1. Taxonomy (GTDB): domain Bacteria; phylum Planctomycetota; class J058; order J058; family JAJDCQ01; genus JAJDCQ01. The sequence goes on along the minus strand of JAJDCQ010000082.1, from coordinate 1,927 downwards.
CCTGTCGAGGCAAGGGACGAGCCCGCGGCGCCGCCGAGCCGAGCCCGGTCGCCTACCGCCGGGCCGCGGCCCGGGCGCGGATCTCCTCGAACGTCTCGCCGTAGTGGCCGAGGGCATCGCGAAGCTCGCGGTCCTCTCGGAGAGAGGCCTCCTCTCGAAGCCGCTCGTGGATCGCGGCCACCTCGGGCGCGCGCTCGGGATCGAGACCGTGCCAGACGAGGACGAAGACCGCCTGCATCACGAGTCCGTGGCGCGCGAGCTCATCGGTGGTGGCGAGGAGCTCGCCGATCGCGCGGGTGCCGACGACGCCGCGCTGGCGGTAGAGCGCCTCGATCGCGAAGAGCGCCTCGGTCATGCTCCGGTCGCGGATCAGCGCGACGAGCGGCGCCACCTCCTCATCCGCGAGCGACCAGCCGTCCGCGAGGTCCCGGAACAGGATGAGCGCCTCGACCGGCCTGGGCGACTCGACGGCCAGATAGGGCAGGAGCGTAGACGGGAGGACATCACCGCGAGCCCGGAGACGCTCGAGGAGCTCCGCGTCGAGGTAGAGCCGATCTCGAAAGCGACGCGGCCCGCGAGCGCGAGCGTCGACCTCCTCGACCGTGAACCCGAACTCGCCCATCGCGGGCGCGGCGTCCACGCCGCCCGGGCTGCGGGGCGCGACGGCGAGCTCGAGGGCGGCCCGGACAGCCGGGTCCGGCCAGGGTGAGATCGAGACCGCGGACAGGGGCGCCCAGCGCGGGAGCCAGAACCAGACCACGACCGTCGCGAGCAGCATCAGGAGCGAGACGGCGCACAGGACGGCGCCGAGGATCCGGACGAGCACGGCGAGGCGTCGGCGGCGGGCCGGCGCCGCGCTCGGAGGGGCTGTCTGATCGCTCGTCATCGAAGCCTCGCTCCGATCATCGGGAACGATGGCGCCGGCTCGCGGGTGCGAGAGTCATGCCGGCCCCGACGGACCAGAGTATCGCCCCCGCCCGGCGCCCCTCGCCAGGCGCCCTGTGGCTCGGCGTCCTCGCGTTCGGCGTGCTCTCCGCCATCTGGGCCCTGACGCCGTTCCGCTTCTACGCGATCCGCCCGCCCTCGATCGCGGCCGCCGTCCTGCTCCTAGGCTCGCTCCTCCCCTGGGGTCGTCATCGCTGGATCGCGTCGTGTGCGCCGATCGTGGCGTGGCACATCGCCGCCCTCACCGTCGCCGACCGGATCGTCCACTCGTTCGACTCGCTCGGACCGCCGGACCCTCGGGACGTCCCCGAGAACGTCCTCCGCGGCGTCTCGAGCGCGCTCCTCGTCCCGCTCCTCTGCTCGATCCCGGTGGTCTGGCGCGGCATCGGCGATCCGGGCTCGCCCGCGGAGCCCGCCCGTGGGCCCTCCTGGGCGCGTCCGCCCGAGGCGCGCCGCGCGGTCCGGTGGTTCGTCGCCGCGCTCCTGATCGTCGCGTTCGACTTCGCCCTGATCGGTCTCGGCATCGCGGACGCGACCGTCTGGTTCATGATCGGGGGACGGAGCTAGCCTTAATGCCTGGAGGTTAAGCTCCAGGGCATCGCAGCAATGGCACTTAGCGCGAGCGCGCCCCCTCCGATCTCACCTCGGGGACGGGCGTCTGCCCGAATCGTTGTTCCCTGCGAGCGCCACCGACGTTCGGCACTCCCCTCCGGGCGGACATCGCAGGGCATGGAGGGTGGGGGGGGACCCCGCCTGCGGAGGCTCGTCCGAAGCTGGACGCCCGCGGCTCGGTCCGGCCTCCCCGAGTGCAAGGGACGAGTCTCCCTCGACGGCAGGCCCGCGGTCACCCGGTTCGGTCGGACGACTCGCCAGGCGAGTCTCCGGGCTCGGGTCGCCGACGTGTCCGAGCCGGCTCACCCTCCCGCGGCACGGCGCGGCGGATCGTCGGGTCGGTCCCGTCCCGCGAAGACGCGATAGCGGA
>JAJDCQ010000081.1 GCA_029260755.1 Planctomycetota bacterium | reverse complement strand
CTCGCCCACGCGGGCGAGGCGGACGAGCCGCGCGAGAACCTCGTCAGGATGAAGTCCCGACTCACACTCGAGCAGGGCGTCCTCGACTCTCGCGGCGTCCGTGAGCGTCGTCGTCATCGTGTCGTCTCCCCTCTCTCTCGTCGTAGAGTTTCGTCGCACTCTCTCTCCTCTATATACGCTCGAGGTGGGGTGTTTGTTTCGTTCTTTTTCAGGTTTTTATCGTAGCACTTTGCCTCGGGTCGGTGGGGCGTCATTCACCGCGTGACGGGGTCGCGACCTGGCGGTTTCGACGCGACTCGGCAGGCGGCGCGACCAGGTGAACCGAACGACCGGACGACGTGCCGTCGAGGGAGGCTTGTGCTCTTGCACTCCGGGCGGCCGGACCGGGCTGCGAGCGCCGCGCCTCGGAGGAGCCTCTCGCAGCCGAAGACCTCCCCGCCCTCCTTGACCTGCGATGTTCGCCTGCAGGGGAGCCTCGAACGGCAAGGACGATTGCAGGAGGGGAGGCGGGGGGGGGTCCGACGCGATCACGGCGGAGAGTGCGAGCGCGTCTCTCGTATGGCTGGTCCGTTCCTCGTTTCCGGGCTGGAGCCCGCTGTTCTCGTCCGGAGATTCGGCCATTTCCGGATGGGAACTAGCTAGAGCTCGGCGGGCCGGCGAGGTGGTCGTGACGGGAGACCTGGTGCGAGCAGAAACGCGATGAGACCGCCGAGCACCCCTCCCGCGTGGCAGACCGCGATCGGCACGCCGGTCTTGCCGAGGTGGAGGATGGCGAAGACGACCCTTCCGGTCGTCGCCTCCCAGGCGGTCTTGGCGACGACGGCGACGAGGCAGAGGAGCCCGAGGTGCCAGAGCTCGGGCGCCCGCCGATGCGTCGCCATCGTCTCGAGGCCGTAGATCGCGAGCAGCCCGTGGGCTGGCCCCGAGAGGCCGCAGAGGCCGGTCGCGTCGATCAGGGGTGCGGCGGTCGCGGCCGCGAGCGCGCTGCCGAGGGTGGCGGCGGCGAGGGAGGCGAGTCGCCGGCGGAGGCCACCTCCGAGGCCGGCGTACAGCATGACGAACGTCGTCGCGTTGAGGATGAGGTGCCACCACGAGACGTGGACGAACGGGTGCGTCACGAGCTGCCAGGCGCGGCCCGCGGCGACTTCGTCGGGGAAGAGGACGAGCCCGGTGGGGAACGGTCCGCCGAAGAGGTGAGGGTTACAGACGACGAGCATGGCGAGGGCGGCCCAGAGCTCCGGGTGCCAGCGGACGGCGTCGATCGCTGCGCGGGCGTTCTTCGGCGCGGTCCGCGCGGTGATGGCGCCCGCGCCCGCGATGGCGCCGATCCCGGGAGGCGCCGCGCTCGACGCTCCGATCTCGGCCCTCACGCGGCCACCCGCTCGGGATCGCCTTCACCCTCGATGCCTCCGGGCGCGAGCCGGCGGCGGCGCCGGCTGACCCAGGCGACGAGGACGACGAGGAGCGGCCCGACCGGACCGCCGCCTCCGCCTCCGCCCGAGAAGAACGGGCGGCCGCTCGAGCCGGGCGTCGGCGCGGACGGCGAGCGGGAGGGGAGGGGCGAGCGGGCGACGGGCAGCGAGGATGGCGACCGGACGCCGGCCGGGGTCTTCTCGGCGCGCGTGGTCTTCCGGGTCGCGGGGCCGAGGCCTTCGACGGACCGGCGGCGGACGTTCGCGAGGGAGGCGTCGACCTCGGTTTGGGCCGCCCGGTCTCGTCCGATCCGGAGGACGTTGCGCCGCTCGATCTTCCATCGTCGATACTCGGCGTCGTTCTCGAGGACGATGAACGAGGTGAGCTCGGTCGCGATCGAGTAGGCCTGCCCGAGGCGGATGATCTCGTCCCTCGCCGGTTCGGCCGCGGCGCCGCCGTCGCGCCAGACCTCTCGGAGGCGAGCGATCCGGTGCCACGCCCACATCCGCTCGATCTCGGGGCGGCCCGAGCCCGAGCCGGCTTCCGGAAGCTGGAGCTCGAAGCGCCGCTCGATCGCCTGACCCTGGACGTCGGCCGTCAGGACGGCCGTCACCGCTCCGCCACCCTGGTAGCGGCCGTAGACCCGGATCGGGGCGCCGTGAAACAGGCTCGGCAGGCTGCGGGGCTCGAGCTCGCCGACCGACACGCCGGAACCCTCGAACCGGAGGCGGACGCTGCTCGCCGCCGGGCGGAGGAGCTTGCGCCGGAGCGAGCCCGCCTGGGCGACGAGGTCGTCGCCGCTCGAGATGAACGCGGCGAGCCCCCCGGTGTCCGCCGCGACGCGGGCGAGGACGGGTCGGTCGACCTCGTTGCCGACCCCGATGCAGAAGACCCGCGCGCTCGCGGGCCGGGCCGCGATGACCGAGGCGAGATTGCGCGTGGGGATCGCCGTCAGGCCGTCGGACAGCACGACGACGTTCAGTCGCCGGTCGGGATCGGCGTACCGGTAGGCGAGGCGAAGGGCGAGCTCGAGGTCGGTGCTGCCCCGAGCCCGCTGCTCGTCGAGGAACGTCTGCGCCTCGGCCCGCCGGCCCTCGTTCGCCTCGAGGAGCCGCTCGAAGGCCGGCATCGGGTGTCCGTTGAAGGCGATCACCTCCATCCGGTCCTCGCTCGAGAGGACCTCGAGGAAGGCGCCGAGCCCCTGACGCGAGGTGAGGAGCTTGCCCTCGTTGGCCATGCTCCCGCTCACGTCGAGGACGAAGACGTAATCGGCGCCGGCCTCGGCAGGCCCGAGGTCGTCGCCGAGGGCGAGGGTCATCGCGAGGTAGCCGTCCTCCTCGGGCGGCGTGCTCACGACCGCGTCGAGGCCGGTCCGGGGACGCGCGACGTCGTACGAGACCACGACATCGCGGTCGACCGAGCCCTCGGGAAGCTCGAGGCTGGCCCGCCAGACGTGGGCAAGGTCGCCGGGGGAGGAGAAGTCGCTGGAGACGAGGTCGCCCCCATGGCTCGGGCTGACGACCGCGACGATCGGCGCGTCGGACCGGACGTCGAGCGTGAGGGCGAACGACCCGCGGACCGTCGCGTCGAGGCCGGGGCGGCCGACCGTCGTCAGGGGGTAGACGTAGGTGGCGCGGTCATGGTCGACGTCGAGCTCCTGGTAGTAGACGAGGCGGACGCGCTGCTCGGCGCCCGCGGCGATCGGGAAGATCCGCATCTCGAACGTCTTCTCGTCGACCTGCTCGAGGAGACCCGGATCGAGGTTCTTCCGCTTGTAGCTCTCGTAGATCGCGCGGGCGCGCTCCTTCTCGATGACCTCGCCGACCATCTCCGCGCCATCGATCCACATCGAGAACTCGGCCACGCTGGCCCCGCGAGGGACGGGGAAGACGTAGAGAGCCTCGACCTGCCGCGTCTCCGTGTTGCGGAAGACCTGCGAGACCTCGGTGACGGCGAGGCCCCGATCGATCGTGACCCGAACCGAGTGCTCCTCGATGGCGAGCACGCCGCCCGCCCCACCGTCGGCAATGAGGAGCCCCGCGCCGCGCGCCGAGAGGGGAGAGAAGAGGATGAACGCACCGGAGGCGACCGCGATGGCCGCCCCGAGCAGACGAGGACCGGCCGTGAAGGCAGAGCTCACAGGAAACGCTCCTTCGACGAGGACGACGAGATCGCCGCGGCCGCCGGCACGACGGAAGACGCTCCGTCCAGCGCGGCCACGCCGAAAGCGCGCCGTCGCAATGCCCGTGCCCGACGGCCCACGAACGCGTGAAGGCAAGCGCCGAGGAGACTTGACGCGGCGAGCCGCGGAGACGATCGACCGATCGCGGACCGCCCCGACGTCGCAGACCCGACGAAAGCGGTGAAGAGCTGGCGATGCGTCGCCCGCAACGACCGACGGATCGACCGAGCCGCCGGCGCCGAGCATCGGAGCGCTTGCGCGTTCCGGACGGGGACTGGCTAGAGCTCCACCCGGCGACGTTCGACGCCGGTTGCGCGGACCTGAAGGTAGATCGCTCCGGCGAAGGCGATCGCGGCGGCGCCCGAAGCGCCGCTGGGGTCGATCAGGTGTGGAGACGTGTGGTGACTCTCCCCGAACAGACCCAAGGCAACCGCGGCGAGGATCGCGGCGGCGGTCGCGCTATCGGCGAGTCTCCGTGTCGGTGTGGTCGAGACGGCACGGTCGACGGCCGCGAGGAACCCGACGAGAGAGAACGCGGCGCCCGCGGCCAGGAGCAGGGGAGCGTCCATCTCCATGGCGATCAATGTCCCGATCAGAGCGCACGAGACCGCGGCGCCGAGGCAAGAGAGCGACAGACGGGCTCGGAGCGGAAGCGGGGCGAGCGCGACCGCCAGTCCGAGGGCGGCGACGAGGGCACAGACGCGCGTGATCGCTCGAATGCGAGGGCTGGGGATGCGACCCGACTCCGATGCGATCGACGCCGAGACGTCCTGCACCAGCCAGTGCGCGGGTGACCTCGGCGCTCGCAGGTTGCTCCTGCGGGTCGACTTGAACCAAGGAACGGTGAGAAAGAGGACGACGACGAAGAGTCCGAGGGCGCGCGCTGCCCGCACCGGCTTCGGGCGAACGACACGTTCATGCACCGAGACCATCGCGCGTCGTTCGACCACACGACCCAGACTACCGAGGGCCCCGTCGCCGGAGAAGAGCGGTTCGCCGCCCGCCCGAGAGAGCTGGCGACCGCGCTCGGAGCGATCCGGAGAACGGACTCGCGAACAAGATCGGAAGCGGCCAACGGAGAACGGAGAACGACGAACGGAGAACGGCGAACGGAGAACGGTGAACAGAGACGGGGGAGGAATCTCACGCAAAGGCGCGAAGACGCAAAGGGGTCGTTGCTCCAGCCGAGACCCGGCGGAGCTTCCCGCCTCTTGTAGTCCGCGTCACCCGCGCAATCCACGGTTCCCACTCGTCCGGTTCAGCGCCGAGAGAGACCGGAACCGCGGATTGCGCGGACTACACGGATTGGTTCGGACGTCGCCAAGCCGTTGCCGACCGTCCTGTTCCCAGGACGGGGAACGGGTAACGATCCACAGATTTCACAGAAAGGAGCTGCCGAAGGCGGTCGCTCCTCGCGCTGGCGTCGTCAGCGATTCGGCGCAGATCACGAGCTGCCGAGGACGGTCAGCCCTCGCGGAGCGCAGAGGCCCGGTCCGGTGTCGGCAGGGACACGGAACCGCCCGCGGCAATCTGTGAAATCTGTGAAATCTGTGGATCGTTCATCGCGACGGCAATCGCGTACGCGTGTTCCGCGAACGGAGAACGGAGAACGGAGAACCGCCAACGGAGAACGGATCTCCCCTCACCGAGCGAAAAACAGGTGATGGCAGCGATGATGGGGCGACGCCCCGACGAGGCGCGCCGGGGCCGGCCGGCTCCCGGACCGCGCTGGGCTTCTTCCGGCGACGCCTCGCCGGGGCCTCGCCCACGCTCGCTTCCTCCCGAGATCAGGCCCTCGTTCCTCGGGCCTGATCTCTCCTCCGGGACTCGCTCGTCTACCGGTGCCGTAGCTCCGCCAGATGCTGCTTCACCAGGTCCGTCAACCGCCGCGCACTCCACGTCCCCGACAGGACCTTCATCGCCTTCTCCGGCCCCCGCCCGGCCCGGAGCGCCTTGATGATCTCCAGGAACTTCTCCCGCCCCTCATCTCCCCGCGGCCCGGCCAGGAGCGCGTGGACCAGCGCCCAGCTCACCGCGTAGTGGGTGCTCTGGTCTCCGCCGTAGTAGATGGCCCCCTCCATCGCGATGAGGTCCTCGATCCTCACGCTCCCGCTCGCGATGGCCGTCTCGGCGAGGGAGAACCACTCCTGGTTCGGCTCCTTCGGGTCGAGGCCGTGCTCTCCGTCCTCCGTCGCCGCCTCGAGGCACTCGGCGAGGCCTTCGTGGAGCCACGGGGGGGCGGTCCCGCAGCTTCTCTCGACGAAGTCGTGGACGGTCTCGTGGCGGAGCCGGCGGGTGCGGAGCCTCGTGTCGGTGTCGTCGAACGCGACCACCTCGCGGAGCAGGAACGAGTAGTAGTACTCGGAGAAGAAGCGGAAGTTGTAGTCGTGGGTCGCCCCGTAGTCGTCGAAGTCCTTCTTCTCGGCGAAGAGCTTGACGACGGTCGCGCCGACGTCGCCGTCCTTGATCTCGAGGAACCTCGCGAGCGACTCGCGGAAGTCGGAGATGTCCCTGCCGATCGCGAGCGCCTCGGCCTCGGGCACGTCGGTGTGGAGGACGAAGCGCTTCGCGGGGATCTCGATGAGCTCGGGCATCGGCGCATCGAGCTCGACCTTCGCGTCGAGCGACTCGAAGAACGCCCGGAGCTCCGCGTCGGCGGCCTTGCGGTCGACGCCGGGGGCGGACCCGCCCGCGCCTCCCGCGCCTCCCCCGGGCGGCGCGGCGCCGCCGGCGCGCAGGCCCGCGCGCGCGTCGGCGCGGAGCCGCTCGAGGACCGCCCGGCACGCCTCCCCCCGCACGCCTCCCAGGGCCATCCCGTCGAGGAGCTTGGGGAGCGCGGCGCGCGCCCCGCACCGGCGGACGGCCACCGCGGCCGCGAGGCGCACCGGGGCGCTCTCGTCGCCGAGCAGGTCGAGCGCCGTATCGAGCGAGTCGGGGCTCGCGATGTGGCCGAGGGCGCCGGTCGTGTAGAAGCGCCCCGCCTCGGTCACCCGGCCGCCCTGGAGCCGGTCGGAGAGGGGTGCCGCGCTCGCGCGGGCGCGCATCCGACAGAGCGTGATGACGGCGTAGCGCGCCTGGTAGCCGTTCGGCGAGGTGAGGCAGTCGTAGAGATACGGCAGGACGCGGTCGCCCATCTGGACGAGCTCGTCGACCGCCTCGAGTCGCGTTCCCGAGTCGAGCGACCCGATGCCCTTGATCTCGCGTCGGATCCGGCTCCCGGTCGCCTTCCGGAGCGAGCGCCGGTGGCGGCTCCGGCGGCTGCGCTCGCGCTTCACCTCGGCGCGGAGCTCCGCGATCGGGTCGACCGCTCCGTCGCCCTCGTCCCGCCCGAGGGCGGGGACGCCGGCGACCAGCGCCGTCGCGGCGAGGGCCGCGCCGACGGCGGTCAGGGATCGCGCCCGGGACCTCATCACTCGGCGATCGACCCCCGGATGATGACGATCTCGCCTCCGTTCACGTTCGCGAGCTCTCGGGCGAACTCCTTGAACGCCCGCTCGTCGTCGTCGACCTGCGCCCGATCGGCGTCGCCCATGGCATCGTAGGCCGCCGAGCGGATCAGGCCGACGACGTGGATCTTGGCGTCGCGCGTCCGGTTGAGCTCGCGGATCCGGCTGATCACCTCGGCGGGGTCGGTCACGTCCGCGCGGGTCGCGAGGCCGTCGAGGAAGAGGTAGATCGTGTCGACGTCGGGGTTGGCGAGCGCCGCCCGGACCGACGAGACGATCGCGCGCTCGCTTCCGCCCCGTCGACTCACCTGCTGGAGGTAGTCGGCCGCCCGGTTCGCGCCCTTCTCCCCCGCGCCGATGAGCTTGCCGTCGCCGGCGGTCCCCGCGAGCGACTTGCGGCTCTGGATCGCGATCACGTCGATCTCGCTCTCGGCGGGCATCGCCTTGATCGCCTCGAAGATCGAGCGCTCGACGAGCTCGCCGCGGGTGATCAGCTTGCTCCCCTTCTTCTTCGGCTCGCCCTTCTTCTCGTCGTCGCTCCCCCGCCTGGGGCGCTTGCCCGGCGGCGGCTTCGCCCCGTCGCCCGACGCGGGCTTCTTCTCGCCCTCGTCCGCGGCTCCCGCGCGCGGGTCGCGGATCTCCGTCTTCATCGAGTCGTGGACGTCGACGACGAAGACGACCCGGTCGCTCAGGATGCGCGTCGGGAGGAGCTCGGTCGCCGCCCGACCCGTCTCGAATCCCTTCACCGCCTCGCCCGTCGCCGAGACGAGCGCCCGGTTGAGCTCGAACTTCACCCGGAGCGAGCTCTCCTTCGCGATCGCCGCGCGGATCGCGTCGGCGAGCGCCTCGATGTCGGGCTGCGGGCGGCTGCCGAGGAGCCGCGCCGCCTTGCTCCGGACGAGGCGGCTGTCGTGGGTGAGGAAGCGGCTGATGAGCTCGGCCCCCTCCTCGCCGATCGCCGGGGCGAGGGCGCTCACGAGGAGGAACACCCGCTCGGGGTTCTTCTCCTTCTTGCAGCGCTTGACGATCGCCTCGTGCAGGCGGGGCTCGGGGTTGCTCTCGAGCGCGTCGAGGGCCAGGTCACTCACCCGCGGGCTCGGGTGGAAGAGCCCCTCGTCGATGGTCAGGTCGGCGACCTTCGGGTCGTTGCACGTCCCCATCGCCGTCAGGATCTCCTCGACCTTGTCCCAGTCCCGGTCATCGATCGCGGCGGCGAGCGCCTTCTTGGCCCGCTTCACCTCGGAGGCGTCGGCCTTCGTGCCGCCGCGCAGCTCGATCTTGAAGCGCTTCGCCGCGGGCTTCGACGTCCCACCCGACCCGGCTTCACCGCCGCCCGAGGGGGGCTTGCCGCCGTCGCCTCCGCCGTCGCCTCCCGCGGGCGCGGTGGCGGCGCCGCCGCCCTCGCCGCGGGCGGGGACGTCGACGATCTGGCACGTCCCGCCGGCCTGCGCGGCCAGGTCCTCGCAGAACGCGACGATCTGGGCCTTCTCCTCGCGCGCCTTCACCTTCGCCGGTCCCGAGAGCCCGGAGAGGTCCTCGCCGCCGAGCAGCGCCACGGTGTGGATCACGACGCCCGCGTCGAGCGCCGGCAGGTAGAGCCGGCGGAGGACGGTCTCGGCGTCCTCGTCACGGATTCCCTTGGGGAGGCCGTCGGTGACGAGCACGATCGTGTCGACCCACTCCTTGTCGATCGCCGCCTGGACGGTGCGGAGCGTCTCGCGGGAGGTGTCGTTCCGGACGTGTCCGCGGAGCCAGTCCTCCACCGCGGCCGCCGACTTGGCGCCGCCCTTGGCCGGCTTCTTCCTGGCGAACCACTTGGCCGTCACCTGGAAGGTGGCGAGGTCGACCTGACTCTCGTCGTCGAGCCCGGCGACGGCGGCGACGATGTCGGGGATCACCAGGCCGTACTTCGGACCCTTGCCCGCCTTGATCTTCTCGCCCTTCGCCGACTTTGCCTCGGGCCAGTCGACCTCGACGTGCATCGAGTCGTTCGCGTCGATCAGGAAGACGACGCCGGCGGTCGGCAGCGGCCCCGGCAGATGCCCGTTGCCGCCGGCGGCCGCGGCGCCGGGCGCCTTCGCGGGCGCCTCGCCGCCGAGCGCCACGAGGCTGGCCGATGCGGCCGCGGCGACCCTTGGGTGGTCGTCCTTTGCGCCGCGCTCGCAGCTCTCCTGGAGGTCCTCGATCCGGAGCTCGCCGACGAGGGCGAAGCAGCGCTCGCGGACCGCAAAGTACTTGTCGCGGAGCCCTTCGCGGACCGCCTTCGCGGCGACCTCGCTCTTGCGCTTCGAGATCGGCCCGAGGAGGCGCAGCTTCTGCCACGCCTTCTTGCTGTCCTTGTAGGCATCGGTGAGCGCCTTGCCCGCCTTCTCCCCGGGCGCCTCGCCGAGCGCCGCGCCCGCGACCCGGACGGCGACGGGGTCGTCGCCGAGGAGCGCGTCCGCGATCACCGCCTCGACGGCCCGCGGGTCGCCCGTCGAGCTGAGCGCCTTGATCTGCTTCTCGATCTCCTCGGCGTCGCGCCCCGAGAGGGCCTTCTCGAGGCCCTTCTTGAGGTCGCGCAGCTCGGAGCTCGAGAGGCGCTTGCCCTCGTCGGCCGCGAGCGGCCAGGCCGCCCCCAGGACGAGCACGGCGAGCACCGCGATGGCCGAGGCCAGGCGGCGAAGCGATGGGGTGATCGGTCGGTTCATCGGGTCCACCTCAGCGCCTCGCGGAGCGAGCCCGGCAGTCGCCGGGGCCGTCCGTCGAGATCGACGCAGGCGTGAGTTGTCTTCGCGGTGACGACGAGCGTGCCGGGCTCGTCCTCGGTCGGATTTCGGCGAATCTCGTAGTCGACGACGATCCGGGCCGCGCCGGTCCGGATGTGCTGGATCTCGATGACGAGCCGGTCGTCGAACGTCGACGGCGCTCGGTAGCGCGCGGCGCCCTCGACGACGAGGAGGCGCGTGCCCTCGCGCTCGAGGGCCGCGTAGTCGAAGCCCCGGGAGCGGAGCAGCTCGACCCGGGCGACCTCGAGGTAGCGGAAGTAGTTGGCGTGGTAGACGACGCCACCTTGATCCGTCTCCTCGTAGCGGACGCGCAGCTCGACCCGGAAGCAGCCCGATTCGTCGTCGTGGTCGCGCAACGCAGCGCTAAGTCCTCATCAAGGGGGCTGTTGCTCGAAGCGGGCCCATTATATGCCACGTCGTGGCCGCCGGGCTAGTTCGATCGGCGTCCCGGGAGCCTCAGCGGCCCGAGCGCGTCGCGTCGCACTGCACCTCGATCCGCTCGAGGGAGAGGGTCTCGTCGGTGAAGAACTCGCCGAGTCCGCCGTCGCCCGAGATCTGCTTGATCCGGACCCAGACGATCCCCTGACTCGGGTGGATCGCCGACTCCGGAAGCGCGACCGTGCCGCGGTTTCCGGTCTGGCGGGACACCCACTTGCTCTCGTCGAAGCTCCAGGCCTCGATCACCGTCTTCCCGGCCGGCTTCGACAGGCGGAACGAGATCCCGAGCCCGTCGACGCGGTCGCCCCGGGCGCGCAGGACCGGCAGCCGGAACTCGTAGAGGATGGCGTTGTCGGCCTGCAGGGTCGCGAACGGCCGGCCGTACTCGGGGTCGGCGGCGGAGTAGCCCTCGCTCGCCGAGGCGATCCGGAAGGCGGCGAGACCCATCGGCACCTTGACCGCCCCCTTCGGCAGGCGGACGTCGATCTCGCAGAAGATCAGCCCGCCGCCCTTGCGCCGGGCGCCCTGCGGGTCGAAGAGGATCTCGCCGTCGTCATCGCCGGGCACCGTCTCGGCCACGATCACGCCGGGCAGCGCGTCGGGCGCCGGCGTCGTCGAGGCGAGGCGTCGCGCGAGCTCCTTCTTGATCCGGCTCCCGACCGAGTCGGCGAAGCCCGAGTCGGACTGCCGGGCGAGGCGCCCCCGGAGGGTGCGGACGAGCCCCTCGGGGAGGCTTCCGACGACCAGGTTCTGCGCCTGGCGCTCGATCAGCACCTCCTCGCCGGCGCCGACGTCGCCAAGAGGGAGATGGCGGTCGCCGACGATGAGGAACGCGTTCCGGAGAGGACGGTCGCCCGTCCTCAGGCTGCCGACGAGTCGACCGCCGACCGAGAGGGAGAGGTCGCCCGAGATCGGCGGATCGACGAGGGTGCGTGACTCGACGAAGAGGCGCCCGGTCGAGCTCTCCACCTGGACGTTGCGGCAGAGGTAGTCGCCGCCGGCCTGACGCACGACGGCGTTGATGGTGCGCGGGGCGAGGCCGCCCGAGGACGGACCGACCGGCGTGAGGTGGACCCGCCCGCGGGCGTCGCCCTCCTCCGCCCCCTTCGGCGCCGCGTCGTAGCGTCCCTTCGCGGGGACGAAGTAGCCGAGGTGCGTCTCGGCCCGCCCGGCCGGGCCCGCCGGCGGGCGATCGGTGCTCGGGGCGCGGACGGTGAGGATCGCGAAGCGGGTCTCGAGCGCGTCGGCGCCGCGGTGGAACAGGCCGAGGAGGTAGAAGAGGACCGCGAACAGGATCGCGCAGAGCGGCGCGGACGCGATGATCCACTCGCGTCGCCCCATCCCGCGGAGGACGATCCAGCCGACCGGCCCGACGAGGCCGAGGTAGATCAGGAGCAGCAGCCCGACGAGCGCGGCCGGCGGGGGCCGGACCTCGGGGATGTCGATCAGGAAGTCCTGGGCCAGGTCGAGGATCGCGTCGTCGCCTTCGCGGCGCTCGATCGTCCGTCCGTGGCGCGTGCCGAGCACCCGCCGGGCGAGGCCGCGCGCGACCGTCGAGCGGCCGAGGCGCGCCTTGGTCACGTCGAACGCGACGAACGTCACCTCGCCGGCGCCCCAGTGCTGGGTCACGACGAGCGGCACCGACTCGCGGAGGAGGTCCTCGGGCAGGTCGTCGCCGGAGTCGTCGTCGCCGCCGTCCTCGGGAGGGGTCTCGTCGGGGACCGGGTCGGACCACAGGACGATGCCGGCGCCCTCGACCACCCCGCCGACCGCGGTCGGGAGGTCGATCCGATCGGGGACGCGCTCGCGCTCGGGCGACACGGCCGAGCCGGGATCGGGCGTCATCCGCCGGGGCGAGGGGACGGTGACGCGCTTCGGGGCGAGGAGGGCGGTCCCCTGCCCGGTCGCCGTCTGGGGGAGGATCGCGCCGATCGGCTCGTTCTTCCAGCGGCCGACCGTGCCCGAGAAGCTGACGATCAGGTGGCCGCCGCGCGCGACCCACTCGACGAGCGCGTCCTGGCGCGCGGGCGTCAGGGTCGTCGGGGCGGGGTCGGCGATGCAGATCACGTCGAACGGCTCGTAGCCCGCGGAGTCGGTCACGAGACCATCCGGGTCGGCCTCGTGGAACGCGATCCCGAGCGGGCCGATCGCCGTCGGCGGCCCCTCGAGGCCGAGCATCTGCTTGAACGCGCTCGCGCCTTCTCCGATCGCGAGGACCGCGACGCCTCGCCCGACCGTGTCGGGGATCGCCGGTGCCGCCGCGATGAGCTTCCGGGTGACCGCGCCGTCCTCGTCCTCGAGCGCGACGACGAGCTGCTTGGTCGGGCGTTCGATCCGGACGGTGATCGACTCGTCGCGCACCCCGTTGCGCGGGACGGTGATCTCGCGCTCGTAGGCGACGCCGCTCTGCGGGGGGCTGGTCACCTTTCCCTGCGACGCGATCGGGTAGGCGCGCAGGATGACGCGACGGTCCTCCGCGGTCGAGTTGCTCAGCCGGACGTTGAGCCCGAGCCAGCGACCGGGTCGAACGATCGCCTCGTCGGTCGTCGCCGTCCGGACCTCGACCATCTCGACGCCGCCGCCGCCGCTCTGCGCCCGGGCGGGCTCGACGGCGGCGATCGCCATCGCCGAGGCGGCGACGAGGACGGACGCGGCGAGGGTCGGGAGTCTCATGCGGGTCGGATTCCGGGCGCGCGATCGGGCCGGGCGCATTCTATAACGCGATCGGCAGGACGAGGAAGACTCGATCCCGCGGGCCGGCGGTCAGGAGAGGATCCGCGGGACGACGAAGATCGGGAACGAACGCACCATCGAGACGAGAGTGTACCCGATGATGTCACGCGCCCCGAGCCCGCGATCGCCAGCGTCTACGAGCTCGCGGGCTCGACCCAGCTCACATCGCGGAACGGCACCTGCGTCCGGAGCCCGTCCATCTGGACGGCCAGCCGCTCCTTCGCCCGGTTGACCTTGACGACCGTGCCGCGCCGCCCGAGCGGGATCACCCAGACGGTCTCGCCCGGGCTGAGGCAGCGAGCGAACGCGCGCCGCCGCTCGCCGAACGGGGAGCGCTCGAGGAGCTCGGCGACCTTCCGGGCGAGGTCGCGGGCGCGGTCGGCGTAGGGGGCGGGGGCGGTGAGGAGGGCCCGGCAGCCGACGTCGACCTCGCGCTCGATCACGGCGAAGCGCTCGTCGATGTCGCGGTCGGCCTCGGCGTCGAGGATCCGTTCGCGCGCCGCGAGGCGCTCGCGCTCGCCGGCCGCCTCGGCGAGGCGCTCCTCGACCTCGGCCCGGACGCGGTCGGCGTCGGCCAGGCGCGCCTCGGCGACGAGGCGGAGCTCGGCGATCGCCTCGACCTCGGCGCCCTGACCCGCGAGCCCGTCCGCGTCCCCGATCTCGCGCGCCCGCTCGAGCACCCTCGCGGGGAGCCCGAGGCGCTCGCAGATCCGGAACGCCTGACTGGCGCCGGCTTGACCGAGGAGGAGGCGGTAGGTGGGGCGGAGCGAGCGCGGGTCGAACTCGCAGGCGGCGTTCTCGATCCGGGCCCGCTCGAACGCGAGCGCCTTGAGCCGACCGAGGTGGGTCGTGACGAGCGCGCGCGTTCCACGATCGAGCACGGCCTCGACGATCGCGATTCCGAGGGCGGTCCCCTCGGCCGGGTCGGTCCCGCTCCCGAGCTCGTCGATGAGGACGAGGTCGCGCGGCCCGGCCTTCTCGAGGATCGGGACGAGGCGCGCTATGTGGCTGCTGAACGTGGAGAGCGACTGCTCGAGGCTCTGCTCGTCGCCGATGTCGGTGAAGATCCGCTCGTAGATCGGCAGCCGGCTCCCGGCCGCCGCCGGGATCGGAAAGCCGCTCTGCGCGAGGGCGGCGAGGATGCCGACCGTCTTCAGCGCGACCGTCTTGCCGCCGGTGTTCGGGCCGGTGATGAGGAGGACGTCGAACGACTCGCCGAGGCGCACGTCGATCGGGGTGACCGTCCCCGAGGGGAGTCGCCCGTCCTCGGCCTGGGCGATCAGGAGCGGATGCCGCGCGTCGCGCAGCTCGAGCGGGCTCTCCGGCGGGTCGAGCCTCGGCGCGACGAGGCCCCACGCGACGGCCCAGCGCGCCCGCGCGCTCGCGAGGTCGACGGCCGCGAGCGCGTCCTCCACCCGGAGCAGCTCGAGCTCCTGCTCGAGGCAGCTCCGGGTAAGCTCGCGGAGGATCCGGAACACCTCGCGCCGCTCCTCGGCGCGGAGGTCGTCGAGGTCGTTGCCGGGCGCGACGATCGCGTGCGGCTCGATGAAGACGGTCTTCTCGGTCTGGCTCCGGTCGAGGATCACCCCGGGCACCGCCGTGCGCGCGTCGGTCCGGACGGCGAGGACGTAGCGCCCGTTCCGGATCGAGGGTCGGTCGTTCCGGAGCACTTTCGCGACCTCGGGCTCGCGGAGGATCGCGGCGAGCGACGAGAGGATCGCCGCCTCGGCGTCGGCGATCCGCCAGCGGATCTCGGCGAGCTCGGGGCTCGCGTCGTCGCGGACGGCTCCGTCGGGCCCGATCGCCTCCTCGATCGAGCTGGCGAGACCGGGAAGAACGGGGATGCGTCGGGCGAGGTCGAGCAGGCGCGGCAGGTTCGCCGCGGCGCTCCGCGCGCCCTCGCCGGCGCTCGGGGCGCGGGCGTCGCCGTGGCCGTCCCCGTTACCGGCGTCGGACCGGGGAACGCCCGAGCCCGCGAGGGCGGCCGCCGCCCCACCCGCGGCGTCGAGGAGCGTCCGGCGGGCGCCCTCGGCCGCGCGGACGGTCGTCGCCAGGCTGGCGAGCTCGTCGGGCTCGAGCAGCCCCGCCTCGCGCGCCTGACGGAGGAGGTCCGAGAGCGTCGCGACCTGGGCGAGCGGCAGACCGCGCCCGCCGAACGCGGCGCGCATCTCCTCGGTCTCGTCGAGGAGGCGTTGGGCCGCGACCGCGTCCGAGGACGGCTTCACGGCGGCGAGGGCGGCGCGGCCCGGGCCGGTCTGGACCCACCGCGCGACGATCGCCTTGATCTTGCCGTACTCGAGGACGGCGAGGGTGGAGTCGTCCATGGTTCCGCGCTTCGAAAGGGGCGAGTCCCGGGGAGCGAACGACCGGGAGCTCGACGAGGCGGTGGGAGCGAGGGAGGCCGAGCGACGGCCGGGCGCGCCCACCTGAAGGGCAACTAGCCCGCATAGGGCATATCAACTTCGCTCAGGTCGATGAAGAGATGAAACCACGGAGGCACGGAGCAGCTTCGGATGATGCCCCGTCGCGGACCGATCCCGGCGCTCCTTCTCTTGGCTCCCGTCGCCTCGCGTGACCGAGACCGAGAGGGAGCCATCCCTGGAGCCGGTCGGCTCGCGCGAGCCGGGATACGGCGCCC
>JAJDCQ010000009.1 GCA_029260755.1 Planctomycetota bacterium | reverse complement strand
GTCGTGGAGCTTCCGCTGCTCGACGTCGAGGAGGTAGAAGGCGGTCGTCGCGTCGCACCGCTCGCCCACGCGGGCGAGGCGGACGAGCCGCGCGAGGACCTCGTCGGGATGAAGCCCCGACTCGCACTCGAGCAGGGCGTCGGAGACCCTCGAGGCGTCCGTGAGCGTCGTCGTCATCGTGTCGTCTCCCCTCTCTCTCGTCGTAG
The DNA here is from genome assembly GCA_029260755.1 of Planctomycetota bacterium. Classification (GTDB taxonomy): domain Bacteria; phylum Planctomycetota; class J058; order J058; family JAJDCQ01; genus JAJDCQ01. Next base: position 33,244 of record JAJDCQ010000009.1, on the reverse strand, counting down.
AGTCTGTCGCGTTCTCTCTCTCCTATGTATACGCTCGAAGTGGGGTGTTTGTTTCGTTCGTTTTAAGGTTTTTATCGTAGCACTCTGCCTCGCGTCGATGGGGCGTCATTCACCGTACGACGGCGTCGCGACCCGGAGATTCGGCGCGACTCGATAGGCGAGGCGACCGAACGAACCGGGCGACCGGACGGCCTGCCATCGAGCGGGGCTTGTCCTCCTGCACTCCGGGAAGCCGGACCGGGCTGCGAGCGCCGAGCCTCGGGGGAGCCTCTCGCAGACGCGGTCCTCCCCGCCCTCCTTGACCTGCGATGTTCGCCTGGAGGGGAGCCTCGAACGGCAAGGAGGATTGCAGGAGGGGAGGCGGGGGGAGGCGCGACGCGATCACGGCGGAGAGTGCGAACGCGTCTCTTGTATCGCTGTTCCGTTGCGCGGTTCCGGACGGGAACTAGGCTAGGAGGCTAGGAGCGCGCCGGCGCGCCCGACGCCATCTTCCCGGCGACCTCGCGGACGGCCGCGGCGATCTCGTCGGGCACCTCCTCCTGGAGGAAGTGCCCGGCGTCGGTGCGGGTCGTCCTCGCCTGGGGGAAGAGCTTCTCGATGAAGCTCCGCACCCGCCCGAGGACCGGGTCGCGGTCGCCCCAGACGATCGCGGCGGGCCCCTCGAACGCGTCGACCCAGGCGCGGACCCGCTCGAGCGGGGCGATCGATGAGTGCTCGAACGTGTCGGGCACCATCCGGGCGAGGGCGAGCGGAGCCGCGTTCTCGCGGAGCCGCCGCAGGGGGTACTTGTAGGCCGCCGCCGTCTCGCCGCGGATGGAGCCGCGGTCGCCCTGGGCGCGGTGGAGGGCCGCCTGGGGGAACCCGAGCAGCCGGAAGGCGACGCCGCTCACGACGGGGGCGCGGGCGAACCGGTGAAAGGCCGTCGCCTTGAAGCCCTTCTTCGGGGGGCTCAGCACCGTGTTGAGGACGACGAGGCCGACCTCGCGCCCGGGCCCCGCGGCGGCCGCTTCGTGGGCGGCGAGGGCGCCGACGCCGACGGCGCCGCCCCAGTCCTGCACGACCATGACGCATCGATCGCCGATCCCGGCGGCGTCGAGCGTCCTCCGCATCCATCCGATGTGGTTCTCGAGGGTGTGGATGGCCGGGTCGCGCGGCTTGTCGCTGAAGCCGAGACCGACGAGGTCGGGCAGGACGATCCGGAGCCCCGATCCGTGGAGCCGCGCGACGACCTTGCGGTAGAGGAAGCCCCAGGTCGGGTTGCCGTGGACCATCACGACGGGCAGGCCGTCCTCGGGGCCCGCCTCCATGACGTGCGCGCGGAGGCCGTCGCCGACCTCGACGGCATACCGCCGGAACGGGACGAGGCGGCGGAGCCACGCCGGCATGGGCGGCGGCGGGAGGCGGGTCGTGCTCGGCGCGGGCGCGCTCAATCGATCACCGGGAGCGCGAGCTGGCGCTCCTTCCCGTCGCGGAGCACGCGCAGGGTCACGACGCTCCCCGCCTTCCGGTGGAGCCGGAACCAGGCGTGGAAGTGGTCGACGCTCGCGAAGTCGCTCTTGCCGCCGACCGCGACGACGACGTCGCCCTCCTCGATCCCCGCCTTGCGCGCGTTCTTGCCGAGGTGCGCGTCGGGGCCGGTCTCGACGAAGTAGTTCACGCGGAACGCGAAGCTCCCGGCCGGCAGACCGAGCCGGGCGAGGTCGTCGGCGCGGAGCTGCGGCCCGCCGAAGCCGGGCGCCGGGCGGAGCGGCCACTTGATCGGCCGCCACGAGAGGCTGAGCGCGTCGCCGCGCTTCCATCCCTCGGGCAGCTTCACCGTCGCGGTGACCGTCTCGTCGCCGCGGTGGACCGTGAGCGGAAGCTCGGTCGCATCCCAGGGCGCCTCGTGGAGCGCCCACTGGAGATCGGCGACGGTGCGGACGGCCGTCGCGCCAGCGCGGCCGAGGCGGTCGCCCGGACGGACGCCGGCCGCGTGCGCGGGCGACCCCTCGGCGACCTCCGCCACGAGCGCCTGGTCGACCGGATCGAGCTCGAGCCCGATGCGATCCGGCGTCGGCCACGTCCAGATGTCGCGGTCATCGTCCCAGCGGTCGTTCTCGAGCCCGTCGAGGCGCAGGAACTCCCGGACGTTGTGGCAGTGGACGCAGCCGAGGGTGCGCTTCTTCTCGTGGCGGACGAACGCGGGGAGATCCGCCATCCGCCGCGGCGTCCACGCCGGCGGCTTCGCGCGACCGGCCGCCTTCTCCGCCTCGTAGTCGGCGTGGTCGGTCTTCGTCGCGCGGAGCAGGGCCACGAGCGTCGGCATCGAGACCCATCGGAGCGGGCTCCGCCAGTCGCGAGTGCCGAACCGATGGTAGATGGTCCCGTCGCCGTTCATCAGGAGCGCGAAGAACGTGCAGTCCCAGTCGATCCGGTACAGACCGAGGTCGACCTCGCGCGCGTCGGTCACGCGCGCCAGGACGTAGTCCTTCGCCTCGCGGCGGAGCTCCTCTGGCAGACGCACCAACTGGGCGTCGAACGAGCTGCAGTCCGCTCAGAGCTCGCAGCGGAAGACGACGAGGACGGGCTTGCCCTCGCGGGCTGCCCGGGCGCGGGCCACGTCGGGATCGCTCTCCCACCGCAGCTCCGAGCCGCCGTCTCCGCGCTCGCCCGCTTTCCCGGCGCCGTCGTCCGCCGTGGCGGCGACGGCGACGCCGAGCAGCACGCTCGCCAGAAGGGCCCCGAGGATCACTTCACGGCGTCGCCGCATCCGTCCGGACCTCCGTCCGAAGTCTACCAGGCGCCGGCCGGTTTGCGACGCTCTCTGGCCGCGGTCACTCTCGATCTCGGTGGACGAGCCGACGATGGGAGCCAGCACCGGACCTCTCCCGAGGCCCGGCGACGCCGATGCGCCGACCCGCCCGGCGGCGACCGAGCCCGGGAGGGGTCGTCCCTCGCCGGCGGTCTCGCCCGGCGGCGTGTCGGGGGAGTCGCGCCTCGCGGGCGCGACGATCGGTCCGTACGTGATCGGGCGCGAGCTCGGCCGCGGCGGGATGGGCGTCGTCTACGCCGCCCGCGCACCCGACGGGCGCGACGTCGCCCTCAAGCTGCTCCACCGGGTGAGCGACCGCTCGACGATGAGGTTCGATCGGGAGCGGCGGATGCTCGCCGAGCTCGCCGCGGCGGGCGGGTTCGTCCCGCTCATCGACGCCGGGCTCGCCGAGGCGGGCCCCTACATCGTGATGCCGCTCGTCACGGGCGGATCGCTGCGCGACCGGCTCTTCCGCGGGCCGCTGCCGATCGCCGAGGTCGTGGCGGTGGGCGGCGCCGTCGCCGCCGCCCTGTCGCGGGCGCACGCGCAGACGATCGTGCACCGGGATCTCAAGCCGGACAACGTCCTCTTCGACGAGGCGGGGCATCCGCTGATCGCGGACCTGGGCCTCGCCAAGCACCTCCCGGGGACGGACCAGCACGGGAGCATCGGGCTCTCGCGCACCGGCGAGCTGCAAGGGACCTTCGGGTACATGGCGCCCGAGCAGATCAAGGACGCCCGCCACGCCGGGCCGCCCGCCGACGTCTACTCCCTCGGCGCGATCCTGTACGAGTGCCTGAGCGGGCGGCTGCCGTTCGAGGCCGGCACGGCCGTCGAGGCGGTCGTCGGGACGCTCTCGGGCCGGATCCGTGACGTCGGCAAGCACCGGCCCGACGCGCCCCGCGCCCTCCGCGACCTGGTGATGCGCGCGCTGACGCGCGAGCCGGCCGACCGGCCGACGGCGGCCGCGATCGCCGAGGAGATCGGCCGGGTCGCGGACGCGCCGTCGAGGCCGAGACGATCGGCGGGCGACCGGGGCGGCGGGAGTGCGCTGGCCGTCGGCGCGGCGGCGACGGTCGCGTTCGCGCTCGTCGGCGGGGCCGGCGCGCTGCTCTTCCAGGTCGGCATCGGGGGAGGCGGCGGATCGGGGCACGAGCGCCGGCTGCCCGCTCCAGGTCCGGGTCCCGATCCCGATCCTGATCCCGACGTCGACCCCACGCCTCCCGAGCCCCCGCCGCCCGAGCCGCGGCCGCGGCCGCCGCCACCGCCCACCCCGAGGCCGGTCCCCTATCGCGTCGTGACGACCGATCGGCTCCGCCTCCTCTCGATCCGCGGCCACCGCAGCCTCCGGCAACGCGCCATGGTCACCGAGGTGGCGATCTCGCCCGACGGGACACGGATCGCCTCGTCCGGGCTCGACCCCGACGAGCCGGTCGCGATCTGGGACGCGACCACCGGCGCGCGGATCCAGCTCATCGATGGTCACGAGGGCGTCGTCGACGCCCTCGCCTGGAGTCGCGACGGGGAGCGCGTCCTCATCGGCGCGGGGCTCGGCGAGGTGCGGGTCGTCCACGGCGCCGGCGGCCTGCTCCTCTCGGTCCTCCAGCCCCACGACCTCGAGAGCAAGGTCGAGGCGGTCGTCGTCGCGCCCGACGACGAGACGCTCTTCACGTCCGCGCAGGACGGCACCGTGCGCGTCTCGAGCGTCGGGGGCGGGACGTCCCGCCTGCTCGCCCGCTACGAGGAAGCCCCGCGCGACCTCGCCCTGTCCGCCGACGGCTCGCGCCTCCTCGTCCTGGTCCGCGACGGCACCGCGCGCGTCCTCGACGCGGCCGACGGTCGCGAGGTCGCCCGGATCGAGCCGTCGCGGCGGATCGAGTGGGCGGCCCTCTCGGCCGACGGCCGGCGCGCGTTCGTCACGGCCGAGGCGGGCGTCGCCGCCGTGGTCGAGCTCGACGGGGAGGGCGCGCGAATCTCGCGGCGCATCGAGCGCGTCGGGATCGGCGACGTCTGGGGGATCGCGATCACGCCCGACGGGCGGCGCGGCATCCTCGGGTCGGCCGACGGCAAGCTCGCCGTCTTCGACCTCGACTCCGGCGCGCGACTCGGGATGCTCGGCGCCGGGCACGAGAGCTGGGCGAGCGCGATGGAGGTGAGCGCCGACGGCCGGCTCCTCGTGACGGGCGGCAACGACCAGACCGTCCGGATCTGGGACCTCGAGACGTTCGAGGAGCGGCTCCTCCAGCGGCCGGACGAGGGCCACGTCGGACGCGTCAACGGCCTCGTCTACGAGGACGAAGGGTCGCTCCTCTCGGTCGGCGTCGACCGGACGCTGCGGCGCTTTCCCCGCGATGGCGGTCGACCCGCGATCCTCGCCACCGCGCCGGTGTGGCTGCACGACCTCGCGCTCATCCGAGCGGCGAGCGGCGAGCGAGCGGCCCTGGCGGTGGGCAGCGGAGGCTGGCTCGGGCACTGGACCCTCGAGGACGGCGCGGCGAAGGACCCGCAGCAGCTTCAGCTCGCCACCCAGAGGCGGGCGACCTCGGTCGACGTCGGCGCGGCGCCGACGGCCGTCGTGACCTCCGATGACGACAAGATGCACGCCGTCGCGATCCTCGGGGGCGAGCTTCGCCGGGGTCCCGTGATGGACCGCGCGGGCATCGTCGAGGCCGTCCTCCTCGGCGACGAAGGCCGGCGCGCGGCGACGGTCGGCGTCGATGGGAGCCTCACGTTCGATTCGCCCACGGGCGAGACCCGGGCTCGCACGTTCGGGGTCGTCCTCTCGGCCATCGCGGCCGTCCCGGCCGGCCCCCTCGGCCCGTCGGGGACGCACGTCCTGGTCGGGATGGCCGACGGCGGGCTCGTCCTCGCCGAGGTGAGCGAGTCGGGCGCGACCCGGGACCCGCCGCTCCTCGGGCACCAGGCCCGGATCACGGCCCTCGCCGTCTCGGCCGACGGGCGGCGCGCGGTCTCGGCGTCGATGGACGGGGAGGTGCGGCTCTGGGACCTCGCCGCTCGCCGCGAGCTTGGCGTGCTCGACCTCGGGCTCGAGCGCGACGCCGCGATGTCGGTGGCGATCACGCCCGACGGCGAGCGATTCGCGGCCGGGACGACGACCGGCGCGGTGATCGAGGTCGAGCGGACGGACTGATCGGCGGGAGGAAGGCCGGAGCCGGCGGGCCCTCCCCGGAGGAGGGAGGACCCGCCCGCTCGGCGGGAACGATGTCCAGAGCGTAGCCGCGGACGGCGCGAGCATTCAACCGGGGGACGGCCCGCGCGTGACGCAACTCGCGGCGCGCTCACTGGATCACGGGCAGCACCACCTTGACGACCTTGCCGCTGCGGAGGAGCTGAAGCTCGACCTTGCCGCCGATCCGCTGGGTCAGGCGGAACCAGGCGTGGAAGTGGCTCACCGTCTCGAAGTCGCGCTTGCCGCCGACGCTCACGACGATGTCGCCCTTCTTCACGCCGGCGCGCTGCGCGTTCTTGCCGACGTGGGCGTTGTCGCCCCAGGTGACGAGGTAGTTCACCTTGAACGCGAACGCGTCGCGCGGCAGGCCGGCGTTGGCGAGCTCGTCGGGCGAGAGCTGCGGCCCGCCGAACCCGGGCTGCGGCTTGAGGCCCCACTTGTAGCTTCGCCAGCTGAACTGGAGCGGGGTGCCGCGCTTCCACTTCTTCTTCAGGCGAAGAGTCCCCGCCTCTCCGGCGCCCTCGTGCTCCCAGGCCGCCTCGAGCTTCGTCGCGCCATCCTTCTCGTTGTGGAGCACCCACTGGATGTCGGCGATCGTCCGGATGCGCTGCTCGCCCAGCTTCACGAGGCGGTCGTCGGCCCGGATCCCGGCCTTGTGGGCGGCCGAGCCGCGCTCGACCTCGGTGACGAGCGACTGGTCCTCGGGGTCCATCGTGAGGCCGATCTGCTCGGGCGGCGGATGCAGCCAGATGTCGTCGGGCGACCACCGCTTCGCCGCCATCTGATCTTGCCGCTCGAACTCGTGGACCATGTGGCAGTGGACGCAGTCCCGCTTCTTCTTCCTCTCGGCCGCCGCGAACGAGGGGCTGTCCTCGAGGGTGCGCGTCTTCGCGAGCTTCGGCGGCTTCGGGTCGCTCGCGACGTAGGCGGCGTGGTCCTCGAGCGACTCCTCGAGGAGCTTGACCATCGACTTCATCGAGATCCACGACATCGCGTCGGTGCGATCACGGGTTCCGTAGCGATGGTAGATCGTCCCGTCGGCGTTCATCACGAGCGCCGTGAACGTGAGGTCGAAGTCGAAGCGGATGTTGGCCAGGTCGACCGAGCGCATGTCGGTCACGCGGACGCAGACGTACTTCTTCGCGACGTCGGTGAACTCCTTGGGGGGACGGACAACCTGCCCGTCGAAGACCTTGCAGTCCTTTCAAGGCTCTCAGCGGAAGACCACGAGCAGGGGACGCTCGGACTCCTTCGCCTTCTGTCTGGCCGCGGCGAAGTCGTTCTCCCACGCGAACGGCTCGTCGTCGCCGTCCGCCTGCGCGAGCGCGGCGACGCCGCCGAGGAGCAGGCCGGCGGCGAGGGCCGCCTTGGTGAGGGTGGCGGTGGTCATCGGGTCGTCCCTCCGGTGGTGATCGGGTCGGGGCGTTCGGGTCGGGTGCGGATGAGGGGGATTCCCTCCCCATGGAGTCGGACGAGCCGGTCGATCCGTCACGTCGGATCTCGATTCGTCGTAAGGTGTGTGGCGAGAGAAGCTTCTCTCTTGTCAGCGCCGGAGCGGCATCGTAGGCTCGACGATGCCCATCCGGCAGCAGCCTGCGTCGAGGACGCTCCCCGCATGAAACAGCTCCTGGAAGAGATCGCCGGCGCCGTCGCCGGGATCTACCGCGACGCGGTCGACCCGATCGGCGAGCGTTTCACCTTCAAGCGGCGCGCGACCGAGGGCGAGATCAAGGGTCCGCCCCTGGTCCTGATCCTCGGCAACCACAGCTCGGGCAAGTCGACCTTCGTCAACTTCCTCCTGGACGACGACGTCCAGAAGACCGGCCTCGCGCCGACCGACGACGGCTTCACGATCCTCAGCTTCGGCGAGAAGGAGGAGGTCCGCGACGGCAACGCGATCGTCGGCAACCCGGAGCTCGCCTACGGCGGGCTGCGGGGGTTCGGCGACGAGCTGGTGACCCATCTCCGGATGAAGCTCCGCAACCACGAGCTGCTCCGCCAGGTGACCCTCGTCGACAGCCCCGGGATGATCGACGCCCTCGGCGACGACGGCGGGCGCGGCTTCGACTTCCCCGGGACGGTCCGCTGGTTCGCCGAGCGGGCCGACGTCGTCCTCGTCTTCTTCGACCCGGACAAGCCCGGGACGACCGGCGAGACCCTTCAGGTGTTCACCCAGAGCCTGAGCGGGATCGACCACAAGCTCCTGATCGTCATGAACAAGATGGATCAGTTCCGGAGCCTTCAGGACTTCGCCCGCGCCTACGGGGCGCTCTGCTGGAACCTCGGCAAGGTCATCCCGCGCAAGGACCTGCCGCTGATCTACACGACGTTCGTGCCCGTCCCGGGCGCCCCCGAGCCCCTCCTGCCGGTCGGAGACTTCGAGAAGGCCCGCCACGAGCTCGTCGCCGAGATCCAGAAAGCGCCGGCCCGGCGCGTCGACAACATGCTCACCCAGGTGAGCGACTTCTCCGAGAAGCTGCGCCTCCACGCCCGCGTCCTCGACCAGGCCGCCCGCGACCTGCGCCGCTTCCGCGCGAAGGCGTGGACCGGAGTCGTCGCGAGCGTCCTCCTCCTCGCCGCGGCCGGGGCGATCGCGATCGCGGCCGGGGCGTCGGTCTGGTACGCGGTCTTCCTCTTCGTCGCCGCCGTCGCGGCCGGCTACGCCGGCTTCATCGTGCAGCGCGCCCTCGTCCGCCGGGAGGAGGTCCACCTCCAGAACGGCCTCGACGAGGTGTTCGAGCGTCTCTACGCCCGCGAGCTCCTCGTCCGCGAGCGGACCGAGGACCTCCGCTCGCTCTGGCGGCGGGTCCACGATCGGACGCGCGAGACCTCGATCAAGCTCGGCCTGCTCTCGTTCCCGCGGCTGAGGAAGGACGAGCTCGCCCGGATCGACCAGGCGCTCGAGCGTGAGATCCCCGAGCTGCGGAGCAAGCTCCACAAGAAGACGGCGTCCGCCCGCGAGCCGGCCGTCCAGACCGCCTGACCCCCGCGCGCTCCGTCAGCGACGTGCCTCGCCGGCCGGTCGGAGGGTGATCGCCCGGATCCGCATGTCCGGATCGAGGCTCATCTCGAGGTCGAAGGGCTCGCGTCCATCGACGCGCACCGCGTGGACGAAGGTCGGGAAGCGGACCGCCTCGTCCGCCCCGTGGAGCTCGAAGGCGAGCCAGCCCGGGACGCCGACGGCGAGGCCGCCGAGGTGCTCGGCGAGACCGGGGGTCGCGACGATCCGGCTGCACGGATCCCCGAAGAAGAGCAGCTTGCCATCGCGGGCCGCGAGGTGCGCGACGCCCCGCTCGATCATGACCTGGGTCCCCATGTCGGCGACCGTCACCTTGCTCGTCATCTCGGCATCGGGGTAGGCGGCGCGGATCGCGTCCCGGTCGGCGAGCAGGAGCTGCTCGGCGCCCGGAGCGGCGAGCCGCTCGGATCGAAGCGCGCCGAGGGCGGAGGCGGCCGCGCGCTCGCGGGCCGCATCGGCGAGGGCGGCGGCAATCGCCCCGGCGGTGCGCGGTCGACCGTCGGCCAGGGCCCGATCGGCGGCCTGGCCGAGGGCATCGCGCCCCTGCGGGAGCACCCTTGCGATGGCGCCGAGGAGCGGCGCGGCCACGTCGGGGTCCTCGTCGCCTAGGTGCCGCGCCAGGACGTCGGCGTCGTCGGGCCCGGCCGTCTCGGCGAGCGCCCGGGCGGCCTCGCGCCGGTCGTTCGTCGTCTCGAGACCGATCGGGCGACCGAGCTGCTCGGCGAGGCCGGTCCGAGAGGCGGCCGTCCCGACGCGGTCGAACGCAGCCTGCAGGCGCGGGTCGCGGGGGCTCTCGTCGATGAGGCGGCGCAGGGCGCGCGCCGCGTCGGAGCCGCCGATCGCGGCGAGGACGGGCGCGGCCTCCTCGCGGTAAGTGGGGTCGGCCGCGTAGGCGGCGATCGCGGGAACTGCGTCGCTCGAGGGCGCGGTCGCCTGGAGGACGAGGAGGAGCTGCTTCGCGCGGAGCTCGGCGAGCTGATCGTCCCGGCTCGGCGGCTCGTCGGGGAGGGCGGCGAGGATCGGGGCGACGCTCGAGGCGAGCGCGAGGGAGGCGAGCCCCTCGCCCCCGGCCATGATCATCCCGAAGTCGGCGTCGTCGTCGACGAGGCGGTTGAGGAGGAGCGCGGCCGCCCGCGCCCGGAGACGCTCGGGCTTGTCGACGAAGAACGCGGTCGCGTCCTTCACCTCGAGGGACCAGGTCGCCCTTTCGATCCGACGAGCGAGGGCGCTCGCGATGACCTCGTGCCCAACCGGCCAGGCCGCGAGGTGTCCGATGATGGAACGCCGATCGGCATCGCGCTTCGCGAGGCTCTCGTCGAGAAGCCCGGCGAGGAGGGCGGCGCCGTCCTCGTCGGGCGTCTTCGCCAGTACGCGCGCCGCCCACTCGACGTTCCCGAGCTTCTCGAGCTCCGCGAGGGCGCGGCTGCGCTCGTCGGCGGGCGCGGCGTCCTCGGCGGTCCCCCCCGCGTCGCCGCCGGGGCATCCGGCGAGGAGCGCTCCCGCCACGACGACGGCGGTGAGGGCGAGGGCTCGGGGGGTGGCAGGAGACATGGTGTCGGTCAGCATGCGCGGCGTCCTCGTCCGTCCGCAACCCGGCGCCGGTTGCGCCGGCGACCCGCGGGCGGCCATCGTCATCGAAGAACGCGAGAAACGAGGAGGAGAGAGATCATGTCCCGCTCCCGCACGCTCCATCGGGCGGCGACCGCCGTCGTCGTCGCGGCCGGCCTGCTCGGAATGGCGCCCGCGCCCGCCCGGTCCGATGACGAATCGGCGCCGGGGGCGATCGACTGGTTCGACGGCGACCTCGACGCGGCCCTCGCGTGGGCCAAGACCGAGGGGGTTCCGTTGATGGCCTACTTCACCTTCGAGACCTGACACTTCTGCAAGGTCCTTCAGGTGAAGGGCTTCACGGACGAGGGCGTCATCGAGGCGTCGCGCGGGTTCGCCTGGGTGAAGGTCGACCGCGACGTCGATCCGACCGTCCCGAAACGGTTCGGCGTGACCGGCTACCCCACCCTGCTCGCCCTCACCCCGGACGGCGAGAAGATCCACCGCTGGAGCGGTTTCCGGACCCTCGAGCTCTGGCGACCCGAGCTCGACGAGGCGAACCGGCGCGCCGCGCTCTGGAAGGCCGGCGAGGAGTGGGACCCGCCGCCGACCCGCCCTGACCGGCTCTGCGACGAGGGCGAGCTCTCGAGCATCCCGACGCCGGGAAGCGAGTGGATCCGCGCGATCACGGCGATCGGCGATCGTCTCTACCTGATCCAGGACGGCAAGCTCCGCGTCCTCGACGCGAAGACCGGCGACGAGCTCGAGAGCTTCGCGGCGCCGGGCCGCCTCGTCGTGGCGCTCGCCACCGACGGGAAGCGCCTCTACGCCGTCCCGTTCGGATGGTCGAAGGGCGACCCGATCCAGGTCGTCGATCCTGCAAACGGCGAGGTCGTCCGCGAGGTCGTCTCCGAGGCGAACGCCGGCAAGAAGGCGATGGCGACCAAGGGGGCGGTCTGGGTCGACGGGAAGCTCGCCATCCTGAGCAGCGGACGCCTCCACCGCGTCGACGTCGCCTCCGGCGAGTTCGAGCCGCCGGTCCACGCCGGAGCCGGCGCATCGACCGGCCTCGCCTTCGACGGCGAGCGCTTCATCACCCTCGGGCGGCAGCGCGAGGACCTGACCCGGAGCGAGATCATCATCCTCGACCCGGCCCCGCCCGGAGCGAAGGCGATGAAGATCGTCCGCCGGATCAAGTCGGCGTTCCTCCTCCGCCAGGTGCTCGCCCGTCCCGACGGAGCGCTGCTGCTGACCGAAGGCGTGGTCGAGGGCTTCGACAAGAAGCACCGAAAGGTGAAGCTCTTCCCGGATGAGATCCGGGTGCATCGGCTGGTCTTGCCCGAGCCCGACGGAGACTAGGTCGACTGCTCCCGACGACCGAGAGAGTCTAGTGTGAATCGAGGGGTCAGGTCCAGGAATCACACTAGCGAATCTGTCGGACCAGCTCGGCTGATCGGGACCCCCTGGTGTGACCTGGCCCCTTTGGTGTGAATCCTGGACCTGACCCCTGGAATCACACTAGCGAGTTCTTGTCACAGCGCTCGGGGAGCGGGGCGGATGGTGTCGCCCTACTCTCCGCCTGCGAAGATCGCCGCGAACTCGTCCCGCGCTCGGATCGCCGCGAGGTCCTCGTCGGCGTCGCGGGCGTGGGCGAGGTGCTTCGCCAGCTCGTCGCGGGCGGCGGCGAGGGCGGCGGCGTGGGTCTCGGCCTCTCCGTCCCCCGCCTCGGTCGCCTCGAGGGCGGCGAGGCGGTCCCGCCTCCGTCTCACGTCGTCGCCGAGCCATTGCAGCGCGCGCTGCCTCCACGTCTCGGCGGCGTCGGGGTCGGTCGCGTCGAGGGAGGCAGCCTTGACCGCGGCGGCGCACGCGCCGTTGTAGAGGTGGAAGCCGTCGATGTCGGCCCGGATCTGCTCGTCGGCGAGGATCACGGCGAACGCGTCGGCCGCGCGGCCGTGCTCGCGTCTCTCCAGGAGGGCCTGGGCCAGGTAGACCCACTGGCTTCCGTTCTGCGGCGCGACCTCGCCCGCGAGCATCGCCAGGATGAACTGCGCCTTCTGGACGCGTCGCTGCAGGTACCCGAGCTCGCGCTCGTAGCGGCCGCCGCGCTCGAGGAGCCGCCCGTGGACCTCGACCGCCCGCTCGAAGTGGACGAGCCCGGTCTCGAGGTCGCCCTGCAGCTCGAGGATGTCGCCGATCCGCTCGTTCACGATCGCGATGTCGCGGATGCGGGTCGCGCTCTCGGGCTCGAGCTCGAGCAGCTCCGCGGAGATGCTCAGCGACTCGCGGAGGGCGACGAGCGCCTCGTCGAGCCGCCGCTGGTTCCGGCGGGCGTTCGCCAGCTTCTGGAGGGCGACGGCCAGGTCGCGCCGGTGGACGACGTTGGTCGCGTCGGTCGCCACGAGCTGCTTCGCGATCTCCACCATCGGCTCGAACGCGGCCGCGCACGCGGCGAAGTCGCGCCGCTCGAGGTGGGCGCGCCCGATCCGCCCGAGGACGGCGAGGAGGCCGCGGAGTCGGTCCGGCGCGTCGGGCTCCTCGGCCAGGAGCGAGCGACGGATCGCGGCGGCCTCCTCGAGGTCGACGAGGGCGAGGTCGAGCTCCGCCCGGTCGACCCGGCACGTGCCTCGCCGCTCGAGGGCGGCGGCGAGGTCCATCAGGGCGACGGCCGCGGCGGGGTTGGCGTCGAGGATCTCGCGGCGGGTCTCGACGGCCTCCTCGTAGGCGGCGAGCGCTCCGTCGAGGTCGTCGTCGATCCGGAGGAGCTCGCCCAGGACGTTGAGGGCGAACGTCGTGTTCCGCCGCGCCTCGACGTTCGCGGGGTCGAGGCCGGTGATCGTCCGCCCGAGCGCGATCGCCTCCTCGGCGCCGGCCCGGGCGGCCGCGAGCTCGCCGAGCTCGAGCCGGACCGACGCCGCGTTCTCGAGGCCACGGACGAGCTCGTCGCGCGCGTGGGTCGAGGTGCCATCGAGGTCGTGCTGCGCGCGGGCGATCGCGACCGACTCGTCCCAGAGGACGAGCGCCTCGCGGAGCTGCCCGGCGTTGCGATGGACCACGCCAGCGTCGACGAGGACAGCGGCGAGCGCGAGCTGCGCGCTCGCGTCCTCGGGCTGCGCCTTGGCGAGGGCCCGGTTCGTCTCGACCGCGATCTTCACCGCCTCGAGGGCGGACGCCATGTCGCCCTGGCGCGAGCGCACCAGGCTGCTCGCCCGGAGCGCGTCGGCCCGCCAGCGGAGCGCCTCCTGGTGCTCGGGGTTCTTCTCGAGGAGGTAGCGCGTGAGCAGGAGGGCCTCGTCGAACGAGGCGACCGCGTCGTCGACCCGTCCCCGATCGCGGAGGCGGCGCCCGTAGATCACGAGCGTCGAGGCGACGTCGGCGAGCGCCTCGAGGTCGTCGGGATCGGCCGCCGAGAGCCCGCGAAGCAACCCGTAGGCCTCGCGGAGATCACGGATGGCGGCGTCGAACCCTCCGAGGCTCCACCGGATCACGCCGACCCGCCGGAGGCCGAGGCCGAGATCCCGGATCGACGTGGCGTTCTGCTGGTCGAGCGACCAGAGCTGGCGGGTGTAGCGGAGCGAGCGCTCGTGATGAGCGAGGGCGGTCGTCAGGTCGCCCTGATCGGCGATCACCTCGCCCAGGTTCTCGAGGCAGACGGCCGCGTCGCGCCGGAAGAGCGCCCGGCCGGGGAACTCGGCGAGGTGCGCCTCGACCTCGGCCAGCGCCTCCTCGTAGTACGCCCGACTCCGATCGAGCCGGCCGGCCGTCTGGTGGGAGTCGCCGAGCATGAGGAGCGCCTGGAAGACGTCCCGGATCCGGCTGATCTCGACGAGCTCGGTCCGCTCCTCGGGGACGCGACGCTTCGCGAGGGCGAGCGTCTCCTCGAACACGGCGATCGCCTCGACGATGCGCCCCTCCTTCTCCCGGAGCGCGCCGAGGGAGTGGAGCGGGACGATCAGGTCGCGCATCAGGTCGAGGTCGCCCGGGTCGACCGCGAGCCGGCGCCGCGAGATCGCGACCGCCTCGACGAGCGCCGCGCCGGCGGTCTCGAGGTCGCCCTGCTGGAGAAGGAACGTGCCCCAGTGGTCGAGCGACACGGCGAGGTCGGCGAGGGCCGCGTCGTCGTCGGGGCGCTCGGCCACCAGCGCCCGGGAGACCTCGAGGCCGCGCCGGAGATGCCCGATCGCCTCCTCGGTCCGACCGGCGAGGCGGGCGAGGTCGGCGATCTGCCGGTGCGCCTCGGATGCGTCGAGGGTGAAGACGACCGCGTCGGCGTCCTCGAGCTCCTGGAGGCGGCGCAGCCCGTCGTAGGCGTCGAGGAGGAGCGCCTCGCGCGCCTCGCGAATCGCCCCGCCGGGGATGGTCGCGAGCTGGTCGCGCGCCTTGTGGACGAGCGTCCGGATCGAGCCGCGCGCGATCGCCTCGCGCTCCTCGGCGCGCGCCCGCTCGAGCTCGGCCCGCTCGCGCTCCCGCTCGGCGCGCGCCCGCTGATCCCGGGCGAAGTTCCGCTGCTCGGTCGCGAGGTCGCGCTCGTAACGGAGCCGGCTCACGAACGCGACCGTCGCGATGATGAGGACGAGGATGAACACGGCGACCGTCGCGCTGAGCGTCTTCCGGCGCTTCACGGCCAGCCACAGGAGATACCCGAGGGTCGGCGGCCGGGCCGCGATGGGCCGCCCCTCGAGGAAGGCATCGAGGTCGTCGGCGAGGGCCATCGCCGAGTCGTAGCGGTCGCCGGGCGCCTTCTCGGTCGCCTTGGCGACGATCGTCGAGAGGTCCGTCGGCACGCGCGGGTCGAGCTCGCGAGCCGGCCGCGGGCGCGCGTTCACGACCTGCTCGATGAGGCGCGCCTCGGTGTCGCCCGCGAGCATCGGCCGCAGCGTCAGCAGCTCGTAGAGGGTGGCGCCGAGCGCGTAGACGTCGACCCGCCGGTCGTGGGTGGAGCGGCCGCGGGTGAGCTGCTCGGGCGCGAGATAGCGGAGCGTCCCGAGGACGCCCGTCGCGTCGCGCGTCAGGCTCCGGCTCGCGTCGGCGAGCGCCGCCAGCCCGAGGTCCATCACCACGGCGCGGGCGCCGTCCTCGGTCACCATCACGTTGCCCGGTTTGATGTCGCGGTGGATGATCCCCGCCTCGTGCAGATGATGGACGCCTCGAGCCGCGTCGCGGAAGAGCCGGGCGAGAGCCACGAACCGGTCGCCGCCCTCGGTCGGGCCGGTCGGCTCGGAGCGCGGCACCGCGGGCAGGTCCGCGAAGACCTCGCTCCGCTCGGCCCGGACCTCGCCCGAGGCGCTCGAGATCGCCGCGTCGAGGTCGCCGACCGACGTCAGGGCGCGGGCGAGCCGGGCGAGGTCCGCGCCCTCGACGTACTCCATCGCGTAGTAGTGGGTGCCGCGCGCCGCGCCGCTCGCCAGGATCTTCACGACGTTCGGGTGATCGCACCGGGAGAGGGCCGCGACCTCGCGCCGGAAGCGCGCGACGGCGATCGGGTCGTCCGCCGCGGCCGGCGGAAGCATCTTCACCGCGACCAGTCGCCCGAGGCTCTCCTGCCGGGCGAGGTAGACGACGCCCATGCCGCCCTCGCCGAGCTTGCCGAGGAGGCGGTAGTCGCCGAAGCCGTCGGGGCGCTCGTCCTCGTCATCGTCGCCGGGATCGGAGAGGGCGTCGTCGAACGAGCTCTCCGTCGCGCCGTCGGTCGCGACGGCCTCGGCCCCCGCGCGGGGACCGGGCGCGAAGATCCCGCGAAGGTCGTCTCGGATTCCCGGCATCGCCGTCTCGAGGGCCCGCCCCCGGAGCGTCTCGCCCGAGGCGTAGTCGAGATACTCGGGCGTTCGACCGATCCCGTTGAAGACGTACGTCCTCTCGCGGGCGTCCGTCGGGACGAGGAGCACCCACGGATGGAGCGAACGCCACGTCCCGTCGGCCTCGCGGAGATGGAGCTGGCGCTCGGTCGGACCGTCGCGCCCGACCGGAGTCCCGGCGGGGTCGAGGACCCGCGGCGCCTCGCCGGTGAGGTCGAGGATCCGGGCGACGCGCCCGCTCTCGCCGTCGCCATCGGAGGTCTCGGCGGACTCGCAGAAGAGAAGCCGCGCGCCCGCGGGCAAGAACAGCGAGCTGCCCCACGCGGCGTCGAGGCCGTCGAGGAGCGCCCTTCCGGCGTCGTCGTAGAAGGCGCCCGCGCGGACCGAGCCGTGACCGACGACCCGGTTGCGGTAGCCGACGAGGGCGTCGAGCAGCGTCCTCGGGGCGACGCTCTGCTTGTGGCTTCGCTTCCCGGTCGCGACCTCGGTGAGGAGGCCGTGGAGATCGAGGAGAGCGGGCGTCTCGATTCGACTCGAGGGGAGACGGAGCGCGCCGACCCATCGGCCGAGCGGCGCCCGCCCGAACGGCGTCGCGTCCTCGGGAGGGGCGGCCGCGAACGCGAGCTTGACCGAGAGCTCCCACGCGAAATAGGCCCCATCGTGGCGATCCCGAGCGCTCTTGGCGTTCTCGCTCTGGCGCCGAAGCGCGGCGACGGGCAGGGGCAGCTCGGGGGGCGGGCTCACCGGACGGGCTCCCTGGAGAGGGCCGGAGCGCCGACCCTATCGCAAAGACGGAGGTCGGGCCAGAGGCGACCGCGGCGAGGTCAGTCGCCCTCGTCATCGGAGACGCCGAGCGCCGCCGCGATCGCGCGCGCGGCGGCCGCCTCCTCGCTTCGCCCGAGTCGATCGAGGATCCTGGCGCGCTGAACGTGCGCATCGTGGAAGTCCCGTCGGACGTCCAACGACCCGCCCCGGGACGCCCCCTCGAGGTCGGCGAGCACCTCGTCGACGATGGCGAGCGCCGCGTCGAAGCGACCGTGGCGCTCGTGATGGCGAGCGACGAGGGCCTGGACCGTCTGCGGATAGATGCGCTCCTCGTGGGGACGCGTCGTCGTCATCTCCTCGATGAAGAAGCCCGGTCGCGACGTGACCTCGACGAGCCCTCGAACGAGCGCCGCGCCGTCGAGCGCTCCGGGGAGGCAGCACGGCAGGTTCGACTCGTGGATCGCGAGGATCTGACGGCTCAGGATCCAGGCGATCCGTCGCTCGGGCGCGTGCACCCACGGCGCCCGACCGCCGGCGGCGACGATCGCGTGCAGCCGGGGGGTCGCCTCCTCGAGCAGGGCGAGCGTCTCGAGGACTCGGTCCGACTTCTCGACGGGGTCGTCCCCGGGGAGCCCGTACGCGAGCGACTCGAGGTCGCGGAGCTCGAGCGGTGTGTCACGGTCGAGCTCGATGGCTCGATCCCGGAGCTTCGCCCTGGGCCAGCCGTCGGGCTCGAGGTCGTTGCGAAACGCGAGGACGTGAGCCAGGACGCTCCCGGGGTCGGCCTCGAGGGCGGCGAGCGCCCAGCGCCGCGCGCGGGGGCGATCGACCTCGCGGAGCTTCACGGCGGCGACGGCGAGCCGGGCGACGTTCCGGACGCGGGCCGGTCGCGCCGCCTCGGCGTCGCCGACGGCGACGAGCCGATCGCCGAGGGCGCGTTCGAGGTCCCTGCGGGTGCTGATGTGAACCGACCAGCAACCCGCGACGCTGAGAACGGCGGCCGCCTCGAGGGCGAGCTCCGCCTCCGACGCGTTGGTGACCGGGTCGAAGATGTCGACCAGGTTCGCCACGCCGACCATGCGCTGGTAGGTGACGAGCCGCTCGACGGGAACGACCAGGGCGCGCGCGCGCGTCAGGACGATGAGATCGGCGAGCGGGCGCGTCCGGGGGAGGTCGCCCGCGACGTTCGCCTCGACGAACCGGTCGAGGAGCCACGCGTCGAAGGCGTCGCCGAGCTCGCCTCGGTGCGGGGCGACCTCGTCGTCGGCGAGGGCGTCGAGGAGGTCCGCGAGGGCGGCGTCCCGGCCATCGGCGCCCGCCGCGATCCGCCGCGTCGCGCGCCGGATCCGCAGGCGACCGCGCGTCGCCGCGTCGAGCCGCGGGGCGCGGAGGAGGGCGCGGAGCGCCGTCTCGTCGAGCGGCGCCCGGACGAGGGGATCGTCGTCGGCGACGCCGCCGGCGATCGCCTCCGCCACCGCGGTCGCGTGCTCGAGAGCGACCGGCTCGACCGGCGCGGCGCCGTGGTGGAGGACGTTGAGGGCGCCGTGACGCCCGGCCCGGTGAAGGACGGCGGCCGCCTTCCGCAGGAGTCCCCGCTCGAGCGTCGACCCATCCCGGACCGCCGCGGCGAGGGTCCGGGCGGCCTCGAGGTGCTCCGCGCTCGCCGGGTCGCCCTCGACCAGCCGGTCGAGGAGCGAGGCGACCCGCGCCCGCCGGGCGAGCCCGGGCGGCAGGTCGTCGCGGACGAGCAGCTCACCGAGACGATCGCGATCGCCCGGGCCGAGCGGGCCGCGTCCGAGCGCCCGCTCGATCGCGGCGAGCTGCTTCGGCGGGGGCGGTCGCCAGGCGCCGCGCGACGCCACGCCGATCACGGCGGCCGCCACGAGGACCGCCCCGCCGGCGAGCAGCGCCCAGCGACCTCGCGAGCCGCCGCTCCGCCGCGCCTCGGTCGCCTCCCCTCGGAGCGCCCGCTCGAGGTCGTCGGCGAACGCGGCGGCGGACGGGTAGCGGCGCTCGGGCTCCTTGGCGAGCGCCTGGAGACACGCGTCGTCGAGCTCGGGCGGGACCCCTCGACGGAGCCGGCTGGGCGGCTCCGAGGCATCGCGGATGATCCGCGTGTAGAGCTCCGCCGGGGTGCTCGCCTCGAGCGGGGCGTGCCCCGTCAACGCGGCGTAGAGCAGTCCGCCGAGCCCGTAGACGTCGGTCGCCGGTCCGATCTCGCTGCTCGAGGAGAGCTGCTCGGGCGCCATGAACGCCGGCGTCCCCGGACACTCGCCGGTCCGGGTGAGCTGCTCGCTCCAGACGTCGAAGGCGATCCCGAAGTCGACGAGACGCGGTGTGCCGTCGGGCGTGACGATCACGTTGCCGGGCTTGATGTCGCGATGGACGACCCCCTGGGCGTGGATCGTCTCGACGGCGCGGGCGACGGCCGCGATGAGCGCGACGGCCTCGGACACCGGAAGCGGTCCCTCGTCGAGGATCTCGGCGAGCGATCGTCCGACGACGAGCTCCATCGAGCACCACGGGAACCGGCCCTCGAGGCCGGCCGCGTGGAGCGGCACCAGGTTCGGATGCGACGCCAGCCGGGCGAGCACCTCCGCCTCGCGCCGGAAGCGGGCCGTCGCCTTGACCGGATCGGCGCTCGCCGGGACGCTCAGCACCTTCACCGCGTGGCGGGCGCCGGTCTCGACGTGCCGCCCCTCGAAGACGGCGCCCATCCCGCCGCGGCCGATCTGGCGCTCGAGGACGTACGGACCGACGCGGTGGCCCGGGCGCGGTCCCGCTCCCGACGCCGAGATCACGGGCCGCGATCGCTCTCGTCGCGGGCGGCCTCGATGGCCGCCTCGACCTTGGCCGCGAGGCTCGGAGCGTCCTGGCGGACGAAGCTCTCGAGGCTCCGCGTCAGCGTCGCGAGCCCTTCGTCGCGACGCCCGGGGCCGCCGGCCCGGCACAGGAACCGCCCGCGGTAGAAGTCGTTGATCGCCGCGTCGAGCGCGTTCCGGGAGCGCCGCGCGCAGACGCGCCCCTGCTCGAAGGCCTCCTCGGCCGCGGAGAAGGCCAGCTCGTCGCCGGTCTCCAGGAAGCGCTCCTCGAGGATCTCGCCGAGACAGTTCGCGGCGACGCCGGCGCCGCGGTGGTCGCCGATCTTGCGCGAGATCGACAGATCGCGCTCGTAGCGACGGATCGCGCGCTCGTTCTGGCCGCGCTCGCGGGCGAGGCGCGCGAGTCCGCCGTAGGCGGTCGCCAGGCCGGGCAGGTCGCCCGTCCGCTCCTTGTAGCGGACCGAGAGGCGGAGGAGGCGCTCGGCGTCGTCGAGGTCGCCGAGGCGCCGGATCGCCTCGCCGGCGCTCTGGCAGATCCGCGCGTAGAGGCCCTGGTCGCCGGCGGCGCTCGCGTCGCGGAACGCGTCCTCGAAGGCTTCGGTCGCCGCGCGAGCCCGCTCGTCGCCGCCGAGGCGCGCGAGCGAGAGGCCGCGGGCGTGGGCGTGCTCGGCCCGAAGGACGGCGCGGCGACGCTGCTCGGGGTCGGCCAGGTCGGGCGCGGCGCCGGCGTCGGCGTCGGCGTCGGGATCGACGGCGAGCTCGCGCAAGGGTCCGTCGGCCGCGTCGAGGGCGGCGAGCGACTCCTCGTAGCGCCGGAGGAGGTAGAGGGCGAGGCCGCGCTCGACGGCGGCGGCGACCCGGCCCGGCGCGTCGCCGGCCTCGGCGGCGAGCTCGCCCGCGCGCTCGGCGAGCTTGCTCGCGACCTCGAGCCCCTGACCCGCCTGCCGCAGCGTCCGCGCGAGCTCGAGGCGAACGCGCGCCTCGACCGCGGCCGCAGCGCCGTCGGGGAGCTGAGAGAGGGCGGCGTCGATCTCGGCCTTGGCGCCCTCGTAGTCGTGGAAGCTCCGAAGCCGCAGCCCACGGGCGAGGAGGCGCTCGACCCGCCGGAGCGCGCCGCGCGACGGCGGCGGCGCGGCGTCGGATGCAGGCTCGATCCGGCGCGCGCGGATGCTCGTGGCGAGCCGCTCGCCGAGCGTCTGCGGCGGGGCGCCGAGCTGCGCGGCGATCTTCCCGGCCAGGCGACGGAGCTCGTCGACCGAGCCCGTCGGGGGGCCGCCGCCGGGCTCGGAGAGGGTGAGGGCGCCGCGGCGGCGGGCCTCCCGCGCGGCCCCGACGACCACCTTCGGCAGTCCGCCGGCGGGCTCGGCGAGCGCCCGGGCGAGCGCGTCGGGGAGGACGGGCTCGGCGCCGAGGGCGTGGCGGGCCACCTCCAGGAGCGGCTCGGACGCCAGCGGCGCGAGGGTGCGCAGGTCGACCTCGGCGCGCGCGGCGAGGTAGGCGAGCACCTCGTCGGCCGCCTGGCCCGAGCGCGTCGTCACGGCGAGGACGATCGGCGCGCTCTCGGTCGAGCCGGCGAGGGCGGCGAGGAACTCGACCGTCGATCGGTCGGCGCGGTCGGCATCGTCGACGGCGACGAAGAGCGGTCGCTCGGGCCGGGCGCGGTTCTTCACGAGCTGCGCGAGGAACGAGGGCGGCAGACCGGTCGGGAGGTCGAGCGAGGTGTCCGCGTCGCCGGCCTCGTCGAGGAGGAACGGCTCGAGGACGCCGCGCGCGACGGCGATCCCGTCCTCGCCGGCGGCTCGCGCGATCCCGACGCGAAGACGCTCGCGCAGCTTCTCGACCGGCGCCTCGACGTCGACCCGGAAGAGGCGCCGGAGGATGTCGCGCACGACGATCAACGGGCGCAGGCTGCGGGCGCGGCTCCGCAGCACCCGACAGCTCGCCGACGCGGCGGCGCCGCACCCCTCGAGGAGCAACCGGCTCCGACCGACGCCGCGCGGCCCGGTCAGGATGAAGACGCGGCCGACGCGGCTCTTCGCGTCGACGGCGGCGTCGGCCATGGCGCGGCGGTCGGCCTCGCGGCCGGCGAGCGGCGCGAGGCGGGCGGACGGGGTGAAGGCGTGCAGCTCCGGCGACGACGCGCTCGCGCCCGGGTCGCCCTGGGCGCTGTCGGCCGGATCGGCCTCGAGGGAGAGGGTGCGCGCCGTCGAGATCGCGTCGGCCGGGCGGGACGACCCGGGCAGGGCGATCGTCGCCTCGTCGGGCGTCGCCGGCGCCGCGGCGCGGTCCTCTTCGGCCGACCGCCCCGGAGCGGGCGCGGCGCGCGGGCGCGTCCCGGCGCCGGCCTCGCGGAGGATCTCGGCGAGGGCGTCGGCGACGACCGCGGCCGATGCCGGGCGTCGGGCCGGGTCCTTCTCGAGGAGACGCTCGATGAGCTTCGAGAGGGCGCTCGGCACCGCCGGCGCGACGCTCCGCAGCCGGTAGGGCCTCGCCTCGGCGTGCGCGGCGTACCAGTCGCGCATCGTCGGCTCGTCGGGCAGCTCGAACGGGTAGCGGCCGGCCGCGATCCGGTAGAGCATGATCCCGAGGGCGTAGAGGTCGGTCCGACCGTCGAGGTCGGTGCCCTCCCACTGCTCCGGCGGCATGAACGGCGGGCTCCCGGCGACGCCCCAGTCGGGCGCGTCGAGGTCGGGGTCGCCGCTCTCGCGAACGAACCGCGCGATCCCGAAGTCGGAGAGCTTCCACTCGCCGTCGGGGATCCGGAGGACGTTCTGCGGCTTCACGTCGAGGTGGACGATGCCCTCCGCCCACGCGGCGGCGAGGGCGCGGCTGACGGCCAGCCCGACCCGGGCGACGTCCTCGGGGGCGAGGGTCGACTCGCCGGCGAAGTCGGCGAGGTCGCCGCCGCGGACGAGCTGGAGGACGAGGTAGAGGCGCTCGTCCTCCTCGCCCGCGTCGTGAATCGTGACGACGTTGGGAT
Organism: Planctomycetota bacterium; assembly: GCA_029260755.1. Classification (GTDB taxonomy): domain Bacteria; phylum Planctomycetota; class J058; order J058; family JAJDCQ01; genus JAJDCQ01. The sequence continues at coordinate 10,337 of JAJDCQ010000009.1, read as the reverse complement.
GGTCGATGCGCGCGGCCGTCCGGGCCTCGAGGATGAACCGGTCGCGATACTCGCGGTTCTTCGCGAGGTCGGTCGGCAGCACCTTGAGGGCGACGGGGCGGGCGAGCCGGAGCTGGTGGGCGAGATAGACCTCGCCCATGCTTCCGCGCCCGAGGAGGTCGTCGACGCGGCAGCCGCCGACGTAGCTCCCGATCAGCGAAGTGGCGGCCTCGTCGGCCATGAGGCGGGCTCCGCGGCTTGCGCAACCCCCCGAGACTAAACGATGTCCACGGAAAAGACATCGGCGCGCGCACCGGGCGATCGCCCGAGGGGGTCGCCGCGGGGTAGACATTCTACTCGCGAGTAGATAATCTGGCGCACGTGGGCAGACCGCGCGCGAGCACCGTCGTCGTCGAGACCCCGGAGCGGATCCTCGAGGCCGCCTCGGACGCCTTCGGGCGGGACGGGTTCGAGCGGACGCGGCTGGCCGACGTCGCCGCGGCCGTCGGAATCCGGCGCCCGTCGCTCCTCTACCACGTCCCGAGCAAGGAGGCGCTCTACGGGGCGGTCGTCCGGCGCGCCTTCGCCCGCCTCGACGACGCGCTCCGGGCCTCCCTCGCCGTCCCCGCCGAGTTCGCCGTCGCCATGGACCGCGCCGCGGCCGCCTACGCCAGCTTCCTCGAGGAGCACGAGCCGATCGCCCGCCTCATCCTGCGCGAGCTCATCGACGCGCGCGGGCCCGGCGCGGAGCTGCTCCTTCGTGAGATCGTTCCGCTCCTCGACCTGATGGAGTCGTTCGTCCTCGATGCGGGGCGCGACGCCATCGCGCCCGGCCTGCCGGTGCGGGCCGCCATCCTCCAGATCGCCGTCGGCGCGCTCGTCCACGCCGCCGCCGGCCCCGTCCGCGACCCGCTCTGGGGCGTGGCCGGCGACCGCACTCGCGAGCTGGTCGCGGTGCTCTTCTCCACTCGATCGCGCGAGCCGAGCGCGAAGAGGAACTGAACCGATGGATCTCCTGACCGTCCTGCGCAACGCCACCGAGAGCGTCGACACGATCCGCGATGCGAGCCGGGTGAAGAATCCGAAGGTGCTGCTGAGCCTCCTCGGCCCGGCCGTCCGCGGATTCCTCCTGCAGAAGGGGAAGCAGGGGGGCAGCTCGGATGTGCCGACCGAGTACACCGCTCACTTCGACTGGGAGTACCAGCGCGACCGCGAGGAGCTCTCCCGCCTCTACTCGACCGCGAAGAGCAGCCAGTGGGACGGCGAGCGCGACCTCGACTGGAGCATCGACGTCGACCCGTACGACCCGCGCCACGAGCTCGTCCTCGACGAGCTGTTCCCCCTGAACGAGGTGCCGTCCTACTGCAGCCTCCCCGAGAAACACCAGCGCGAGCATCGCCACGCCCTCCTTTCGTGGATGCTCTCGCAGTTCCTCCACGGCGAGCAGGGCGCGCTCTTCGCCGCTTGCCAGGTGACCGAGGCGGTCCAGTGGCTCGACGGGAAGCTCTACGGCTCGACCCAGGTGGTCGACGAGGGTCGCCACGTCGAGGTCTTCCACCGGTATCTCACGACCAAGCTCGAGCGCCTCTACCAGATCAACGACAACCTCTACGTGGTGATCGACGCCCTGATGAGCGACTCCCGATGGGACATCAAGTTCCTCGGGATGCAGATCATGGTCGAGGGGCTCGCCCTCGGCGCGTTCGCGACCATGCGGACGGCCACCCGCGAGCCGCTCCTCCGCGAGATGCTGAAGCGCGTGATCACCGACGAGGCGCGTCACGTCCACTTCGGCGTCCTCGCCCTCGGCGACTTCTACCGCGAGACCCTCTCCGAGAAGGAGCGGCGCGAGCGCGAGGACTGGGCGTTCGAGATGGCGCTGCTTCTGCGGAACCGGTTCCTCGCCCACGAGTTCTACGACGAGTACTACGCCCCGTTCATGAGCCGGAAGCAGTGGAACACCATGCTCCTCGGGAGCGGCTTCATGGCGCGGTTCCGGGCGACGATGTTCCGCCGGATCATCCCGAACCTCAAGCGGATCGGGCTGCTGAGCGACCGGATCCGCCCCTACTACGAGGAGATCGGGCTGCTCGAGTGGGAGCACCACAAGGCGGCGCCGGACCTCACCGCGACGGACCTTCTTGACGCCGCCTGATCCGACGCGGAGGATCGCGCCGTCCCGCCGCCCGTCTCGGGCCCGGGACGGGACGATCGACCCCGCGGGGTGAAAGGGATCGGGCGATGGCGCGCGACGGTGGCGGTGGATTCGGGATCGGCTGTCTGATCGCGATGATCGTGACGGCCGCTCTCTGCGGCTGCGGGGGCCTGCTCTTCGCCTTGCTCCTGACGGGCAGGCCCGAGGTCAACCTCCCGAGCGACAAGGGCCCCGACCCGAGCCACGCCGACCCGACGATCCTCGAGGCCGAGGTCGACCTCGACAAGACCCTCAACCTGGTCGTCGCCGAGGAGCAGGCGGCGCTGATCGGCGAGGCCGTCTCGATCCTGAACCGGCGGCTCGAGCTCGCCGGGATCCCCGGGCTCGCGGAGCAGACGAGCCCGACCCGGATCCGCGTCCGGATCCCCGATGACCCCGACTCGCTCCGACGGGCGGGGGAGCTGCTCACCGCCGGCGGGCGGCTCCGGTTCTGCGCGGTCGTCACCGAGAAGGAGATGCCGCGGGACGAGATCGACGCCACGATCGAGCAGATCCACGCCCGGAAGGCCGACGGCACCTACGACGAGACGGCCGCGACCCACGACGTCGCGATCTGGTGGAACGACGATCAGAAGACGGTCCTCTTCGAGAACCCCGGCGTCGAGGGCTTCTACATCGACACCGCGTCCCACGTCCGCGACGACCGGACGCCGTCGGGCTACCGGATCGGGTTCGAGTTCGGCGACGAGGGCACGCAGCGCTTCTTCGACTTCACCACCGTGAACGAGGGGCGGCTCGAGGCGATCGTCCTCGACGGCGTCGTCCAGACGCAGGTCACGATCTCCGAGCCGATCCCGGGCGGCGCAGCCGTCATCAGCCGGGGCGCCGAGGGGTTCACGCAGGATGAGGCCTCCCGGATCGCCGCGATCCTGGGCTCGGGTCGGCTGCCGGTCGACCTGACCCTCGAGGAAGACTGACGGCCGAGCCCGACGCCGGAGTCGCCGCTGCCGCCGAGCCCCCGGTCGCCCCTCGGATCCGCGTCGAGGCGCTGCGCAAGGTCTTCGAGGATCGCGCCGCGGTCGACGACCTGAGCTTCGAGGTCGCGCCGGGCGAGGTGATGGGCTTCGTCGGCCCGAACGGCGCCGGCAAGACGACGACCCTGCGGATCCTCGCCGGGATCTTCCCGCCGAGCGGCGGTCGCGCGTCGCTCGGCGGCGTCGACCTCGTCCGCGATCCGGTCGGCGCCAAGCGACGCCTCGGGTTCGTCCCGGACACGCCCGAGCTGTTCGCCCATCTGACGGTCGCCGAGCACCTCGAGCTGGCCGGGCGGCTCCACGGCGTCGAGGATCGTGACGCGCGGGCGGAGCGGCTCCTGCGCGAGCTCGAGATCGACGACCGGCGCGATCACCTGCCCGACTCGCTCTCGCGCGGCATGCGCCAGAAGGTGGCGATCGCGTGGGCGTTCCTCCACGCCCCCGACGTCCTCCTCCTCGACGAGCCTCTCTCGGGCCTCGACCCGATCGGGATCCGGACGGCCAAGGCGGCGATCCGCGCGCGGGCCGACGCGGGGTCGGCCGTCATCATCAGCAGTCACCAGCTCGAGCTCGTCGAGGCGATGTGCGATTCGATCCTCATCATCGCGCGCGGCCGGGCCCTCGCCCGGGCGCCGATCCGGGAGCTCAAGGACCGGGTGCGCGAGGACGCGACGCTCGAGGACGTCTTCTTCCAGGTGACGGGCGGCGCCGGCCCCGAGAGCGCGCCGTCCGAGCCGCCGTCCGAGCTGCCGTCCGACCCGGACGCGCCGTGAGCCGCGCCGGCGCGCTCGGCTTCCTCGTCCGGCGACGTCTCGCGAATCGCCTCCGGAGCGCGCGCGAGAAGCTGCGGCGGCCGAAGTACCTGATCGGGGCGATCCTCGTCGGCCTCTACTTCGGGATGATGGTCTTCGCGCGGATCGCATCGGAGCTCGTGCGCGTTCCTCGGCTGGCCACCGGGGCGCCGCCAGCGGTCGGCGGCACGGCCGGCGCCGCGCTCGCGGCGGTGAGCCCGGCCGAGGCGCCGGCGGCGGTCTCATCGACCGGCCCGCTCCTCGCGCTCGCCCTCGAGCTCGGCTTCCCGGTCGCGTTGTTCCTCCTCGCCCTCTGGGCGTGGGCGCCGGTCGGCTCCGGACCACGGATCCACCCGCTCGGGTTCGAGAAGGCCGACGCGCATCTGCTCTTCCCGGCGCCGCTGGCGCGCTGGAGCCTCCTCGCCTACCGGATGGCGGCGATCCAGATCCCGCTCCTCCTCTCGAGCTTCCTGTTCGGCTTCGTCGTCCGTCGCGGGGGTACGCTCGCCTCGGTCGCCGGGTTCCAGGTCTTCCTGAACGTCCTCTGGCTCCACCGCGTCTCGGCGGCCCTCGCCCACGGCGTCCCGTCGGAGGCCGCACTCTGGCGCCGCGCGCTCGCGTGGGCGCCGGGCGTGCTCCTCGCCGCCGGCTTCGCCGCCCTCGTCATGACCGCGAACCTCGACCCGACCGCGCTCGCCGGCGCCGATCCGGTCGCGGAGGTCCGGCGCGCGAGCGAGTCGGGCCTGATGCCCTGGGTTCTGCTGCCGTTCTCGGCCATCGCGCAGACGGTGGCCGCGCGAGACGGGCCGATCCTCGGCCACGGATCGGCGTTCCTGGTGGCGCTCGCGATCCTCGGGATGCACATCGTCTGGCTCGTCGCGGTCCGCACGCCGTTTCAGGAGACGTGCCTGACGAGCGCCGAGCTCCGCGACGAGGTCCGCTCGGCGATCCGGAAGGGGCGCTTCCGCCCGGGCTTCCTCAAGAACCGGGGCCGCCCCGTCCGGACGCGACCGTTCGGGCTCGCGCCGCGCGGGACGGCGACCATGGCGTTCGCCTGGAAGGCGATCCTCGCCGGCGGACGGACGTGGACGCCGGGCTACCTCGTCCTCGCCCTGATCGGGGCCGGCGTGAGCGGTCGGGTCGTCGGCGCGCTCGATCTCGGCGTTCCGCCGTGGTTCGTGCCGATCCTCGTCGGCGTCGTCGCGGCGATGATCCCCGCCAACCTGCTCCTCTCGCCGAGCCGCGAGGGGATCGGCACGATCGACACGATGGCGCTCCTGCGACCGCTCCCGGTGCGCGGGCACTCGGTCGTGGGCGGGATCGTCCTCGGCGAGACGGCCGTCGGCCTCGTCTGGCTCACGCTCATCGCGGCGTTCGGAGTCGGCTGGGGCGCCGCGCTCCTCCCGCCCGGCGAGCTCGGACGGCTCGCGGCGATCGTCGCGGCATCGCTCGTTCCGGCCGCCGCGGTGATGCTCCTCGCGACGAGCCTGCGCGCGTCGATCGTCCTCCTCCTCCCGACGGTCGGACGGGTCGAGATCGGACCGGAGGCGATCGGGAGCAACTTCCTCGCGATGATCGTCCGGAGCCTCGGCCTGAGCGTCCTCGGCGGCCCCGTCGCGGTCGCGGCGCTGGCGGGCGGGGTCCTGGTCGGCGTGATCGCCGGGATGCCGGCGGGCTGGATCGGGGCCGGGGCGGCGGCGACCCTCGTGCTGCTCCTCGAGTCGGTCGGGCTGGTGCTGCTCGGCGGCCGCTTCTACGACCGCTTCGACATCACGGCGGAGAGGCTCTGACCTCCGCGCCGCCCACGAGGGCGCGCGCCTCCTCGAGGACGCGATCCCAGTCGAACGCCGGCCCCGGATCGCTCTTGTTCGTCGTGACATGGTAGTGGCCGATGACGCCCTCGAACGCGGCGAGCTTCGCCGCGCCGAGCGCCCGCGGCGTGACGGCCCCGTCGGGCTCGCGAGGCGCCTCGAGGCGCAGGCGCGGGAAGACGCGCGAGAGCGTCGCGAGGAGGTGGGCGAGGCTCCGGTACTGAGCCTCGGTGAAGTCCCACTGGAGCAGCTCGCCGCCCTGGATCCGGCCGGCGATCGGCTCGTCGCGGGCGGGCCGCGCGACGAAACCCTCGGCGAGCGCGCCGCGGCGGAGACCGTCGGGCAGTCGGAGGCGGACGCGGCCGTCCGGGTCCCGCTCGTAGGGCTGCTCGCCGTCCGGGCCGCGGGCGCCGGGGTGGGCGATCTCGATCCCCACCGAGCGGTCGTTCGCCGCGCCGGCGTGGCGCGCCCGCTCGCGGAGGTCGCAGGTCTGATACAGCGTCCCGTCGAGGTCGAGGAGGAAGTGGACGCTGAGGCCGCGGACGTCGTGGAGGACGTGGAAGCAGTTCGCCGATGTGAACGCCACGTCGTAGTGGACGACGAACTGGGTGATCTGCTCGCGCAGGACGGCCAGGTCGACGTCGGGGCCGACGCCCACGACCGGCCCTTCGGGGATCTCGGCGCCCGGCGGCGCGGCGCCGAGAAGGACGGCGGCCGCCTCGGGAGCGAGGGTGCGCCCCGCGCTCAGCCGCGACGGCGTGTCGCAGCCGCCGGCGGGCTTGCTCGGGAGCACCTCGTCGGGGAGGTCGTGGCGACGCGGCGCGGCGGCATCGTAGCCGCCGGCGTCGAGCCAGGTCACGACGCCCGTCCCGGTGTGGAAGAGCTGGCCGGCGACGATCACCTCGTCGCCGGTGCGCGGCAGCGGGTCGCCGGGCCGGATCGGCGGCGGCCGTTCGGGCGAGCCGGGCGCGCTCGCGCAGCCCGCCGTCCCGGCGACCGCGAGGGTGACGGCGATGGCGGTGACGAGGGTCGCTTCGAATCGGGCCATGGTGTTTCGTCCTCCCGGGACGCCCGCGATGATAGTCGTCGCTGGCGCGGGCGCGAGCGCCGTCGCTACCCTGGAGGCGGATCCGCATGGACTCGCCCCTGACCCCGAGCGCGCCGTCGTCCCCCTCCCGGATCGGGCCCTACGACGTCGTGCGCCCGCTCGGGCGCGGCGGCATGGGCGCCGTCTTCCTGGCGAGGCACGAGGCGTCGGGCGCCGAGCACGCCGTGAAGGTGCTGAACCCGACCGGCGGGCCGACCGAGCGCAGCTTCGCGCGTTTCCGGCGCGAGGCCGAGCTGCTCGCCCGGCTCGGACGGAGTCACCCGGCGATCGTCGCCGTCCACGCCTGCGGCATCGACGGCGGTCGGGCGTGGTACGCGATGGAGCCGGTCGACGGGGCGAGCCTCGCCGCCCGGATCGCGAAGGGCCCGCTCCCGCCGCGCGAGGCGGCCGCGCTCATCGCGGAGGTGGCCGAGGCGGTCGCCGTCGCCAACGACGCCGGCGTGCTCCACCGCGACCTCAAGCCCGACAACGTCCTCGTCGATCGGGACGGGCGGGGGCGAGTGCTCGACTTCGGCCTCGCCTACGACGCGTTCGCCGAGCGGCTCACCCAGTCGGGCGAGGTCCTCGGCACCCCATCGTTCATGGCGCCCGAGCAGGTGATCGCCGGCGACGACGGGTCGGTCGGCTCCGGGATCGGTCCACCGACCGACGTCCACGGCCTCGGCGCCACCCTCTACGCGGCGCTCACCGGCGGACCGCCGTTCCCCGGGATGGACGCGATGGCGATCCTCGCGGCGGTGGTCGCGCGCGACCCGGCGCCGCCGCGGTCGGTCGAGCCGGGCGTCCCCGTGCCGCTCGAGGCGATCTGTCTGCGCGCCCTCGAGAAGGACCCGGCCCGCCGCTACCCCGACGCGCGCGCGCTCGCCGCCGACCTCGGGCGGTGGCTCCGCGGCGAGGCGACCGAGGCGCGCCCGCGCGGCGCGCTCGGACGGGCGTGGCGACGGCTGCGCCCGGCGACGCCGTCGCGCCGCCTCGCGGCGGGAGTCGCCGTGGGGGCCCTCGCGATCGCGTTGGGCGTGGTCGCCCTCGCCTTCGCGCTCCGGGCGACGCCGTCGGACCTCGAGCGGGTCGTCGCGCTCGAGGCGGTGCTCGACCGGGGCCAAACCATCGACGCGAGCGAGCAACGCTGGCTCGCCACGCTCGCGGGGGACGACGCCGTCCGGCGCGTCCAGCCCGACCTGGCGCGGCGGGCCCGGCTGCTCGCGTCGCTCGCCGAGGGCGGCGACGCGAGCAGCGGCGAGGAGCTCGCGAGGCTCGTCCGGCCGGGCGGCGTCCTCGACCGGGCCCTGGTACAGCGCGCGGAGCGGGCGCTGCGCCGCGCGGGGCGGATCGACCTCGTCGCGATCGTCCTCCACGGGATGGAGCCGGTCGCGATCGCGACGCTCGAGTCGCGCGCGCCGCTCGCCGCGTCGGTCGCCGCGGGGGACGCGATCCTCCCGCCGGAGGGCCCGGCCCGCGCGGCCCTGCTCGGGACGCGCGAGCTGCCCGCCGAGGTCCGGGGCGGGATCCTGCTCCGGGTCGCCGAGCGGGCCGTCGAGGAGGGCGACCTCGACGCGGCGCTCCAGGCCTCGGCGGAGGCCTGGACGAGTCACGGCGTCGCGGCGAACGTCTCCGGCTGGCCGACGCCGCTCCGCGCCCGATGCGTGGAAGGCCTCCTCGATCTGCTCGCCCGCGACCGCGCGCAAGCGGACGCCCTCTACGAGGTCGCCGTCGAGGTCGAGGGCGAGGCGGGCGAGCTCCCGATCGCGATGGTCGTCTCGGTCCAGCGAACGGCCGTCTCGATCCTGACGAGCGCGATCGCGACGACGACCGAGAGCGCGCGCCGTCAGCTCGAGCGCGGGCTCGCGGGAACGACGTTTCTCGAGACGCGGGGTCGGTCGGGGCTCGAGCCCGACACGTGGGAGCACCTCGCCGGAGTCGTAGGCGTCGACCTGCTCGTGCACCGCGCCGAGGAGGAGCTCCGGCGCCCGGCGGGGTCGCGCGACGCCGCCCTCATCGCGGTGATCGCGCTCCTGCTGCGCGCATCGACGCTGGCCGAGTCCGACCCGGAGGTCCGGCGCACACCCGATCGCTGGATGGCGGTCATCCAGGAGGAGGTCGCCCTGCAGGGCCGCGGAGCGCACCTGCTCCTCGCCCGCTACTGGGAGGCCGCGGGGCGGCGAGGTCGAGCGCTCCGCGCAGCCCAGGCGGCGCTCCAGGCGGATCGCAAGCGACCGCCGCCATCCCGCCTCGTCGTGTGCCCGCTCCTCGTCGCGCGGATGGTTCGCGAGGGCGAGCTCGCGCTCGAGCGGGGCCGGGTCGTCCGACGGTTCCGCCTGCTCCAGTCCGCGATCGCGCGGGTCGCCCTCTCGCGGCCGATCGTCGAGGCGCTGCTCGCGGCCGGCGGGTTCGCCCCGTGGGCGCTCGAGGTCCCCTTCGAGCTCGCCGAGGAGGTGACCCGTCTCGGCCTCGACATCCTCGACCCCGACGCCGGCCTGCCGTGCTGCGAGAAGGAGCGTGATGGCATTGGCGACCCCGCGGCGCTCGCCGACGCGATGCTCGCCCAGATCCCCGACGTCCACGATCGAGTGCTCTCATCGCAGGGGCGCAACCGGGACTACGGACGGCTGATCGCGATCCGCGCGGCGCACCACGACCGGCACGGCCGTCGCGCCGAGGCGCTCACCGACTGGGACGAGGCGATCGAGCGATCCCACCCCGCGGCCCTCGACGCCCGCTACCCATCGACCGAGCGCTTCCACCGCGAGGTGCTCGAACGCGCCCTCGAAGGGAGGGCGGCATCGCTCCGAGCCGCCGGCCGAGCCGAGGAAGCGAGGGCCGCCGAAGCCGATCTCCAGCGGGCGCAGAGCGCCGAATGGAAGACCTGGCGCCAGGACTGACCGCGCGAGCCCCCTCCATAACATACGAACCGGTCGAGGCTTCCACACGAAGGGGTCAGGTCCAGTATTTTTAGCATTTACGCTCCTAAATGCTAAAAATACTGGACCTGACCCCTTGGGGGATAAGTGACTCTTTGGCAGTGAGTTGTGGGTGGGGAGTGACCGGGCGTCCAGCCCGCATTATTCACGAGCATCATGGCGAGGTCGAGCGAGAGGCCGCTGGGCATGGACGCAGGGCCGAAATCGGCCGAGCTGGCCGGTTTTGGCCTGCGAGCGCCGATTTCGGCCCGAGGACGCAGCCCAGTGGGCTCGCAGCCGACCGCAGCCGAGGCTCGTCAATAATGCGGGCATGGGCTATCAACTTCGCTCAGGTCCGATGGGCTCGCCTTCGGCGAGCAGATGTCACCACGGAGGCACGGAGACACGGAGAAGCGACTGCGGGCGCCGTATCCCGGCTCGCGCGAGCCGACCGGCTCCAGGGATGGCTCCCTCTCGGTCTCGGTCACGCGAGGCGACGGGAGCCAAGAGAAGGAGCGCCGGGATTGGTCCGCGACGGGGCATCATCCGAAGTGCTCCGTGC
>JAJDCQ010000080.1 GCA_029260755.1 Planctomycetota bacterium | reverse complement strand
CAGCGTCGTGCAGGCCGAGGCGCGCGGCCGAGGGAACCCGTTTGGCGTTCGCGAGGCCGCGGAACGAAGGCCTGCGCGGCGATGTCCGGCGAGACGCCGCGAGTGAAGCGACGGCGAGGAGCCTGCGACGAGTCGTCGCTTCACGCTCGTTCTGCAACAGTCTCCTAGCGGCCGAGGTCCCCGTTGATCACCTTCTCGTGTCCCTATTGCCAGCAGGGCATCTCGGTTCCCCCCGAATGGGCGGGCCACTGGGGACCGTGTCCGCACTGCCAGACGAACGTGCAGGTGCCGGCCGAGAGCGATCCCGCGCCCGCCCCGGCCGCCGGCTACGACGTCTGGGGTAACCCGGTCGGGCCGCCCGGGCCCGACCAGCAGGGCTTCGACCCGCTCCAGGCGTGGACGGGCGATCCCGGCGGAGGTGGCGAGGGCGAGTTCCACCACGCCCAGACGATCGCCGGCGAGCTCCCGCCCGAGCTCGGCGGCGGAGGGGGCGGAGGCGAGGGCCAGTTCCACCACGCTCAGACGATCGCGGGCGAGCTTCCGCCCGAGCTCGGCGGCGGCGGGGATCCGGGCGGCGGCGATGGAGGAGGCTTCCATCACGCCCAGACGATCGCCGGAACGGTCGAGGGCCTCGACGAGTACCTCTCCGGCGGCGCGCCTCCTCCTTCCGAACCGGCGCCCGACCCGTACGCAGGCGCCGACCCGTATGCGGGCGCCGACCCGTATGCAGGCGCCGATCCGTTCGCGGGCGACCCGGGGTCCGACGCCGGCGCGGGCGGCGACGACTTCCACGGCCTACCGACGATCGCGGGGACGGTGCCGGGCCTGCAGGAGATGCTCGCCGGCGGCGACATCCCGGGCCAGGACGCCCAGACGCTGCGCCTCGGCAACGACTCCGACGCCGCGATCGCGCCGGCGCCGCCCGGCCCGCAGCCGACGAGCGACTTCAACCCGATCGACAGCCAGCCGCCGGGCTTCCAGGCCGGAGGGATCGACGACCTCCACGTCGGCGGGCCGAGCGTCGATGCCTACGCTCGCGGGGCGGTCCCCGACCCGGCGGCCGGCTTCCCGCCGCCCGTCCACGACCCGTGGGCGGCCGCCGGGCCGGCCAGCGACGCGCTCGCGCCCGGCAGCGAGAACATCCAGACGGTTCGCCTCGGCAGCGACGCGCCGGCCCGCGACACCGAGGACCTCGCCACGCAGCGCTGGGGCGCCGGCGAGCAGCCGGGGCTGGCGGATCACGCCGAGCTCGCGACCCAGCGATGGGGCGCCGACGGGTCGGTGATCGGCCCTGCGGCCGACTCCGACGGCGACCTCGCGACGATGACCGCGGCGGAGCAGATGGCCGCCCTCCCCGCGGGCGGGCGATCGGGGGCGGGCGCCCCGCCGCCGCCGCCGGAGCCGAGCGACGAGGAGATCGAGGCTCGGAAGGCCGACGAGGGCAACGTCATCGGCCCGATCGTGCTGATGGCCGAGCTCGGCTCGGGCGGCACCGGCGTCGTGCACCGCGCCTGGCACGAGGAGGAGGAGCGGTGGGTGGCGGTGCGCACCCTCGACGGCCTGCCGCCCGATCTCGTCGACGAGTGCCGCGAGGGCGCCGAGGCGGTCGCCGCCATCGCGCACGAGCACATCTGCAGCGCGACGTTCCACGAGGAGGAGGGTCGGCCCTATCTCCTGATGGACTTCATCCACGGGACGCCGCTCGACGCGCGCCTCGACCCGCGCCGCCTCAAGAAGACGGCGGAGGCGTCCGGAACCGGCGCGTTCGGCCGGATCCGGCTGGCGGCCGCCCTCGGCGCGATCCGCGACGCCGGCCGCGCCCTGCACGCGGCCGCGCGGGCCGGGATCCTCCACCACGACCTCGAGCTCGGCAACATCATGATCGACGACGCCGACCGGGCGTTCGTGATGGACCTGGGCCTCCCGAAGCCGCCCGACCCGAACGCGCCGCCGCACTTCCTGCCGCCGGAGCAGGCGGTCGATCCGAACGCGGGCGCCGCCGACGAGCGGAGCTCGGTCTACACCCTCGGCGCGATGATCTACCGCGTCGTCGTCGGCCGCGCCCCCTTCGCGACCGAGGCGAACCCGGTGAAGGCGATCCGGAAGAAGGACGTGGTCCCGCCGGGGCTCCTGAGCGCGCGGGCGAGCGGCGCGCTCGACACGATGATCTGCAAGTGCCTCGAGAAGAAGCCCGGTCGCCGCTACCAGACGACGGTCGAGCTGGCCGAGGACCTCGAGCGCCATCTCGACGGCAAGCCCATCATCGCGAAGCGCGGGTCGCTCCTGACGCGGGCGCGTCGCGCGGCGCGGCGGCGACGGCCGGGCCTGTTCACGATCGTGATGATGGCCGCGATCGCGGCCGGAGCCGGCATCGGCGTGCGGATGACCGGTCCCGGTCGGTCGCTCGCGATCGCCGCCTACGACCGGAGCTACCGGTCGGCCCGGACGGCGCCGACGATGATCTCCGAGGACGTCGTCCTCGTCCTCGCATCGGACGAGGACAAGGAGACGTGGAAGGAGTGGCCGTGGCAGTACGACGTCCACGCCGAGATCCTCGCCGAGCTCGTGCACGGCGGGGAAGGCGCCGTGGCCCCCGTCGCGGTCGCCTACGAGCTCCCGCTCGTGCGCCGGAGCGAGGACGAGCGCGTCGACGCGCGGCTCGAGACCCAGATCCGCGCCGCCGGGAACGTGATCCTCCCGCTCCGGTTCGGCGAGCTCGCCGCGGACGACGGTGCGGCGCCACCATCCGGAGCGGCGGAGGGCTCCGCCCCGGAGCCGCCGGCCGACGAAGCGGCGGGTTCGAGTGACGGAGCGGGCGAGAGCGAAGGCGAGTCCGAGGGCGCCGAAGGCGCGGGAGACGCCGAGGACGCGGCGGACGGCTCGGGCGAGCCGCCGCCGGGCGGAGGCGCGGGCGGTCGCACGGGGCCCGACGAGGTCGGCGCCGCGGGCGGCCAGGACGGCGGCGGCGCCGCTCCACCCGACGGCGACGGCGACGCGGACGACGGCGGAGACGGCGACGGCGACGGGGACGGCGACGAGCCGCCGCCGACCGGAGGCGCCGGCGACGGACCGCGCCGCGGCGCGGGAACGAAGATCGACCTCGCCCTGGCCGGGACGCGACCGCTCACCGGCCGGCTGCCGCAGTTGCCGGTCGAGACGTTCCGGAAGGCGGCCGCGGGGCTCGGCGTCACGACCGCGGCGGCGGACGGCGACGGCATCCTCCGGCGCCTCCCCGTCCTCGTCCGTCACGAGGGAGAGGTCTATCCCTCCTTCGCGCTGCGGATGGTGATGATGCTCACGGGAGCGAGCGACGAGGACGTCCGCCTCGAGCTCGGCGAGCTCGTGATCGAGACCGAGACGAAGGGGACGCTGCGCGTCCCGGTCGACGATCGATGCCGGATGCTCGTGAACTACCCGACGAGCACGGCGGGGATCCGGCAGCACAGTTACTCCGACGTGATCCGCGCCGCGGCGGGCGAGTCGGTCGACCTCGACCTCGCCGAGACGTTCACGGGCAAGCTCGTCCTCGTCGGCGTCGTGATCAGCGGCGACGGCGCCCAGACCGGCCCGGGCGGCGTCAACCTGACGCCTGACGACCAGAGGATCGAGGACGTGTTCGTCCAGGCAGCGGCCGTCGAGAACATCCTCGGCGGGCACGCCCTCCGCGAGCTGCCCGAGGATCAGCTCCTCATCGCGACCGCGGCGACCGCCGTCGTCGTGACGATCCTCGGCGCGATCTTCGGCCCGATCCTGGGCTGGCTCCTCGCGATCCTCGTCGTGATCGCGATGCAGCTCGTCGGCCAGCAGGTGATGGCCCGGACCGGGATCTGGGTCGACGTCTCGGTCGGCCCGGCGGTCGCCGCGATCGTCGCCTCGACGCTCCTGACGCTCCACCATCTCTACCGAGCGTCCGCCGAGCGAAGGGTGCCGAGCATCTGATGCCATCGGGCCGCGCGAGCGCGTCGCCGCGCTCGCCGTCGGGTCGGCGCGGAGCCGAGCTCGCCCTGCTCCTCGTCACCCTCTTCTGGGGCCTCACCTTCCCCCTCATCAAGGGCGCCCTCGACGAGTTCGACCCCTACTGGTTCGTCGCGACCCGCTTCGCGATCGCCGCGGCGCTCTTCAGCCCGCTCGCGCTCGGGACGGCGGCGGACCGTCGAGCCGTCCGCCGCGACCTCTGGGTCGGGCTCGGGCTCGGAGCGCTCGTGTGGGTCAGCTACATCACCCAGACGCTCGGCCTCCGAACCGTCCCGGCCGGGAGGGCGGCGTTCATCACCGGCTCCAGCACGATCCTGGTGCCCCTGATCGCCCCGCTCTTCGGGGCCGGTCGACCGAGGATGAAGGACCTCGCCGCCGCGGCCATCGCGACCCTCGGAATCGGGCTGCTGACCGGAGCGATCGGAGCGAGGCCAGACGCCCAGACGGTCCCCTTCGGAGCGGGCGACGCCTGGATCCTCGGCTGCGCCGTCAGCTACGCCTTCTACCTCCACGCGCTCCAGCGAGCGCTCGACGCCGGGAGGAGCACGATGCCGCTCGCCTACCTCCAGGTCGTCGGAGTCCTGATCTGCGCGATCGTCGTGCTCCCGCTCGGAGACACGACGAGGGTCGTCTTCACGAGCAAGGCATGGATCGCGCTCGGCTTCTGCGCCCTCTTCGCGACGATCGGAACGTTCGTTCTCCAGACCCGCTACCAGGCGTGGACGACGGCGACGAGGACCGCCCTGATCTTCGCGATGGAGCCGGTGTTCGCGGCCGTGTTCGCGTGGCTGATCCTGAGCGAGACGATCGGATGGTCCGAGGGGGTCGGCGCGGGACTGGTGCTGGTGGCGATCGTCGGCGTGGAGATGGTGGGGCGGCGGCGGGGGTAGGGGCTCTTGGCTGGATCGCCGTTCCCGGAGCGCGCGCATCGGAGTGCGGATGCGAGAAAAAACGATCCACAGATTACACAGATTTCACAGATTACGAGTTGCCGAAGGCGATCATCCTCGCCGCTGGCACGGGAACCCATTCCGAGCTCGGCGAGGACTCACGGACCCGCCCGCGGCGATCTGTGTCATCTGTGTAATCTGTGGATCGTCCCCCGTCGAAGCGGCGGCTCCGCGCGTTCCTAGAACACCCGCCGCGTCCCCGGAGTCTCTGGAGCCCTCTCCTTCGCCGGAGGGATCACCTCCGGGCGAGGCTTCTTCTTCTCCGCGACGAGGAAGACGTAGTGCGCCTCGTCGCGAGGCTTCCGCGTCGCCTCCGCCCGGACCTTCTCCGGAGCGACCGTGTCGGTGCTGACGACCCCGACCTGGAGGAGCGGCTTGCGCTCGAGCAGCCGGACGACCGTGCCGAGGCCGTAGTCGCTGTGGAAGCGACCGCAGAGATGGACGACGAGCGGGCGGCGAGGGCGATGCTGGTCGAGGTAGTCGGCGATCGACTCCGCCATCGCATCGTCCTTCACGCAATGCGCCTGATACATCCGATAGACGGCCGCCGGATCGCTCGGCCCATGGCCATGGCTGCTCCCCATCTCCGCCATCGCGTCGGCGAAGAGCTGCCAGTAGCGATCCTTCGCGGTCGAAAAGGCGCGAGGAACGTGGGCCAGCCCGGCCACCGCATCGGCGCCCTCCCGGGAGACCCGAGAGGCGAGCGGCTTCGGAAGGTTGCCCGCGATCACATCGAGCTGATTCGCCCGGGCAAACTCGACGATCGGCCGGTAGTGCTGACGGTAGTTGCCCCAGGGGCGCGAGTGCGCGAGGAACGTCTTCTCGTCGATGCGCCCCCGGACGTAGTCAGAGACGGTGCCCTGAACGTCCCGCTCGAACATCTCCATCGAGATGACGAGGTCGGGTCGGCGGCGATGAAGCGCCCGGACCACCTCGAGCTGGAACGCATGCCCGGCATCGTTGTCATGGAGCTCGCCGAGGAAGACGACATCGCGCCGGGCGAAGTCATCGGCGAGCGCCTCGACATCGACGGCCCGACCGGAGTCGGCGTGGACGATGATCGCGGCGGCGGCGAGGAACAGGGTGGAGGCGATGGTCATGGGGCGGTCCTCTCTCGGGGTCGAAGGCGTCGTGTTAACCCGAGGAGAGGGGAGGGTCAAGGCAGGTCCGTGCCCGTGCGTGACCGTGACCGTGCCCGCTGTCCGCTGTCCGCTGTCCGCTGTCCGTGACCGCGTCCGTGTCCGTGGACCGCTATCCGTGACCGCTGTCCGCTGACGGTGACCGTGGCTGCTAACCGAGCCCCACCACCCCGTCTACGTCTGGCGCCCAGCCTCGCGGCGCATTTCGTGTCCCGCCCTGAGAATCTCGCGCGGGGTGGCGCCAGCGCATTCGGTCCTCCAGGCCGCGTGGAGCGCGCATCAGGCGGGCGCTCAGGGCGCCGGGCCGCCGCTCGCCCAGCTCTCGATCTCGAGGGTCGGGAGCCGCGAGAAGTCGCTGTCCGAAGTCACCAGGATCGCCCCGAGGACTTCGGCCGTGGCCGCGATCAGTCGAGGGGCGACTCGAACCGCACCGGCCTCTTGCCGTTCTCGATCTCCTGAAGCAGAGCCGTCACGTCTTCGGCGCTGACGTGAGGAGGCGCGGCCACGGCGGCGAGGACGATGAGGAGACCCGATCTCGATGTCCTGGACGGTCACCACCACCGGCGTCCCCTCGGGGAGCGAGACCCCGCTCTCCAGCACCACGCCGCCACCCTTGACGACGCCCTTGAAGCTCTTGCTGTCCTCGCTGTCCGCCATGAGTCCAGCGTAGCCCACGATCGGCTGGCGATCGAGGCTCATGACGGGCCGCTCGGGCGTGCCGGCGCCTCAGCATCAAGCCGGCCGGCCGCGAGGTCCGCGAGGTACTCGTCCTCGGTCGGCTCGTCGTCCAGGTCCGCGCGGTCGGGCCACTCGATGGGCGCCAGGGCGCTGGGGCACCACGGGCGTCTTCGCCGTCGAGGTCTCCGAGTGGAGCGCGACGGGGCACCGACGCTCGAGGACAGAGCCGGCGCTCTCTGATCCGAAGTGGCCGCGACATGCCCGGAGACTACCACCAGCACGAGCATCGCAAGGAGCAAGCAGCAACCAGAGGCCCGACCGCTGTCGGCTCTCTGTGCTCCCGGGGGCCGCCTACTCTAGCCGCTCCATCTCGATCTCGTGCGCGAGCGTGTTCTTGGGCTGCCGGCGTCGCAGGATCTTGCCTGACTTGATCTCGACACCCTCTTCGGGGAGTACGACGTCGCCGCCCTCAAAGAGCGCGCGAACCTTCGCGGTCAGGCAGAATCGACCGAGTGGCGAGCCCGACGCGAGCCGATGAAGCTCCCTCGGGTCGATGCGCCATCGCCTCGCTCCGGAACCGAAGCGGAACCCGAGTAGCTCATCGACCCCATCGTTCATCATGATCGCCTTGATCGCCTTCTTCAGCTCGGTCCGCTCCGAGTCCACGAGCCGAAACTCGTGGTCGGACTCGTGATGGTCCTGGGCGACGCGCTCGGGTTTGTTCGGATCCACCTCGTAGGTGACGGGCGGCGCACGCCAGCTAGGATCTGAGGGAACCCGGAAGGAATGCCCCCCGATCACCTCCGATGCCTCCATCACGGCTTCGGCGGCAGCTCCGAGCGCCTCCTGGTCGCGTTTCGTCAAGGAGAGAGGGCAAGTGACCAGTTCATGCGGATCAGCCTTCTCGAGACCGCCTACGAAGGCGCCCAACTCGATCTTTGCGTAGTCGCGCTCGCTCAGGTGAAATGGCCCGAACTCGGTTCGGGCCTCGTCGATCATGAACTCCCGCAGGCTCGACCAGACCGCCTCCTTCTGTCTCTTGGCGCGCTTGTACGAGGGGCTCATCTCGGCGAAGCGAGCCGCGATGTCGGCGGGCGTCGATGGAACCGTCCGCGCGTCGACCTCTTTGGAGAGTCGCTCCCAGAGCCGGTGGCACCACTCCGCGTCCCAGGCAGCGTAGGACCAAGCCGCCGGGGCGAGCGGGCGCTTGCCCCAGTCGATCCGCTGGAAGGACTTGTCGAGCTCCTCGTCCCAGAAGTGCCTTACGAGCGATGCGAGCGACCACGAGCGGGTGGGTAGGTGGTAGTAGGGCAGCTCCTTCGAGAGGGCCAGCGTGCAGTGAAGGTTTTGGATGGCGTCCCGCCCGAGGAAGCGTTGCTCGTAACGGGCGCAGTGCGCCCACTTCTCAACGGCGGAGCTATGCATGATCTTGGGGATGAAGTCCCCCTGCAGCCGCGCGCGCATCTCGTCGCGTAGGCAGTCGACGACCGTCACGGCTCCATCGGAGTCCCGCACCTGAAGCGTGGCGACATGGGCATCCCGCGTGTAGTAGTCCGCCACCTCGATGTCGATCCATAGGCGCGGCTGGTGGGACCATGAAGCGATCGCCCCGCCGAAGGTACCAGGCTTGTCGATCAAGCGGAATTCGAGATCCATCGAGGTTCCCCCAGCGAGGTCGGGTAAACGGGTGGCCGTCGAGAGCATGACGCACTGCCGGGCACGCATCCACCGAGCGGCATCCCACCCTGCGTGCTCCCGGCAACAACGCCCGTCGCCCTTGCGCTCGAGGCTCGGGCGCCCCGAGCCTTGTGGCTCGCGATCACCAACGCCCACCCGACCAATGGAGGACCCTACCACGAGCAAGCCCCGCTTCCGCGTCGCGGTCGACGGCGCCCTCGCCGCGATCCGCCCCCTCACCCCAACGCCCGAGGCTCAGGCCGCGGTCGAGGCGTTCGCGAAGCTCGTTCTGGCGAAACTCCAGACGCAGGACGAAGCCGCTGGGCCGATGCTGACGGTGAAGCAGGTGGCCTCGCGCCTCGGCGTCCCCCGAGGGATCCGTTCGAGCCCAGCTCGCCATGGGGCTGGATGCGATTCGTATCAGCCCGCGCGCGATTCGCATCGAGCACGACGAGCTATCCGCGTCATCTCGACCCCGCGGGCCAGAGCGGTTCTTGACGAAGATCGACGCGCCGAGCAACAATCCCGCCATGGACCTGGCGCCGGGCGAACGAACGTGCCCCGATTGCGCGGAGACGATCAAGGCCGCCGCGCGGCGCTGTCGGTACTGCCAAGCCGAGCTGACGCCGAGTGGATCGAGGAACGAAGTCGACCCGGCGCAGCCCTCGGAGGGACCGTCCAAGGCTAGATCGACGCCCTCGGTGATGGCCGGCCTGATGGCCGCCCTTTGGATCGTCACCATCCTCTTCGTCGCGGGTTCTGTCGGTGGGATCCCGTGCACTGCGATCGCCTGCTTCGGGATTGTGCTCCTCGGTAACGCCTCAGCGTCGTCACGCCGCTTGGTCGCGTGGTTCGCTATAGCGATCTTGGTCGGGTTGATCGCGCTCGCGATTGGGTGGCCGGAGCTGAGCGTGCCTCATGACCCCTTCGAGAACCGGGGGCTCGAGCCACTCCAGCCGGCGGCGCTGGAGCCAGAGGTGCCCGAGGAGGTCGTGCCCGAGCGCGTCGATCTCACCAAGCCCGAGCCCACCGAGCCCGAGGTGATGGCACCCGAGCGGGTCGAGCCCACCGAGCCCGAGCCAGCCACGCCAGAGCAAACCGAGCCAGCCGTCCCGACGCCCGAGCCCGAAGTGACGACACTCCTCAACACCTCGGAGGAGGTAGGCGCGCTCCAGGAGTCGGAAGCCGCCGCCGTCTATCACGTCCGGGCCCGCGTCACCAATCAAACGTCCTCGCCGCGGCGAGTCGACGTGATAGTCACCCTCCACGCGGCCGACGGCGAGCTTATCGCGAGCTTGAAGGCGAAGGGGCCGTCCAAGCTCCAACCGTACGAGCGAGCGGTCTTCCGGGCCTCGCTCTCGGATGCCGCGGCGAAGCGGGTCGCGTCGTTCACGGTAACAGCGATCGGCGAGTGGGAGCCCTGATCCCCGGAAGGGCGGACGCTCGCCATCACCAACCGGCCGACCCGACGATAGAGGACCCGCCATGAGCAAGACCCGCCACCACACAAGGCGATAGCGCCGTGACGAACGGCGCGGCGGTCTCGCCAAAAGGGGGTGAAACGGCTCCCGCTCGCCTCGCGAGCCCGGACTCCGATGGCTTCGAAGTGCAGTCGAAAGAGGGTCAGGCTGTCGGGCCAGGAGAGGCATCGTCGCTTCCTTCGGGCTGCATCCGAGGCTGCGCGTCGGTCCGCTCCGCAAGCCGGCGGATACTCCGAATCGCCAGCTCCATTTTCTGACGGGCCGACGTGTTCGCCGAGTGGACACGGATCTCTCTCGGGGGAACGCAGCCTCGCGTCGCGACTTGCTCCTCGATCCAGAGGAGGACGGTGTACCCCGTGCGGCGATCGCCCTCATCACCGAGGTCATGATCGAGGCTGAGCGCCTCGACTCGTCCGGTTTCCAGAAGAGCGATCGCCTCTTCCGGCCACCGAACCAAGGTCCAACCATCGTCGGGCGGAGCGCGCTCGTCGTCGAGATAGACGCGGAGTGGAGCCGGCTCGCTGTTCACCATGCATTGATGACGACAGACCGCGGGACGTCCGTCAACGGAATCACCTCGAGCAACCCACGGCGAGAAGCCACGCGCACCGAGTGAACGAAACGGTCCGGCGCGCGGCCATCGGCGAGATCGAGCAGATCGAGTATTCCTCGGAGTTCAATCGAGCAGCACTCGCCAATGAGGCCGGACGACCCTCCCACAGTCCGATATGGTGATCGGGTCGATGCCCGGCCCCGTCAGGGGCCGGCTCGGGTGGGGAACTGGAGGCGCCAGAGGAGGGCGGCGGCGCGGTCGGCGAGGGCGAGGGCGGGCTCGACGTTCTCCGCGGGGGCGTCGCCGAAGTCGGCGCCGAGCTCGAGGACGGCCTTGACCTCCTGGCAGCTCGCGTAGGCGACGGAGTAGAGGTGGGTCCGGTCGCGGCCCATCCGGCCGCTGCCTTCCGCGAGGTTCAGGTGAACCGACATCGCGGCCCGCCGCAGCTCGTCGGCCAGCTTCTTCTCCCGCATCCCGTCGGTCACGACCCGGCAAGCCCGAGCCAGCTTTCGTGTCACGCCTCGTGCTTCGAACATCCCGCACTCCTTTCGGAGGACCGCCCCACGCGGCCCGTTTTTCGCCCAACTCAAGCGAGAGCGCCGTGACGAACGGCGCGACCGAAAGGCCGGCCCTCGGCAACCCACCCCCGCAAGTCGCGCCGTTCGGCGCGGCGGTCTCGCCAAAAGGGTGAAACGGGCCGCGAGGGGCGGTCT
>JAJDCQ010000079.1 GCA_029260755.1 Planctomycetota bacterium | reverse complement strand
CGTCTCGCCGGACATCGCCGCGCAGGCCTTCGTTCCGCGGCCTCGCGAACGCCAGACGGGTTCCCTCGGCCGCGCGCCTCGGCCTGCACGACGCTGTCTCGACGAGCCGCTCGCGTCATTCTGCAACAGCCTCCTAGCCCGAGGCCGAGCCCGCCGAGCGGATCCGCGCGACGATCTCGGTGGTGCTCACGAGGCCCGGCACGTCGGGGACGATCTCGAGGACGGCGTCGGTTCCGGTCACCCCCTTCACGTCGTCGATCGCCGCGAAGCCCTCGTGCTTGAAGACCTTGTTCACGCAGAACCGCCGGACGACCGTCTCGAGATCGTCGAGACCCTGCAGGACGAACGCGGCGTCGACGACCGCGATGCTGTTGATCAGGTTGAGCCGCTCGAGCTCGCCGATGAACGGCCGCTCGGCGCCCTTCGCCGCGCGCACCATCGCGTCGGAGTCGACGCCGACGATCAGCTTGTCGCAGCGGGTCCGACATCGCTCGAGGTAGTGAAGATGCCCGAAGTGGATCAGGTCGAAGCAGCCGCTCGTGAGCCCGACGATCATGGGGAGCCTCCCTCGCCCTCGGATTCCTGCCCGCGGTCGTCCTCGAGAATCGACTCGCTCCGGACGGACTCGAGCCGACCGTCCTCGAAGCGAGCCGTGAGATAGCCCGGCCGCACCCGGCCGTGGTCGCCGGTCTGCCCGACGGCCGCGGCGCCGAGCAGGATCGCGTCGGCGGGCGGTCGGTCGGCCGCCTCGCCGAGCGCGATCGACCGGACCCGCCAGGCGTCGCGATCGAACGCCGTCGCGTGCGGCTGATGGACGTGGCCGGAGAACGAGGCGACCGGCCCCGGCGTGTCGGCGATCGCCCTCAGGAACGTCCCCGGGTTCCGGAAGAAGACGCCGCGCCGAAGCCCGCTCCGGAAGAGGCGCTTCTCGAACCGGACCCGCGCGCCGAGGTCGTCGCGGGGACCGGGGTCGATCGAGCCGAGCCGATCCTGCACGGAGACCTCGTGCGGAGGATGAAGGAGCGGGGCGTGGAGCACGACCAGGCTGCCGGCCGGCGCGGGCTCTCGGTCCGGCGGCCGGACGAGCGCCACCTGCGCATCGGTCAGCCCCTCGCTGTCGGGGTCGTGCCACGAGCTCCGGAGCGATCGCAGGAGCAGGCCGCGCCGCGGCGCCTCCACCTCGCGCCAGCGCGGAAGGATGTCGCGTCCCGTCGAGAGGAGGACGATCCGGAGCCCATCGATGCAGACGGCCCCATCGGTCGCGGGGGCGAGATGGACGAGGTGATGCTCGAGCGCCCGGACGCCGTCCGCCTCCTCGGTCCGGAGGGCATCCCAGTCGGCCGCCCGGACGGGCCACGGATCCCACGCGCCCGCGCCGACCAGGATCTCCTTCACCCGGGCCGCCGGGACGCCGACGCTCTCGAGCCCGTAGAGGCGCGGCCGCCACGGGTAGAGGCGGTGATCGTGGTTCCCCGGGATCGCGAGCACCGGCACCGTCGCCGCGGCGAGAATCCCGAGGAGGCGCGGGAGGTTCGTGTCATCGAGCCCGAACGGTCCGTTCGCCTCGAGCTCCTCGCGCGGCCGCGCGAAGACGTGGTCGACGAGGTCGCCGCCCAGGATGATCAGGTCGAGCTCGCCCCGAGCCGCCCGCGCGTTGGCGACCGCGATGAACCGCTCGAGGAGCCGGTCGGGATGGAGCACCTCCCCGGCGATGTCCGGGGCGTGCGCCGCCACGGCCGCGCCGATGTCATCCCAGAGCGCCCCGACGTGGAGGTCCGTCCCGAACATCACATCGAGCCGGCCAGCCCGCGGCGCGCGCACCGCCACCGACCGCGGTCGGATGACGGCGTCGTCGTGAACGAGGTCGAGCACCCGGACGGTTCGCGGAGCGGCCGGCGCGAGCGCCACGGGATCGACGAGGCGAAGGCTGATCCGCGCAAACGCGTGCCCATCGAACCTCGGCAGCGCCGCCGCGCGCCGCGCGAGCGGCCCGACGCCATCGCGGGAGACGAACCGGGGCTCCTCCGCCACGAGGCACGCGCGAAGCCCGTGATCGCCGAGAACGAGGTCGGCCGCCCACGCGGCGAGGGACGCATCAGCCCCCTCGACGGCCAGGACGATCTCGAACCCCGGCTCGCTCGAGGTGAGCAGGGCGGGCAAGCCGGGGGCCGGCCACAGGACGACGGGGTCCGACATCGCGGCTCCGAGGCTAGGGCCCGGTGACGTCGACGACGAGCCGAGCCTCGGACCAATCTCCAGCCGGGAGCGCCGCCACCTCGGCGGACGCATCGAGGACGACGATGTCACGGGTGACGTCGTCACACCGGTGAACCCGCATGACGCCGCTGCCGTCGGCGTCTCCCGGCGCCGAGAAGGCCTCGTGGGGGATCGGCCTGGTCGTGACGATCGCCTTGATGACCTCGCGACCCGACGGCGGCTGAAGCTCGAAACGGAACGGAGCCCCCTCCTCGGGAAACGTGCAGCGAACGCCCGGCGAGATCTCGACGAGCCCGGAGTGACGATTCGGCAGGAGGACCGTCACGTTCCCCGTCGGACCGACGTTGACGAGGGTGAGATAGCCCTTTCGTTCGGAGGCGATCGAGAGGCGCACGCGATCCCCGACCCGGTAGCTGGCCTGCTCCTCCTGCGAGACGACGGCCAGGTCGCGCGTCGTCGTCGCCTCCTCCGGATCCGCCCAGATCCGGACCCGAAACGGAGCGTCGGGATTCGTCAGCTCACGGATCGAGTCGGCGAGCTTCTCCGGCGCGAGGGCGGCGGGAGCATCGAGGCCGCGGAGGACCGCTCCGAACACGCCCGCGTCGGCGGGGCGGGCTTCCGGATCGGCCGTGATCGACCGGTGGACGAGGTCGACGAGGGCCGCCGGCGCCCCGGGAGCGAGCTCCCCGAGCGGCCGGTGCTCGCCCTTGGCCGCTCGCCCGATGAGCTCACCGACGCTCTCGCCAAAGAACGGCACCCGCCCGGCGAGCATCTCGTAGAGCATCACGCCGAGGGCGAAGACGTCGCTCCGGATCTCCGGTCGCCCCAACGCCTGCTCGGGAGCCATGTAGAGCGGCGTCCCGGCGGCGTGGCCCGTCGCGCGCGTCAGGTCTCGAGCGAGCCCGAAGTCCGCGACCTGCCAGCACTCCCCGGAGAGGAGCACGTTGTCCGGCTTGAGGTCGCGGTGAATGATGTTGCGCCGATGGCACGCTTCGAGACCGAGGGCGAGCTGACTCGCCACCCGCATCGCCTCGCCCGCCGGGAGCGGGTAGCTCTGCTCGACGGGGTTGCCGAGGACGTTCCGGAGCGAGCCGCCGTCCGCCAGCGCCATGACGACATAGAGCCGATCCGACTCGTCGAAGTCGACGTCGAGGACCGGCACGATGTGGGGGTGAAAACCGAGTCGGCAGACGAGTCGAACCTCCTCGAGCGCCTTCGCCCGCTCCGCGGCATCGCGGAGCGGCGCCATCAGGACCTTCACCGCGACCCGACGCGCGGCGAGGGGATCCTCGGCCGCGTAGACGACCCCGAAGGCGCCCCGTCCGAGCTCGCGCTCGACGAGGTATCGGCCGATCCGTCGCGGCCTGTCGTCGCCTCTTCCGGCGTCGTTCAAGGACCTGTCCTCCAGGTGAGCTGCACCGGTGTCAGGAGAGCTTCTCGCTGAGCTTCTCGACCCACTCCACGATCTGATCCGCGTTCCACCCGATCATCTCGGGCGCCCGCTGCACGAGCCGCTGGGCCGCGTCGGCATCGTCGATCGCCTTGCTGAACTCCTCGAACTCGAGCGCCGGGAGGCTCGCCAGCGCCTCCTCGATCGCGTTCTTGAGCTCCGCCATCGGCGTCCCCGGCCGGGCCTGGAGATTGTTCTGTCGGACTCGCTCCAGCACCTCGCCGAGCAGCGCCGCGTGGGACTCGTCACTCATCGTCATCCTCCTCCAGCTCGGCCCCCGACGCGTCGACCGCGACCATCTGTCGCGCGAGCGCTGCGGCGACCAAACGCATGATCTCCTTCTCGAGCTCGATCACCTTCGACTCGCTCCCCGCGAGCCGATCGAGCTCCTCCTTGACCTTCGCGCCGAGCCGGACGAGGCGTGCGTCCGAGCGCAGGGCGTCCTCGCCGAGCATGGTCTCGAGGTGCGCGATGCGCTCCCGGAGGGCGGCGACCCCCGCCTTCACCTCGGGAACGGCAATGTCGCTCGGTCGGTAGCTGCGGTTGAGCCGGTAGAGCTCGGCGACGTCGTCGTTGCGAACGAGGGACTCCCGGAGGGTCGCCGGGACCGCGCCCGAGGCGAGGTAGTGATCGAAGACGGTGAACGCGACCCTCCGCTGCTCGGCCGCCTGCCGCTGGAGGTCGCGCTCCCGCTCGATGATCCCGGTGAGGAGTCGGCTGCGCACGCCGAGGCTGGCCGCCTGACCGAAGAGGTCCATCGCCTTCGCCGCGTTCCGGCTCCGGCCGATCCGGAGCTCGAACATCCCCTGGAGCACCCGCAGGACGGGATCCCGGCCGCCCGAGGCCTCCTCGAGCCGCTCGAGCGCGCCGACGTGCTCCTGGATGGCCGCCACCAGCCGGCCGGTCCGCTTCGCCCGACGCCCCCTCCCGTCGCCCTGGAGGCGCAGCGCCTGGCAAACTGCCATCTTGCGGAAGACCCGCTCGAAGACGCCGCGGATCTCCTCCGGAAGCTCCTCGACCCGAAGAACCTCGACCGCGACCGTCCCCTCGTCGGGGCGCGGGCCGTCGACCTCGTCGAGGAGGGCCTGGCACAGGATCACGCCGATCCGCGCGACCGCCTGGTCGAGGGCGAGATCGGGAGAGTCGGGGAGATCCGCGAGTCCGCCCTCGAGGAGCTCGAACGCCTGGAGGGCCCGCGAGCCGTGCCTCTCCTCGAGGTTCTGCATTCCGAAGTGGACGAACAACGGGACGAGCGCGCGGTTGTCCTCGCTCCCCTGGCGCTTGCTGACGCTGCGAGCGAACGCCTCGAACGCCTCCGCCTTCTGCTCGACTCCGAGGAGCTGCACCCCGTGCGAGAAGTGAGCGGCCGCCCAGTAGCGATCGACGTCGTGGCCGAGCACCTCGGCCTCGCTCAGCTCCCCGAATACCTCGGCCGCCTTCTCGAACTCCTTGTTGTCGAACAAGACGTAGCCGAGGATCAGACGGCCGTAGTCGCGGACCCAGTCCTCGAAGCCGCGGACGTCGCGGAACTGCTCACCCATCCGGATGGCGTCCTCGTCCTGCTTCTTCTTGTAGTGGGCGTGCTGCAGCGCGATCGCCACCGGGATCGGCATGGCACCCTCGGAGTGCCCGGGCCATCGCGTCGTCTGGCAGAACTCGATCACCCCGTCGTAGTCGTGGGCTCGAACTCGCTCGGTGAGCTCGCGGATCGCCTGACCGCCGAGGACGTACTCGCGGGCCTTCTCGAAGAGCTCTCGATCGAGCTCGGGAGCCTCATCCTCCAGGACGGCGAGACGCCGGATCAACTCCGTCCCCTCGGAAGAAGAACCGGTCGCCGCGTCGACGAGGACCATCCCCAGCTGGATCGAGGCAGGAACGTTCGCGCCGAAGCCGGGCTCGAGCTCGGTCTTGAAGATCTGGAGGCTCTTCTTGAAGTCACCCTCGGTGAGCGCCTGCCAGAACGACTCGAGCAGCTGACGGCGCCAGTCGAGCCGTCCGATCACCGCATCGAGAAAAGCCGATCGCGCGCCTGTCGCGAGGGATCGCCGGGCCGCGTCGAGGCGAGCCACCGCGTCCGCCTCGACGACGACGTCGGCGCCCAGGAACGACACGAGGCCACCGATCAGGTGCCCGTAGGCGCGCAGGGTCGGCGACTCGGTCAGCCGAGCTGCCTGCTCCTCGAGGGTGCGGCGGAGCGCCGGCAACCGGACCCGAACGTCCTCAACCGACGCGGCCGCAGCGAGGGCGAGCTCGGCGCCGATCCGGAAGAGACGCGCCCACCCGAGGAGACGTCCGTGGACGGCTGGCGCGGCGCACAGCCCCGCCGGCGGCGCCGGCGCACGGAGGAGCTGCTCGAAGCTCCCGCCGGCCACGCCGTGCTGGCCTGACCGCGCGGCACAGAGTCCATCCAGGAGGAGGAGCACCCATCGCAGCCTCGCGAGGTCGATCGGCGTCAGGTCGGCCCGCGACTCGACCGAGCCGCGGACGGCCCGGACGAAGCGACCGGCCAGCTCGGGGCGTTCGCGACCGAGCTGCCAGGTCACGAACGAGACGAGCCCGTGCTCGATCCGGTCCGCGGGGACCGCCTCGCCGAGGCCCGCCGTCGCGATCGCATCCTCGGGCCGATCGCTCGAGAGCGCGTCGAGAATCGCCTGGACGCTCACGCCGACCCGCGCCGCCGGCGTCCGGAGGGCCGGGGGCGCCGCCTGGGCGGCGACGATCCTTCGCGCGAGCTTCGCGTCGCCTGCATCCCACGCGACGCGGAAGCGCGCCAGGAGCCAGGACGGAGCGAGCGTCGCGTCCGAGGTTCGACGGGCATCGAGGGCGGCGCCAGCGTCGCGAACCTCACCCCGTCGCAGACGGATCGCCGCGGTCGCGAGGGCCGCCACCTCGGCGACGGGGTCGCCTCCGTCGAGGCGCGCCGGGTCGGGGAGCCCGCTCGCCGACGGCGCCTCGGCCGCGCACTGCGCGGCGAGCCGGTCGAGGCCGATCACCGTCTCGACGAGCCGCACCGCCGCCGCCACACCGGGCGCCTCCTCGGGCGTCGGCTGGAGGGCGTGGAGGGTCGCGAGCGGATCGAATCCGCGGCGATCGGCGTCCCAGAGGGTGACGACGACGGCGACCCGAACGAGGGTCGGGATCGCGGTGCCGAGGGGGACGAGGACCCGCTCGTGCAGGTCTCGGAGCTCGCTGGTGCGGCCGTTGCGAATGAGCGCTGCGGCCTCGTCGGTCGCCCGGACCCGCGTGATGAGCGCGGTCTCGATCGCCTTCAGCCCTGCGACGCCGCGGCGATCGGGCGGAACGCGGCCGGTCGCCGCCGAGAAGCGACGGAGCTGGTTCGGATCGGGACTCCTCGAGCTGTCGACGTACGCGAGCAAACCTCGAAGCAGGTGCCCACGCCAGGCGACGGGAGAACGCTCGGCCGCCTCGAGACGCGAGGCGACCGCGTGGAGGACCGGATGACAGGTCCGCCAGCGCGATCGGACCTGCATCCGCGCTTCGCCCTCGTCGTCGTCAGCGTCGGCCGAGATCCCGGCCTGCGCGGTCCAGAGGGCGGAGAGGCCGGAGAGACTCGCTGCGACGAGGGCGACGTCCCCGTCACCGGGGACCGTCCGGCCGATTCGACCGAGCACCTCGCCGCCTTCGACGTGCTTGCCCTCGGCCAGGAGGCAGAGCGCGAACGCGAGCTCGAGGAGCGCCTGCCGCCCGGGATCCGCGGCCCCGAGGCGAGCCGCCACCCACGGGATCGCCTTCGAGAGCCATGCGGTCCCGCGCTCGGGCGCGCCGCGCTCGAGAGCGTGCTCGGCCCACCGGATCGTCATGTTCGTGACCCGGGACGGGCTCAGGAGCTTGAGGTTCTTGTCGAGCAGGGCGAGGACCGCGTCCGGCTCGCCCGCCTCGACCTTGTCGCGCGCCCAGCCGTAGAGCGCCGCCAGGAAGAAGGCGCCCTGATCGGCGCCGGCGAGCCCCCGAGTCTTGGCGATCCGGTAGCTCTCGAGGTGCTGTCCGAGGGTCCACCGCGCCCAGACCTCGAGGCGATGGCGGACCTCCGCGACCGCGCCCTCGAGGCTCTCGGCCGGAGGAAGCCTCCGGCGGACTCGGCGCGCGGCCGCCTGCCGGTCCGACTCCGGCGCCTCAGGGCGCTCGACCCGCTGGGCGTCGAGGACCGCGAGGGCGAGCCGCTCGAGCGCCAGGCTCGGCTCGTCGGGAGACTCCGCGAGCGGGGGCGACTCGCCCGACCCGAGACGGATCGCGTCGACGAGGGCGCCCGCGCGCCGGCGCCGCTGCACCTCGACGAGGGCGCCCGCGACCGGACCGTCGGACTCCTCGCCCTCGGCGAGAAGGCGCAGCGCGTCCTCGTGCTCCTCGTCCGGGCGCTCGATCCACGCGAGGAGACGATAGGTGGCCCGCAGCTCGGGGGAGAGCTCCGCCTCGTCGGCCGCGAGCTCGCTCGCGTAGAGCTCGCACGCCGCCGCGATCTCGCCCGCCCGCGCGAGCTCCCAGAAGACGGTCGCCTGCTTCCGAAGGCGCCGGCCGGAGAAGAAACCCATCAGTCCCCAGCTCCTCTCTGCCGCGCCGCCTCGAGGCACTTCTCGGCCTCGACGACGTTGCCGTTGCGCTCCCAGACGATGGCGAGCGCTGCATCGATCCCCCGGCGCTCCTTGTTGGCGTACTTCCACGTCATGAGCTCGAGCGGGTCCCTCTGGCCCGCGATCTCGCGCGCGAGAGCGAGGAGGTCGTCGTCGGGGCCGTTCACCTCCAGGGCGAGGACGGCGTCGCCCCAACCCGAGAGCGGGTCGCCGGCGTCGAGGTGCGCCCGCAGCCGGATCCGCGCGAACCGTCGGTCCCCGATGAGGTCGCGGGGCGCGAGACGGAGACGGATCTCGGGATCCGGGATCCGGGAGATCACGTCGAGCCAGGCCTCGACGTCCTCGTCGGCGCCCGTCTGCCCCGCCACGGGCCCGAGCTCCTCCGCCGCGAGCTCGAGGTGCTGGACACGACCCTCGTCGCGAGCGTAGGTCAGGCCGAGGAGGCGTCGAGCGTCGAGGTCGTCCGGCGCGACCTGGAGAGCCTTCTTGAGGTGAACGACCGCCCCGTGGAGGTCCGGCGGCGACTCCACCAGGGCGAGCTCGGCCCGGAGGCGGTGCAGCGCGCCGCCCGGCGGACGGGACCCCTCCGGGAGCTCCTCGAGCTCGTCGAGGGCGCGACGCGCCCCGTCGACATCGCCGGCGTCGACGAGCGCTCTCACCCGCGCGGCAGGGCTCTCGACCTCGGCGATCGCTCCCAGGGCGCTGACGACCTCCTCGAGGGTCGGACGGTCCTCGGGCAGCGCCTCCACCATGGTGTGAACGAGCGCCTCGAGCGCGCCGAAGCCGTCGGGCCAATCGCCGAGTGACGGCGGGCGATCCCCCTCGACGAGCTCCTCGGCGAGGGTGAGCGGATCCGTCGAGAGGGCCGGGACGAAGCCGCCCACCGCGAGGGCGTGGAGGAGACGGCCGAGCGAGAACACGTCCGCGGCGGGGCCGATGGCCGGGTCGACCGCGCGGGTACGAATCACCTCCGGCGCGACGTAGTGAAGCCAGCCGGCGACCTCGTTCGGCGGCAGGTCGGGGAGCGGCGGAAGAACCGAGGCGAGCGTCGGGAGGATCCCGACGACGCCGTCGACGATCGCTACCCGCTCGGGGTGGAGAAGCATCTGGGGCACGCCGGCGCCGTGGAGCTCCCCGAGCGACGCCGCGAGCTGCCGGCCGAGGCGAGCGAGGCGCCAGGCGGCCATCGGCGCCGCGGCGTCGATGAGGGCGCGAAGGCGCTCGAGATCGAGCGGCTCGGTCCCCGATGGGTAGCGGATGTAGGTGACGCCCGCGTCCGTGTCGAGCTGCACCGCCTCCACTCGATCCTCGAGGAGATCGGCGAGCTCCTCGGGATCGTCGAGGTGCCAGGCGACCTCCTGGGAGAGCGCCTTGGCGTGGATTCGCCCGTCGTCGATCACGACGAGGTCACCCTCGACGTCTCGCCGCACCCTCCTCGCCTCGACCATCGCCTAGATCCCGTCGAGGAGCTGACTGAGCGGCTGAAAGTAGCTCATCAGCTGGGCCTGGTCGCCGGCTCGGGCCGACGCCTCGATCTTCGAGACGAGCTCCCAGGTGGAGCTCTGCTTGTCGGCGGGGATCTTGGCGAAGTTGTCGATCGCCTTCTTGTAGAGGCTCCGCATGATGGGGTTCATGAGCGCCGATGGGTCGCCCCCCTGCGCCGCGGCCGGCGCGGCCGGCGCTGGCGGCGCCGGCGCCGCCCCCGCGGGAGCCGCCATCGTCGCGGGCGAGGTCGCCGCGGCCTGCGACGGCGCCGCCGCGGGCGCAGCCGGAGCACCCCCACCTGGCGCGTCCTCGAGCGGGTTCTCGGTCACCCCGACCGACGCCCCGAGCTGCGCGTCGAGGGCGTCACGCTTCTTCTTGAGGTCCTCGGGCGAGATCCGACCGACGTCCTCGTACTTGATCTCGCATCGGACCTGCTGGCCCGTCAGCCCGTTGGTCGCGTGGGCGACGAGGAGCCCGTCCTCGTTGAGATCGAGGCCGATGATGATCGGCGTCGGATCCTTGATCGGATCGAGGTGAATGAGGAAATCGCCGATCTCGCTCACCTTCTCGGGGTCGATCTCGATCCCCTCGCCCTGGAAGACGCGCACCCGCGCCTGCGTCTGGAACTCCCCCATCGTCGAGAACTGGTGGCTGGCCGTCGTGGGCAGGGGCGTCTCCTTGGGAATCAGCGGCGCGAGGATCTCCCGCCCCTTCTCCTCGTCCATGACCGCGACTCCGAGGGTGTGTCCGGTCACGTCGACGAGGACCGTCTCGACGACCTCGTCACTCTCGGGATCGACCTGCGACGCGATGATGCTCGCACCCTTCGCGACGATCTCGTCCGGGAAGACGCCCGACTCCATCCCCCGCACGCGGGTGTTCGGAAACCGCTCGGCGAGGAGGCGACGAACGAGGGGCACCCGCGTGCTCCCGCCGACGAGGAGGATGTCGGTGAGATGCTCCTCGGTGTAGTTGTGCTTCTCCTTGGGGACCTTCATCGCCTCGTCGACCCACTTGAGCGAGTTCGCCATCAGCTCCCCGATGAGCTCCTCGAACTTCGCCATCGTGAGGGTCTCGCGGAAGCTGACCGGCTTGCCCTCGTGGCGCGCGAGCTGAGGGACCTGAAACTCGAAGCTCTCGCACTCGGGTGGGCCGCAGAGCTTGATCTTCGCCTCCTCCGCGTACGACTTCAGCTTCATCTTGAGGATGCTGGCCTTCCCGTCATCGAGGCCCTTCACGAACTCGGGAATCGTCTCCTCGAGGCAGGAGAGCATCCAGTCGACGATCGCGTCGTCGAAGTTCCCGCCTCCGAGCTGCGGGTCGCCCCCGGTGCCGATCACCTCGAGGTTGCCGCCGACCATCTTGATGACGGTGACGTCGAACGTTCCCCCGCCCAGGTCGTAGACGAGGAAGAGGTTCTCCTTGTCCGGGTCGCCCTGATCGAGACCGTACGCATAGGCGGCGGCGGTCGGCTCGTTGACGATCCGGAGGACGTTGAGACCCGAGATCTCCCCGGCCTCGCGAGTGGCCGCCCGCTGGGGATCCTTGAAGTAGGCCGGGCAGGTGATGACCGCGCCTTCGACCTCCTCGCCGAGCTCGGCCTCCGCCAGCTCGCCGAGCTTCTTCAGGATCATCGCCGAGAGCTCCTGGGGCGAGAACTCCTTCTGGCCGAGGCGGACCTGACGGGCCTCGCCCATCAGCCGCTTGACCTCGACGACCGTGTCCTGCGGGTTCTTCGCCTGGTTACGCTTGGCGACCCGGCCGATCGCGATC
The DNA here is from genome assembly GCA_029260755.1 of Planctomycetota bacterium. Lineage (GTDB taxonomy): Bacteria > Planctomycetota > J058 > J058 > JAJDCQ01 > JAJDCQ01. Next base: position 36,192 of record JAJDCQ010000079.1, on the reverse strand, counting down.
TTGCCGCTCTTCTGCACGCTCACGACGCTCGGCATCGTGGGGGAGCCGTCGAGCTCGATGATCTCCGGCTTGCCGTCCACGACGCGCGCCACGGCGGAGTAGGTCGTTCCCAGGTCGATTCCGACGATCGCCATCTCGCGGCTCCTTCTCGGTAGGTCTAGGAGACTGTTGCAGAATGAGCGTGAAGCGACGACTCGTCGCAAGCTCCTCGCCGTCGTTTCACTCGCGGCGTCTCCTAGCTGACCACCACCTGCGGATACTGGAGGATGTGGTCCTGCAACTTCCAGCCGCGCCGCACGAGCCGCACGACAGTGTTCTCGGGGATGGACTCGGGCACCTCGCCGGGGTCGTCGTCGACCGACTCGTGCACCTCGGGATCGAACTCCGAGGTCCCGACCGTCACCTCCATCGCGCGACAACCCCAGTCGGCCAGGACAGCCTCGAAGTGGCTCCGGAGCGTCCCCACCGTCTCCAGCCACGCGCGCTCCACGTCGGATGCCTCGTCGCTCTCGCGCTGCTCCAGGATCACGTCGAGCTGGTTGACGTGATTGAGGAGGTCACGGAAGAGCTTGTGGAACACGCTCGCCATCGCCTTCTGCGGCCCGCCCGTCTTGAAGCCGTCGAGCGTCTTGGCGAGGGCCGCCTCGCGCCCGGCGAGGCCAGAGAGGAGCGCGTTCACCTGCTGGAGCGACTGGAGCACCTGCTGGCTCATGAAGACGCTCTGCTCCTGGAGAACGTCCACCTTCTGGGCGATCGCCGCCTGGCCCTCGATCGATCGCCGGAGGAGACCCGTCGCCTCGTCGGCGGTCGGGTCCGGGGCGGCGTCCGCGCCGGTCTGGCTCGTGCTCTGCTCGGTCATCGACACGTCTCCGTCTTCCACTCTCTCGGACTCCCCGCAGCGGCGAGTCGTTTCAAGCGTCGTCCTCGGATGCTCGACGAGCCTCGAGGATCTCGAGGAGATGCGCGAGCGCTGCGGCGCGCCTCCCCTCGGCCTCGAGCGGGTCGTCGTCTCCGGCCGCGGCGGTCGAACGATCGCCCCCGACGGACCCGTCGTCGTCCTCACGCCTGGCGAGGGCGGCGAGGAGAGCCCCGATGTCCGGGCGGCGCAGCCGATCGCTGATGCCGCGCTCGGGAAGTCGCGAGAGATCCTCGACCTCGTGAGCGATCAGACCCTCGATCGCGAGCGCGAACGGCTCGCTCAGGCCGGGGAACGGCGGATCCTCGGGCGCCCCGACCGCCCGGGTGCGGAGGCTCGGCCCGATCCGATCGAGCTCGACCGCGGTCCGCTCGATGAACGCGCTCCAGTGCGCGCGGTTCGTTCCCGTCAGTCCGCCCCAGACGATGTCGGCCGCGAGGAGGCCGACGAGCGCGCCCTCGAGGGCGAGCCCGCGGAGGCGGACGAGCGGGACCGGCTCCCCCTGGCGAAGGGGGCGCTCGGCGCAGAGCCCGCGCGGCTCGTCCGACTCCTCGTCGCGGAAGTAGCTCTCCTCCCAGGGGCCGTCCGTCCCGTCGCCGTGCATCATCGCAGCCCGGAGCGCCTCGAGCCGCGCGAGGGCGTCGTCTCGCTGCCGGGTGACCACGGCGAGGCGCTCCTCGAGCCGCTCGAGCTTCTGCCGCTTGACCCGTCGGGCGCTCCGGCAGCCCTCCAGGGCAGACTGCGCCTGCTTGACCGGGCCCTCGAGCCGACGTCGGAACGCGAGCTCGGCGCCCGCGAGGTCGGCGCCCTCCGCGCCGGCGCCCTCCCCGAGCATCGACCGGAGCTGCCGCTCGGCGTCCGCGGGCGCGATCGCCTCGGCGGAGCCCCGGCGCCGGCTCCGAGGCCGCGCCTTTGCGCTCTGGCGGCGCCTCCGACCGCCGGGCCGAACCCACGCGCTCGCGATCGCACAGACTCCACCCCAGGGCACCCGCGGAAGGCACGCGCGGCGCAGCCGCTCGAACAGCTCGCCCGGGCGGTCGTCGAACGCGCGATACATCTCGTCCCAGACGATCGTCTCGTCCGCCTTGCCCTCGTTCGCGAGGCGCCGCCTCTCGGCCTCCTGGGCGGTGAAGACCTCCTTCTTCTTGTTGAGCTCGGTCTTCTTCGCCTCCCAGATGGCCTTGTGCTCGTCGACGGCGGCGTCGAACTCCTCCTTGGTGAGCTCGTCGGCCTTGTGGCGCTCGCGAAGTCCCTTGCGCCTGGTCTTGAAGTCGCGCTCGAGCGATGTCCGATACGCGAGCTCGGCCTTCGACGCCTCGACGCCGGTGGCCGTCGGCGGAAGCTCGACGAGGTCGAGGTAGCCGCCGCGTTCGCGCCCGAGGGGAACGAAGTAGTACTCGCCGACGGTGGGGGGGGCGTCGTCTGCCATCGCTAGTAGCCTCGGAGACCCGACTGACGCTCGACCTGTTCGATCTGCTCGAGGAAGTTGATCTTGAGGTCGATCAAATCGGTGCTCTCGCCCCGCTGGACGATGGCACGTCGCCGGGCCCTCAACCCGGCGACCCCGCCCCCGCCGGCGCCGAACGACGAGAGATCGCCGAGGATGTTCGCGGTGGCCGTACCGTCGAGGTAATCCTCGATCGTATTCGGCAGCATCATGATGGCCGACTTCGCCCCGGCGGCGTCCCCGCGGGAGAGCTTGCTCTTCGCGCTCTCGATCGCCGACTCGATGATGCCGTTGAGCGCATCCATCTTCACCTTGTTGCGCTCCGCATCACGGATCTGGCCGAGGAAGCTCTGCTTCAGCTCGCGGAGGTCCTCGCGATCATCGGGGAGCTTCTGGATCTCGCGCTTCGCCGCCGCGAAGTTTCCGGACTCGGCGTACGCCTTCGACTTCGAGAGCGCCCGTTCGACCTGCGCGTTGAGCTGCTCCATCTCCGCCGCGCCGGCGACCTGCTCGAGGAGCTGCGCCTTGACCTCGGCGAGATCGCCCGGCTCGTCGGGGAGGCGCTCGATCACGCGTCGGGCGCCGCGGTAGTCTCCCCGTCCGGCGAGCTCCCGGCTCTCCTCGATCGCCGTCTCGATCAGGGCCTGAACCTGCGCCGACTCCTCGACCTCGTCGATCTGTCGGAGGAAGTTGGACTTGAGCTCCCGGACGCTGTCGTCGTCGTCCGGGAGCCCACGGATCCGCGCGCGCGCCTCCTCGAATCGGCCGTCGCCGACGAGCTCCTTGGACTCCTCGACCGCCGCCTCGACGAGGACCTTGATCCGGATCGTCCGCTCGACCTCCTCCGCCTCGTCCACCTGCTTGCGTCGGAAATCGATGAACCGCGGGACCTCCGGGATCCGTCGGACGATCGCGACGAGCTCCCCCACCCGGGCGACGCGGGCGCGCTTCTCCGCGAGCGACTCGTCGTCCGCGTCGTCGGCCCGACGCATCACCGAGCTGATCCCGCCGTGGATGACATTGCCGAACAGCCCTCGGAGACCTCCCTCCTCGGCGAGCTCGTCGTCGTCCATCTCGGGCACCGTCCTGCAGGCGAGCTCGAGCGCCTCGACGGGACGAGGCGGATCGACCTGGGTCATCGCGAGGGCCGCGAGGAGGCGGGTCTGAGGATCGAGCGCCGCCCGGAGATCCGCGTCGTCGCAGACGGCGACGACGCCGTCGTGGTCGCCCTCGTTCAGGAGCTCGACCATGCGCGGTCGGAACGGGAAGCTGCACGCCTGCTGCATCTCGCGGCGGAGATTGCTCTGCCCGAGACCCTCCGGGTCGAGATCGGCGACGAGGGCTGGCGCGTAGCGCTCGAGCGGGATGCGGGCGACGAAGCCGGCGAGCGCCCGGACGGTCTCGGCGTGGCGCCCCTCGCTGCTGCGGAGGCCGAACGAGAAGGTCGACCACTCGAGAAACCGCTTGAACATCCGCTGGGCCGGGTCGAACGCGAGCTCCGCCTCTTCCTCGAAGCTCGCTTGCGGAACGTCGTAGACGGGGACCTCGGCGCCATCGTCCTCCGAGCCGAGCTCGAGGAAACGGCCGAACTCGGGGTAGAAGACGCGGCACCAGTGGCGGAGCAATGACAGCCGCCCGGCGCGTCCATCCATCCGCGCCTCGGCGTCGAGGTCGGTCTGCCACTGACGGTGGCTGCGCGCGGCGGCGTCGAGCCAGACGAGCCCGGCGTGGGACTCGAGCCAGCGTCCGAGGAAGCCCGGGCGTCGCAGGACCGAGACGAGCTCGTTCTGCGCCTTGCCGCACTCACGGTCGAGGACGGACGCGACGCGGACGTAGAACCGGGTGAGGTCCTGCCAGGCCGCCTCGGCCTCCTCGCCGCGCATCAGCCGCCAGAGCAGCACGGTGACGAACCGCCGCCAGTACCGCTCGTACGCCTCGACGTCGTGCTGCTCGCTCGCGATCGTGACGAGATTGCGAAGGATCGCCGGCTGGTCGCCGTCCAGCAGCAGCATCTCCTCCAGGGCGAGGCGGGCGCCGTCCATGTCGCTCCGCAGATAGGCCTCCGACGCGCGCTTCGCGAGGCCGATGAGGCCGGCGACCCCCTCGCGCCCGCGCACGGGAGCGGTCGAGGGAACGACGGCCGCGGGTCGGGCCGCGAGAGCCGAGAGCACGGCGTGAGGCGAGCCGGGCTCGGGGGCCCGCTCTCCGCCGACGGGGAGGTTGCGGAGCAGCGCGCCGATCTCGGGCCACCGCGCACCGAGCCGCGCGAGGCGCTCACCGACCGCGACGCGCTCCTCTCCATCGGGAAGCACCTGGAAGTAGAGGATGCCGACCGCCGCCCACGCCGGCGGGTCCCCGTCGCCGTTCGCCGAATCGACCGCGATCGACGCGGCGAGCGGGTCGAGGAAGCGGCGAGCGTCGCGAGCCATCCCGAGCGAGACGGCGTATCGCGCTCCGAGGTAGAGAAGCTCGGGGTCGCGGTAGCCGTGATCCAGGTAGCCGCGGAGGCGTTTGAGCAGGCGCAGCCGGCGATCCGGCGCGTGCGTCTCGGCGACGAGGTGCCTCATTGGATCGCCATCGAGAACGAGAGCCGGTCGGTCCCCTCGATTCGACCTGCCTCGTCGTGGAGCTCCAGGAACAGCTCGAGGGGGACCGCCGAGCCAGGCGCGATCGCCTGAACCGAGAAGGTGAGACGAGCCCGCGCTCCCGGGCCGACACGCCCCTCGTGCACCGCGAGCGCCTCCTCGGCGATTCGCCCGCGACCGGCGAGGCGCCCAGCGATCCGATGCACGGGGACGGTCCCCCGATTCTCGAGGGTGACGGCGAGCTCGGCGTAGGCGCCGACTCGCAGGTCGCCCTCGACCTCCCCGACGCCGAGCTCGGCGGAGCTCGAGGCCGAGAGGAGCGGGTTGCGGAGCGCCTCGATCGCGTCGTCGCGAGCGAAGAAGACGAAGCGGCCGGTCGGGTCGACGATGACTCGACGAACCCCGCCGGTCGCGAGGAGGCGCGCCTCGTCGTCCTCGAAGGCCAGGACGCGTCCGCCCGAGGTGCGGGCGAGCGCGAGGAGCGCGGCCGGACGCCGCGGATCGTGGACGGCGTGCAGCTGATCGAGCGTCTCGCCCGCGCCCTTCCCCTCCAGACGAACCGAGACGTCGGGGACGACGCGGCACGGCTGCCACGAGACCCAGAGGACGGTCCCGTCCTCGAGGGCGGCGACCGTCATCGGATCGACCGAGCTCCCGTCGCCTCGGTGCGACAGGACGCGGACCGGTCCGCCGAGCTCGAGTCGCTTGACTCGACCGGCGCGCGCGCGGCGATCGCCCGAGCGCGGGGAGCCGACCGCGACGACGCGGTGGCGCTCGGTGATCGCGAAGATGGTCACGGCATCCGCGGACTCGCCGCCGACGCCCCAGGCGGCGTCGACCCTCCCCTCGAAGCGCCAGGCCCAGGCGGGCTCGGGGCGCCCCGATGCGTCGAGGACCGCCAGTCGCCCGCTGTGATCGACGACGCCGGTGACGCCGCCGCGAAGCGGGACGAGGTGACGCACCAGCCGCTCGATCCTGACGGGATGGACGGTCGGGGGCGACCCGCCGTCGGCCCATTCGAGGATGCGCCCGTCCCAGGTCGCCCCGGCGAGCCGGCCGCCCTCGCCGACGGAGAGAACGTGGACCGGGAGGTCGTCGTAGCGGGCCTCACGGAGGACTCGCCGTCGGTCGGGGGACTCCGGTGATCCCCAGGCGAGGACCGAGCCCTCCCAGTCCGTGAGGACGAGGCGGCCGTCGAAGACGCGGTCGAGCCCATGCTTGAATCGGATGTCGGGCAGCGGCCACCGAGCGACGAGGCCGTCGCGGCCGAGACCATAGACGCGCACCTGCTGTCCGTCGCTCAGCCACAGGCGGCCCTGGTCGTCGGGCAGGACCCGGTCGCCGTCGCGAAGCGTGACGGCGAAGCGCTGGAGCGCGACCGGCAGCTCGACGTCGTCGGACGGCGGCGACACCGGGTCGGCGGCCGGCGGCGCGTCGGGCGCGGCCGGGGGAAGCGGCGAGGCGGCCGCGGGGGCGGAGCCCGCCGACGCTGGTCGCGCCGGAGCCGGCGCGGCCGAGGAAGCGCTCGCGGGCGACGACTCGTTCCCTGCACGATCGGCGGGCTTGCTCAACCAGATCCGGCCCGGTCCGCCGAGGTCGTCGAGGGCAGAGGCGAAGCGCGGCGAGCGCTTGGTCGACTTGTAGACATCGTCGATGACGATCGACGCGAGCCGCTCGGGCGAGATGGCGCGCCCGGGACCGAGCTCGCGCGCGACATCGACGAGCGCGCACGTGAACGGGCTGTGCAGACCGTCGCGGCCGACGTCGAGCACCTTGTCCTGATCGCTTCCCGACGTCAGGGCGACACCGGCCGGGCGCGGGTCGCGACGGATCTCGTCAGTCGCGACCGAGATGTCCATCGTCTGGTCGATCACGCCCGAGCCGCAGGCGTCGATGAGGAGGAGGCGATGGTTGCTGCGGAGAACGCCCTTGAGCTTCTGGAGGAGCCCACGAAAGGGAATCCAGGTCGCGACGGCGCGGCCGAGGCCGATCCCGGGAATCGGGGTCCGCGCGTCGGCCGGGAGGAGATAGCCCGAGTTGTTGTGGTTGTGACCGTGGCCCGCGTAGAAGAGGACGAACAGGCTGTCCGTGGTCGACCGCTCGGAGAGCTTGTCGACCGCGTCGAGGATGTCCTCCTCGGTCACCTCGCCGTCACGGAGGACGCGCGTCTCGTCGAAGCCGAGCTCCCGCTCGAGCGTGGCGGCGACGGTCTCGGCGTCGCGGACCGCGCAGCGCAGCTTCGAGACGTGCCGGTACTCGTTGATCCCGAGACAGAGCGCGGACTGGCGATCGTAGAGCCGCTGTGGCTCGGCAGCCTCCGAGTCGGCGGGAATCACGACGCCTATGTCTCTGGTTGTGGCCACCGGCTCCCCAGGTTCGAACGTCTTGGTGACACGAGCGCGGATTCCGGTGCCACCGAACGGGCTGGCGGACAACGACGATACCTCGTCGGCCGGCCAGGTCGCAAACGCCCCTCTCCCGTCGATCACGACTCGCATCGCCCTCTCTTCGACGATGTTCGCGGCGGGGCGGGGGGCCGGACGCCGAATCTTGGATGCCGCGTCCGGCGCAGGTCGCAAATCCGAATCGGGGGTGATACCTAGTAAATGATCGTGGGGCCCCGACGGGAGACGAGAACACAATGCGGATCCGCGACGCCGACGAGCTCGAGCTCGACGACATCCTCCTCGACATCGAAGGAGCCCGCCGCGCCGAGGATGGCGTCCGAGAGCTCCTCGAGCGCGCGGCGTCCGAGACGCGCTCCATCGGTCTGCCGGTCGCCGCGGTCTCCTCGAGGAACCAGCTCATCGCCACGTGTGAGCCCGACACGCAACGACGCTGGAGGACCCTCCTGGCCGTCGAAGCGGGCTTTCCGTCCGATGGCGACCACGGTCTCCTGATCGCGCCAGCTTGCTCGGTCCTCGAGAGCCAGCTCGGTCGCCTCCTCCTGGAACCGGCCCGCGGAATCGCCGGCGGGATGTGCGAGGCCCTCCGCTGCTCGAAGAAGAATCGTCGTCAGTCGGAGCTGATCGAGCGCTGGGCGGAGGGGAAGGTCCCCTCGACCATCGGCGTCGCCTCCATCGTGCTCCTCGCGCTGCGCCGCGGGTGGGAGCAGCAAGCGGTGATCGTTCAGGACTTCCTGAGCCGGGAGTTCACCGAGAGCTATATAGGGCTTCTTGGCTCGAACGCCCTCGGGAAAACCCTGGACGTTGTCCGGAACCGCTTCCGCAACCCGGCCTGTCACGGACTCTCGGAGTTCGGCATCGCCGCGTACGAGGAGTTCGCCGAGCTCCTGGTGGGGAATCGTCGCCTCGCCCAGTGGGATGAGGCCGGGCCGGAGTCCGGCGCGCTCGACGACGGACGAGCCGTCCTCCATCACCAGCTCGCCGGGTCGCGCACCGTCTCGGACAACCTCACGATCGAACCCCCGATTCGCCCCGACGAGGGCGCCTCCGAGGTCGCGGGCGCGCCGCTCGCGTCTCCGATCGAGGGTCTCCTCGCCGTTCGAACACCCCCGGAGTCACCGCTTCGGGTGACCCTCCGAGCGCACCGCGCCGACTCCTCGCCGGCGACCCGCGACATCGCCGTCGGACCGCCCGCGGCCGAGGCCTTCCGCCTCGGCGACGCGATTCGCTTCGAGACTCAGGCGAACCTCGATGGTCACCTCGTCCTCGTCGATGTCGGGACGAGCGGAGCGGCGAACGTCCTCTGGCCGAATCACTGGCACCGCGACTCGGCGATTCGCGGCGGCGAGCCTCTCTACCTCCCGAGCCTCGAGGGCCCCGAGCTGCAGTTCGCCTTGACCGGGCGGCCAGGGACCGAGCGAGTCCTCGCCTTGCTCACGGCGGATCCGATTCCGGTCGAGCTCGCGCCGACCGGGAACGCTCCGTTCCGGAAGCTGGAGGATGCGCATCTCGCCGGCCTCCTCCAGGCGATCGAGCAGCTCCCGCCGCAGTCGTGGGCATCGACCGTTCTGACGTTCGAGATCAGCGCCTGAACGCGCGCCTCGTCGTCGCCTCACTCCTCGACGACGACCACGATCGACTGGGACGCCCACGAGTCCGCCGGGAGCCGCGCGAGGAGCTCCCGGAAGAGCAGGAGCTCGTCGTCGCGCCGCCCCGCCTCCGGGGCGAGGACCGTGAAGTCACGGCCACGATCAGGTCCGAGTCGACCGAGATCGAGCTCCTCGCGGCTCGCGATGGCGATGAGGAGCTCTCGACCGGGAGGCCCGCCGAGGCGATACCGGAAGCCGTCGCCTTCCTCGGGGAGCCACACCATCTCTCCGGCCCGGAGCCGACGCCGAACGACGATCGGATTCGGGTAGAGCGTCGTCAGTCTCCCGGAGGTTCCGAGGTCGAGAAGCGTCAGCCATCCGTCGCGGCCCGACTCGACACCCACTCTCAGGACGTCGCCCACCCGGAAGGCGCCATGGTCGGGTTCGATGAAGGCGTCGCGCGTCCGCGGCGGAGCGTCCGCTCGCGCGACCTCCATCCGGACGGAGAACGACTCGCCCCGCGCCCCGGCGAACATCTCCCGGAAGTCGGCGGCGGGCAGCACGAACGGTCGGGGACTCGGCAGCCCCCGGCGAAGGTCGCTCGCCGCTTCCCGGACCGAGCGGGCGGAGGGGAACCGGTCCTCGGGAGCCCGCGCGAGCATCCGCTCGACCAGCGCCTCGAGCGCCGGCGAGGACCCCGCCCGGAGCTCGGAGACGCGCGCTCGATCGCCGCGCACGATCCGCGCGAGCAGCTCGGGGGCGGTGGCACCCTCGAACGGCAGTCGGCCCGTCGTCATCCGGAACAGGATCACTCCGAGGGCCCAGAGATCGGCGCGCTCGTCCACGGACCCCGCGAGGAGCTCGGGCGACGCGAACGGAGCCGTCCCGCCGATCCGACTCCCCGTCGAGACCGGACGGACGGCCCGGGCCAGACCGAAGTCGCCGATCATGAGCTGCTCGCCGAGGCCCTCGTGCTCGACGCGGAAGATGTTCGTCGGCTTCAGGTCGAGATGAACCAGGCCGCGGGCGTGGACGGCGCAGAGCCCGCCCGCGACCTGGCGAACCACCTCGAGCGCCCGGCTCGACGGGAGGACCACCCCGTAAGGGAGGAGGTCACGCAGTGACCCATCCGCGATCGGCATCACGACGTAGACTCGGCCGTCATCGGCGACGCCCGTGTCATGGACGAACAGCACATGCGGATGGGGGCCGAGTCGCGCCATCCTCCGCGCCTCATCGAGCCACTCGTCCCGCGACGCCCCGATCGGATCGATCAGCTTGACCGCGACGTCGATGTCGAGCGTCTCGTGCCGCGCTCGGTGCACCTCGCCGAACGCGCCGCGCCCGAGGAGGCTCGTTCCGTCGAACGGCCCGACGCAGGGACCCACGCGACGCGCCCCCCGGCGCACGAGGACGCTCCCGAGAAGCCCCGCCACGACCCGTCGCCGGATCGATCGATCCCTCGGGAGCAGCTCCTCGCCCCAGGGCTCGCGAGGCCTCTCGTCGGGGGGCGCGTCCTCCGGCGCACCGGCCGTCTCCCCTCCAGACTCGCCCATCGCTCGCTCCCTCCTCCGCCCTCGACTTTCGCCGTCAATCGTTCGGAGGATCGTCCGCTTCCGGACGCGCGAAACTCGAAAGGTCGCTGTCCGCGGCGAGGAAGCCGCCGGGTACGCGACCGATCGCCTCGAGCAAGTCGGAGAGCTCGGCCTCGACGCGACCGTCGGTCACATACTCCCGAACGGCCGCTCGAAGGGACGCCTCGAACGCCCGTCGCGCGCGCCGTTCGGCTGCTTGCGCCTCGGCCTCGGCGAGGTCGAGCTCGACTCCGATCTCTCGGAGGCTCCTCTGGCGTCCATCGGTGTCGACCCGGAGGTGGCGCCTGACGAACACGCGCCACGCGAGGCGACTCGCGCCGGCGTCGTCGCGCCCCGCGAGCGCCTCCGACGCCCGGGCGAGCGCCCCCCGCACGAGCGCCGCGGCCCACTCCTCGTCGAAGGCCGCGTCGGGACCGGAGGCCGATGACGCCGCGTCCGGCGGATCGTCGACGAGGCTCGCGTCGGCCTTTCCGCAGCGGCGGAGGTGACGCCGAACGTAGTTGCGAAGGACGCCCCGAAGGAAGTCGCGGAACCCACCCCGGTCGGGGCGAAACGCGTCGGTCCAGGCGCGGCGAGGGTCACCCTTCGCGCTCCGCTCGACGAGGTCGACGAGGCACTGCTGGAAGACCTCGGCCGCGTCCGTCTCGCGCCCGCATCGCCTGAGAAGCGCGACGAGGTACCGCTCGGCTGGCCCGCGATACCGCTCCACCAGCATCGAGACCCCCTCCGCGAACCCATCGCTCCTCTGCAGGAGGGCGATGAGCTCCGCGCGCGACGTCGGCCAGTCGTAGGTAGCCCGCAAGTCAGCCGCTCCCCAGGATCCGCCCGGTCGCCTCCGAGCATCGCATCCCAGGGACTGACGAACAACTGGCGGCGTTTCGAGAATCCGCGTCCGGGACGCCCGGCGCCGACGAATCGGGGTGTGAGGCCAGCGAGAGGAGAATCGATGCGCCCTGACGAGAGCCAGCGGGAGTCCCTCGAGGCGCGGTTGAGCCGACTGACCGCCGAAGGGGTGAAGGCGGACCGGAGACACCTCAAGCGCGACATGTGCACTCAGTTCACCGACCCGAGGGAGTGGATCCGGGAGTACGTGACGAACGCTCATGACGCCCAGGCCTCGCACGTCTGGATTCGAGGTCGGAGGGACGCCACCGGCCGACTCGTCACGATCACCGTGATCGATGACGGTCACGGGATGGACCGCCAGGGTCTCATCGACTTCCTGACCGTCTTTCGGTCCCGGAAGACCGAGGGCGGGCGGACCGTCGGACGCCACGGCATCGGAAAGCTCAGCGTCGCCGCGATCCCGGGTCAGTGCGGCTTCTCGGTCACCACGTCGACCGGAGCCGAGTGCTGGCGCGCCACCACCGGCTCGCTCCTCGACGAACGCCCGATCGAGCTCGAGCGGGTCGAGCCCGTCGCCGAGCCCGGCACTCGCTTCGACGTGACGTTCGGAGGCGGGCGTGAGGCCGACCTCGACAACGAGCTGCGCGGACTCCGCCGCATCCTCGTTCGATACGTCCGACATCTCCCGCTCGAGATCATCCTTCACGGCGAAGGCCACGGACCCTCGCCCGTCGTCTCGATCCACGAGGACTGGCGCGGCAGCTCGGGGCGAGTCGGCCGGTCCTACCGCCTCGACGTCGGAGGCAACCGGTTCGATGTGACCCTCGGACTCGGCGTTCCCGTGCACGAGCTCTATCAGAGCCGGGTCCTCGTGACGGACGCGCTGGATCTCGTGTCGAGGGATCTCGCCGGCGAGCCGATCCAGCTCCCCCACCTCCGCGTCCGCCTGGACGGCGCCGCGTTCGAGCTTCCCTTCGGACGACACTGCCTCCGGAACGAGCCCATCCTTGGACCGATCACCGAGAGGATTCGTGAACGGCTCCTCCCCGTCTGGCTGGTCGAGCTCCGCGACGCATACCTCGACGGCACGCTCGAGACGCTCGGCGCCCGGACCGACGAGGTCGACGACATCGTCTGCGCCCTGCTCCCCCACCCGACCAACGCCGCGAATCTCTGCAAGACGATCCCGGCGTTCCGAGAGGTCAACGGAGCTCGCCGGACGCTGCGCGAGCTCGAGCAGGTCGCCGAGCGGACCGGAGTCCTCTACCTCGAGGGGCCAGGCTGCGCCGGGGTCGACTACTCGGTCTTCGATGCGCCCGTCCTCTCGCGGGACCAGCCCTTCGGCGGCCTCGACCTCTTGCGGGTCCGTTTCCAACGCGTGCTCGTGAATCTCGGGCTCACCGATGTCGTCATCGAGGCGCCGCGCGGCGTCACGCCAGCCCTCGGCGCTCAGGAGCGCCGTTTCGAGGAGCACCTTCGCTTCCACCCCGACGCGATCGCCGCGGGTCGCCGGTCGACGAACGAGCTCACCACGAGGACGCGGCCCCGATTCGCCCGGGCCGAGTCAGCCCTCGGCCGGCTCGTTGGATCGACCGACGAGGCCCGCAGCGCCCGTCACGATGTCGCCCGGCTCCGCTGGAGGGTGAGCTGGCTCGTCGGCCCCGACGGGCGCACGCCGTGCCTGTCACACCGGTTCCTCGTGCGAGGAGACGTGGTCGTCTGCAACCTTCACCACCCCGAGGTTCGGCGTCTCCTCGCCCTCTCCGAGAGGGCCCCGGCCCTCGCGGGCCACTGGGGACTCGCCATGGTGTTGACCGATCCGAACCACCGCGTCCTCGAGCACCTCTCGGAGACGGCCCGCGAGGAGATCCTCATCCTCGACGCCCTGGGGAAGTGCGCGGCGCCCGCGGGCAAGGCCGACCGTCCCGTCGGCGACGAACGCCGGCCACCCTCGAACGGCCTCCGCGACTTCCTCCTCGATCTCGGCGACGAGCGACTCGAGTGAGCCCACGACCGGAGCCCACGACCGGAGCCAAGAAGGAGTCACGGCACCATGCGACCCGAAGAGCAGACTGTCCTCGAGACGCACCACCTGCCTCGAGGCCTGGAGATCGACGTCGACGAAGCCTGGCGCAAGCTGATCGCTCGTCAGTTCGGCGGGAGCGCCGGCCGCGGCTTCTCGGAGCTGATCCAGAACTTCCTCGACAGCTACCCGCCCGAGACCGCCTGGAAGGACCGCCTCGCGAAGATCGACACCACGTCGCGCTCGATCACCATCACGGACTGGGGAGAGGGGATGGGACCCGAGCGACTCGAGCTCCTCGTCACGCTCGGCGGCACCGACAAGAGCGACGATCCCCGGAAGCTCGGTACGTTCGGGATCGGCTTCTTCTCGGTGTTCAATCCCGCCCTCGGCACGCGGTGCGTCGCGGTGACCACGCGCTGCGCGGGCTGCGCCGTCGAGCTTCGGTTCGAGGTGACCACGCCCGGGGAGCGGCCTCGCCTCGAGTCGCGCGTCCTCGCGGAGCTCCCGCCCTTCTCGACGAAGGTCGAGGTGATGTTCGACCGCGACGGATCATCGGCCCGGTGTCTCGAGCACGCCCGGCGAAGCCTCCGCCACTACCCGTGCACCGTCGTCGTGGACGGGGAGCCGTTCGAGTCGATCTGGGCGAAGGAGGGCCTCGGTGACGTCCACGCGTTCGACCGGGACGGCCTCCGCGGACTGCTCGACCCGAGCCCGGGTGCCCGCCCCCGCGTCACCGTCCTCAACAAGTACGAGCACGTGATCGACGCCCCGCTCGAGTTCATCGCGGCCGGCGGACGTGCCGTCCACGGCGACCTGCGCGACTTCCGTCGCGGCGCCGTGCCGGTGGTCCAGAACGTTCGAGTCACGATCAACTCGAACGAGCTTCAACTCACGATCGGTCGCGACGCCTTCTTCGTGGACCACGCGTTCCGGCGTCTCGTCGACGTCCTGGCCGAAGAGCTCGCCGATCACCTCGCGCTCCATCTCGAGAAGGCGCTGGACCTCGACGACGAGCGGGATCTGATCGTCGCGAACCAATACGCCCTGGCGAGTCGCCTGTCACGCCACATCGCCGCGGCCAGTGACGGCGACGGAGGGTCGAGAGCCGCCGGAGCCCGCGGCGCCGGACGCGACGGGCTGGTGAGGCTCCTCGCGGATGCGAAGGTCCACCGGATCGCTGGAAGGAGGGGATACTTCTCACTTCGGGACCTCGCCACCCTCAAGAGCGCCGACCTCCCGGTCTTCCTCTCCCCCCGGGAACGCAACACCCGCTGGCTCGCCGGGCAGTTTCGGCACGACTTCGTCGTCGTCCCCCACACCCGTGCCCTCGCGCGAGGCGCGCCCGACCTCCACGCGCACATCTTCGGCGAGGTCTTCGGGCACGACTCGGTCGTCGACCTCGACGAGATCGACGACCATCCCGAGGTGATCACCTCGCTCGTCGAACGCGGGGTCGTGGATCGGGACGCGGTCGCCCCGAAGACGAGGGTCCTCTCGCCGCTGGAGCTTCGCCCGGCCGAGCGGGCGTTCGCCGACGAGCTCGACATCCTCCTCCGTCATCCCACGGTCCTCGACGCCGTGCGGACCAATCTCCACCTCCCTGCGCAGACGATCTCCACCGCGTTCTTCACGGTCGACGGGGAGACCCTGCGGGCGACGACCGGTCTCTTCGACGATCTCGGCAGGCTGGTCGACGGCGCCGCGACGCCACATGAGGAGCTGGGGCGCCTCATCCTCGGCATACGTAAGGACCATCCGCTGATCGAGCGACTGCTGGTCAGCGAGGACCCAAACCGTGGCCACTTTGCTCTGAGCTTCCTCGCCCACGAGCTCGGCCGGTGCCAGCGTCTGCTCGCGCCGCAGAGTCGCCTGTTTCGCACCGTCGCGAAGCGCCTCTTCGGAGACATGCGCCGGGGTCTCCTCGAATCGCTCACCTCGGAGGACGAGGAATCACCCGTCGAGGGAGGGTGACGACTCCACGCCGCGGGCGACCGCGAGCGCGACGGTCAGCCCGATCGACACCGTCAGCATGTAGACCTCGGCGAGCGGTCGGACGGGCGCCGTCCCCCGCGGCGGCGCGAGGAGGTACCAGCCGCAGCCGGCGATCGGGGCGAGCGCGGCGGCGATGAGGATCCCCGGGTAGATCCACGAGAGCCCGGCCTGCCGCGCGAACGGGACGAGGCAGGCGACGCTCGCCGCGACGAGGACGATCGGGATGACGCCCGCGACCCGGGGGCCGAGCACCTTCGAGTAGGTGGCGTAGTCGGTCTCGTCGTCGGGGTGACGGAGCTTGCGGGAGGTCTCCCATGCGCCGAGCGGCGTCCAGAGCCCCACGATGAGGACGAACGCCCACCCCGAGAGACCGTCCGCCCCGAAGTCGGCCACGTAGACGGCGGTCACGTAGCCGCTCACGACCAGCCCGAGCGGGTTGTGGGTCGCGAAGGCGAGGAGGAGGTGGCGCTTCACCGCCGGCCAGAAGAACCACCGGTAGGTCAGCCAGGCGTAGAGCATCACGACGCCGAAGGCCGCGAGCGGCCACGGCACGCCGAGGGGGAAGTTGATCGCGGCGAGGAGCAGGGTCACGACCCAGCGCAGGGCGCGGAGGTCGTCCTCGCGGACGAGACCGGTCACGATCGGTCGCTCGAGATACTTGGGATCGCCGGCGGCCGCCAGGCGGCGGTCGTCGTCGACGTCCTTCAGCTCGTCGTAGACGCGCATGAGCAGCATGATGAGCACGACGGTCGCGGCGCCCGCGACCATCCGCCACGTCACCCGGAGCACCCCGTCGCCCGCGAGCGCCTGAAGCCCGAAGTGGGTGCTCGCGAAGCTCGCCGATCCGAGCAGGATGTAGACGACCGGCGGAAACTGCGCGTTCAGGTACGACCCGATCCGCCCGATCCGGGTCGCGCGAGGGGTCCTGCTGGGATCAGTCGGGACCTCGGGGGCGCTCGCCGTCGTCACGACGCCAGCACCTTGCGGTAGATCGCGTAGCGCCGGCTCGCCGGCGCGACGTGGTCGTAGACGGTGCGACCGCGCCCCTCGCGGACGAGCGCCCCGTAGACGTGCTCGATCCCCTCGCGGAGGCAGTAGGCCGTCCCCGCGGCGAAGAGTCGGTAGGCGAGCGCGGTCTGCCGGTGCTCCGGAACGATCGCGAAGGTGTAGAAGATCACCCGGCTCGTCCGCGCCGTCGCGAGCTGCATGGCCTTGGTGCCGTCGCCGTCCATCCTCGTCAGCGTCTCGGCCTTGTCGAGGAGCGCCATGGCGACCGCGACCACCTCGCCCTCGGGCGTCTCGTAGTGCCCGAACAGCTTCTCGGTCGTGAACGCCCCGAGCCCGGACAGGGTCTGGGCGAGCTCGTCGGCGTCGATCTCCGAGAACCCGTAGTTGTCGCGCCAGGTCTCGAGCAGCGCCGCGTGGATCCGGCGGAGCCAGGCCTCGAACTGCCCGATGTTCCCCCACACCGCCACGTAGGGATCCCCCTGGCGCCGCCGGGCGAGGGCGAGGGCGACCCGACTCGCCCGGTCGAGGCGCTCGGCCCAGCTTCCCTGGATGTCCCAGCTCGCCCAGCTCGCGTGCCGCTCGTAGCCGGCCGCCTCGAGACGCTCGTGGTAGTAGCTCGGGGCGCGCGGCTCCCCGACGAAGGGGTCGGTCTTGAAGCCTTCGGTCTGAAGCCGGTAGCCGCGGAAGATGGACAGGTCGATCGGGCCGTGGATCTCGCTCCGGCCCTCGGCGCCGACCCACGCCTCGGCCGCGTCGAGGAGGGCCCGGGCGACATCCTCGGAGTCGACCATCTCGAGGAAGCCGAGCTGCCCGACGCGGTCGCCGTCGGGGCGCGCCTCGTCGACCGACGCGACGACGCGCCCGACCGGCTCGCCGGCCTCGTCCTCGCAGAGGAACGCCGCCGCCTTCCCGTGGCGAAAGAACAGGCTCCGCGCCGGGTCGAGGTGAGCGAGGACGCTCACCCGGAGCGGGGGGATCCACCGGTGCCGGCCCGGGTAGATCCGCCAGGGCACCTCGACGAACCGGTCCATCGCCGCGGCGTCATCGAGATCGATCCGGACCATCCTCACGAGTCGTCCCTCCTTTCCCCGGGCTCGACGACGACGGTGCCGGCCGCCCCGTCGATCGTGATGCGGTCCCCCGACGCGATGCGACGCGTCGCGCCGGCGACCGCGACGACCGTCGGGATCCCGAGCTCGCGCCCGATGATCGCCGTGTGCGAGAGCGGGCTGCCGCGCTCGGCGACGAGCCCGCCAGCCGCGACCATGAGGAAGACCCAGCCGGGATCGGTCATGGGCGCCACGAGGATCTCGCCGTCGATCCGCAGCGACAGGTCGGGCCGGGTGACGACGCGGGCAGCTCCGGTCACCCGCCCCGGGCTACACCCGATCCCGCGGAGCACGCCGGACGCGGGGCCCGAACGAGACGCCGGCTCGGGCCGCTCGAGCCGCGCCGAGAGATCCGTGACGATCCGGCTCGCGTCGATCGGGCCGGAGACGGTCACCCGGCCCGGCGGATCACGCTGCTCGAGCTCCTCGTACTCTCGCCGGCGCGTCCGGACGAGCTCGCGCAGGTCGACGCTCGGGTCGCCGAGCGCCGCGCGCCGGAGCTCGTCGACGGTGAGCCAGGTGACGTCGCGCGCGACGTCGATCCGTCCTTCGCCGACGAGCCGCCCGCCGAGCGCCGTGAAGAGGCGCTTGAAGATCCCGAACGCGCGACTCCGCCCGAGGCGAAGGTTCTCCCGGCGCCGGACGCCCGCCCGGGCGTGGCGCAGCACCCAGTGAAACGCCGCTCGTCGGAAGGGACGTCCGGCGAGTCGCCGCTCGACCTGCCGCTCCGCGCCCCGGCGGATCGTCCGCTCGCGCCTCTCCATCGCGTCGACCGACTGTCCCCCGCGCACGTAGTTGCGAAGCATCGCGATGACGAGCGCGGGCTCTTCGTCGAGGCGAGGCGTCTCGAGCTTGAGCTCCTGAAGCGTCCGATCACCGTAGAGCTCGACGTGCCGGTCGAGCGCGCGCGCGAAGTCGGCGAGCTCGGCGTCGCGATGAAACGCTGCCCACGCCTCCTCGTCCCCGTTCGCCTCCAGGACGGCGCGGAGACCGGCGGAGCGGCGCACCTCCTCCGCCAGGGCGAGGAGCGAGCGCACCGGGGCGACGCTCTCGACGCCGCTCTCGCCACAGAGGAGCTCGTTCCGGGTGGCATCGCGCTCGCCGAGCCCCCAGCGCTCGATGAGCCCGCCGAGGCGGTCGAAGAGCTGCTGCGCGACGAAGTCGTTCAGCAGGGCGACGCCGTAGGGCCCGATGAGCCGCCGCTCCGCCTGGTCGACCCAGCCGAGGATCGCCGCGGGGTCGGCCTCGCCGAGGCGTCGCGTCCCGAGCGCGGTGAGCTCCTCGTCGAGCGCCCGGAGATACGCCCGCGTCCGTCGCTCGAGGGTGAGGAGGACGCTCGCGGCGCTCCACGCGAGGCGCGCCCGCCCCAGCGACGCGCCGCCCCCCGGGCTCGAGGAGCCCGAGCGCGGCGGCAGCCCCATCGCCCGCTCCCACGCCGGGAGGGCGGCCTCGAGCCCGAGCAGCTCGTAGATGCGGTACCAGCGGAGAATGTCGTAGTAGATCCGCCCGTCGACGAGACCGACGAGTCGCTCGAGCAGCTCCCTCTCGGCGTCGATGGCCGCCGCCGGAACGCCGACGAGCCGGAGGCACTCCCGGAAGACCGCGCCGTAGGCCGGCCGCACGAACGAGAAAGTCAGCGGTCGGCTCACCCCGGGATAGCTCTCGACGATGTTCGCGTTGTCGAAGATCGTGATCTCGGCGTCGGGGTCGGGGAGCGTCGTGATCGGGCGAGCCTGGAGGATCCAGAGCGCCCCGGCGGTATCGAACGCCCACTCGACGTCCTGAGCGACCCCGCCCGCGCGCGCCTCGATCCGTTCGCCGATCGCGAGCAGCTCGGCGAGCTCCGCCGGGGCGAGCGCCGCGACCGCTCCCTCGGCGGGAGGGACCGACTGGAGACGCGTCCCGCTCCGCTCGCAGGCGGCGACCCGCGCGGTCTTGGTCGGAATCCGCCGTTCGCGCACCGCGCCCGTCGCCCGGTCGAGCCAGACCGTATCGACCTCGACCCGATCGGCGACCACGCCCTCCCCGAGCCCGAGACCGGCCGAGACGACGGCGACTCCGCGGTCGCCCGTCGTCGGGTCGGCCGTGAAGAGCACACCGGCCGCGCGCGCCTCGGCCATCCGTTGCACGACGACGGCGAGCCCGAGCGACTCGACGTCGACCGCGATGCCGCGGCGTCGGCGATAGGCCAGGGCGCGCGAGGCGAACCCCGACCCGATGCAGTCGAGGACGCGGCGAACCACCTCGTCCCGCGCGACGTGAAGGAAGCTCTCGTGCTGCCCCGCGAACGAGTGCTCGGCCGAGTCTTCCCCCGGCGCGGAGCTGCGCACGCTCACCCGCGCGTCTGCTTCGAACCGCTCGTCGAACGCGTCGAGGATCGCGCGGCGATCGGCCTCGAGGAGGCGAGCGGCGCCGATGATCGCCGCGCCGTCTCGGCTCGCCGCGTCGAGCGCGGGCCCGTCGTCCGGCGCGATCGCCCGGATTCGCTCGATGACGGGGCCGAGCGATGGCTCGAGCGCCAAGAGGAGCGCGCGGGCGACGCCGGTCGAGACGCAGAAGAAGGCCGGCACGGGGAAGCCCTGGTCGACGAGGGCGCCGAGGCGCGCGCCCTTCCCGCCGACGACGCCCACGCCAAGCCGGGCCGCGTCGGCGGCGCTGAGGACCGGGCCGCTGGGCAGCACCGTCGACGCCACGTCAGCGCGCGGGGTGCTCGGCGAACCCGAACCCGTGGAGTCGCGCGAGCTCGCGGACCCAGCGCACCCGGGCCGCGGTGAGCGCGCCGAAGCTGAAGTTCTCGCCGATCCCGGCGAACCCGAGCAGGATCGACTCGGCGATGCACCCGTAGACCTGTCCCGACGGCAGCCGCATCCCGCCGATCGAGAGCGGCTGGCCGAGCGGCGTGCGGACGACGCCGCCGTCGAGGACGACCGCGTCGGGACGCGCGGCGATCACCTCGGGCGAGACGTCGCGCGGGGTGGCGACGTCGCAGACGACGACCGGCCCCTCGCGGATGTGCTCGGGGAGGATCACCGGGGTCGGCGCGTTCGTCGCGCTCACGACCACCTCGCACTCGGCGAGCGCGGCGTGCGATCCCGCGATCCGGACGGGGACCGCATCGGCCCCGAGCTCGTCGATGAGCCCGAGCCGGATGGCCTCGCCGATCCGATCGACGCCGGCGGTGCCCCGCCGCGTCAGCTCGGCGATCGTGCGCGTGCCGGCGATGGCGCCGGCGACGCCGCCGCTCCACCCCTCGCGGGTGAGGCGCTTCCACGCCTCGAAGTAGACCTCGGCCGCCACCCGCTCGAGGCGCCCGGCCGCGCCCGGGCGTCCGACGAGGAGGATGTCGGCGACCTCGTCGGCCGCCACGGCCGCCGTCACCGCGCCGATGTTGCCCGCCGCGCCGAGGACGCCGAGGCGCGGCGCCTCCAGCCCGAGGCGAGCGCTCGCCTGGCGGGTCGCCTCGACCGCGGCCGCGACGGTGAGCGAGTTGCCGCTCGTGAGGGTGATCTCGTCCTCGATGATGTCGCGGCAGTCGTGGGTGAGGATCGAGGTGTACCCCCCGAACCCGACGACCGAGCAGCCGAGCCGCTTCGCCACCTCGACGCCGTCCTCGATGAGCTCGACCGCCCAGTCGACGCTCCCCTTCCGGAAGCCGGCCATCACCTGCTCGGCCGTGAACGCGAGCCCGATGACGGTGAGGTTCACGACGGCGCCGTCGACGCTCCGGACCTCGGCCCGATCCAGGACGAACGGCTCGAGCGTCCGGCGGGTGAGGTCGAGGAAGCGCCCGCAGTCGTCGTCGTCGAGCGGCGCGAGGGCCGGGTCCCAGTGGCGAATGTCGCCGGGCTCGAGGAAGTGGCCGAGGAAGGCGACGTTCCGCGAGAACCGCCGCCGGGTCGAGACCCACCCCGCCGTGCTGACCGGCGTGTCCCGGAACGGCGGCTCGGTCGACGGCGGGCTCGGCGCGTCCTCGCCCGCCCGTCCGACGAGGAAGCGCACCAGGCCGAACGAGTCGCCCGCCTCGACGAGGTCGAGCACCCGGTCGAGCGCGTCGACGAACCGGTCGAGGTCGTCGGTCGAGACGAGCGCCGAGGGCTCGAGCCGGATCGTCCGGTGGAGCGAGAGGGCGGGCGCCGTCCGGATCGCCGCCTCGTGGAGGAGCCACCCCGAGAGGAAGAACCCGAGCAGGTCCTGCTCGGCCATGACCCGCACGAGCGGGCTGCTCGACTTCTTCGGCAGGGCGAGCTCGATGCCGACCATCAGCCCGCGCCCGCGCACCTCACGCACGAGGAACGGGTGCCGGGCGCGGACCTCCTCGAGCCGCGCGATCAGGTGCGCGCCCTTCTCGGCGCAGGCCCGGACGAGCGCCTGGTCGTCGCGGTCGACGATCTCGAGGGCCGCGAGCGCCACGCCGGAGCTGAGGTCGTCGTCCGCGAACGTCGAGGTGTGGAGCCACCCGTACTCCGCGATCGCGCGCTCTCGGTCGACGAGGAGCGCGCTCACCTTCACGAGCCCGCCGCCGAGCGACTTGCTGAAGAGGTAGTAGTCGCCGCGCACCCCCGACGGCGCGGAGGCGAGGAAGGTGCCGGTCCGTCCCATCCCGCTCTGGATCTCGTCGATCACGAGCGGGAAGCCGCCCTCGTCGGCCGCCGCCCGGAGCGCCTCGAGGTAGCCGTGACCGACGACCCGGATCCCCGCCTCGCCCTGGATCGCCTCGACGAAGCAGGCCGAGATGTCGACGAGCTCCCGCTCGACGAGCCGGAGCGCGCCGTGCTCGCTCACCTCGAAGTCGAGGTAGCCGACCCGCGCCGCCGCGATGGCCGCGGCGAGCGCGTCGGCGTCGCCGACCGGGAGGAAGGTCGTGCGGACGCCGAGCTTCCGCCACGGGCTCCGGTAGTCGGGGTTGTGGGTGAGCTGGAGCGCGCCCGTCGACTTGCCGTGGAACGCGCCCTCGAGGGCGAGGAAGCGCGGCTCGACATCGAGGGCGTCGAGGTTGTGCCGGAAGACCCGACCGAAGAGCTCGTCGAGGTCGTGGATCCGGGCGAGGTCGAACCGGCGCGCGACGGCATCGAAGAGCTCGTCGGGGACGATCGCGGTGTGCTCCCGCATCCGGATCCGGAGCTCGCGCGAGGTGCGCCGCAGGCGCTCGTGGATGCGGTCGATCCGGAGGACGTGCTCGAGCTCGGCGTGCTTGATCGCCGCCTCGACCGCCTCGGTCCCCGAGTTCGCGAGCGTCGCGACGTAGCTCCGCCCCGTGCTCGCCCCGACGAGCTCCGACAGGCGCTCGGCGAGCTGACCGGCCAGCGCGCGCACGCTCGCCTGCGCGTTGAACGGGCGCTGGGCGTCGAGCATCTCGCGCAGCCGCGCGACGAGCTCGGGGTGGTTGTGGCCGAGGAGGCTGGCCCCGTAGCCGCCGAGGAGATCGAGGACGGCCACCTCCTCACCCGTCGCGTCGCGCCGGTAGATGACGTCGCCCGCGGCCCGGTGATAGACGACGTCGAGGCCGTTGGCGCGGAGCAGGCGCAGGAGGCGCGGCTTGAGGTAGCGGCCGAAGGCTCGGTGGCCGTCGGGACGGGCGCTCGGGGTTCCCTTCGTCATCGTTCCGATGATGGCGGTCGCCCCGGCCCGTGGCAATCAGGCGTCAGCGCGGCGCGCCCTGGCGCGCGATCCAGGCCGCGCGCATGGCCCCCCGGCGGAGCTTTCCGCTCGTGGTCTTCCAGACGCCGCCGCGCCCGACGAGCTCGACGACCGAGACGGCGAGGCCGGTCCGCTCGCCCACCCGCTCGCGGATCGCCGACTCGAGGGTGGCCCGATCGACCGGCCCCTCGACGTCGGTCTCGCAGACGACGCAGACGGTCTCGGTGCCGCTGGCCGCATCCGGGATGCCGAAGGCGACCGCGTTGCCCCGGCGGACGCCCGGCACCGACTCGGCGGCCCACTCGATGTCGCTCGGCGCGTGGTTGTAGCCGCGGATCACGATGACGTCCTTGCGCCGTCCGGTGATCCGTAGCCGTCCGTCGCGGAGATACCCGAGGTCGCCGGTGTCGAGCCAGCCCTCTCGCATCACCTCCGCGGTCTCCTCGGGGAGGTCGAGGTAGCTCGTCATGAGCGAGGGCGACCGGACGCGCACCCGACCGACACGATCCTCGGGAAGCGGCGCTCCGTCGTCATCGACGATCGCCACCTCGGCCCCGTCGACCGGCGCGCCGCAGCTCACGACGTCGACGGCTCCCGGACGTGCGTCCGAGACGTCGACGACGCGTCCCTCCCCGGCGAGGGCGTCTCGATCCACCCGATCGACGAGGAGCGGCGTCCCTGGGTCGTGGAAGCTCACCGCGAGGGTGGCCTCGGCGAGCCCGTAGCACGGCGTGACCGCGTGCGGGGGCAGTCCGACCGAGGCGAAGCGTTCGCCGAACGCCCGGAGCACGGCCGCGTCGATCGGCTCGGCGCCGCAGAGGGCGAGGCGCCAGGACGAGAGGTCGAGGCCGGAGAGCTGCTCGTCGGTGACCCGACCGACCGCGTAGGCATAGGCGAAGTTCGGCGCCGGGCTGACCGTGCCGCGGTGCCGGGTGATCGCCTCGAGGAAGCTCGCCGGCCTTCGAAGAAAGCGCCCGGGCGAGAGGAGGATCCCCGGGATGTTCCAGACGACGGGCAGGCACAGGCACGAGAACAGCCCCATGTCGTGGTGGAGCGGGAGCCACCCCGCCCAGACGTCGTCCTCGCCGAGCCCGAGAGCGTCGCCGATCTGCCGGATGTTCCGGACGATCGCGCCGTGCGACAGGACGACCCCCTTCGGCGCGGCCGTCGAGCCCGACGTCGCCTGGACGTAGGCGACGTCCTCCGGCGCGATCGCCGGCGGAGACTGCGGCGGCCCCGCCCGCGGCGCGAGCGCGGCCAGGCCGACGACCGCGACGGAGTCGCCGACCGCGGCGGCCACGGCGCTCCGGGCCGCCTCGTCGACGACCACCGCCCGGGCGCCTAGGTAGCGGACGGTCCGGCCGATGCGCTCGCCGAACGCGGCCTCGCCCCCGAACCCGCGCGGCGGGGCGAGCAAGCTCGGCGTCGCTCCGAGCGAGAGCAGACCGAAGAAGGCGGCGGCGAGCTCGGGCGAGGTGTCCGCGAGGACGGCGACGCGATCCCCGGGCGCGACGCCGGACGCCGCGAGCCCAGCCGCCGCGCCCCGGGCGTGATCGAGCAGCTCGGCGTAGCTCACCCGCCGAGCGGCCTCGGCGTCGTCGGCGAAGATGAGGCCGACGCCAGGGCGATCGGCCCGCGCCGCCGCCTCGAGGGCGGAGACGAGATCGCGCGCGCCGCGCGCATCCCCGGTCATGGGGACTCGTTCGCGCCGGCGGCGAGGCGCTCGACGAGGCCCGCGACGTCGGCGACGGTCCGGACCTGGGCGACCTCGGCATCGGGGATGGCGATTCCGAACGACTCCTCGAGAGCGCACACCAGCTCGACCGCGCGGACCGAGTCGAGGCCGTAGCCCAGCAGCGTCCCGTCGGCCGCGATCGTCGATGGCTCGACGCCGCAGACCTCGCCGAGGAGCTTGCTGACCGTCTCGTGGACCCCGCCCATGACCCGAGGTTAGGCGGCCGGGCGATGGCGTTCAAGCGCCGGCACCCCCGAGCCTTGCGACCGGAGAGAGCGCGCCGCTATTCTCCTCTGCGATGACGACCGAGACCCGCGAATCTCCCCCCGAGTCGCCGACGCCGATCCCCGATGTGGGCGGCAAGGGGCGGAACCTGATCGAGCTCCAGCGCGCGGGCTTCCGCGTCCCCGAGACCCACTGCGAGCCCGAGGATCTCGCCGCCGTCGTCGACGCGCTCGGCCCGCCGATCGCGGTGCGCAGCTCGGCGTCGGTCGAGGACGGGAGCCTCACCTCGTTCGCCGGACAGTTCGAGAGCTACCTCGGCCTCGAGACGCTCGAGGCGGTCGAGGACGCGATCGCGAAGTGTCGCGCGAGCGCCGCGGCCGAGTCGGTCGCCGAGTACTGCCGCAAGAGCGGGATCGACCCCGGCGAGATCCGCATGAGCGTGATCGTCCAGCGGATGATCGAGCCCGTCCTCGCCGGCGTCGCGTTCACCGTCAACCCCGTCACCG
The DNA here is from genome assembly GCA_029260755.1 of Planctomycetota bacterium. Classification (GTDB taxonomy): domain Bacteria; phylum Planctomycetota; class J058; order J058; family JAJDCQ01; genus JAJDCQ01. The sequence continues at coordinate 10,571 of JAJDCQ010000079.1, read as the reverse complement.
GCGCCGAGGAGGTGGTCGTCGAGGCCGTCCACGGCCTCGCCGAGGACCTCCTCCTCGGAAGGGCCGAGGCCCTCCCCGCCGACGACCCGGTCCTGGTCTCGCATCGCCCCGAGATCGAGCGGGTCGCCCGGGCGATCCAGCGCCACTTCGGCGCGCCCCAGGACGTCGAGTTCGCCGTCGATCGCGAGGGCGACCTCTTCATTCTCCAGACCCGCCCGATCACCCGGATCACGTTCCCGCCCGACATCGGCGAATGGACGAACGCCGACTTCCGCGACGGCGGGGTCAGCAGCACCGTCTGCACGCCGCTCATGTGGTCGCTCTACGACTTCATCTGGGAGGACTCGCTCAAGGAGTTCTTCCGGACGCTCAAGCTCATGGGGCCCGCCGACCCCGACTTCCAGGCCGGGCGCATGTTCTTCGGCCGCCCCTACTGGAACCTCGGCGCGGTGAAGGGCTTCTTCGCCAAGCTACCCGGTTTCGTCGAGCGCGAGTTCGACCTCGACCTGAGCGTCGAGCTCACCTACGAGGGCGACGGCCGGACGACGCCGGTGACCCTGCGCGGGATCCTCGGCGCGATCCCGACGGCGCTGGCGATCGGGCGCTTCTTCAAGGCGCACGAGGCGTTCTGCGTCGACTTTCTCGAGGGAGGCTTCGACCGACTCGAGGCGGCGTGGGAGGAGCTCCCGGGCGACGAGGCGGCGCTCGTCGCCGGGCTCCGCACGATGCTCGAGCGCGACTACTTCCTGACCGAGCGGAAGTACTTCGCCACGATCTACGCCGCGAGCGTCGCCAAGCTCGAGCTCCTCGACGCGTTCCCCGACGCCGACTACGTCAAGCTCGTCGCCGCGCTCCCGCCGATGCGGCACATGGCGCCGATCGATGACCTGCGCGCGATGGCCGCGCGGGGCGAGACCGACGTCGGGCCGCTCCTCCACCGCCACCGCCACCACAGCCGCAAGGAGCTCGACATCCGCGTCCCCCGGTGGGATGGCGACCGCCCGTTCGTCGAGGAGCTGCTCCGCGGGTTCCGCGACGGGTCCGCCGGCGGCGACCCCCGGCCCGCCTACGAGCGCGCCCGGGCGGAGGCGCGGGCGGCCGTCCCCTGGTGGAGACGCGGGAAGCTCGACGCCAAGCTCGACCGGCTCCGCCGATTCGTCTGGCTCCGCGAGGAGATGCGCGACTGCAGCAGCAAGATGTACTACCACATCCGGCGATGGGTCGTGGCCCTCGCCGAGGCGCGCGACCTCGGCGACGACGTCTGGTTCCACACCTGGCGCGAGCTGCTCGCCGACGATCGAACCAACGTTGCGAGGGCGCGCGAGACCTACGACAGCTACCGGAGCTTCCAGGCGCCGAACGAGGTGGGCTCGCGCTACGGGCGGGGCGACCCGTCGACGGACGAGTCGCCGGCGACCGGCGAGGGCAGGTTCCAGGGAATCGGGGCGAGCCAGGGCGAGGTGACGGCGATCGCCCGCATCGCCCGGAGCGTCGAGGAGGCGAGCCGGGTCGAGAAGGGCGCCGTCCTCGTCTGCCCGTTCACCGATCCCGGCTGGACGCCGGTGCTCGACCGGGTCGCCGGCGTCGTCACCGAGACCGGCGGCCTCCTGAGCCACGCCGCGGTGATCTGCCGCGAGTACGGAATCCCCGCCGTCCTCGACGTGCGCGGCGCCACCCGCCGCATCCGCGACGGCCAGCGGATCCGTATCGACGGGGGCCGCGGGACCGTGCAGATCATCGTCGAGCCCGCCGCGTGAGCGAGGCGCCCGAGGTCGGCCGCTACGTCGACCGCGAGACGGGCCGGATCGAGACGGAGACGATCGTGCGGAGCGGCACGTTCGCCTGGCTCTACGGAACGCCGACCGGACGCCTGGTGCGGCCGCTGCTGCTCCACAACCGTCTGCTGCACGCGGCCGTCGGCGCATGGCTGAGCAGCCCGGCGTCGCGACGGCGGATCCCCGATTTCATCCGCGACGCCCGGGTGTGCGTCGAGGAGTGCGAGCGCCCGCCGGCGAGCTACGAGAGCTTCAATGCGTTCTTCACCCGCCGCCTCCGCCCCGGCTGCCGGCCGCTCGATCCCGACGAGGACGCCCTCCTCGCCCCGGGCGACGGCAAGCTCTGGGTCGGTCCGATCGACGGGCCCGACGCCGTCGTGACCGTCAAGGGGATCATCGTCCCGATCGCGGAGCTGCTCGCGGACGACGCCCTCGCCGCGCGCTACACCGGCGGCACGGCGTGCGTCCTGCGCCTGTATCTCGGCGACTACCACCGGGTCCACTTCCCGGCCGACGGGGTCGCGGGCGTCCCCCGCCCGGTGCCGGGGCACCACTACTCGGTGAGCCCGTTCCCCGAGAACGACGTCGACTTCTACCTCCGGAACGTCCGCACCGTGACGATGCTCGCGAGCGACCGCTTCGGCGCCATCGCGCTCGTCGACGTCGGCGGCTTTCTGATCTCGAGCATCGTCCCGACGGTCGCGCCGGACGTCCGCGTCGCGCGCGGCCAGGAGAAGAGCTACTTCGCCTTCGGCGGCTCGACGCTCGTCCTGCTGCTCGAGCCGGGGCGGGTCTCGATCGACGACGACATCGCGGCGTGGTCGCGGGACGGCCTCGAGACCTACGTCCGGCTCGGAACCCGGATCGGCCGGCGACCCTAGGCGGCGACGCGAGTCACTTCCGGACGCGGCCGATCGTGCAGTGCGAGTAGCCCGGCGTCCGCGCCCGATCGTGGAGCCACCGACCGAGCTCGACGTCCTCCTGCAGCGGCGCGATCCCCGTCTCGGCGAGCACCCGGCGGGTGTTCACGACGTTGGTCCAGTAGCAGAGTCGCGCCCCGGGCCGCGCCACCCGGACGACCTCGCCCATGAGCTGGGCGAACGCCTCGGCGCTCATCCAGTCGAAGATGTTCGAGAAGTTGAACACGTCGATCGACTCCGCTGGCATGGCGAACAGGCGCTCCTCGAGCTCGCCGGACTCGATCGTCAGGCGGTCGAGGTTGCCTCGGAGCCGCTCGAACGAGCTCGCCCGCAGCCACGCCGGGCACCGCTCGCGATCGGCGTAGCCGCCGCGGAAGACCCAGTGCATGTAGAAGTTCTCGGCGGCCGGCAGGTCGCGGAGGACGTGCTCGAGCTGCCGCCGGATCACCTGCCCGGGGTGCTGGTCCTCCTTGGCGTAGCGGAAGTGGTCGCGGTGAAAGAAGTGATCGAGGACGCGCCGGCTGAACAGGATGTCGCCGAGCACCCGCCAGGCCGGCCCGTTCCACCCGCGCTCGAAGAAGCGGCGCTGCTCGCCCGGATCGCGGAGGGTGAGCCAGCGGTCGACGCGGCGCCGGCCCTGAAGCCGGGTGAGGAGCCGCCCCACGAGATGGAGGTAGCGGTCCTGCTTCCCCGCCGGCAGGACGCCGGACCGCAGCTCGGGTCGGTGCGCGTCCCAGTAGGTGGCGGCGTCCGGCGACAGCTCCCCCCGGATTCGCCGGTAGAGGTCGAGGCGGGCGGCCGGCACGGCCGGCGCGAGGCCGAGCGCCCGCCACAGCTCGTCGTGATCGAGCCGGGCGGCCGCGGCCCGCTTGAGCTCGAGCAGATGACTCTGGCGCGGGTTGAAGTCGAGCGAGAGGACGCTCGCCGGGTCGTTCAGGAGGAGCTGGAGGCTGAAGTCGCCACCCGAGGTGATCGACAGCGCCGCCTCGCCCGGACGCGGCGCCAGGCCCTCGTCGATGACGCGCTCGTCCTCCCAGACGGTCGCGTAGCCGACCGCCTCGAAGAAGTCGGCGGCGATCACCTCGCTCCGGAGCGGGGCGGCCTCGGTCACGAGGCGACCTCATCGGGCTCATCGGGCTCGTCGGGCTCGTCGAGCCCCGGTCCGAGCCGCGGCTTCCAGAACGAGATCAGGATCGGCGAGATGAAGAGGTCGGCGAAGACGGCGGCGAAGAGCGTGAAGCCGATGATGAGGCCGATGTCGGCGATCCCCTGGAACTGCGAGAGCAGGAGGAGGCCGAAGCCGAGGGCGACGGCCGTCGACGTCACGAACATGGGCAGCCCGGTCTCGCGGAGGCAGGCCATCGCCGCCTCGTGATGGAGATCGACGTCACGCCGTCCCTCGGCGCGGGCGCGCCGGCGCTCGCGCGCCCAGTGACTCCGGAGGCGGGCGAGGTACTGCATCGTGTCGTCGTCGGCGATCACCAGGATGATCGAGAAGATGACGACGATCGAGACGCGCAACGCGATCCCGGTGGTCGCCATGAACGCGAAGACCAGCACCATCGGCGAGACGTTCGGGATCATCCCGATCACCCCGAGCCGGACGCTCCGGAGGACGAGACAGAAGACGAGCAGGGTGACGCCGACGGCCCCGAGGAAGCTCCTGGCGAGGCCGCCGATGAGCGCGTCGTTGACGTCATTGAAGATCCGGAGCTGACCGGTCGCGCTGATCCGCACCCGAGGGCCGTCGGGGAGCGCATCGAGGCGCGCCTGCTCCGTCGCGACCCACTGATCGATGGCCTCGAACATCGTCGCGACGCGCTTGCTGCCGACGTCGACCGCCCAGCCGAGCGCCGCGGCGGAGCGACGGTCGTAGGCGAGGTGGTCGCGGAGGATGTCGCCGTCATCGACGAGGAGCACCTCCTGCGCGGCGCCGGCCCGGGTCTGCGGGAGGCCGTCGTCGTCGTCCCCGTCGGCGAACGCCCGGTGCGACTTGCGCAGATGGTCGGCGACCGAGTTCGCCGCCCGGACCTCATCGAAGCCGCGGAGGAGATCGGCCGCCCGCTCGAGGAGACGCACGACCTCGGGCTCGAGGATCGCGTTCTCGACGTCCTCGTCGAGCGCCTCGACGTAGATCGCGACCGGGACGAGGCCGCCGTGGGTCTCCTCGGCGAACCGGAGCTCATCGGAGAGCGGCGAGCCGGGTCGGAGGTCGTCGAAGACGAAGGAGATCCGCTCGATCTGACTCGCGGATGCGGCCGAGAGGACGACGATCAGACCGGCGACGCCGAGGACGAGAGCCCGACGCCGGGTCACCGCCGTCTCGATGACGGAGACGACGCGCCCGAACGCGCGCACCGGCGCGGGCGCGGTCGCGCCGGTGAAATCGGCCTCGGGCGTGCCGCGGGCGCGGCCATCGGTGCGGACGAGCGAGAGGCAGAGCGGAAGGACGGTCACGTTCGCGAGCCACGTCAGCAGCATCGCGGCGGCCGACGAGACGCCGAGCTGCACGATCGCGACGATGTTCACCGCGATCAGCGAGAGGAAGCCGCAGGCGAGGACGACCTCGGTCGCGAGGCAAGGGCCGGCCGACTCGGTCATCGCCTCGGCGAGGGCGACCTCGCGAGGCTCCCCGCGGCGGCGCCGGGCGAGGAAGTCGTTCACGATGTGGACCGTGTCCGACATCGAGATGATGACCACGATCACGGGGAGCATCGCCGAGAGCAGCGTGATCGGATAGCCGAGCAGGCCCATCGCCCCGTAGGTCCAGACGACCGAGGCGATCATGGTGACGAGGCCGGCGAGGACGCAGCCGAAGCTCCGGTAGGTCGCAAACAGCAGCACGAGGACGACGAGGATCGCGAGCGGGAGGAGCGTGTTGACGTCGGTCTCGATCAGCTCGGTGAAGCGAGCCCGGATGGCCGGCAAACCCGAGAGGACGAGGCGCTGCCCCGGGTGGTCGTGCTTCGCGAGCACCGCCCGGGCGGCCGCGAGAAACGCCTTCCGGCCCAGATCATCGTCGACCGTCGACGGGATCAAGATCAGCCGGATCGTGACGGCGGAGCCGTCGGGCTTCGCGAGGTTCCAGGCGAAGAGCCGATCGGTCGTCGCGATCTCCCGCTGGCGGACCAGCTCATCGGGAGCGAGGTCCGGCCGACGGAAGATCTTCTCGATGACGACGTCGCCATCACGAGCGAGGATGTCGAGCGTCGACAGAGGGCCATCGATGTCGCGGACCGCGGCGACCATCGCCCCATCGTCGCCCGGGACCTCGATCGCCTTCAGGTCCGCCTCGAGCCGTCCGATCCGCTCGAGACCGGCCCGCGTGTAGATATCCCCGGCCTCGAGGACGACGAGCGCCTGGCTGTCCTCATGAGGGAACGCCCGCTTGAACCGATCGAAGACCTGCCGGTGCGCGTCCCAAACGGGAAAGAACTGCTCGACCGAGTAATCCGGCCGAACCCGGGCCGCGAACGTCCCGAGAAGCCCCGTCAGCCCGAGGACGCAGACCACCCCCACCAACCGGTGAGCCAGCAACCAGATGAAGAAGCGGCGGACCATGCCGAGACCTTACCCAGCTCCGTCCCCAGGTCCAGCCAGGCCGAATCCCCACGACAGCCCCCCGCCTCCCCCGACGTCCCCGGAAACGAACGGTTCCCGTTGACGGGCCCCAGGCCCCGGACTAGAATCGTCCCCACATGCGGGCGTAGCTCAGTGGTAGAGCATTGGCTTCCCAAGCCAAGGGTCGAGGGTCCGAATCCCTTCGCCCGCTTCGACGGAAACGTCAGACTTTGCATCGACTTGCGACGGCGCGTCCTCTCCGGACGCGCCGTTTTCGCATCCGTCGTAAGTCTCGGTTTCCCCGTCGAGGTTCGCGGTGCTCGCCCCAAGCCTCGCCCCAAGCGCAGCGGCTTCCCGGTCGCCCGCCCCAAGCCCTGCCCCAAGCGCGACCGATTCGACCGCTTCGCGCTTCTGCGGATCGACCACGCGGGTGTAGTGCTTCATCGTCGTCGTCACGTCGGCGTGGCGTAGAAGCTCCTGCGCCGTCCTCGGGTGAACGCCCTGGTCGGCGAGGGCGCTCGCGAAGCACGTTCGCAGCGCGTGGAAGTCGACCGCCAGGCCGTCGACGACCACCGGGATGCCCGCAGTCTCGAGGTCGGCCTTCAGCGTCCGCAGCGTCGGGAACCCGCTCGAGGTGAACACGGTCACCGCCTTGCGGTCGGCGGCCCGTCGCTTCTTCAGCGCGGCGGCGAGCTCGGCCGCGAGCGGCACCGTCGCCGTGCGCCGGTTCTTCGCCCGCTTCGCCGTCACGGTCACGCTCGGGCGCTTCCCGAGGTCGACGTCGGCCCACCGCAGCGTGAGGAGCTCGCTCCGGCGAAGGCCGGTCCGCGCGGCGAGCGCGTAGACGAGCGCCCTCGTCGCGCCCTGAGCCTCCAGGCGCGCGCGCTCCTTCTTCGACGGGTTCGGCGTCACCTCCTTGCCCCGGACCGTCCTGGGCTTCGTAGCGACCTCCAGGGGGCGACGGCGCGCGGCGGCGAGGAGCCGCTCGAGCTCCTCGAGGGAGAGCGCGCGGCGCTCGTGACGCCGGTCGGCGTCCTCGTTCCGCGTCGGGAGCCCCGCGAAGGGGTTGAACGGGTAGCGCCGCGCCTCGACGAGCCACCGGCCGAACTGGAGGAGCGCGGCCCGCCGTCGGTTGAGCGACCGGGCCGAGAGCCAACCGACCTCGCCGCGCCGGCCCGTCGCTTCCACGGAGAGCCGAACGAGCCACGTCTCGGCCGCGCTCCGCTCGAGGTCGGCGAGGCGGGCGGCCTCACTCGAGGCGAGGAACGCCTGGAGATGTCGCATCGTCTCGGTCCGGTGGAAGTCGGTCACCTTGCGCGCGCGGAGGTGCGTCTCGAAGTCGGCGAGGTGCCCGCCCTCGCCCTCGAGCGGCCGGGCGCGGTGTTTCTTGAACGGGTCGCCGAACCCACCCTTCTCGCGCTCGCGCTCGCGCTCCCGCTCGGCCGCCATCTCGAGCGCCGTCTTCTTGTCGTGGACGGGCGACCCGTCCGGGAACCGGAGCGGGTCACGGTGTCGGACGACGCCGTCCCGCCACTCGTGCCACCACGCGCGGGAGCGGCGCTTCACGCGTGTCGGCGGGGCGTCCTTGTGGTCGCACGCCGGGCGCGCCGGCTTGCCCTTCCGTGCCTTCGTCCAGGGCTTCTTGCACCTCGAGCAGATGCGGATCGTCGGGGCCGGTTGGTAGATCGCCATCATCGTCCTCGTCGTCTCGGCGCTCTGCCCGCGCCGCTCTGCCCGGAGGCTACCCCGCCCCCGTGTCGGATCCGGTCACTCTCCGCTGCCGGCGAGTCTCGTCGCCTCGCCGCCTCGGTCTCCCCGCAGGTTGCGCCCGCTCTCGCCGCCGGCGACCATCCCGTCATGGACGCCGCCGAATCTCGCCGCCGCCCGAAGGTTCTCGCCGCCTCGATCGTCGCCGGCGTCGTGCTGTTCGCGGGCGTCCTCGCGATTCTCGCGATGATCCAGGCCGGTCGGTGCGCCGAGCACGCCGCGCTGATCGCGGCCGCCAAGGCCGCCGAGCGGGCGACGTGGACGGTCGTTCACGATCGCGCCGCCCGTCCTGACGAACGCGGCTTCGACGAGGAGGCCATCAGGCTCCTGGAGAAGGCGAACCAGTGGGGAAACGAGCAGAACCGACTTGCATCGGACCCTCCGCTCGGCTTCGACCTCTGGCGCCGGCTCAACCGCGACGACACCATGACGGGCGAGTGACTCATGCGGGCGACCCTCGCCGGCATGAAGCGTACCCGCCCCCGCCGCGGCCGGATCGGCCTGGTCGTCCTCGGGATCGCGATCCTCGTTCCGGTCGCCGGGCTCGTCGCGCCGACCATCTCCCGGGAGCTCCGCAGGCGCGAGCTTCGCGTCCTCGCCGAGCGCGACTCGTGGCGGCGCCTCATCACGGGGAGCCCCCAACCGCTCGAGGAGCCTGCGCCCGAGAAGCCATCGCTCTGGGATCGGCTCTTCGGCGAGTAACGGCTGCGAACTGAACCTGACTCCCGGGCCAAGCGTAGTCCCGTTCACCAGCCGCCGCCGTCTCTCCTCTTCCGCCGCCAGGCCGATCCTCATGCGCACCGCGCCTCGGAGCCGATGCGACTGCTGCAAGGAGTCCGCCCGCTCCAGGCGCGACCAGCAGAGGAGACTCCGAAGCGGAGCGCTTGCGCTCCTCGTGGCGTCCTACCTCTACTTCGCCGCCTTGCCCGTCATGGGAGTCCCTACGCTCTGTCCGCTCTCGCGAGCGATCGGTCTGCACTGCGACTGTTTCGTACATGAGCAGGCTCCAGTGTTCCATGACTGCCCATGCCGAAGATGCGAGCGCATCGTCTTCAACAGGCCGAGTCAGCTCTGCTCGGTCTGCAGGTCGGGCCACCGGCATCGTCGCCCCTATCGTCGTTAGCCTCGTTCCCGTCCGGAAGTGCAAAACACCAACGCGCGCCATCGGCTCCGCCGGTGATGCCCGCCCCTCTCTCGTGCGCCGGGCGAAGAGACCTGGGAACTCTGTGCCATGCGAACGCCAGCAACGTTCGCCGCTCCCCTCCGGGTGGACGTCGCATGTCAAGAAGGGCGGGGAGGACCTCGACTGCCGAAGCTTCTCCGAGACTCGGCGCCCGCAGCCCGGTCCGGCCTCCGGGCGTGCAAGAGGACAAGCCCCCCTCGACGGCAGGCCGTCCGGTCGCCCGGTTCGTTCGGTCGCCTCACCCCCCGAGCGCCGTCCGCGCCGCGGCGAGGGCGGCCGAGTCTCCGGGGGCGCGGCGGTCGAGGGACTCGGCGGCCCGTGTCCCCGGGCGTCCGATCCGGCTCACCCTCCCGCTGGGCGCCGCCCGGGCTCGGTGGGCCAGTCCGGTCCCGCGAAGACGCACCAGCGAATGGGGCGCTCGATCTCGAGGGAGCCGTCCTCGTTCCGGCCGTGGACGCGGATGAAGCCCGCGGTCTTGAGTCGGTGACAGGCAACGCATGCCACGCAGCAGTTCTCGGGATCCCACTTGCGCGCCGGGTTCCGGCTTCGCGGCTCCATGTGGTCGACCTGCAGATCGGTCCGGCGGTCACACTCCATCTCACACTGGAAGTCGGCCTCCTCGAGCTTCTGCCGACGGAAGCTTCGACCGCGCTCGATCTCGTCCGCCTCCTCGGCCTCCGCCCCCGTCTCCGCTTCCGGCTCACCCTCGTCAGTTGCTGTGTGCAACTCGCTCGCGGATTCCTCCTCGTCGGGCGGGAGCTCGGATTCGTCCGGCGAAAGCTCGGACTCGTCGAACGGCGTCTGGAGGAAGTTGACCGCCAGCACCTCGATGATTTCGGCGACCGGAACCTCGCCGCCCCCGACCTTGCGGACCTTCTCGGCGGCGAGCTGGTAGAGCTTCCACTGCTCGGCGTCGAGCTCCGCCTTCAGCCGTTGGTTCGGTCCCGTCGGACGCCCGAACCGCCTCTCCTGCTCGGCGAGCTGCCGCAGCACCGGCCCACTCATCGTCGTCGCTCGTTCCAGCCAGAGCGCCGCGTCGGGCCCGCCCAGGAACGGGGCGACCACATCGATCTTGCTGTAGGCGATCTCCCCGCGCTCGTACGCGAGGCGGAGCGCCTCGTGGCGCTCGCAGGCCCGGGCCGCCCGAATGAGTCGATAGGTCTTGTCCTTGCCGCAGTCCAGCTTCGCATCGGCGAACGCGACCGTGCTCGGGTAGCCGAATCCGTCGTGGAGCTTCCGCTGCTCGACGTCGAGGAGGTAGAAGGCGGTCGTCGCGTCGCACCGCTCGCCCACGCGGGCGAGGCGGACGAGCCGCGCGAGGACCTCGTCGGGATGAAGCCCCGACTCGCACTCGAGCAGGGCGTC
>JAJDCQ010000078.1 GCA_029260755.1 Planctomycetota bacterium | reverse complement strand
TCTGGTCGGTGTGTTTCTCTTTCGGGCTTTTATCCCAAACCCCCGCCCCCTGACCCCTTGGGATCCAGATTACACAACACAGATTGCCGCGGGCGGTTCCGTGTCCCTGCCCGACACCGGACCGGGCCTCTGCGCTCCGCGAGGGCTGACCGCCCTCGGCAGCTCGTGATCTGCGCCGAATCGCTGACGACGCCAGCGCGAGGAGCGACCGCCTTCGGCAGCTCCTATCTGTGTAATCTGTGAAATCTGTGGATCGCTACCCGTTCCCCGTCCTGGGAACAGGGCGCGTCGGCAACGGGTTGGCGACGTCCGAGCCAATCCGTGCAATCCGCGAAATCCGCGGTTCCGGTCTCTCTCCGTCATCGACCCGGCGAGCCACACTTGGGAGCCGACGGGGTCAGGTCACGGAAGTTCGCATTAGCGGCGCTAATGCGAACATCCGAGACCTGACCCCTTGGGATCTGACCCCTTCTTGGGATCTGACCCCTTCGGACGCACCCGCGAGCTTGCGCTGCCTGGAGCGGCGCGCCGCTCCGACGCGACCTTCCGGACAGGCCACGCTCGTGCAAGAATGGGTTCGGTCAGAGTCACAACCTCAGTCGGAAGGAGGAGGCCGCCGTCGAGAGCGTCGCATGAAACGTCGCTCGTGACCGTGGGCCCGCGGAGTTGGCATGAACAAGAGTGTGATCGTTTGGAACGGCACGGAGCTTCCCCCGGAGCTGAAGCGACTTCCTCCGGGCCGGTACTCCGTCGAGCTCGTCGAGGATGCTCCGCCACTCTCGGACGATGAGGACGCGGGGATCGGCGCCGCCATCGACGAGCTCGAGGCGGGCGACGGCATTCCGCTCGCGAAGGTCATCGCCGAGATTCGCAAGACCGATCGCCCGTGAGGGTCGTCGTCGCACCGCTCGCGGCGCAGGACATCGAACAAGCCTACGCGTTCATCGCCCGGGACAACCCCGAGGCGGCCGACCGCGAGCTCGTCCGAATCATGCAGGTGATCGAGCTCGTGGCGTCCGGCCTCGTCAGCGGCTCGGAGGTCGTGCTTCGCGACGGCCGGAGCGTCCGCAGCTGGCCGGTGCCGCCGTACCGTCTGTACTACCGGACGACCACCGAGGAGTTGCAGGTCGTGCGCGTCTATCACCAATCCCGGCGCCCGATCGAGCGCGGAAGTCCGTAGCCGCCCTGGCGACGCCGGTCATTCCCGACGATACGGGATCTCGAACCCCTCGGCCGTCAACGTTTCCGCGTAGAATCGCTCCATCGCCTCGAGTCGCTCGCGAAGCTCCTCCAGCGCGCCTGAGCTCTCCTCAGCCCCGGCGCTCACCGCACGCACCGCCTCGACGATCGTGGCGAACGTGTCACCCTGCACGAGCAAGCCGGGGAACTTCGTCCATCGAGCTGCACGACCGCCCAGTTCCCCTCGTCTCAGCAACTTCATGCGTCAGCCCCTCAAAGCTCGGATCCCGGATCATCCCACCACCGCCTGCAGCACCACGTCGAAGAGACACCTCGTTCCCCACGCGAATCCGTCCAGCGGCACCCTCTCGTCGTCTCCGTGATAGAGCTTGGCGAACTGGATGTCGGGTCCGAGCCAGACCGGGCTGAAGCCGTAGGTCTTCACGCCGAGCTTGTTCAGCCAGACGGCGTCGGTGTAGCCGGGGATCATGTTGGGGAGCGCCTTCGCTCCGGGGTCTCTTCGTTCGATCGTCTTCGTCAGGATCCGGAAGAGGTCGGTGTCGGGGGTGACGGTCGTCGGCGGGCGGTCGGTCTGCACTTCAATCTTGATCGACTCGGCGAGGGGGCCGAGGATCGTCCGGATCTCGTCGAGGAGCTCGGCCGTCGATGACCCCGGCAGCACCCTTCCGTCGACGAGCGCGCTCGCCTTTCCCGCGAGGACGTTGACCTTTCCTCCCGCCTGGAAGCCGGTCGGGTTGGCCGTGTTCCGCATCGTCGCGAGGAACGCCTCGGCGCGGTCACGCTCTCCGAAGACGAGCGGGATGAGGTGCTCGGCGAGGGCGGGCTTGCTGGCGAGGCGCACCGCGATCCCGGCGGGGAGCGGCAGCGCCTCGGCGAGCGCGCGGACGAAGCGCTCCTGCGGGGCGCACAGCCGCAGCGGTGGCTGCTGCTCTCCGAGCCTCGTCACCGCGCCCGCGATGGTCTTCACGGCGCTCTCGGCCCTCGGGATCGAGCCGTGGCCGGGGCTTCCGGTCGCCTCGAGCCGCATCCAGGCGACCCCCTTCTCGGCGCACTGGATCGGGTAGATCCGCTTCCCGGCGACCCAGAGGGTGAACGCTCCGAGCTCGTTGAGGGCGTACTCCGCTCGCAGCAGGTCGGGGTGCTTCGCGACGAGCCAGCCCATCCCGTACTCGCCTCCTGCCTCCTCGTCGGCGACGGCGGAGAGGATCAGGTCGCGACGTCTCGGCAGATCGCTCTTCGCGAGCAGAAGCAGGCTGACGAGCGACATGGCCGTCATGCCCTTCATGTCGACGGCGCCGCGCCCCCAGATGAAGCCTCCCTCGAGGTCGCCCGAGAACGGGGGCCGGCTCCAGCGTTCGGGGTCGGCGGGGACGACGTCGAGGTGGCCGGTCAGGAGCAGCGGTCCTCGCTCCGGATCGGGGTCGGTCGCCGGCAGCCGGACGATGAGGTTGCCTCGCCCCGGCGCGCTCTCGAGGACGGTTGGCGCGAGCCCCGCCTCGACGAGCACCTTCTCGAGGTAGCGCGCCGCCTCGGTCTCGTTGCCGCTCCCGTCGCCGTGGTTCGTCGTGTCGATCCGGATGAGCGCCCGGAGATGCTCGACCGCGGCGGCGATCGCGGCGTCGTCGCAGAGCGCCATCCCTTCGGGCTCTTTGCCGCCGGCCTCGGGTGGGCGCGCGCCTGACTCGCTCATCGATTCGCTTCTCCCGGATAGGCCGGCCCGCCCCGACTCGGACAGATGATGCGGGAGACCTCGCCGTGCGCCCGCGCCGGGTTGCCGTAGACGACCGCCCGGTCGGCGACGTCGGCGGTGACGACCGCCCCCGCTCCGACGAGCGCTCCCGCTCCGATGCGGACGCCCGGCAGGATCACCGCTCCGGCTCCGATCCGTGCCTCGGCTCCGATCGTCGGCCCCGCGAGGCACTCCATGCAGATCGGGTGGGGGTCGTTGGCGAGGGTCACCCCCGGCGCCAGGAACGCGCCTCGCTCGATCCTCGCGCCCTGGCACACGTAGACGTTGCAGTGGATCCGGACGTCGTCGGCGATCCGCGCGCCGTAGTCGATCGTGGTGTGGTTCCAGATCCGGACGCGGTCGCCGAGGACGACCTCCTCGCGCACGATCACGCCGTGACCCGTCTCGAGCCGCGCCCCGATCGTCGATCCGGCGTAGATGACGGTCCCGCTCCGGAGCGTCGCCCCCGCTCCGAGCACGAGGCGCTCGCTCGCGACCGTCCTCTCCGGACGCCTGCCGAGCACGACGCCCTCGTCGATGCCGGCAGGCTCTCCGAGCTCGATCTCCGATCCGGGAACGGTCGTCATCGTGGCAGGCCTCCGGGCGAGGGGCGATCGACGGATTGTCCCGTCCAGCGGCCCGTTCTGTCAAACCGCTCAGCAGTCATCTCGAAGCTCTCGAGGTTTTTGTGTTGACAAATAATATCGTCATGACGATACTTCTCGTCATGAAATCGACGGTCGCCCAGCACGAGCTCGAGTCCATTCGCGATGAGGGCCGCGCCGCCCAGCTCCTGAACCCGCTTCGCTCGCGGATCCTCGATCTCGCCCGCGAGCCGATGAGCTCGACCGAGCTCGCCGCCCACCTCGACATCCCACGCCAGAAGGCGAACTACCACGTCCGCGAGCTCGCCCGGGCGAAGCTGCTGCGCCCCGCGGGCCAGCGGCGAAAGCGCAACATGATCGAGCGGCGCTGGGTGACCACCGCGCGGAGCTACGTGATCAGCCCCGAGCTCCTCGGTCCGCTCGCCGCCGACGTCGGCCAGCTCCGCGATCGCTTCAGCGCGTCGTTCCTCCTCGCCCTCGCCCAGCGCCTTGCCGCCGAGGTGAGCCGGGCCGCCGCCCACGCTGCCGAGGAGGACAGGCGCCTCTCGACGATGAGCATCCACGCGGCGCTCCGCTTCGAGCGTCTCGAGCAGCGCGAGGCGTTCGCGGTCGATCTCGAGGAGGCGGTCGCGGCCGTGATCGCTCGACACTCCTCCCCGTTCACCGCCGCCGACGGCACCGAGGGGCCGGGCCGCCCCTACCGTCTCGTCGTCGGGTGTCATCCGATTCCACGGGACGACGACGCTCCCGAGACTCCCCCCACCGCATCGAAGAAGGACCGAGACCGATGACCGACTCGAAGAACGCTCAAGAGCAGACCCCCGAGCAAACCCCCGAGCCAACCGAGCCGACCGGGCGCATCGCCCGCAAGCAGCTCCGCACCACCGCGACTCCGCGGCAGGTCTGGGATGCCTGGGCCGACCCGGCCAAGATCGCCGGCTGGTTCGTCGACGAGATGACCGGCGAGCTCGTCACCGGCAAGGAGTGGACCTGGACGTGGAAGAAGCTCGGCTTCTCCGGCACCGGCCACATCGAGGAAGCGCGCCCCCCCGAGTACTTCCGCAATCGCTGGGACCGCCCCGATGCCCCGCCGATGATCTCCGAGGTCACGATCCGCACCGAGGATGGGATGACGGTGATGGACCTCGTCGAGAGCGGCTTCCGCAGCGGCGCGGACTGGGACGAGGAGTACGAGGGCGCGGACAGCGGCTGGACGATGGCGCTCGGCATCCTCCGCCACTATCTCGAGAACCACGACGGGGCGACCCGGCAGGGGATGTGGGCCCAGCGCGAGACCGCCCGGGGCCCCGCCGACCTCGCCCCGTTCTATCGCGACGCGGACGCGCTCGCCCGCTGGCTGACGAGGTCGGGCTCGATCGGCGACACCGGCGATCCGGTCCGCCTGCAGCTCCGCGACGGGAGCACCGTGACCGGGGAGGTGCTCGCCCGCAGCCCTCGAGAGGTCTGCATCTCGTGGGACGAGATCGACGGGTTCCTGACGCTCAAGATGTTCGCGTTCGACCCGAAGCAGCGGTGGATCGCCCTCGACGCCGGGAGCTGGCGCTTCTCGCAGGCGGAGGCGGACGCCCTCGAGGCGAAGCTAGGCCCCGCCCTCGACCGCCTCGTCGCCGCCCTCGACGAGGTCCCAGCACGCACGTGACTCCGCGGGCGGCGGGCGACCCGGATCCGCCCTTTACGGGCGTACCCCCGGCGCGCTACGGTGCTCCCTTCGATGACGTCCCACCGCCGGAGATGAGTGATCCCATGCGCCCGCCCGCCGCCCATTCCCTCCTCCTCGCCCTCGCGGCTCTGGCCCTCGCCCCCGCCGGGGCGGGCTGCGCCACGCGTCAGGCCTCGGTCGTTCATCCCCACCGCGGTCCCGAGGCGCGCTTCCAGGAGATCCCGATCGAGCTTCAGGCCTACAAGTCGCCGCAGCGCCGCCGCGCCCAGGACGCGCGCATCTCGGTCGCCGCCGCCGTCTCGGGCGGCGGCCTGCGCGCGGCCAACTTCGCGGCCGGCGTCCTCATCGGCCTGGAAGAGATCAGCCCGGGCGGGTCGGCCCGCCTCTACCCGAACGCCCTCGCCGAGATCGACTACATCTCGAGCGTCTCGGGCGGCGGTCTCGCCGCGGGCGCCTATCTCGCGGGCCTCCACGACCACCTGCGCACCGGCGGCCTTCGGGGCACGTTCCGGCTCCACCGCGCCCTCGCCCCGACCTCCGACGACGTCGCCGACGGCGAGGCTCCGCCGCGAACCGACCCGGCGCTCCTCGGGCATCTGCGGCGCGACTACGTGTCGACGATCCTGCTCGGCCTGATCGACCTCGACACCCTCTTCGGCAACGACCGCGGCGCCGACCTCGAGGACGACCTCGACGCGAACCTCCTCGGCCGGTCGTTCCGCGACGGGGCGAGCCTCCGCCTCGCCGACGTCTTCGTCCACCGCGGCGACGCGGGCGCCGAGCCGCTCCTGCCCTACTGGGTGATCGGCGCGACCGCGTTCGAGAACGGCGCGATCATCCCGTTCACGCCCGAGCACCTGCGCGCCTACGGGGTGACCGGCTACATCCACCGCCACGAGGAGCGCCGGATCGAGTCGACGGCCGACGCGCGGGCCTACGATCGCTTCCTCGGCCACATCCCGCTGTCGGTCGCCCTCGCCTCGAGCGCCCACTTCCCGCCGACCATGCCGGCGATCACCCTCGAGAGCGAGCTCGACCCCGACAACCCGTATCTGCATCTGCTCGACGGATCGGTCGGCGACGACCTCGGCATCGTCACCGCGGTGCGGATCCTCGACGGCGAGCGTCATCCCGGCGTCGCCCGGCGCGTCCTCCTGCTGATCGACCCGTTCGACGGCGAGATCGCCCCGTTCTCGAGCCGCCGCGGCACCGTCGTCCTCACCGACGCCTCGACCCGCTCCGAGAGCGCGCTGCGGCGCGCGTCGGCCCAGGGCCGGAGCCGCGAGATCGCGACGCTGATGGGCCGCGGCGCCGGCGCCGAGGTCGTCTTCCTCGGCCTCGATGCGACCGCGGACCTGCCGAGCTTCGAGCCGCTCCTGCAGCTCGGCCTGCTCCCGGACGACCTCGCCGAGCTCGACCTCGTCGATGGCGAGGGCGCGGCCCGGCAGACGCCCTGGGACGCGGTCCGGGCGATCCGTGCCTCGTACGAGATCGAGCCCGCCGAGCAGCGGCTCCTCATCGCGGCCGGCCGCTGGGTCGCCCGTCACCGCTCCGCACAGGTCCGCGCCGCCCTCGGCTGGAAGTGAGCCCGGCGCCGGACCCGCGTTCGAGCGGTCGGGACGGAGGCTCCCCTCCATGCTCCGCTGGTGGCGACCGACCGACGACCCGGAGATCACCGACCGGGTGATCGCGTTCGACCCGGACACCCTCGCGCGTCGCCCGGTCGCCCGGGCCGAGGCGGAGGCCGACTTCCTCGCCTTCGGTCGGCGCCGCGCCGCGCGGATCGTCGCCTCGATGCCCGCGCGCGACGACGGCGCCATCGACCCCGACGCGGTCGACCGCCGTCTCCTCCGCGTGCACGTCGAGATGCAGCGCCTCTCCGAGGAGTTCCAGCACGGGCAGCGGGTCGCCGAGCTCCTCCGCCCGCTCCTCGCCGCGATCCGGGCGGACGACCCGCCCCGACCGATCCGCGTCGTCGACGTCGGCTGCGGCCTCGGCTACGTCATCCGCTGGCTGGCCGCCCACGGCGACCTCGGCGACGACGTCGAGCTCCTCGGCGCGGACCACCACGCCGCGCTCGTCGACGAGGCGAGCCGCCTCGCCCAGGCGGAGCGCCTCACCGCGCGTTTCGTCGTCGCGAGCGTCTTCGCGCTGCGCGAGCCGGCGACGGTCCTCCTGAGCACCGGCGTCCTCCACCACTTCCGCGGCCCCGACCTCGACGCGTTCTTCGCGCAGCACGAGCGGCCGAGCCTCCGCGCGTTCGTCCACTTCGACTTCCAGCGGACGATCTTCGCCCCGCCCGGCGCCTGGCTCTTCCACGCGACCCGCTTCCGCGACCCGATCGGGCGTCACGACGGGCTGCTGAGCGCGATCCGCGCCCACCCGAACGCCCGGCTCCTCGACG
Organism: Planctomycetota bacterium; assembly: GCA_029260755.1. GTDB lineage: Bacteria > Planctomycetota > J058 > J058 > JAJDCQ01 > JAJDCQ01. The sequence continues at coordinate 166,070 of JAJDCQ010000078.1, read as the reverse complement.
CGGCGCGGGCCGCCGCGCCCGGCTTCCGCTCGGGACTGTACGCGACGCGCGTCTGGGGAACGCCGATCCCGCGCGTCTTCGCGACGCTGGTCGGCATCCGCCCCGGCGACGCCGACGCCTTTCGCGAGCGCCTCGGCCGGCGCCGCGGCCGGCTCGAGGGGCTGTCGTGATGAGCCTGCTCGCCGTCTACGGCCTCGCCTGCCTCGACGCCCTCCTCGCCGGCTACCGGGCGGCGGAGGGCCGGAGCGCGCTCCTCGATCGCCGCCGCTTCTACCTCGGCGCGGTCCTCCGCGGCCTCGCCTGGGGCCAGGGCGTCCTCGTCCTCGCCGCGCTCGCGTCGGCCGCCGCCGTCCTCGCCGCCGACGACCGGGCCGAGCTCCTCGGGGCGGCCGACGCGTTCTGCCGCGGCGCCCTCCTCGTGTATCTGCCCTACGCGATCGCGATCGTCGGCGCGTTCGCCTTCCGGGCCATCCCGTCGGTCGACATCCGGAGCATCACGAGCGTCATCGTGTTCGGGCCGCTCACCTTCGCGCGACCGGCCGTCGCCCTCGGCGGGCTGATCGCGGGCGCCCTCGCATCGCCGGAGCCGCGCATCCTCGCCCTCGCGACCGCGCTCGTCTGCGCCATGCTCGCCGTCGAGCTCCTCGTCGGGCGGGACCTCGAGCGCGCGAGGCCTCGCCCGTGGTGATCCCTCTCGAGGACGACGCGCCGCCGCCGATCTCCTCGAGGCGGCTCGCGCCCCCTCCGACGCCGTCGGCGCCGCCGCTCCCCGGCGGCTGCCGCATCGCGGCGACGTCGACCGGGATCGTCGTCTGCCTCGTCGGCTCGGTGACCGTCCACGCGATCGCGTTCTCGCGCCCCGACGTTCGCATCGCCGCGGCCACCCTCGCCGCGGCGGTGCTCGTCGGTTTCGTTCTCCTCCTGGCCGTCGGCCGCCGCGCGTCGCTCGCCCTCGTCATGGTGACCGTCGCCGCCCTCGCCGGCGAGATCGGCCTCGGCGTCTTCCGGACGAGCCCGCGCACCGGCGAGGTGCTCCTCCGCGGGCACGGCGACCTGATCGCCGCCGCCTGCTTCTCGGACGACGGCTCCCGGATCGCGAGCGGCAGCTTCGACGGGACCATCCGCGTCTGGGACCCGGCCTCCGGCGATCCCGTCGGCGTGATCCGACCGACCGGCCGGGCCAGCGACCTCGCCTGGTCCTTCCCGGGCGGCGCGACCCTCGACCTCGCCCCCGATCGATCGCTCGTGATCGCGCCGACGGTGCGCGGCATCGCGATCCACCGGGTCGATGACGCGACCCGCGTCGCCATCCTGCCGGCGACCGGTCGGCACCACGCCGCGTTCGACGACGCGGCCCGCGTCGTCGTCGCCGGGCCGCGCGCCACCGCCGTCTTCGAGGCACCCTGGACCGGCGCGCCGATCGAGACGCCGCTCGACGACGTGGCGCTCGCCATGCTCGGCCCGGATCCCGAGCTCCGGCTCGACGGGCGCGACGGGCTCGTCCTCCGTCACTCGCGGCAGACGGGCGAGATCCTCGTCCACCGGGTGGCCGACGGAGCGCTCGCCGCGGACACCTCGGTCCCCGGAGACACCGTCGACGCGACGCTCGTGGCGGGCGGTCGGTTCGCGGCGATCAGCCGCGAGAGCGAGCTCATCCTCCTCCCGATCGACGGCGAGGAGCTCGAGCGCCGCGTCCGGGTCTCGGAGGGCTCGAACCACGTCGTCAGCCCCGACGGCGCGCTGGTCGCGAGCGCCCGGGGCGGCCGGCTCCTCCTCCACGAGACCGACTCGGGGGCGCCCCGGGCCGACCTCCCCTTCGGCGCGGGCTGCCGGCCGCTCGCGTTCTCGCCCGACGGCGGCCGGCTCGCGGTCGCGTCGGGACGGACGATCTCGGTCGTCCCGGTCGCGACGCTCGCCCTCGGCGGCACGCCGCTGCCGCGCCTGCCGCTCTTCTGGCTGCAGTCGGCGATCGTCGCCGCGTTCGTCGTCCTGAGCATCCGGTCCGTCCTCGAGTCGCTCGCCCGCGCGGCCACCGAGGGCAGCGACAACGACGACGCGGGAGTCGCGCCCGCCTGACCGACGCCCCCGCCCGCTCGTACGAGGGGCTGCGCTCCTGGGCTCGCCTTCGGCGAGCAGGATGTCACCACGGAGACACGGAGAACACGGAGGATCCACGGAGAAGACGCGACCAGCTCAGCCCGGGTTGGCTGGCCTCGCCTCTGGCGAGGGGATGAAACCACGGAGGCACCGAGACACGGAGGAGCCTCGGAGGAGATCCGGGTCTTCGACCGCTCGGCGCGTCCTCCGTGGATCCTCCGTGTCCTCCGTGTCTCCGTGGTGACATCCTCTTCGCCGAAGGCGAAGCCGGTGGTTCCACGGACACGGTCGCCTGAGCCAGCTCGATCGCCCCTACCCGGGCTCGTCGGGGATCGCGTCCAGCACCCGCTGCACCTCGAGCGCGTCGAGGCACTCGAGGGTCGGCCGAACGCACTCCGGCAGCCGGCAGCCGTGACACACGCCGGTCTCCTGGAGGACGACGTGCCCGGCGCCCCACGGCCCCCAGACCCGCGGCGAGCCCGGCCCGAAGAGGGCGACGACGCGGGCGCCTGCCGCGGCGGCGAGGTGGGTGACGCCGGTGTCGACCGCGACGATGAGGCTCGCCTCGGCCGTCACCGCCGCGAGGGTCCGGAGATCGAGGATCCCGGCCAGGCTGGCGAGGCGGCCCTCGAGCGCGCTCGCGCCGACGCGCGCGCGGATCCCGTCCTCGACCTCGGACGCGAAGGCGAGCGCGTCGGGGTCGGGCGGCGCGGTGATCGCGCAGGCGGCTCCGCGCTCGTGAACGAGGCGCGCGCCGAGCTCGGCCCACCGCGCCGCCGGCCATCGGTAGTGGGCCTGCCCGTTCCAGCCGTGGAGCACCACGACCGGACGCGCGAACGCGCCGTCGCGGCTCGCCGCGATGCCCGACTCGGCGAGGAGCGCCCGCGCGTCGGCCCGGGCCGCGGCGCCGGGGTCGAGGAGCGGCCCGACGGCGGCCGCCGCGCTCGCCGCGGCGGGCGTGGCCAGGCCGGCGCGAACGACCAGGTCGAGCCACACCGCGGTCTGATGGTGGACCTCGTCGAGCTCGGCCAGCTCCGCGACGCTCCGGAAAGCCTGGGGGAGCGGCGGCACCCGGACATCGAGGGCGAAGCCTCGCCCGCCGTGGTCGTGTCCCGCGACGGGCACGACGAGCCCCGACGGACCCTGCCGGCCGCGCGCCCGCCGTCCCGCGATCGCGTCGCGACCCCGCCACCCGAAGACGATGATCCGGTCGTGCCGACCGCGGAGGGCGCGCGCGTCGGCGGCGATCGCGAGGAGGTGGACCTCGTCAACGAGGTCCGTCATCCGGTAGAGCTCGACCGCGCCGACGTGGCGACCGCGCTTCGGGCCGGCCGCGCAGAGCATCTCGATCCGGGCGTCTCGCGGGATCGACGCGCGCATCGCCGCCAGGGCGGGCAGGGCGGTGACGTGGTCGCCGATCTTGAGGAGGTTCACGACGAGCACGCTCTTCACCGGCGCGCCGGCCTCGGTCGCCGGGGGGAGCGCGTCGATGGCGGAGCGCCGCCCGGCGTGCCACGGCGCGACGGCCGCCCGGGTGAGCGCGAAGCTCACCCGCCCGGCGAGACGCCGAAGCTCGAAGCGAGCCGGGCGCGGCGGGCCGAGCGCGCCGGCATCCGTCGCCTCGCCATCACCGGGATCCGTCTCGCGCGGCTCGGTCACGACGCGCCCCCCGGGATCGACGCCGCGGTCGAGCCGAGCTCGGCGTAGACGGCGGCGTGGGCGTCGAGGAGCGCGGCGAGGGTGTAGCGCGCCCGGACGCGGGCCCGCCCGCGCGCGCCGAGGTCGGTCACGAGCGATGGCGAGCGCGCCAGGCGCGCGAGCGCGGCGGCGAGCGCCCCCGGGCGACGCGCCGGCACGAGCGCGCCGGCCCGGCCGTGATCGAGCAGCTCCGGGATGCCCCCGACGGCCGTCCCGAGCGCCGCCCGGCCGAGCGCCATCGGCTCGACGAGCCCGCGCGGCAGCCCCTCGGCGTGCGAGGCCAGGACGGCCACGTCCGCCGCAGCGTAGACGGTCGGCATCCTCGAAGGCGGCTGCTCGCCGAGGAGCCGCACCCGCCCGGCCAGCCCCCGCGCCGCGACCTTCGTCGCGAGTGCGCCCCGCCCCTCGCCGTCGCCGGCGAGGGCGACGACGACCGGCCGCCCGCCGGCGGCGCGGAGCAAGGTCAAGGCGTCGACGAGGTCGCCGTGTCCCTTCTCGTCGCCATCGCCGCCGGGGATCTTCGACGCGACGACGACGACCAGCGGCTCCCGATCGCCATCGCCGCCGACGAGGCGTCGCCGCAGCGCCGCGGCGCCCTCGCGGTCGACGCCGCGGTCGAGCGCGTCGACATCGACGCCGTTGGGGATCGTCCGGACCGTGCCCGCGGCGATCCCGAGGCGCTCCTCGGCGAGGCGAGCGAGGTGCTCGCTGACCGCGAGGACCCGGTCCGGCATCCGCCGCATCGACGCCGCGTAGAGGCGGGCGGGGAGGTCGCGCTTGACGACGCCGCGCCCATCCTCGTTCGGCGCGCCGTGCAGGGTGACGACGAGCCGCGGGGCGAGCCCCGGAGACAGGCTCGCCAGGACCGTCCCGACGCCGGCGCAGAAGTCGGCCGTCCGGACGTGAGTGTGGACGACCGATGGGCCGAGCCGGTCGAGGAGGCGCTTGAACCGGATCGGCGCGCCGAGGTCCCACTTCCCGGACACATCGAAGCTGTGGTAGTCGATCCCGGCCGCCTCGAAGCGCTGCCGGTAGACGGCGTCCGCCGGACCGGCCATCGCGACCGGCGCGCCGCGCGCCGCGAGCTCGCGGGCGACCAGGAGGGTGTGGGCGACCGAGCCGCCCCACCGGGCGCGGCCGTGGACGTGGAGGACGAGCCGACCCCGCTCGGAGCGCGTCGCGGCGGGAGCGCGCCCGCTCACGACCGCGCCCGCGTCACGACGACGTCGCCGAGGAACAGCGCATCGAGCCCGATCCTCAGAAAGCAATCGATCGCGTCCTCGGGGGTGGCGACGATCGGCTCGCCCCGGCCGTTGAAGGAGGTGTTGATCACGATCGGAACGCCGGTGAGCTCGCCGAACGCGGCCAGGAGCGCACGGTAGCGCGGCACGGCGGCCTCGTCCACGACCTGGACGCGCGCGCTGCCGTCGACGTGGACGACGGCCGGGATCTGCCCCGCGCGCTCGGCGCGCACCGGGACGCAGACGATCATGTCGCGGAGCGGGCGCCCGGTCCGCGCGCCCGGCATCCGGAACCAGTCGTCGGCCGCCTCGGCGAGGACGGCGGGCGCGAACGGGCGGAAGAGCTCGCGGCGCTTCACCGACACGTTGAGGCGCTCGTGCATCGCCCGGTCGCGCGGATCGGCGACGATCGACCGCGCCCCGAGGGCGCGCGGGCCGGCCTCGAGCCGGCCCTGGACCCAGCCGATCGCGCCGCCCGCGGCGATCGCGGCGGCCGCGGCGCGCGCGACCGCGCCGTCGCGCCCGCCCGGGCCGCCGTCGGCGGCGACCGGCGCGACCCGGATGGGAGCGCCGGCGGCGATCGCCCGATCGGCCGCCGCGCGGCACCGGGCGTCGTCGTGGCCCGGACCGAGGTGGAGGCCCTCGATCGGGACCCGCGGCACCGGGCGCCCCGCGGCGCGCGCCGCCGCCGCGTCGACCTCGAGCGCGGCGCCGAGCGCCGTCCCCTGATCGCTCGCCAGCGGCTGGAAGAGATGGCTCGCGAACGGGCTCTCCGCCACGATCCGCCCGTTCATCGCCGCGTTGAGGCAGACGCCGCCCGCGAGGCAGACCGCGTCGGCGCCGGTGAGGGCGTGGAGCCGCCGCAGCAGCGCGAGGACCGCCTCCTCGACCGCCTCCTGGAGGGCGGCGGCGACGTCGTGGTGGCGCTGCTCGAGCGGCTCGTCCGGCCGGCGGGCCGGGCCGAGGAGCGCCTCGATCGCCGGCCGATGCCGCGGCTGCCCGATCGCGAAGTCGAGGCGATCGAGGCAGACCGCGTAGCCGCCGTCCTCGCGCCGGCGCAGCAGCCGCGCGAACGCGGCCCGGTAGCGGGTGGGATCGCCGAACGACGCGAGCGCCATCGTCGAGCCCTCGGCCGACCAGGGCCGGAACCCGATGAAGCCCGTGATCGCCGCGTAGAGGTAGCCGAGCGAGTGGGGGTAGCGGACCTCCTCGAGGATGCGGGCGGCCCCGCCCTCGCCGATCCCGAGGGTCGTCGCCGCCCACTCGCCCTTGCCGTCGACGGTGAGGATCGCGGCGCGCTCCCACGGGCTCGGGTAGAAGGCGCTCGCGGCGTGGCAGAGGTGATGCTCGACGAAGACGAGGCGCCGGCGCGGCAGCCGCGCCCTTCGCAGGCCCGCCTCCAGCCCGACGTGAAACGCGAGCTGCTCGCCGATGCGGACCGGCAGATCGAGCAGGGCGCGGGGGAAGAAGTCGCGCGCGATCGCCGCGATCCGCCCGCGGACGAGGTCGGGTCGGAGGAAGAACCCGACGGCGTGCAGGTCTCCCGGTCCGAGGCCCGCCGTCTTCAGGCAGAATCGAATCGCCTCGTGCGGGAAGCGGCCCGTCCGACGCTCCCGGTTGAAGCGCTCCTCCTCGGCCAGGGCGATCACGCGCCCGTCCCGGACGAGCGCGGCGGCGGAGTCGTGGGCGAACGACGTGATGCCGAGGACGGTCACCGGCGCGGCGCCCCATCGTCGTCCGTCGCGGCGGCGCCCGAGCCGGGCCAGAACCCGCCGTCGCGCGCCCGCGGCTCGACCCCGCCGAGCAGCCGCGCGACGCCGAAGACGGGCAGGTACAGGAGGCCCGCGACGACGACGACGAGCAGCTCCAGCGGGTTCAAGCGCAGGAGGTTACGGACGACCTTGCGGGGGAGCTCGACCACGTTGCGGGCATTATACCGCGCTCGACCCCGACCACCCTTGACCGGGGTCCGGCCGGGGTGATACATGTCTCGCCCGTTCACCTCGGCCCGCGCACCCCCTGAGGAGCCGACCATGACGATCGACATCAAGGGCCGTCACATCCTGAGCGCCGCCGACCTCGAGCCGAACGAGCTCCGCGCCGTCCTCGACGCCGCCATCGCCGCGAAGAAGGCCTGGGCCGCCGGCGACCGCGGCGACCAGCCGCTCGCCGGCAAGCAGGTCGCGCTCCTCTTCGAGAAGCCGTCCCTGCGGACGCGGGTGAGCTTCGAGGTCGGGCTCAAGCGGCTCGGCGCGGCGCCGCTCTACATGAGCCCGCAGGAGGTCGGCCTCGGCAAGCGCGAGAGCGTCGAGGACGTCGCCAAGGTGATCAGCCGCTACGTCGACGCGATCGTGTGCCGCACGTTCGCGCATGCCAACCTCGAGGAGCTCGCCCGGCACGGCTCGGTCCCGATCGTGAACGCGCTCTGCGACGCGGAGCATCCGTGTCAGGCCTACGCCGACCTCCAGACGATCCTCGAGCATCGCGGCTCGCTCGAGGGGCAGCGGATGGTCTACGTCGGCGACGGCAACAACGTCGCGGCGTCCCTCTGCCTCGCCGGCGCCCGCGCCGGCGTGAGCGTCACCGTCGCCTGCCCCAAGGGCTACGAGATGCCCGACTGGGTGATCGCGCGGTCGACCGAGATCGCGACGGCCGGCGCCACCTTCGCCCACAGCCACGATCCGTCCGCAGCGGTCGAGGGCGCCGACGTCCTCTACACCGACGTCTGGGCGAGCATGGGCCAGGAGGCAGAAGCAGCCGAGCGGAAGAAGGCGTTCGCCGGCTTCCGGATCGACTCGGCGCTGCTCGCCAGGGCGAAGGACGACGCGATCGTGCTCCACTGCCTCCCCGCCCACTACGACGAGGAGATCGAGCACGCGGTCGCCCACGGCCCGCGCTCGGCGATCTGGGACCAGGCGGAGAACCGCCTCCACGCCCAGCAGGCGCTGCTCCGCTTCATCCTGTCGTAGAGATGGATCAGTCGTGGACGAAGCGGAACGAGGTCGGCACCTTGTGGTAGGCGAGGTGAGTCTTGAGGTGCTCGAAGAGCTCGGCGACGGTCACCGACGTCTCGCCCGTCAGGGCGACCTCGGCCTCGACGAGGAAGCCGTAGAACTCGTCCGGGGTCGCCCGCGCGGTCGCTCGCTCGACGGCCGGATGGGCGGCGATGAAGCTGGCGATCTCGTCGAGGTCGACCGCCCGGTCGAGGACGCGGACGAGCCCGGCGCCCGGGCCGACGTAGCGGAGGACGCCATCGGTGTCGCGGAGACCGAGGTCGCCGCTCGGCGGCGGGCTCGCCCCGGCGGGGGCGTTCGGGCTCGCGACGCTCGCGCGTCCCCACGGCGGCTCGACCCGGATCGTGCCGTGGACGCCGTCGGCGACCGGCTCCCCGTCGAGGCCGACGATCGTGACGGTCGTCCCCGGTAGGGCCCCGCCGAGCGCCGGACGAGGCCCCGCGACCGCGCCGGGGCGCCGCCGGGCGGCCCGGCCGCGGCTCGGCGCCTCGAGCAGGCCGACGAGCGCCTCGGTCGGTCCGTAGACGGTCCGCGGCCTGATCCCGAGGTCGTGATCGCAGAGGGCCGGGAGGTCGGGCACGGTCGGGGGTCCGACCGCGAGCCACTCGCGGACGCCGCCGATCCGGTGGCGCGCGGGATCGAAGCTCGCGCGAAGGAGCTGATAGAACGACGGCGGCGCGGCGACGACGGTCCCCCCGCGCGCGGCGATGAGGTCGAAGACGTCGTCGGCGCGCGGGTGCTTGCTGACGACCGTCTGCGACCCGGCGAGGAGCGGCGCGACGACGGCGGCGAGCATCGGGAGCGCCTGATCGAACGGGCACGCCGAGACGACCACGTCGCCCGGCTCGAGCTCGAGCGCCTCCCCGAGCGCGGCGCCGGCCGCGGCCCACGAGCTCGCCGGGTGGGAGAGGAGGACCGGCTGGCCGAGGCCGCGGTAGGCCGGATGGATCGAGACGATCTCCGACGGATCGGGCGCCGGTGCGTTCGGCTGGTCCGACGCCGTCTCGATCAGCTCGGCGAGCGCCCGGACGGTCTGGCCCGCGTCGGTGGACGGCGGCTCCGCCCCGTCGATCGTGAGCACCGTCTCGTGGGGGAGGCGATGCACCGCCCGACCGATCGTGACGGCGACCGACCCGCCGACCGCGTCGCGCAGCTCCCCGACCTCGCGGCGCGTGGCGCTCGCCGGAAGGAACAGGCAGCGCGCCCCGATGCGGGCCGCCGCGAGGAAGACGAGCACCTGCTCCCGGCAGTTCGGGAGGCCGACGGCCAGCGCCGATCCGGGCCCGACCCCCGCCGCCTCGAGCGCCGCGGCGAGACGGTCGACCCGGGCGATGAGCTGGGCGCGCGTGATGGCGACGTCGGTCTGGACGATCGCGGGGGCGTCGGGTGAAGCGGCGGCGACCCTGCGGAGCTCCTGGAGCAAGACGACCTCGGGTTTCAGAACCCTCTGCGGGAAAGGTCTTCTATCTGGGCGGGGCGCCCTGATCAAGAACCGTTTCCGACGGGACCGGCCGCTCGAGGAACTTCGTCATCGTGAGCTCGTTCCCGTGGGCGGGGTGGTGGCGGTAGCAGACCTCGTCCATGAACGACTTGATGATGAAGATGCCGAGGCCGCCCGAGTCGAACGTCTCGAGGTGCTCCTCGAGATTGAAGTTGCCGTAGACCTCGAACGCGAACGGGTCGCCGTGCTCGGAGAGGGTGATCGAGAGGCGCTCGACGTCGAGCCGGATCCGGATCTCGATCTCGTCGCGGTGGGCGCCCGGAGGCCGTCCGTGCAGCATCGCGTTGCTGACGGCCTCGTCGACCGCGAGCTCGACCTTGTCGATCACCTCGCCGGGCAGTCCGCTGCGGCGGGCGACCTGAACGGCGGCCTCTCGAACGAGACCCAGGTAGCAGGTCTGACGAGGAACGCGGAGGAGGACGTCTTCCTCGGGGCGACCGGCGGGGTCGTCCATCCGCTCCTCCTCGTGTGATGGCCCGGGAGCCCGTGCGGGCGGGGCGCGCGCGACGGGTCGACCCTCCGATGGTAGCGCGCCGCGGCGGCTCGTCAAGGTGGGTCGTTCCCCGAACCTCCCACGGCATCGGGGCTTCCCCCATTCGAGCGGTCGTCCGAGCCTGCCGGGCGCCCTCATCGCTAACCCGCGACGGCGCCGCGACCAACGCCTCCGAGCTCGTCTCGGGGAGACCGGTCGTCCCGCCGGAGATCGCCCCCCAAACGTTCCCGGCGACCCGTCGTATCAACAGGCAAGACCGGCGGCGCTCGCAGACGACCGGTCGCGATCGAAAGAACCAGTCGAAACAGAGTCGCTCGAGCCCACGCCCCCCGGGGCGCTGGAGCACGGAGGAGAAGGCAGCGATGGTCATTCGAACCGTCCTCACGCGTGGACTGCTCGGCGCGGGCGCGATCGCCCTCGCCCTTCCGCTCACCCTCGCCCCGGCGGATGCCGGATCGAACGACCGCGCCGCCGCGGTCGGAACGATCACGTCGTCCGAGGCGCGTGCTCACGTCGCCTACCTCGCGAGCGACGAGCTCGAGGGCCGCGGCGCCGGCACCGACGGCGGCCGCCTCGCCGGCGCCTACATTGCGAAGCAGTTCGAGGCCTACGGCCTCGCGCCCGCCGGCGACGAGGGGACCTTCTTCCAGGCGTTCGGCGGCGACAAGCGCCCGATGCGAAACGTCCTGGCGAAGCTCGAGGGACGCGACGCGAACCTCAAGGATGAGCTGATCGTCATCGGCGGCCACTACGATCACCTCGGCCACGGTGGGCAGGGCAGCCTCGGCGGCTCCGGAATCCACAACGGCGCCGACGACAACGCCAGCGGCACCTCGGGTGTCCTCGAGATCGCCCAGGCGTTCGCCTCGCTCGATCCGAGCCAGCGCCCGAAGCGGTCGATCCTCTTCGTCCTCTTCGACGGCGAGGAGCTCGGCCTGCTCGGCAGCAACCACCTCACTGGCCAGATGGACACGAGCAAGGTCGTCGCCATGCTCAACATGGACATGATCGGCCGGAGCAACGAGACCGGCAGCCTCCGGATCTACGGAAGCACCAGCGGCGACAACATCCTCCCGAAGGTCCAGGGCGCGATCGAGGGCAGCGGCCTCGAGGCCGAGTTCTCCGAGACGTTCATGCCCAACAGCGACCACGCGCCGTTCTACCAGAAGGGCGTCCCGGCCCTCGCGTTCTTCACCGGGCTCCACGGCGACTATCACCGCCCCGGCGACGACATCGAAAAGGTCAACTACCAGGGCATCGAGTCGATCTCGCGCGTCGTCTTCAAGGTCGCGAACGAGATCGCCGACGACGAGACCCGCCCGACCTTCGGCAAGCTCAAGAACGGCGGCATGGAGATGGCCATGGAGCAGCTCCGCTCCATGTTCGGCGGCGACGGCGAAGGCGGCGGCGGCGAGCAGCTCCAGAAGATGCTCGAAGGCCTCTTCGGCGGCGGCGACGGCGAGGGCGAGCCCGGCGAGGGTCTCCAGAAGATGCTCGAGGGCCTCTTCGGCGGCGGCGACGGCGAAGGCGAGCCCGGCGAGGGCCTCCAGAAGATGCTCGAAGGCCTCTTCGGCGGCGGCGACGGCGAGGGCATGCCGAACCCGTTCGGCGACGGCGAGGGCAACCCGGGCAGCCCGTTCGGCGGACCGCAGCAGAAGCCGAAGCTCGGCGTCCGGATCTCGACCCAGGCCGAGGGTGACGGCGTCACGATCGACTCGGTGACCCCCGGGTCGCCCGCCGACACGGCCGGCCTCCAGGCCGGAGACGTGATCCTCGAGTTCGCCGGGCAGCCGACGCCGGACTTCCCCGCCCTGCGGGCGGCGGTCCAGCAGGCCGGCGGCAAGGTCGACGCGAAGGTGCAGCGCGACGGCGCCACCAAGACGATCCAGGTCGACTTCGGCGTGCAGGAGAAGCCGAAGGTCGAGAAGAAGAAGAAGCGGCTGGTCTTCTAGTCTCACTCTCTAGGGACTGACCGCTTCACACTTCACTGAAACGCAGTTCCGTTCGATCGAGGCTGGTCGGGCGGAGAGCGACCCTGACCCCCCCGGTGGACCGCCCGAGCAATCGTTTGCTCGGGCGGTTGCCTTTGTACGGGGCTTTGGCAGCGGTGACGGGGGCGAAGGGCCGCGAGGCGCGCCGGTGCGCGCTCCTCCTGGACCGCCGAGCCGCGGACGGCGCGCCTCGCGGACCCTCTCGAGCGTCAAGGCCTCCGATCGAGCCGGCATCGCCGGGGGAGCTCCCTGCCCGAGAGTCGCCTCGACGCCGCCGGACCGCAATGAGCCACGGCCGAGGCGTCCGGCGAGGGCTCGGCGTCTCCGGCCGGCCTCTAGCGCCGCATCGGCTGCCTCTTCCCGTACGCCGCCGACCGCCACGCCCACTCGACCGGGCCGAAGCGGAAGAACCTCGTCCAGATGCTCGCTCCGATGAGGATCGTCGCCCAGATCGCGGCTCCGATCGCCCAGAGCTGGGCTCTCGTCACCTCTCCGAACTGGCCGGCTCCGAACGAGTAGAAGATCGTGACGGCGATCGCGCTCTCGGCGAGGTAGCACGAGAGGGCCGTTCTTCCGATCGCGACGAGGGGCTTCCATGCGATCGCCAGCCGCACGAAGAGGGCGATGATCGCGAGCGAGACCGACAGGCTGGCGATCTGGTGGATCGCCTCGATGAGGAGCGTCGCCGGGAGCTCGATCGGGCCGGGCAGACCGGCGGCCCAGGCGACGGCTCGGACGGCCTCGAGGGGGAGACCGATGAGGAGGCCGACTCCGATGAGGCAGTTCTGGAGCGTTCGGTGGTCCTCGGGCCTCGTGAAGAAGCCGACCTTCTGAAGACCCATTCCGATCAGGAAGAGGCCGAGGATCCTCCACCCGAACCAGACCACGTAGGTCGCCATGAGATACGCCCAGGCCATCAGCCGGAACGCGAGCTGGTCGAGGTAGCCTCCGTCTCGATACGCGATCGTCTCGGCTCCCGCGTGGAGATCGTAGATCGGCGCCGTCCTCGCCGCGGGGTCGGCGAGCGCCTCGGCCGCCGTGGTCGGGCCCATGTTGACGATGCCGGGCGAGTCGCCCGTGGCCACGACCATGGCGATCAGCAAGGCCGCGCCCGCCAGGCACAGGAGCACGGGGACGAGAACCGCTGCCCCGCCCAGGACGAAGAGGATCCTCGCCCGCAGCCTCGAGAGGGCGAGGGCGACGAACCCGGTGATCGCGTACCAGAAGAGGATGTCTCCGTACCAGACGAGCCAGCCGTGGGCCGCTCCGATTCCCGCCAGCAGGACGAGCCTCCAGGCGTAGAAGGCGGCGAACGGCCGCCCGGCCCTCTCGGCCCGGCCACGCTGGAGGGCGAGCCCGACTCCGAAGAGGAGCGAGAAGATCGTCATGAACTTGTAGGTGACGAACGTCTGGACGGCGCCCTCGGCGACCGCTTCGCTCCAGTGAGGCGAGGCGTAGTGGCTCTGCATCGCCGCCGCGGCGGGCAGGGCGAAGGCCGGCAGGTTCGCCGGGAGGATCCCGAGGATCGCGAGGCCCCGGATCGCGTCGAGGGTCACGACCCGACCCTCGTCTCCCTTCGGGGTCCGCGGCTCCTCGGGGCCGGTCGGGCGGGCTCCGGACGCGGTCATCTTCGGGTCGGGCATCGTCTGGGTCGTCACCGGATCCGAGCCTCTCGTACCGGGGAGAGCAGCGCCAGGGCCGGGTTCGGGGCCCACCTCGGTTCGGAGGCTCGACCCCTCCGGGCGTCACGCGGGGGGCCTGGGACTGGCGCGGGAGGTGACGAGACCCGATACTCGGCGTCCGAGAAGGCGGCCGCTGAACGGCCGCGACCGACCCATCGAAAGGAAGAGCATCAAGATGGTTGACCCGACCGCCCGCCGCCTGGCCCGGCCCGCGCTCCACGACGACGACGAGGGTGACGACTCCCCCAAGAGCCAGACCTCGAGGATCGCCACCGACGTCCTCAAGAAGGACCGGACGATCCTGATCTCGGAGGTCGTCAGTCCCAAGCTCACCGCGCGGATCACCCGCGAGCTGCTCTGGCTGGACGCGATGAGCAACGACCCGATCAAGATCCTGATCAACACTCCCGGCGGCTCCGCCGACGATGGCTTCGCGATCCACGACATGATCAAGTTCGTGAAGTCGCCGGTGACCAACATCTGCGTCGGCCTCAACGCGAGCGCCGGCACGATCATCCTCCTGGCCGCCGCGAAGGAGCGCCGCCTGGCCCTCCCGAACGCCCGGATCATGATCCACCAGCCGTCTGGCGGCGCCCGTGGCTCCGCGAGCGATGTCGAGATCACGGCCGAGGAGATCATCAAGCTCCGCCGCCGCGCGAACGAGCTGATCGCGAGCGCCTGCGGTCGTTCGGTCGACGACGTCAAGAACGACACCGACCGCGACAAGTGGCTCAGCCCCGAGGAGGCCAAGGAGTATGGCCTCGTCTCGAAGGTGATCACGGCGAAGGCGGAGCTCGAGTAGCCGGATCCGCGCCGACGCGCGCGGCACGCCGGCGGGATCGTCGCCGGGTGGGTCAGGTCGCCTCGGGACGCCGCCCCTCGAGGAGGTACGCGGCGAGCTCGGCGCGACCGGGGATCCTCGTCTTCTCGTACACCCGCGTCAGGTGCACGCCAACGGTCACGTGCGAGACGCCGAGGACGTGGGCGATGCGACGGTTCCCGTTGCCGCCTACGGCCAGGCGCGCGACCTGCCGCTCGCGCGGAGTGAGGCCAGCCTCTTCGGCGATGAGGTCGAAGAACTGCTCGGTGCCCGGCCGGATCACCTCGACCGACACGAGCACGCGCCCGCGCATGGCCGAGAGGGCCGACAGGCGCGCGCGAAGCCACCGCCCGTCCTCGCAGCGGTAGCGCCGGACGGTCGCATCCCCCTCGAGCCCTCCGCGGCGTCCCGCGATCCTCTGGACATCCGCGATCAACGCCGCGGCCCCTCGGTCCGCTCCGTGCAGGCCGGCGAGGAGCGCCCTCGCGCAGCCGTCGGCCTCCTCGATGCCTCCGTCGACCCCGAAGATGGCCGCGCCGCTCGTGTGCCCGGCGTCGCCGCAGCCGCACGCCTCCGCCGGCCGCGGCCCCTCGGTCATCCGGAAGAGAACGCCGAAGGCGGAGCGGGCGAAGTCGGGGGCGAGGATCCGCAGGATCTCGCGCTCGCGCGCGGTGAAGTTGCGCATCCCGGGCTCGCGATGCACCGCGATCGAGAGGATGGAGCCTCCGGGCATCCGGTGACTCGAGCCCATCAGATGCTTGATGTTCACCTGCGGGAGGTACTCCCCGGTGAGCGCGTCGCGGCCGTACTTGCCGTCGAGGAAGTCGGTCAACAGGTGCGATGCCCCGTCGCAGCGGGGGATGGCCGGGGCCATCGGATCGTCCTGGACGTAGCTCTCGGCGTAGAGGAGGGCGTGATCGATCGGCCCGTTTCGCCAGAAGACCTGGCCCTCGCCGGCCAGACCGCGGAGGCGACCGTCGAGATGGATGATCGAGAGGCTCGAGTGAGGCAGGAGCGGCTCGAGCGCCTCGGTCACGGCCGTCATCCGCTCGCCGAACGTGTCGCCGAGCGAGACGTCGCGGGCGACCGCCAGGAAAACCTCGAGCTCATCGGTCGTGAACTTCAACTCGTAACCCCGAACTACCCTCGGGACCCACCAGGTAAACGGTACCCCACCGGCTGTCCCCGGCGCAATCGGGCGCTCCCGGATCTTCGGGTAGGACGGTTACCCTCATCATTGTTGATGATTCCGGCCGTCTCCGCCCCTCGGCATCGTCCTCTTCGGAAGCGAAGGGAAGACGACCATGTCGATGCGAACGGAGGCCGCCAGCCTCGCGCTGGCCGGGCCCGGCGAGGCCGCCCAGCTCGTGGGGCTGCTGCGGCGGTGCTACGGGAGATTCTTCCCGTTTCCCGCGTCCCTCTCGCCCACCCGGATTCGCCGGAGCATCGCGGACGGCGAGGTCGTCTACGCGGTCGCCCGGGACGAGGGAGACGAGCGCGTCGTCGGCCAGGCCGCCCTCGAGCGGACGAGCGCCGCAGGCTTGTGGGAGCTGAACCGAGCCGTCGTCGATGAGACGGTGCGCGATCGGGGCCTCTTCGGTCAGCTCGGTCGCTATCTCCTGACGCACGCGCTGCCGGGCGTCGGCGGGCGGTATGTCTACGGCCACGTCGTGACGAGCCACCTCCACGCGCAGCGCTTCGGCCTCGCGACCGGCTTCGTGCCGACCGGCCTGATCCTCGGGTACCTGCCGCGCGAGATGGTCGCGGCGGGCATCGAGCGCCCCCGCCAGGACACGAGCGCCCTCGTCATGGTGCGCCGCTCCGAGCCTTCGCCCCGACCACGCGCCGTGACCCTCGAGGGAGACGACCGACGCCGCGTCCTCGAGGCGCTCGACGCGCTCGAGATCCGGAGCGTCTCCGACGAGCGCGCCCGACGTCGTCCTCGAACGACGAGCCACACCTCGTTCCACGACGATGTCCGGGCGGTCCGAGTGGTCCTGGGCGCGGACGCGAGCACCTCGAGCGCCACGACGCCCGCCGCCGTCGAGGAGCTCGGCGGGCGGCATCGGGCGCGCCTCCTCTGGGTCGACGTCCCGATCGAGCACGCGCGGGCCGCGGAGCTCGTCGAGCTCGCCCGGCGGCGATGGCCGGTCACCTACGGCGCCTACCTGCCGAACGCGGGATCCGACGGCGAGGACATCCTCCGCCTGCAGCGCTATCTCGTCCCGACTCCGCTCGACCGGGACGCCATCCTCGTCGTCGACGAGGCCCGCGGCCTCCGCGACGCCATCTTCGCCGAAGCCGACGCCGTCCTCGTGGGAGCCGTCGCATGATCCATCGTCCCGAGCGATTCCTCCGGCGCCTCCGCCTCGAGCTCGACGGGACCTTGAGGTCGCGCGCGTTCTTCTCGCGCGCCGTCCGCGGGATCCTCACGACCGAGGAGTACCGTGACCTGATCCACCACCTGAGCGCGCTCGTCACGCGACGCGGCTGGCCGCCGTGCAACGACCTCCCGATGCTCGCGTCGAGCGACATGGGCCAGCTCGCCTCCCCCGGCATCGACCCGCCGCGAACGCACCCGTGCTTCGCCGTCGATCTCCTCCACTCGCTCGACGGCTCGATCCCCGAGTCGATGGCGGACCGCGTCGGCGAGGTCCGCCTCGCGGTGGTCGGGACGTCCTGGGTGACCGACGCGGCCGACCGACTGAGCCGGCGTTGGCCCCACGCCTCGAGCTTCCTCGAGGAGCTCTCCGGTCGCGCGAGCGCGACGATGCACAAGATCCAGGCCGACGTCGCGACCGACGCCGGCCTCTCGAATCGAATTCTCGGATACGCGGAGCTCACCCGGGGAGTCCTCCTCGGGCTGGCGACGCACCTCGACACGACGTGGCCGGCCCCGGCCGGCGCGGCGAGCTTTGGAAGAAAGGGACCCAGACCATGAAGTCCACCGAAGAGACCCGTGACGCCCGCAGGTCGTTCCCCACGCTCGCGCGCGAGATCGTCGCGCGGAGCGACGCGGCCGACCAGCGCCTCCGGCGCGTCCCGTTCTACCGTCGCCTGCTCACGGGCAAGGTGACGCGCGAGGAGTACGCGGACTGGCTGATCCAGCTCCACAAGTACGTCCACCTGACGGCCCCCGCGAGCGAGCAGGCGCTGGCCGACGCGATGGCGGCCCGCGCCGCCGGCGACGACGCCGAGGCGGCCCAGCTCCGCGCCTACGCCCTCGAGTGCGCCCGGGAGGAGACCGGCCACGACGAGATGCTCATCGCGGACATCGCGAACCTCTTCGGCGTGAGCCGGGATGAGGCGTTCGGGCGGGTCGCCCGTGAGGCCGACGCCCCGAGCGTCCTCGCCTACAAGAACCTCCTCGACACGATGCACGCCCGGTTCCCCGAGGGGATCATCGGCGTCGGCCTCGCCCTCCAGAACCTCGCGATCCTGGAGAGCGACGAGATCCGGGCCGGCCTCATCGAGCGGTCCGGCATCCCGGGCATCGAGGGCGCCGTCGTGTTCCTCAAGGGGCACTCGGGCGAGGTCGAGGCCTGGCACGCCGAGGAAGACGCGAAGAGCGTCTCGTGGATCCACACCGCGAAGGAGCGGGCGGCGATCCTGTTCTTCGCCGACCTCTCCCTCGCCCTGTTCGAGGGGATCGCGTTCTACCTCAACGAGAAGCACGACGGGCCGCTCGTCGAGGCGATCAGCGAGAGCGAGCAGACGCTCGAGCCGGCGCTGACGATGTCCTGACCCCTCGCTGCACACGGCCCGCCCGCTCTCACGACCGGGCGGGCCGTCCAGGCGGCGCGAAGCGGAGATCATCAAGATGGATGATACGCCGCGCTCCGCGCCTCGCTATCATCCCCAGAGGCGACGTCGGCGAGGAGCCGAGCGCCCCGCGGAGGCCGCATCACGGCATGCCGGATCTGCTGAAGTACTTTCGAATCGAAGCCCGCGACCTGCTCGCCAAGCTCCAGGGCTGCGTCGGCGAGCTCGACGGCGACGCCCGCCTCGACCTGGCCGAGCGCGTCCACCGATTCGCCCACACCCTCAAGGGCTCCGCCCGCCTCGTCGCCCTCGCCGACGTCTCCGAGACGGCCGGTCGGCTCGAGCAGATCGCGGGTCCCGAGGCGCGCGCCGAGGGGATCGCTCCGGAGGACCACGCCGAGGTGCGGACGCTCGTCGAGCAGCTCGCGCGCCAGCTTCAGCCCGTCCTCGACGCGGCTCCCTGACCACCTACCTGCCGGCCCACCCCTCGGCCCGGCCTGCCTACCCTCGCCCCCCCCGGAGCGCGCTCTCGACGGCGTGAACGAGCTGCTCGGGCGTGAACGGCTTCGAGAGGTAGGCCGCGCCGGGCGGAAGCCCCCCCTCCTCCACGGCGGTCTCGCCGGTGTATCCCGACATGTACAGGACGCCCATGTCGGCGCGCTCCTCGCCGAGTCGCCTCGCCAGCTCGGGTCCCTTGATCTCCGGCATCACGACGTCGGTGAGGAGCAGATCGATCTTCGCCGGGTGGCTCCGGCTCAGCGAGAGCGCCTCGGCCGGCCCGCTCGCCTCGAGGATCGCGAAGCCCGCGCCGTCCAGCACCTCGGTCGCGAACCCGCGGACCGTGAGCGAGTCGTCGACGACCAGGACGGTCGCCCCGTGCACGCTCTTCCCCTCCGCCCGAGCTGGTGTCCGGGCGTCGAGCACGCTCCGCACCCGTTCGAGGAGCGCCCGCTGGGTCAGCGGCTTCTCGATGAACGTCGCCCCCGGCAGCAACGGCCCCCCTCGTTCGTGGACGGTGCTCTCGGTGTAGCCCGACATGTAGACGACCGGCAGGTCGGGTCCTCGGATCTCCCGGGCCATCCGGGTGAGCTCGCGCCCGCTCATCCCGGGCAGCATGACGTCCGAGATGAGGAGGTCGAACGGCTCGCCCCGCTCGCAGATCCGGAGCGCGCCTTCGGCGTTGCCGGCCTCGATCACCGCGTAGCCCGCTCCCTCGAGGATCGCCCGTCCGAGGTCGCGAACGACGTCCTCGTCCTCGACGACCAGGATCGTCTCGGTCCCGCCGGGAGGCTCGGCCCGCTCCACCTCCTCGGCTCGCCCCGCCTCGACGTCCCCCGCCGCCTGCGGAAAGTAGAGCTTGAAGACCGTCCCGGCGCCGGGCTCGCTGTAGACGCGGATGAAGCCGCCGCTCTGCTTCACGAAGCCGTGGACCATCGACATCCCGAGCCCCGTCCCCTTCCCCTCCGCCTTGGTCGTGAAGAACGGCTCGAAGATCCGGGCGATCACCTCGGGCGGCATCCCGCGGCCGGTGTCGCTGACGGCCAGGCGAACGTAGTCGCCGACCTCCACCTCGGGGTCGCCCCGCGCCCGCTCCTCGTCGAACGAGACGGCCGATGTCTCGAAGAGGAGCGTCCCGCCGTCGGGCATCGCGTCGCGGGCGTTGACGGCCAGGTTGACGACCACGTGACTGAGCTGGGCCGGGTCGATCATGACGGCCGGGAGCTCGTCGGGGCCGGCGAGCTTGATCTGGATGTTCTCGCCGATGAGACGGGCGAGCATCACCTGGCTCTCGGCGACCACCTCGCCGACGTCGAGCAGGCGCGGCTCGAGATGCTGCTTCCGGCTGAAGGCGAGGAGCTGCCTCGTGAGGATGGCGGCGTGCTCGCCCGACGAGCGGACCTGACGGAGATACTTCTCGAGCTTGGAGTCGGGCGGGGCGTGGCCGAGGGCGAGCTCGCTGAAGCCGATGATCCCCGAGAGGATGTTGTTGAAGTCGTGGGCGATCCCTCCGGCGAGCTGGCCGATCCCCTCCATCTTCTGGCTCTGGACGAGCTGCGACTGGAGCTCCTCCCGCTCGGAGATGTCGACGAACGTGGCCACCGCGGCGATGAGTCGCCCGTCGCGACCGAGGATCGGCCTGGAGCTCACCAGAATCGGCGTGACGACCCCATCCGGACGGACGAACTGGATCTCCTCCCCCGTCACCGTCTCGTCCCCGGCGATCGAGCGAGCGACGGGCCACTCGTGCGCCTCGACCCGTCGTCCATCCCGGCGGCGTCCCTCGAAGCGCTGATAGGCCTCGATGTCGTCGGCGAGGAGCCGCTGACCGCAGACACGCTCCGCCTCATCGTTCGCCAGGATGATCCGGCCGGTCGGCGCCTCGGCGATCACGACGCCGACCGGTGCGCTGCGGACGACCGCGTCGAGGAACGCCCCCTCGGTCTGGACCTGCTTCAGGAGTCGCTCGCGCTCGGCCTCGGCGCGGCGCCGGGCGGTGATGTCCTCCTGCGAGACGAGCAGCCGGAGAAGACCGTCCTCGACGAACGCGCTCACCCGGATCGAGTACCAGCGCCGGCCGGCGCCGTCCCCGCAGGCGATCTCCCGCTCGATGGACTCCGCCGACGACCGATCGAGCAGGCGTCCTATCTCTCTCCGAAGCTCGGCCCCGCCCGAGGAGCCCTCGGCGCCGTCCAGCAGGCTCGCGCCGACGACCGCACCCTCCCCGAACGGCCCCGCGACCTCGCGCTCGACCCACGCCCGGTTCGCCGCCACGATCCGCCCCTGCGCGTCCGTGATCGCGAGCGCGGCCGAGAGGGCGTCGAGGCTCGACTGGAGCAGCCGCGAGGACTCCCTCAGGATCCGACCGGCCTCGAGGCTCGCCGTCTCCGCCCGCTTGGCCCGCTCGAGATTCTCGAACGTCGACGTGAGGTAGCCCAGGATCTGCCCCTTCCCGGCGTCGATCCGGAACTCACGATCATCCAGCCTGATCGTCGCCCCGGCCTCGGGCACGCCGGGTCGTCGGTCTTGCCCATCCGTCCGGGCAATGACCTCCGCGATCGCCCGGACGAGCTCCGCGGTCTCGGCCGGCTTGGTCACGTAGTTGTCCGCTCCGCACTCGAGCCCCTCCATCACGTCGCGCATCTCGCGGCGGGCCGAGTGAAGGACGACCCGGGTCGCGCCGGTCGCGGGATCGGCCTTCACCCGCCGACAGAGCTCGTGTCCCGAGAAGGGGCGGAGGACGACGTCGGTCAGGAGGACGTCGTTGCGCTCGCCCCCGATCGTCGCGAGCGCCTCCTCTCCGTCGGCCGCCACGTCCGCCTCGAAGCCCGCCGCCTCGAGGATCAGACGGGTTCGCTCCGCCTCGGTGCTGCTCCCGTCGACGATGAGGACCCGCCCGCGGCCGGTCGCGCAGAACGCCTGGTCGAAGTCGCGCTCGAGCAGGATCCGGATGTGGCGGGACACCGTCTCGGCGTCGACCGGCTTCACCAGAAACCCGTCAGCGCCCGCATCGAGGCCCGCCTGGCGGTCGTCCCGGGCGTCACGGCCGGTCACGATCAGGAGCGGCACCTCGGCCCGGGTGCTCGACGCGCGGATCCGCCGGCACAGCTCAAAGCCGGTCACCCGCGCGAGATCCACCTCGGTGACGACGAGGTCGTAGCGCCGGGTCACGAACCGTCGGTAGGCCTCCTCGCCATCCCGCGCCACGTCGACGAGAAAGCCGCGCTCCTCGAGGCCGCGACGAAGCTCGTCCGCCTGCCGCGAGCCTCGCTCGACGACGAGAAGACGAAGAGGCGGCTCGCCCGTCTCGGCCATCATCATGTCGTGTTCGTCCGCTCGACCGTCGGCCCGCCCGCCGGCGCCCGAAGGGGCGATGGACGAATCTCGAGGCGACTCCGATGGTCCCACTCTCCATCGTGTAGAGTGAGGACGCGACGACACTCATCAATCCCAATGATTGACTGGATCTCCCTGGCTCGTGTTCGGATGAGCGCGTGGAGGGGTGCGACGTGAACGACCAGCCGCGGGTCTTGCTCATCGAGGACGACCCGGCGATCCGCACCCTCGTCACCGAGATCATCGGCGAGTCGGTCGCGCTCGCCGCCGAGGGATCCCTCGGCGGAGCCCGCCGAGCCCTCGGGGAAGACCCCCCCGACGTGATCCTCCTCGATCTGGGTCTCCCCGACGGTGATGGAATGAGCCTGCTCCAGGCCGGCGTCGCCGCGCAGGTGATCGTCCTGAGCGGCGTCGGGGAGGTCGCTCGGGTCGTCGAGGCGATGCGGCTCGGCGCGTCGGACTTCGTCGCCAAGCCGTTCTCCCCGACCCGCCTCCGGGCGAGCCTCGACCAGGCCCTCCGCGTCCGGCGCCTCGAGCGCGAGCGCGAGGAGCTGCGACGACAGGTCGCCGGCGGCGCGTTCGAGCAGATCATCGGCGACTCGCCCGCGATCGATGAGGCGCGCTCCTTCGCCCGCGACGTCGCCGACCTCGCGATCCCCGTCTTGCTCGAGGGGGAGAGCGGCACCGGGAAGGAGCTCTTCGCCCGGGCGATCCATCACGCCTCGGGCCGACGCGCCGGACGGTTCGTCGCGATCAACTGCGCCGCGATGCCCGAGACGCTCCTCGAGGCCGAGCTGTTCGGCAACGTCAAGGGTGCCTTCACGGGGGCGACCAGCTCGCGGGGCGGGCTCGTCGAGGAGGCGGCCGCCGGCACCCTCTTCCTCGACGAGGTCGCCTCGGCCAACCTCGCCCTCCAGGGCAAGCTCCTCCGGCTCCTCGAGCAGGGCACGTTCCGGCCGGTCGGCGGCGTCGCCGACGTCGCGGCGAGCTGCCGGTTCGTCATTGCGACGAACCGCAACCTCGCCGACCTCGTCGCGGACGGCGCGATCCGGGAGGACTTCTACTACCGGATCAACCGACTCAAGTGCACGATTCCGCCGCTCCGGGCGCGCGGCGAAGACGTCCTCCTCCTCGCCGAGCACTTCGTCGACCGGTTCGCCCGCGAGATCGGCAAGAGGCTCGCCGGCTTCACCGACGGCGCGATCGCCCGGCTCGAGAGCTACTCCTGGCCCGGAAACATCCGCGAGCTCCGAAACGTCGTCGAGCGGGCCGCGATCACCTCGTCCGGACCGCTCGTGATCGAGTCCGCCATCCTCCTCGAGGAGCTCCGGTCGCCGTCGCCGTCGCAGCCCACCGGCGTCGAGCCGATCGCCGCAGGCCCCGGCGCTCCACCGGCCGCGCCGGACCCCGCCCCCCTCGACCTCGCATCGCTCGAGATCCCCGACGGGGGGCTCGACCTCGAGGCGCTCGAGAAGACGATGCTCCGGAAGGCGCTGATCAAGACGCGCTACAACAAGACCAAGGCCGCCCGGCTCCTCGGCATGACCCGATCGAGCTTCCGCTACCGTCTCGACAAGTTCGGGCTCGACGGGTGACGGAGCTCGGCCGTCGGCCGGGTCGTTCCGCGCGCCGTCAGGGGCTCTCCCCGGCGATGACGACCGAGCGGATCCGCCGGCGCTCGTCGACCCGGAGCTCGGCGATCCAGAGATCGCCGTCGAGCACGTCGGCGACGCCCTCGAACCCCTCCGCCGAGAGGCTCTCGATCCGGAAGGTCACCCGCCCGCGGGCCTCCGGCGCGACCAGCGCCGGGTCGAGCCCGTCGAGGGCGACGAGGTCATCGACGGTGTCGGCGTAGCGTCCGCTCCGCTGGAAGTGGCGGATCTCGGCCGCCCAGATCGCGTCGAGACCGTCCCGCGCGTCCGCGAACTCGCGGTCACCCCGGGACCAGTCGACCCCGATGTCGCCGACCGCGACGGGCGTCGCGAGCGCGACGGCGCCGAGGACGACCATCGCGAAGGGGGCGGGCCCCCGTCGGGGGCGGTCGCTCGTCGTCGAGGGGCGAGTCGGCTCGTTCGTCATCGTCTTGCTCTCTCTCACTCTCATCTCTCCGTCTTCGTTCGGGACCGGGCTAGTTCGGCCCGACCGGGCCGACCTCCTCAACGACGCGCGCCAGCTCCGCCGGCGACGGCGCGCCAGAAGTGCTCCTCGCCGAACTCGGCCGTGAGCGACTCGACCGACTCGCCGCGGCCGAGGCGCGCGACGATCTCGGCCGATGCATCCGGGCGGGCGACCCTCGGGGCGACGGCCGCGGCCTCGGTCACCATCGCCGCGGGCCTTCTCGAGGACGGACGCGCCGCCGACCGCCGGACCTCGACGGGCCGACCGGGAAGCGATGGGCGACGGGCGGACGGGAGCGAGGCCACGCCGGCGGGGGCGGCGGGCGGACCGCTCCGACGGGATGCCGTCGCGACGACGCCCGCGACGGAGAAGCGGCGGTCGATCCGCGTGATGTTGCCCTGGCGGTCTCTGACCGTGACGCGGACGTGCGCGTCCGCGACCGCGATCGGCCGGGTCAGCGCGATCGCGAAGGTGCCGTCGCCCGTCGGCCGGGCGAGCCCCGCGAGCTCGGAGCCGGCGGGGTGGCCGTCGATCGCGACGTCCGCCACCACGCTCAGGGTCGCGAGGTCGACGCCGGAGTTGGCGTCGGCGACACCGATCCGGATGGCCTCGATCGGCGCGGCGTTCTCTCCGGCCCGCGGCGAGCTGACGGTGAGGGTCGGCCGGAGATCGTCGAGGAACCAGCCGAACCCATCGCTCTCGACGTCGATCGGGCAGCCGAGGTCGATCCACCGGACGATCGTCAGCTTCTCCTCGGCGCTGAGCGGCGGAACGCCGCTCCCGGGCGGCGGCATCATCGTCCCGGTGAAGTCGAGGTCGGCGTGCCGCGGATGGGCGCCGGCCGGCAGGGTGCTCGGGTCGCCGGGGACCGCCTCGGTCGGGTGGTGCTCGTTGCGCCAGCCGTCGAGACGCCGCCCGAAGATCTTCCAGGTGAGGAGGCTTCGCCGACTCTGGAACTTGCGGACGTAGCGGCTCGCGTTCCCCGCCCGCCACACGCCGGTGAGCGGCCGATGGCCCCACTCCGCCTCTGGGTCGTTCGCGAGACGAGCGTAGTCGCCCGGCAGCCGGCCCTGGAGCGCGAGGTCGTCGAGAACGAGACCGGCGGGCGGGTTCGCCGCCGTTTGGGTGTGGCAGGGCACGCAGCTCCTGCGGAGAATCGGCCGGATGTCGCGAACGAACTCCACGTTCACGACGGAGGCGTCGGCGGTCCGGACGCTCGGCCCGCCCGACGCGTCGCGCGACAGCAGCGGCGTCGCCTCGGCCAGGTCGACGACCACGTAGTCGGGTCGGGCCGCCGCGGTCGCCTCGAACGCGAGCGGCTTCTTGCTGTGGGCGTGGCAGCCGCCGCAGTCGGCCCGGACCTCGCCGGGACGCACCTGGTGCCAGGTCTGGGCCATGTTGAGGACCATCCCGTCGCGGTCGAGCGTCTGGAACGTGAACGGCGTGTCGGCCGGAATCCGGGCGAGGAAGCTCGTGTCGGGGTTGCCCTCGGGATCGAGGACCGGACGCCCGTCGGCGCTCCACTTCCGGAGCGGGATCTCGCCGAGGATCCGGAGCCGCTCCATCGCGTGGCTGAAGAACCGCGGGCGGCCGCTCGGCCCCGCGTTCGGGCCGTAGCTCCGGTGCGTGTTCGGCTCCATGGCGACCACCCGCACCGCCCAGATGTCGGAGTCGTCGTAGCGGCCGGCGTCGGCGCCCTGCACCTGCCAGTTGCTGCTCCCGTTGACGGCGTTGAACGCGTCGAGACCATCGAAGGTGTCCGCCGAGCCGAGCACCTGGCCCGGGAACGACTCGCGCTTGTAGAAGCTGCTCGTGCCGACGAGGCCGAACGGCGTCCCGGCCGGCAGCGCCTCGTGCTCGGAGCCATCGTTCGGCAGCCACGGGAGCTCCACCGGCTCGTCCTGCCCGTGGATCGCGCTCCACGGCACGACCGCCCGCGGCCACGCCTCGTTGTAGGCGGGGTCGTTCTTGATCAGGACGAGGTCGGCCGGCCCGCCGAGGGTCTCGCCGCCGGGGACGACGTAGATGCCGCCGTCGTAGTAGGGCTGGGTCGTCGGCCGGGCGAGGTCGTTCGCGGGGCCGGGGGTCCAGACGGTGAGGAGGTCGTCGTGGGGCGCCGCCGAGGGGTGGGTGAACTTGCCGACGCGTCGACCGTCCGCGCCGACGGGCGCCGCGTGGTCGGCGCCGCTCGTGAACGGGCTGAGCGAGCGGAGGCCGAACGGCGTGAACGGCATCCGGAACGGGAGCACCTGCCCGTTCTGGTTCGTCTGGGCGATCGGCTCGCTGCGGCTCGCGAACGCATCGCCGAAGGCCGCGGTGCCCGGCGGCGGCGACAGCGGCATCCGGTGGAGGGCGCCGAAGCCATTGTTGTTGAGGTTGTAGTAGTCGACGTAGACGAGGTCGCCGCCGCCGAGCTGGGTCATGAAGTGGAACGCCTGCCCCCTCCGGAACGCGCTCACCACCGGCGCCCACTTCCGGCCGTCGGGCTGGATCGCCCAGAGCCCCCAGACGCGGAGGTCGCGGAGCCCCTGGGTCTCGAGGCTGCTGTAGACGAGGCGGCCGTCAGCGATCGGCGTCGGGTGGAGCGCGCTTCCGATGTTCATCGGCGCGATCAGGGTGACGTTGCCGCCGTCCTCGTCCATGACGAAGAGCTGGAGGGTCGGGTTGGTGTAGCCGCGCGGCGGGACGAACCCGTTCCGGTTCGAGGTGAAGGCGATCTTGCCGCCCGCGACCGGCGCCGGCCCGAGGTTGAGGATCCCGTAGCCGAGCCGGTCGTGATGCCGGCCGGGGTCGACGGGGTTCGTCTCGTCGAAGCGGCCCGCGCCCGTGTTCGGGGTGAACTCGCCGTGGGTGAGCTGCGTCACCGCGCGGGTCTCGAGATCGATCCGGAAGATGTCGGCGCCCCGGATCGGCAGGCTGCGCTGGCGGTTGATCGCCTCGGGGCGCGCGTCGTGGAAGTAGCTGAAGAGGACCGCACGCCCGTCGAACGTCACGAACGGGTCCGTCACCGAGCCGACGCCTCCCTCGAAGAGCAGCTCCTCGCTCCCGTCGGGGTGGAGCAGCATCAGGTCGGCGCCCGGGTCGATCAGCGCGGGATGGAAGACCTCGGGCCACCGCGTGTTGATCTCGTCGCCGAAGCGGGGCTGCCGGACGTAGACGATGTCGTAGTCGAGGTCGCGGGCGACGTCGTCGGCGCTCCGGCGCGGACCGCGCGGCTGGCTCCGGCGGACCGGCGTCGACGAGGCCGACGACGAGGCCGACGACGACGAGGCCGCCGAGGAGGCCTGGCCCGCCTCGCCGATCACCGCCGCCCCGGCGGCCTCGGTGCCGCCGGCCGCGTCGTCGACGACGCGGGTCGTCGCGACGAGGATCACGATCGCGATCATCGAGAGGCCCGCCCATCCGATCCGCACCACGCTCGAGCTCTTCATGACGTCCTCGTTCCCTTCCCCGCGATCGGGTGAAGAGCAACGGGGAGTCCCAGTCCGGTGCGCCCGGGCGAGGATCGCCGCGGATCCGTGCGGCGAGCGGGATTGCGGTCGACGATCGCTCTGGCCCGAGCGCTCGAGCGCGACGCCGCGCGGGCCGACCGGATGAGATCGACCGGCGCCCGTCGGACGAGGTCCACCGAAGTGGTCGAGATCAGCCACCCCGGTCGGCGCCGGCCGTCGCCCCGGAGCGCCGAGCCGTCGACCGGAGCGCCGAAACGTCTACACAGCCAATGCTTACGAAACGACCTCGGGGCGCGCGATCGGTCGGCTCGGCACGTGCTCCAGGGGACGGTGGCCGCTGGTGGGGTTGAGGCGGCGAAACAGGGGCGGGAACGCCCGAGAGGAGATCGAGATGCCGAAGATCCGAGTCGTCGTCGCGGAGGACTCGCTGACGATGCGCCGTCACCTCGTCTCGGTGCTCCAGTCCGATCCCGACGTGGAGGTCGTCGGCGAGGCTTGCGACGGGCGCACCGCGATCGAGCTCTGCGTCAAGCACAAGCCCGACCTGCTCACCTGCGACCTCGTCATGCCGAACATGAGCGGCGTCGCGGTGACCGAGTACCTGATGTCGTTCTCGCCGCTCCCGATCCTGATCTGCAGCAGCTCGTTCAACCGCGGGGAGGTCTTTCGGACGTTCGACGCCCTCGCGGCCGGCGCTGTCGACGTGATCGAGAAGCCTTCGTCCGAGACGGGCGACTGGTGGAGCGACCACTTCCGCATCTCGGTGAAGCAGGTGGCCGCCGTCGGCACCGCCCACTCGACCGCGCTCCGGGACATCGGCGATCAGATCCGGCAGCAGGTCGAGGCCGTCGAGAAGCGCGAGCGCAGTCGCGCCAAGGACGACCAGCCCCGCCTGATCGCCATCGGCGCCGGCACCGGCGGCCCGGCGGCCGTCCGCCAGATCCTCCTCGGGCTGCCCCACGACCTCGGGATCCCGATCGTCCTCACGATCCACGCGAACCTGCCGTTCGGCGCCACCCTGGCCGAGTGGCTCGACGGCCAGAGCCCGATCTCGGTGTCGTTCGCCGAGGACGGCGCGCCGCTTCCCGAGAGGGGCGAGACGCGCGTCCTCTACGCCCCTCCGTCGGTCCACCTCGTCGTCGAGGGAGAACGGACCCACTTCAGCACCGCGCCGGCCCGCCACGGTCGCTGCCCGAGCATCGACGTCCTGTTCGAGTCGATCGCCCGTGACGTCGGCCCGGCGGCGGTCGGTTGCCTCCTGACCGGGATGGGCGAGGACGGGGCGGCCGGGCTCGCAGCGATCAAGCGGGCGGGCGGAAGGACGATCGCCCAGTCGCCCGAGACGTGCGTCATCGGCGACATCCCCGCCGCGGCGATCCGGGCGAGGTCCGCCGACGAGGTCCAGGACCTCGACGACATCGCGGCCGCGCTCGTCCGGGCGCGCGTCGAGGCGATGCTCCGATGAACGACCGACCGCGACGCCCGAGCGTCCTCGTGGTGGACGACTCGTCGACCGTGCGCGAGGATCTCCGCGCGGCGTTCCTGGATGCCGAGCTCGAGGTGATGGTCGCCGAGAGCCTGACCGCGGCGCGCCGGCTGTTCTCGCGGACGCCGATCGATCACGTCGTCCTCGACGTGATCCTGCCCGACGGCAACGGCCTCAATCTCCTCAAGGAGCTCCGGAGCGACGAGGTGACGGCCACGATCCCCGTCCTCGTCCTGACCGGTGAGGAGGACGCGGCCGACTGCCTCGCCGTCCTCGGCGTCTATCCCGACGGCTTCGCCTCCAAGCCTTACGACCGCAAGGGCGTCGTCGACTTCGTCCGGAGCCATCTCCCGGCCGCGGCGGCGAACGCTCCCACCCCCGTCCCGCCACCGGAGGAGCCGGACGAGCGCCCGCGGGCGCCCCACCTCGCTCCGGCCGAACGGCCGTTCTCCGGACGGGTCCTCCTCGTCGACGACTCGCTCGCGCTCCGCGAGGGGCTCGCGGACCAGCTTCGCGCGCGCGGCTACGACGTCACGACGGCGACCGACGGCGAGGCCGCCCTCACGACGCTCGAGGAGGGAGGCGTGTTCGACGCGATCCTCCTCGACGTCGTCATGCCCGGCCTCGGCGGCCTCGAGACCTGCCGCCGGATCAAGCGCTCGGGGCGCTGGTGGCGCGAGGTGCCCGTGATCCTCGTGACCGGCGCCGACTCCGAGGACGAGGTGCTCGACGGCTTCGCGGCCGGCGCGGACGACTACGTCCTGAAGCTGAGCAATGCGGAGGTCTTCCACTCCCGGGTGCGGGCGCACGTCGGCCGCCGACGGCTCGAGGAGGAGACGCGTCGCCTCCGCGAGTCGCACCTCCGGGCGGAGGCGGCCGAGCGCGCGCGATCGGCTCGCGAGCTCGCCGAGACGCGCGCGTTCCACGTCGCCCGCCTCGAGGCGAAGAACCGCGAGCTCGCCCGGAGCAACGCGGAGCTCGAGGAGGTCGCGAACGCGATCTCCGATGACCTCCGCGAGCCGCTCCGGAGCGTGATCGGCGACCTCACCGCCGTGGAGAACCAGAGCGCGTCCCTCGAGCCGGCGGAGCAGACGCGGCTCACCCGCGCGCTCGAGGGCGTCCGCCGGATGCACGGGATCGTCCGCGACATCGTCTCCTGGGCGCGGGTCGAGGGAGCCCGCGAGGCGCCCGTCCCGATCGAGCTCGGCACCATCATGCGGGACATCCGCGACCGGCTCGCCCAGGCGATCGAGGAGACCGACGCCGACCTGTCCTGGGAGTCGCTCCCGACGGTGAGCGGACGACCGGCCGCGGTGGCGCAGCTCCTGACGCATCTCGTCGACAACGCCATCCGCCACGGACGCCACGACGGGGAGAGCGCGTCGGTGGTCGTCGACGCGGAGCGGAAGGGGCAGAGCTGGGTGGTCTCGGTGCGCGACC
This sequence comes from Planctomycetota bacterium, assembly GCA_029260755.1. Lineage (GTDB taxonomy): Bacteria > Planctomycetota > J058 > J058 > JAJDCQ01 > JAJDCQ01. The sequence goes on along the minus strand of JAJDCQ010000078.1, from coordinate 135,441 downwards.
GGGGGCCGGGCATCCCCGCGCGTCAGGCCGGTCGAATCTTCCGGGCGACCCGGCCATCGCGCGGCGGCGAAGCGCCCTCGAGGCGATCCGGCCTCGCCGTCGCGCAGAAGCTCGCGACGCGCCACGGGCTGCGTCTCTGGGTCGAGTCCGACCCGGGCTGCGGGGCCGCCTTCCGGTTCACGATCCCCGTGATCGAGGACCACGTCGGCACCGCGCTGCTCGGTTGAGCGGCGAATCCGTCTTGACTTCAGAGAATCGAAAGGAGACCATTTAATGCCTACAAATTAATACCACTTCTGGAGGCGACCGACGATGACCCGCGACGCCCAGACCCCGAAGATCGATCCGGCGACGGCCGCCCGGCTCCACCAGCTCGAGGGATTCTTCCACGTCGGCCGCCACCAGGGCTACGCCCGCGCGGCGGCCGCCGTGCCGTTCCCGATCACCGAGCCGGCCCTCCATCACCAGGTGCGCAAGCTCGAGGCCGCCCTCGGCGTCCGCGTCCTCGAGCGGGCCGGCCGTCGGATGGTGCTGACGGCCGAGGGGCGGGCGCTCCACGAGTTCGTCGCGCCGTTCTTCGAGGGCCTCCCCGGGCTGCTGCGGGCGGTCGCGGCCGGCGACGCGGGGACGCTCGCGGTCGCCGCCGAGCCGCTCTACACATCCGAGCTCGTCGCGCCGGCCCTGGCCCGGCTCGCCGGGCGGACCGAGCGGCTCGGACGGATCGTCCTTCGGGAGCTGGACGCTGTCGAGATCGCCTCGGGCATCGTTGCAGGCGACCTCGACGCGGGCGTCGGCGTCGCCGACCCGGCCGAGCTGCCCGACGGGATCGCGTTCGAGCCGGTCGCGCCGCTCGGCCTCTGCCTCCTCCTGCCGCCGGGGCACCCGCTCGAACGCAAGCGGGGAGCGATCGGGCCCGCCGACCTCGCCGGCCATCGCTTCGTCACCTACGAGCCCGGCACGGCCGGGCACGCGGTGACCGACCGCGTCCTCCGCGGCGAGAAGATCGCGCTCGAGGTCGCCGCCACCGCGAGCAGCGCGACCGCGATGGAGGCGCTCGTCCAGAGCGGGCTGGCGCCGGCGTTCGTGCCCGTCCTGCGTCCGCGCGCCCGGCGCAAGACGCGTCGCGCCGACGGAACCGTCGAGGTCGACCTGACCGACGCGCTCAAGCGCCGACGCGGGACGCTGCCCATGTGGGGCCTCCTCCTGCGAGACGGCGTGGAGCCCGCGGGGCTGCTCGCGTCCTTCTGCGAGGAGGTCCGCGCGCAGGCGTCGGGGCGGAGGGCCCGCCGCTGATGCTCGCCGCCCGACGAGCCCGGGACGATTGGCGCCCGACTCAGGCTTCGGGCGCCGAGCCGCCGGCCCGGGCGATCCGGAGCTGCGCCCGGAGGCGCACGTTCTCGAGGGCGAGGGCGAGATGGCGACCGAGCGCCTCGAAGAACGGCAGGCTTGACTCGCGCAGCCGCTCGCCGACCGCGCGGCTGTCGACGTAGAGGACGCCGATCGTGCGCTCCCGCGTGGCGAGGGGAACGCACATCACCGTGCGGAGCTCCATCTCGGCGATCGAGGCCGACTTGAAGCTCGCCGACCGCGAGCGCGGCTTGGCTCGCCCGTCGTCGGGTCCGGCCAGCACCTCGGGCTCGCCCTCGCTTCCCTCGATGATGCAGACGCTCTCTCCGGTCTCGAGCACCCGCGCCGGCACGCTCCTCGAGAGGCGCTCGGTCTCCGGCAGCGGCGCTCGCCCGCGGGTGCGCGCGACGAGCGTCCGGAGCTTGCTGTGCCCCTTGTCGCGGAGCATCAGCGCGCCGCGGGTCGCGTCGGTCGCCTCGATGACCTTGTCGATCACCTGGGTCAGGAGCGCGCTGATGTCGGCCCCCGAGGAGATCGCCTCGAACGTCTCGATCAGCAGCCGGACGTTGTCGTAGTCGCGCGCGAACACGCCGGTGAAGACGCCGGCGAGCGGGTCCTGACGCGCCGCCCCGCCGAGCGCCGTCGTGAACGCCCGACAGCGGTTCCGCCCCTCGGCCTTCGCCTGGTAGAGCGCCTGGTCGGCGCGCTTGACGAGCGCCGCGGTGTCCTTGGCGTGGACCGGCAGGGTGGCGATCCCGATCGATGTGGTCACGCGGATCTGGCGATCGGTGAACGACTCCTCCTCGATCCGGCGGCGCAGCTTCTCGGCGAGGGTCATCGAGCCCCCCTCGTCGGTGTCGGCGAGGAGGACGGCGAACTCCTCGCCGCCGTAACGGAACGCCTCGTCGTCCGCGCGGAGGGTCGCCCGGAGCAGCTCGGCGAAGCGGCGAAGCACCTGGTCGCCGGCGACGTGCCCGTGGCGGTCGTTGACCCGCTTGAAGTGATCGACGTCGATCATCAGGAGGCTGACCGGCGTCCCCTCGCGCTGGTGGCGCCGCTGCGCCTCGTCGAGCGCCTGGTTGAAGTGCCGGCGCGCGAACAGGCGGGTCAGCGGATCGGTGATCGCCTGCCGGTAGAGGTTCGCGTTGAGGATCGCCGTCGTGGCGTGGTGGGCGAGGGCGAGGAAGAACATGAGGTCCTCCTCGCCGAAGACGCTCTTGCTCGAGTCGCTGTCGACGTAGAGCACGCCGAGGAGGTCGCTCGGCGCCGGCGCGACGTAGCGACGCCGCTCCTGGGTCGGGCGCTTCGTCACGATTCGATCGGTCGGCGTGACGGCGAGCGGGACGCACATCGCCGAGTGGAGCCCGAGGCTGGCGACGCTCTCGCTTCGCCGGAGCGGCGAGTCCGCGAAGCGCGGGATGAAGAGCGGCTCCCGCGTCTCGACGACCCGGTTGATCACCGTCCGGGGGACGTCGAGCCCCGCCCCGTGGAGCTGGTTGCGCGCGTCGTCGCGACCGAGGCTCCGGGTGAGGCTGCCCTCCTCGTCCGAGAAGAAGAGGATCCCCCGGCGCGCGCTCGTGAGCTGCACCGCCACATCCACGACCGTCACGAGGATCAGGTCGAGGTCGAAGCGCGTCGAGTTCAGGAGCGCGCTCGTCTCGAAGAGCCGGCGCCACCGATCGCGCGTCACCTTGTCGAGGGCGGTGCTGCGGACGAGATCGAGCGGGCCTATCGCATCGGACCCCGCGCTCGCCGGACGTCCCGGGAGGTTCCGCGGCTCGAGCTGACCCCGGGCGGCCGCGTCGGCGGCCTTGAGGCTTCGCTCGACGGTTCGACGGGCGGCCTCGGTGAGGTCATCGGTCGTCGGCGGCGCCGAGGGCGGCGGCGCCGGCGACGCCTTGGCCGACTCGAGGACCGAGTCGAGGTCGCGGATCAGGTCGTCGAGCCCTTCGTCCGACATTGGCAAGTCCCGAACGGGCAGAGCCCGAGGAGGCGAGAGGGCGATGGCCGGCAACGTAGCAGCGAGGCTACAGCGTGTCAAACGTTCATCGTCGTTGAGGTTACCCTCCTCCGACGGCGTTGACGCTCCCCTCTCGCGGGGCTAGACTCGCCGCGCCATGGACCTCGCCGAGATCCTGCGGATCGCCGCGGAGAACGAGCTCGACACCTACGCCCGCCGCCCCGTCGCGCTCGAACGCGGGGAGGGCGCCTTCGTCTTCGATGGCGCGGGCGGTCGCTACCTCGACTTCTTCGCCCAGCACGCCGTCGCCATCGCCGGCCACGCGCCGCCGAGCGTCGTCGCCGCCATCCGGGAGCAGGCGGGCCGGCTGATCGCCTGCACCAACGCGTTCCACAGCCCACCCCGGGCCGAGCTCCTCGCGGAGCTGCGCGCGTTCGCCGAGCCGACCCAGCCCCAGCTCACCCGCGCGTTCCTGTGCAACTCGGGCGCCGAGGCCGTCGAGAACGCCCTCAAGCTCGCCCGCAAGGCGACCGGCCGCCCCGGCATCGTCGCCGTCCAGCGGTCGTTCCACGGGCGCACCCTCGCGGCCCTGTCGGTCACCTCGGCTGGCCCCTACCGCAGCCAGCACGGCCCCCTGCCCGGCGACGTCAGCTTCGTCGAGGTCGGCGAGCTCGCCGAGCTCGACGCCGCCCTCACTCAGGAGACGGCGGCGGTCATCCTGGAGCCGATCCAGGGCGTCGGCGGGGTCCGCGTCCCGAACGTCGCGTGGTGCGCGCGGCTGGCGGAGCTGTGCGCCGAGCGCGGCGTCGTCCTGATCGCCGACGAGATCCAGACCGGCCTCGGCCGGACCGGGCGACCCTTCGGCGCCGACACGATCGGGCTGGCCCCGCAGATCGTCACCCTGGGCAAGGGCCTCGGCTCGGGCGTCGCGATCGGCGCCCTCCTCACGACCGACGCGCTCGCGGCGACGGTGAAGCTCGGCGAGTACGGCTCGACCTTCGGCGGGAACCCGATCGCGTCCGCGGCGGCCGTCGCGACGCTCCGGCTCGTTCGCGAGCAGGACCTCGCGGGCAACGCCGCCCGGATGGGCGAGCGTCTCACCGCGGCGCTCATCCGGATGCCGGCCGTCGCCGAGGTCAAGGGCGCCGGCCTCATGCTGGGCGCGGTCCTCGACCGCTCGGCGAAGGGCGTCGGCCACGCCCTCTTCGACGCCGGGATCATCGCCGGGACGTGCGCCGATCCCCACATGCTCCGGATCCTGCCGCCGCTCACCGTCGGCGAGCCGGAGGTCGACGCCTTCGTCGATGCGCTCACCGGCGTCCTCCACGTCGCGGACGCCTCGACGGTCGCGATGCCGGCGATTCGACTCCCGCCGTCCGACGACGACGCCCGATGAGCCGGCTCCGCCTCGACCGATCCAGAGCCGAGAGGACCCCGTGACCGAAGAGACCTCCTCGGCGGCCGCCAGGCTCTGGGACAAGGGCGAGACCCTTCACCCCGACATCCTCCGCTTCACGGTCGGCGACGACCCCGCCCGCGATCGCCGCCTCGCGCCGGCCGACTGCCTCGTCAACCTGGCCTGGCTCGAGGCGCTCGTCGGCGTCTCGCTCCTCACCGCCGACGAGGCCAGAGCGCTCGCCGGCACCCTGCGCGAGCTCTACCGGCAGGCGCGCGCCGGGCAGCTCGAGATCCGGCCCGAGGACGAGGACGTCCACACGGCCGTCGAGCGGGCGCTGACCGAGCGCCACGGCGACCTCGGCAAGAAGATCCACGCGGCGCGCAGCCGGAACGACCAGGTCGCGACCGACGTGCGCATCTTCGCGAAGGAGGGCCTCATCGGCGTCGGCGATGCCGCCGTCGCCCTCGCGCGAGCGCTCACCGTGAAGGCGCGCGCCCACGCGACCCTCCCGATGCCGGGGCACACTCATCTGCGCCCGGCGATGCCGAGCTCGGTCGGCTTCTTCATGGCCGCGCACGCCGACGGGATCCGCGAGGACCTCGCCGCGCTGCGAGACGTGATGCGCGCGCTCGACCACTGCCCCCTCGGCACGGGCGCCGGCTACGGCGTCGCCGTCGCGATCGATCGCCGCGCGCTCGCGAAGCGCCTCGGCTTCCGGCGGATCCAGCGCAACCCGCTCGCGGCCCAGACGAGCCGCGGGAAGACCGAGGCGCGCGTCCTCGCGGCCCTCGCCGCGCTCGGCAACGACATGGCCCGCCTCGCCTGGGACCTCGCCCTCTTCACCGCGCCCGAGTACGGCTTCTTCCGCCTCCCGGCCTCGTGCGCGACCGGCAGCTCGATCATGCCGCAGAAGCGGAACCCCGACGTGTTCGAGATCACCCGGGGACGGGCGGCGCAGGTGCGGAGCGCGCTCTCGTTCTGCCTCGACGTCTCGGGCGGGCTGCCGAGCGGCTACCACCGCGACCTCCAGCTCACCAAGGGCGCCCTCATCGACGCGCTCGACTCGATCGCCGAGACGGCGAACGTCCTCGCCCTGACGGTGACCGCGCTCGAACCGATCGAGGAGCGCTGCCGGGCCGGGATGACGCCCGAGCTCGGCACGGCGACCGAGGCGCTCCGGCGGGCCGCGGCGGGGACGCCCTTCCGCGAGGCCTACCGCGACGTCGCCGCCGACCTCGCCGCCGGGCGCGACGGGTGGAGCGTCGACCCGGCCGACCAGATCTCCCACGGGGCGCCCGGCAACCTCGACCTCGACGGCCTCGACACCGAGATCGAGCACGAGCACGAGTGGTTCCAGAAGCAGGCCCGCGACCTCGAGACGGCCTTCGCCGCTCTCGTAGAGGAAGAGTGATGGACCGATCGACGACCGCCGCGGCCCTCCTCGCCCTCGCCGGCTGCGCGAGCCTCGGGCTCGCCGGCTGCCCGGCCGACGACGGGTCGTCGACGGCGGACCCCGCCCCGACGAACGGGGCGGTCGACCCCTCGAAGCTGCCCGAGATCGAGTACGGGCCCGACGGGATGCCGCTGCTGCCCGAGTCGCTCGTCCCGCCGCAGTACCGGACGAAGAAGCCGCCCACCGGCGAGCCGGAGCTGGTGTCGCTCCTCGGAGCGAAGCTCCACGCCACCCCGACCGACGACCCGAAGAAGCTGGCGGAGATGGAGGCCAACGTCGGGAAGGCGATCCAGGCGATGGCGACCAATCCCGGCAAGATCGACAACGTGATCTGGCTCGGGCGACGCCTCGGCTACCTCTGGCGGATGCACGAGGCGATCGAGGTCTACACCGAGGGGCTCGCCGAGCACCCCGACGAGGCGCGGTTCCTCCGCCATCGCGGCCACCGCTACATCAGCATCCGCGAGTTCGACAACGCGATCGCCGACCTCGAGCGCGCCGCGACCCTCGTCGAGGGGAAGCCCCAGCGGATCGAGCCCGACGGGATGCCGAACGACCGGGACCTCCCGCTCACCACGACCGCCGGAAACATCTACTACCACCTCGCCCTCGCCCACTACCTCGAGGGCGACTTCGAGGCGGCCGTCGGCGCGTGGACGAAGTGCCTCGAGCACGGCCGCGGCCTCGACGACAACATCGTCTCCTCGACCGACTGGATGTACATGGCGCTGCGCCGCCTCGGACGCGAGGAGGAGGCGGCCGAGCTCCTCGAGCCGATCCGCGACGACATGGACATCATCGAGAACCACAGCTACCACGCGCGATGCCTGATGTACAAAGGCCTCAAGAACCCCGGCGAGCTCCTCGACCCCGACGGGGCGAGCCCGCTCGACTTCGCGACCCAGGGCTACGGCGTCGGCAACTGGTACCTCTACAACGGCGACGAGGAGACCGCGAAGAAGATCTTCGAGAAGGTCGTCGAGGGCGGCTACTGGCCGGCCTTCGGTTACATCGCCGCCGAGGTCGAGCTCGCGAGGATGAAGGGCCGGCGGTGAGCCCGCCCGTGACGGGCCCGGTCTCCGAAGCCGTCGTCGACCGCCCCCTCCTGCCGCTCGAGCGGGAGCGTCCCCGCGCCCTCTACGTCCACGTCCCGTTCTGCGTCCGGCGCTGCCACTACTGCGACTTCGCGACGGGGCCGCTCGAGGACGAGAGCGTCGCCACCTCGTGGCTCGACGCCCTCCGGCGCGAGGCGTCGGCCCGCACGCCCGAACGCTTCGAGCCACGCACCGTGTTCGTCGGCGGCGGGACGCCGACCGAGCTCCCCGAGCGCGAGCTGGCCGGGCTGCTCGAGCTCATCGGGGACATCGCCCCGCCGGCGCGCCTGACCGAGTGGACGGTCGAGGCTAACCCGGGGACGCTCACCCCGGACAAGCTCGCGCTCCTCCGCGAGGCCGGCGTCACCCGCCTCTCGCTCGGCGTGCAGAGCAGCCACGACCGGATCCTGCAGACGCTCGGCCGGATCCATTCGTGGGACGAGGCGGTGGCCGCGTTCGGGATGGCGCGGGCCGCCGGGTTCGACGACCTCAACATCGATCTGATCCTCGGGACGCCCGGCTCGACGCTGTCCGACGTGGAGGTCGACCTCGAGCGCTTCATCGCGCTCGAGCCGGATCACGTCAGCACCTACGGCCTCACCTTCGAGCCCCGCACCAACTTCGCCCTCTGGCGCGACCAGGGGAAGCTCCGCGGCGTCGGCGAGCGGACCGAGCGCCGGATGCTCGCCACGGTGAGGCGCGCCCTCCACGGCGAGGGCTTCCGCCACTACGAGACGAGCAACTTCGCGAGGCCCGGTCGGGCGAGCCGCCACAACGCCGTCTACTGGCGGAACGGCGCCTACCTCGGGCTCGGCCCGAGCGCCGCGAGCCACGTCGACGGGATCCGCACGAGCAACATCCGCGACCTCCCGAGCTGGCTCCGGAGAGTCCGCGAGGGCGACGGCACCGCGGCCGCCGAGACCGAGCGCCTCGACGCCGACCGGAAGGCGGGTGAGACGCTCGTCCTGACGATGCGGCGGGCGCGGGGGGTGCGCCGATCGTGGCTCCGATCGCGGCTGGGGTTCGATCCGCTGCGGACCGAGGAGCGGGCGCGCGCGCTCGGTCGGGCGGTCGCGGCGGGCCTCGTGGGTGACGACGGCGATCGGGTGTGGGTCACCGGGTCGGGGCTGGCGCTGGCGGATGCGATCCTGGCGGATCTGCTCTGACCCCCGTTCCAGGGACACGGGGGTCTTCTCGCTCGAACGGGGAACGATCCACAGATTACACAGATTACACAGATTGCGAGCTGCCGAAGGCGGACATCCCTCGCCGAAGGGCGGAGGCCGTTTCGGCATCGGCAACGACTCGGACCCGCCTGCGGCTATCTGTGTAATCTGTGTAATCTGTGGATCGTTATCGCGACGGAATCGCGCACCGAATCAATCCGGGTAATCCGCGAAATCCGCGGTTCGGTCTCTCGGCGTTGAACGAGTGGGAACCGCGGATTACGCGGATTACGCGGAATGCGAGTTGCCAGGTCGGGGTCATTGCCATTGCGCGAGCCCGTTCCAGGAACAATCAATCCGCGTAATCCGCGCAATCCGCGGTTCCACTCTCTCGAGCGCTGAAACGAACCGTAACCGCGGATTGTTGGAAGGACTGGATTGCGAGCTGCCGGGCGCGCAGTTCATTGCCGACGCCTGCGCTCCGTTCCAGGAACAGCGGGAACGAACAGCGGCTACCCGGCCGTCGGCGAGGCGACCCGACCCATGAACAGGATCTCACCCGAGGGCAGGTCCCGGATCAGGAAGATGAACGGCCGGTCGATCCGCATCGTCACCGGCTCCGGCGGCGGCCCGCCCGCGTCCATCACGACGGCCGTCGCCGCGGCCGCCTCGGTGCCGGCCTCGTCGACGGCGACGAACGCCTCGTGGATCACCTCGCCGATGAAGAGCTCGCGGTCGCCGGTCATCCCCGAGAAGTCGGCCTTCCCGCCCTTGAACGCGGTCGGCATGCCCAGCGCCGACAGCGTCTCCTTGAGCATGACCCGCGTCCGGACGGAGAACTTCGGGATCGACAGGTCGACGTAGCGCGACTTCGCCGCGCCGATGAGCTGCGTGAGCCGCTCGGGCGAGAGCTTCGCCTCGAACGCCTCGAGCTCGCCCGCCGGCGGGGCGATCACGACCATCGCCACCTGCCCGACCGTGCGCACATACGGCAGCTGCACGACGTCGACGCCGTCGACGGTCGCCGAGCCGTAGTGGTCGGTCTGACGCATGAACGGCAGCTCGACCTCGCCGCCGGCCCCGTGGAACTTGCCGCGTCGGGTCTGGCTGACCTCGAAGGGCGAGTCCCAGCCGGCCTTGAAGTAGACGGCGTTGGTCAGGACGAGCCGGGTGATCTCGGTGACGTCGCCGCGCTGGAGGAGCTCCGGGATCTTGTCCGCCGTCGCCTCGGAGATGGCGTCGTTGATGTTCGCCCGGGCCGCCTCGGCATCGCCCGCGAAGTCGAGGCGATGCATCCCGGCGCCGTAGTGCTGTGCGAGCAGGTCGGTGAACGGCTTCTCGAAGCTCTTCCCGGTCTGGCCCCAGAGGTCGTTCTTGATCCGGAGCTTGAACGGCGTGGCGTCCTTGCGGTGCTTGGCCGGCTGCTCTCGCTTCTCGAGCTCGCCGCGGAGCGCGTCGACCGAGCGGTGGACGCCGTCGCCGAGGCCGTCGACGTGGAGCGTCCGCGCCATCTCCTTGGCGGTGTCGCCTCGGGCGCCCGCAAGGGTCATCGCGAGCGCGCTCGAGATACTGTGGGGGCTGGCGAAGAAGTCCGCGCCCTTCGCCTTCGCGCGGAGCTTCCCGTAGAGGTCGCAGGCGAACGCGGTGTCGGCGGCCACGATGGGCCCGAGCTTCGGGGTCCCATCGCCTTCGGCCCGTCCGGGCAGGGTGGCCACGAGGAGGAGGGCAGGCGCGGCGACGGCCGCGGCGAGCAGGGGTCGAACGTTCATCGATCGGTCTCCAGATGGATCCCAGGAGGGATGGCTCGGACGGAACGGACAGGGAGTGAGCCTCGCCGTTGCCCTCCTTCGACCGGAGGGCGGCGTCCCCGGTTCCGCCCGATCGGGGATCGGCGTCAACTCTCCATGTTGCAGGCGCTTCAGAGAGGCCAGCGCGACCGAGTCCGACCTCTCACTTCCTGGAACAGACGGAAGAGACCTCACGCAAAGGCGCAAAGGCGCCAAGGATCGTTGCTCTGATCCGAGATCTCGACCCGGCAGAGCTCCTTTGCGCCTTTGCGCCTTTGCGTGAGGAATCTATCGGCGAAGCCGATCATCACGACCGAGCCAGGATGGCAGGAAGCCGCGGATCGTCCCCGGGTCGATCCGCGGCGCGGGTTTGGCAGGCAGAAAGGCTCTGGTGTGGATCAGGAGCAGCCGATCGACGCGCCGCAGTTCAGGCACTTGTAGCAGGCGCCGTTGCGGACGGTGATGTGGCCGCAGGTGTCGCAGAACGGCGCGTCACCCATCATCTCCTGCATGTGCTCGTTGAGCACGGACAGGCGGTTGTTGGACTGGGACCCCGAGCCGGTCTCGGACACCGTCAGCGTCTCGGTCAGGGTCTCGGTCAGGCTGACCTCGAGCGTCCCGGTCTCGGGCTGGCTCTGGCCGTTGCCGTTGCCGTTCTTGCCGTTGACCTTCTCGACCAGCGTCGCGAGCGGGCCGGTCGGATCGGGCGTGGTTCCGGCGATCGGCGGCGTGCCCCCGTCGCTGGTCCCCTCGCCCGTGCTCGAGCCGCCGGTGAGCTTCATGTCGCCGAGGATCCGCTCCACCTCGGACTGGATCTCCCGCCGGCGGTGCTGGAGCGTGTCGAGCTCGGGCTCGACGTGCGCCAGATCCGTCCGGCCGAGGTACTCCATGCCGAGCATGCGGAAGAGGAAGTCGACGACCGAGCTCGCCATCTTGATGTTGGGATGGTCGGTGATGCCGGCCGGCTCGAAGCTCGTGAACGTGAACATGTTCACGAACTCCTTGAGGGGCACGCCGTACTGGAGGCCCAGGCTGACCGCGATCGCGAAGCAGTTCACGAGCGAGCGGTAGGAGCTGCCCTCCTTGGCGACGTCGATGAAGATCTCGCCGAGCGTCCCGTCCTCGTACTCACCCGTCCGGATGTAGACCTTCTGCGGCCCGATCCGGGCCTCCTGGGTGAAGCCGGTCCGCTTCTTCGGCATCCGCCGGCGCACCGGCTGGAACGTCGCGGCCGACGGCGACGTCTGGAGCGGCGCCTCGACGACCTCGGCGACCGCCTCGGTCTTCTCGCCTTCGTCGTCGTCCGTCTTGGTCTTGCTCGAGCTCGAGAGCGGCTGACTCGCCTTGCTCCCGTCCCGGTAGATCGCGATGCACTTGAGGCCCTGCTGCCAGGCCTCCATGTGGATGTCCGCGATCTCGTCGACCGTCGCCTCGTTCGGCAGGTTGACCGTCTTGCTGATGCTGCCGGAGATGAACGGCTGAACGGCCGCCATCATCTTCACGTGGGCCATGGGCGCGAGGAAGCGCTCGCCGTTCCCGCACCGGTTGGCGCAGTCGAAGATCGGCAGGTGCTCGTCCTTGAGGTGCGGGGCACCCTCGACCGTCATCCGGCCGCAGACGACCTCGTTCGCCTCCGCGATCTGATCGTTCGTGTAGCCGAGCGTCTCGAGGAGGACCGAGCCGCTCGTCTCCTTCGAGAGACCGAGGCGGGTGAAGGCCTCCTCGCCGATCGTGCCGAGGTTGAAGCCGTGGCCGATCTCGAAGGCGCTCGGCAGGGCCGCCTCGATCCGGTCGATCTCGACGTCGTTGAGGCCCTTGGCCCGGAGCGACTCGCGGTTGACGTGCGGCGTCCCCTCGCCGAGCGACATGGTGCCGGTGGCGTAGGCGATGATGTCGGCGACCTGTGCGTCGGTGTAGCCGAGCTGGCGCAGCGCCCGCGGGACGCTGTTGTTCGCGATCTTGAAGTAGCCGCCGCCGGCGAGCTTCTTCCACTTGACGAGGGCGAAGTCCGGCTCGATCCCGGTCGTGTCGCAGTCCATCAGCAGGCCGATCGTCCCGGTCGGGGCGATCACCGTCGTCTGCGAGTTCTTGTATCCGTGCATCGAGCCGAGGGCGACGGCGAGGTCCCAGTCGGCCCGCGCCGCGCGAGCGAGCGCCGTCGGGGCGGACGCCTGATCGATCTCGTAGGCGCTCTTCCGATGCTTGCTCATCACGCGGAGCATCGGCTCGCGGTTACGCTCGAAGCCCTCGAACGGCCCCGTGCTCGCCGCGATCTCGGCGCTCACTGCGTAGGCGCGGCCGCACATGATCGACGCGATCGAGCCCGCGATCGCCCGCGCCTCGTCGCTGTCGTAGGGGACGCCCTTCACCATCAGCATGGTGCCGAGGTTGGCGAAGCCGAGGCCGAGCGGCCGATAGTCGTGGCTGTTCTTCGCGATCGGCTCGGTCGGGTAGGACGCGTAGTCGACGATGATGTCCATCGCCGTCGTGAAGACCCGCACCGCGTGCCGGAACATCTCGACGTCGAGGTCGTCGTTCGTGTCGAGGAACTTGATCAGGTTCAGGCTCGCGAGGTTGCACGCGGAGTCATCGAGGAACATGTACTCCGAGCACGGGTTGCTCGCGTTGATCCGGGCGGTGTTCGGGCACGTGTGCCAGGCGTTGATCGTCGTGTCGAACTGGATTCCTGGGTCGGCGCAGCTCCACGACGCCATCGCGAGCTTGTGCCAGACGTCGGCGGCCTTGAGGCTGTGGGCGGGGTCGCCGCTCGTCCGCCAGAAGGTCTGCCAGTCGCCGTCGGTCTCGACCGCGTGCATGAACTCGTCGGTCAGCCGGACCGAGTTGTTCGAGTTCTGGCCGCTGACCGTCCGGTAGGCCTCGCCGTTGAAGTCGGCCGGCAGCCCGCCGAGCTCGATCAGGATCCGGGCCTTCTCCTCCTCGCGCATCTTCCACTCGATGAAGCGCACGATGTCCGGGTGGTCCGCGTCGAGCACGCACATCTTGGCGGCGCGGCGCGTGGTCCCGCCGCTCTTGGTCGCGCCCGCCGCCTTGTCGAGAATCTCGAGGAAGCTCATGAGGCCGCTCGAGGTGCCGCCGGCCGACAGCGGCTCGCCCTCGGCGCGGATCGTGCTGAAGTTCGTGCCGGTGCCGCTGCCGAACTTGAACAGCCGCATCTCGCGCTGGACCGCGCCGGCGATGTCCATCAGGTCGTCTTCGATCGACTGGATGAAGCAGGCCGAGATCTGCGGGTTGGTGTAGCTGTCCTTGGTCTCGACGACCTTCTTCGCCTCGGGATCGAAGAAGAAGTTGCCGACGGCGCGGCCGTAGATCCCGTACTCCTCGGCGAGCCCGCAGTTGAACCAGGCCGGGCTGTTGAACGCGCCGAACTGGTGGACCAGGAGGTAGGACAGCTCGGCCTCGAAGGTGTCGGCGTCGGCCTCGCTCTGGAAGTAGCCGCCCTGCCGCTCGCCCGACTTGCGGATCGAGTGGGCCAGCCGGTGAACGACCTGCCGGACGCTGACCTCGTGGCCGGTCTCGGGCACGCCGGTCTTGCGGAAGTACTTGGAGACGACGATGTCGGTCGCCAGCTGGCTGAACGCCTCGGGCACCTCGGCGTCGTCGAGCTGGAAGACCACCGACCCGTCGGGGTTCGCGATCACGCTGTTGCGCTTCGCGTAGGGGACCTGGTCGAGCGGGTCCTCGCCGGCCTCGGAGAAGCGACGGTTGAACGAGAGTCCGCGCGCGCCGCAGGGGGCAGTCACGCTGCCGTCGTCACTGCTCGCGAGAGACTGTTCGGCGTTTCCTGCCGTCTTGCTCTTCTTCACGCCACCGTTCGCCGAAAGTTCGGACGTCGTCGTCACCGCGCCAGCCGTCCCGGCCGTCGCCTCGTCACGCTTCGTCGTCAGCCCATTCCCCATGAAAACGACCTCCCTCCGGCGCGTCCACAGGGGGACGCCCGATCGTCGTCTGCTCAGTTGTGCCGCGTGTTACCCTGAGATCCCCGGTTGTCTGGGGAGCCCCTAGAAAGGGGGGGTTGCTAACCACGAGCCACTATATCCGGTAGCCCGATCCTGTCAAGCAGGAAGATCGAAGTCGGACGATCCGGCGCGGATGATGCTGTCCAGGAACGGGTTGAGGCATCCGAGGGCCCGCCATCAGGGCATCGCAGCCGATGCGGTGCACCCCCAACGCAGGGGGGTAGATGGCCACCAACACGGACCTACCTACTAGATCTAGTATAAATACCCCGATCTCGCCATCCGACCCCCATCATATCGATGGTCGAAAAAAGTTGACGGCGACGCCGAAGGATGGCGCGACACGGGATTTAGGAGTCGAGGAGAACGGGCGAAGGAGGCTCGACGGCTCGGGCTACCCGGTCGTTGACCCCCCATCGCTGGTATCCGACGCGGTCTCGAGCGACGGTCCGAGCGTCTCGAGCGCGCTCACGATCACGTCGCGGAGCGCCTCGCGGTCCGCGGGATCCCGCGCGCTCACCAGCGTCCAGGGAGTCTCGCCGAGCTCCGTCCGCGCCAGCGGAGCGAACTCCGTCGGCCGGACGAGGTCGCGCTTGGTGAACACGATCCGACGCGGAATCGCGCCCAGGCCGAGCTTCGCGAGCACCTCGTCGGTCACGCGAAGCTCCTCGAAGACGTGCGGGTCGGCCGCGTCGGCGACGACCAGGAGCAGGCTCGCCTCGCCGATCTCCTCGAACGTCGCCCGGAACGCCTCGAAGAGCGAGACCGGCAGGTCGCGGATGAACCCGACCGTGTCCGACACGATCACGTCGCGCCCGAGCGTCGCGGCCGGCAGCGGGAGACGACGCGCCGTCGGATCGAGGGTGGCGAAGAGGCGGCTCTCGGCGGCCACGTCGGACCGGGTGAGCGCGTTGAGCAGCGTCGACTTGCCGGCGTTCGTGTAACCGACGAGGGCGACCTGAAGCAGCCCCGATCGCTCCCGACTGCGCCGGGCCGTCTCGCGATGGCGGGCGGCCAACGCGAGGCGGCGCTCGAGCGCGGCGATCCGGCGCCGGACGTAGCGGCGGTCGAGCTCGAGCTTCTTCTCGCCGAGGCCGCGACTGCTTCCGATCCCGCCGCCGAGTCGACTGAGGGCGGCGCCGGCCCCGACCAGCCGCGGCAGGAGGTAGCGCAGGCGCGCCAGCTCGACCTGACTGCGGCCCTGCGCGCTCCGCGCCCGCTGGGCGAAGATGTCGAGGATCACCTGCGTTCGGTCGAGCACCTTGCAGTCGAGGGCGGCCTCGAGGTTCTTCGTCTGACTCGGGCTCAGCTCACGGTCGAGCACGACGATGTCGGCGGCCGTCGCGAGGACGCGCTCCTGAATCCGACGGACGAACCCTCGCCCGACGAGGGTCGCCGCGTCCGGCGCGTCGCGCTTCTGGACGAGGCGATCGACCGGCTCGCCGCCGCTCGTCCGGACCAGATCCTCGAGCTCGCCCATGCTCCAGTCGGCCGCCTGGCGCGCCTGCGCAGCCGGCGACGGGCCGCCGAGCGGCGGCCCGGCGCGGCTCGTCTCGCGCTGGTGGCGACGCTCGAACGCGACGAGGACGGCGCGCTCACCGTCGGGGTTGTCGACCGCGTCGGGCGCCGTCCGGTCGAACTCGGCCTCGAGGTTCTCGATGAACTCGAGGAAGTCCCAGGGATCCTGCCCCGGCGCGCGTCGATCCTCGAGGCGGTGGCCTTCGCCGCCGGGGCTCGGCGGCAGGAGATGCGCGCGCCGCGTCCACATCGGGAGGCCGTCCTCGCCCGCGCCGATCCAGAGGACGGCGTCGAGCCGTTCACGAAGCAGGGTGACCAGGTCGCCGCCCGCGGGCGCGCGCCCGTCATCGGAGTCGCTGCGCCCGCCCTCCAGGATCGTCGTCACCAGGCGGAGCCCGCCGAGACGCCCGCCGCCGGCGCGGCTCGGGGGGACGGCGCCGTCGTCGACCACGAGGCGACGTCGCTCGCCGATCAACACCGATCGGACCCGCCCTCGTCGATCGAGGAACAGCCCGATCCTCCGACCGAGGTCGACGGTGAGCTCGGCGACCTCGCGGGCGAGCTCCTGGCTGCAGAAGGCCTCGGGCGGGACGCGCCGGCGTTCGAGACGCTCGATGCGTCGCCTCAGGGCGGGCGCGAACCAGCGGAGCTTGGCGGACGTTCTGGAGATCTGTCGGACCCTTGGCATGCACCAGAGGACGGTCGACGACGCCCCGCGCCGTCACGGCATCATTCATCAGCGGGCGCGCCGGTTCAACGTCCGGCGCCTCGCTCGGTTGCGGAGCCCCGCGCCGGGAGGCCATCGTGGGCCCGTGACCTCGTCCGCATCCCAGCCGCAGCTAGGCCGCTACCGGCTCGAGGCCGAGCTCGGTCGAGGAGGCATGGGCGTCGTCTACCGCGCCTTCGACACGCGCCTCGCCCGCCCGGTCGCCATCAAGATGCTGCTCGAGCCCGGCCGCCCCGGCGCCCGGGGGCGCGACCGCTTTCTCCGGGAGGCCCGCGCCGCGGCGCGCCTCGCCCATCCCGGGATCGTCGCCGTCCACGAGGTCGCCGAGGATCCGGACGGGCGCCTCTACATCGTGATGGACTACATCGAGGGCGAGCCCCTCGAGCGAAGGCACCGGCGCGACCCGCTCGCCCCGCGCGCCCTCGCCGAGCTCGTTCGACAGGTCGCCGCGGCCCTGCATCACGCCCACGCCCACGGCGTGGTCCACCGGGACGTCAAGCCGGCGAACGTCATGCTCGACGCGACCGGAGCGGCGCGGCTCTGCGACTTCGGCCTCGCCCGCGAGCTCGACGCGGGCGACGCCGACGCCTCGCGCCTCACCGCGACGGGACAGCTCGTCGGGACGCCCGGCTTCATGGCGCCCGAGCAGGTCCGGAACGGGCCGGTCGATGCGAGGACCGACGTCTTCAGCCTCGGCGGCGTCCTCTACTGGGCGCTGACCGGCCACGACCCGTTCGAGGGCGACTCGATCCTCGAGGTCGTCCGGCGCGTCGTCGTCGCCGACCCGGTCGCGCCGCGGACGATCGCGCCCGGCGTCCATCCCGACCTCGAGACGATCGCGCTCCGCTGCCTCGAGAAGGACCCGGCCCGGCGGTACCCGTCCGCCGCCGAGGTCGCCGACGAGCTCGCCCGCTTCGCGCGCGGCGAGCCGATCGTCGCCCGCCCGCTCGGGGCGGCGACCCTCGCGGTCCGCTGGGTGAGGCGCCACCGGCTCCGGGCGACCGCGACCCTCCTGGTCGCCCTCGGCCTCATCGCCGCGATCGTCGCCGGCGTCGCCGGCCGGGTCCGCGAGCGGGCGCGGTTCGTGGCCGGCCTCCACGAGCACGCCCGGAGCAGCGCCGACGCGTTCGAGCGCGAGCGCGGCGCGCTGATCGAGGCCGACGCGGCGATCGGCAACCCCGCCAAGCGACGCGACCGGCTCCTCGCGCTCGGCCTCGACGCCCTCGGCGATGCCCGCTCGGCCCTGACCGCGGACCCCGGCGACGACGCCGCCCGACGGCTCGCGTTCGAGCTCGCCATGGCGACCGGCGAGCTCGCCCTCGAGGCCGAGCAATGGAGCGTCGCCACGGCGAGCTTCGACCGTGCGGTCGCCCTCGACGTCGACCGCGACCGAGCCGCCGCCGCGCAGAGGCACGCGATCGATGCCCGCGACCGCCGGGCCGAGGAGCGCCGCGCCGCGGTGAACGCCCTCCTCGACCGGGTCCGCTCGGGCGAGGCCCTCGCCGAGGAGGGCTGGCGCGAGGCGATCGTCTTCCGCCTCGTGCGGACCGCCGGAGACGAGACGATCGACATCCTCGTGGAGGAGCTCGACGCCGTCACCCACGCTCTGCTCGCCGCGGCCCGCGAGGCGTTCCTGTCGGCGGCGACGCCCACCGCGGAGGAGCGTCTCGGCGGCGAGAGGACGATCGCGGACCTCGAGGCGGCCGTCGAGGCCTGGGCCTCGCGCGGCCGAGAGCTCGGGGTCGCGCACGCCGCGGCGCTCGAGGCGGCCGGCCGGCGCCTCGTCGCGCGGGAGATGCGCTCCCGGGTCGACACGGTGCAGACCATCCCGCTCGAGGTGACCGACGTCATCGCGGCCGCGCAGGCGGACGCCGTCGGGCGGATCCGGCTCACCCTCGCGCGCCTGTGCTGCGAGGCGCTCGGCTGGATCGGCAGCCCCGACCGGGCGGTCCCCGCCCTCGCGGGCTACCTCCTGATCGAGACCGACGAGATCCGGGCGACGCCGGCCGCCGTCGCCCTCGCCCGGCTCGGCGGGAGGGGCCGGGCCGGCGCGATGCTGCTCGAGGCGCGGAGTCGCTTCGGCCCCCTCGGGACGCTCTGGCGGACGGCGGCCCGCGAGCTCCCGCCCGGCTGGACCCAGGCGGTCGCCCTCGACGACGAGGGGAGCGCGGCGTGGTACGCGGCGCGCGGCGACCTCCTCCGGGAGGCGGGCGAGCTCGAGGCCGCGATCGCCGCGTACGACCGGGCGCTCCAGCTCGCCCCCGACGTCGCCGGCGTCATCGTCAACCGCGGCATCGCGAGGCGGCGGAGCGGCGACGGGGCGGGCGCGAGGCGCGACTTCGAGCGCGCGATCGAGCTCGCCCCCGGCGACCCGCTCGCCTGGGTGAACCGCGCCTCGGACCTGATGTTCGAGGGTCACCTCGACGAGGCCGAGGCGGACCTCGAGCGCGCCCTGGCCGCGGACCCCCGATGCGCGCCGGCGTGGGCGACCGCCGGAGCCGTCCACGAGGTCCGGCGCGACTACGCCGGCGCGGTGAGGGCCTACGGCCGCGCCGTCGAGATCGAGCCGCGCAACGTCGAGTGGCTCGGGAAGCGGGGGGTCGCGAAGTTCCGGCAGCGGCGTCCCGCCGACGCCCTCGAGGACTTCGACCGCGCCCTCGCGATCGACCCCGGCCACGCGGTCGCCTGGAGCGGGCGCGCCCGCGCGCGCTCCCGCCTCGGCGACCTCGAGGGCGCCATGGCCGATGCCGATCGCGGGATCGAGCTCGACCCGGCCTCGCCCGAGAGCTGGGTCACCCGCGGCCAGCTCCGGTTCCCGCGCGGCGAGCTCGACGGCGCGGTCGCCGACTTCGGTCGCGCCATCGAGCTCGACCCGGACTGCGCCGGCGCGTACAGCCACCGCGGGATCGCGCTCCTCGCTCGCGGTGAAGTCGACGCGGCGATCGCCGACCTCGACCGCGCCGTCGAGCTGGTCCCCCGGAGCCCGCTCCCGCTCGTCAACCGGTCCGTCGCCCGGGCGCACCGCGGCGACACGGCGGGGGCCACCGCCGACCTCGACCTCGCCCTCGCCCTCGACCCCGACCTCGCCGAGGCGCACGGCGCCCGGGGGAACCTGGCCTCCGACCGCGGCGAGCTCGACGTCGCCCTGGCCGCCTACGACCGCGCCATCGCCTGCGACCCTCGCTACGCGATCGGCTGGATCAACCGGGCTCGGCTCCGGAGTCAGCTCGGCCATCACGCCGCCGCGATCGCCGACTTCGACCGCGCGATCGACCTCGATCCGAGCCGGACGAGCTCCTGGATCGCCCGCGCCCTCGCTCGGGCGGCGATGGGGGACCTTCGCGGCGCCCTCGTCGACCTCGATCAGACGGTCGAGCGGGCGGCCGGCGACGCGGGAGCCTGGGACGCCCGCGCGAAGGTCCGGCGCGACGCAGGAGACCTGGCCGGCGCGCTCGAGGACTACGACCGCGCCCTCGAGCTCGACCCGACCGACGCGGTCAACTGGAGCAACCGCGCGATCCTGCGGTGGGCGCGCGGCGAGGCGGCGCCCGCGCTCGACGACGCCGACCGCGCGATCGCCCTCGACCCGGCCCTCGCCGCCGGTTGGAAGGCGCGCGGGCTGGCGAAGGTGATCTCCGGGGACCTCGTGGGCGCGCTCGAGGGCTTCGTCCGGGCGACCGAGCTCGCCCCCGACGACCCCGAGGCCTGGGCCAACCTCGCGCGGACGCGGTTCGCGCTGGGCGACCCCGGGGAATCGGAGGCCGCCTACGACCGCGCCCTGGCCCTGTCGCCCGACGACTCGAACTGCCTCTTCTATCGGAGCCGCGCCCGCGCCGCGGCCGGCAACGTCGCCGGCGCCATCGCCGACCTCGAGCGCTTCCTGCAGCTCGTTCCGAACGGGCAGGGCTCGGCCGTCGCCCGGTCGGAGCTCGCATCTCTGCGCGCTCGCTGACGACGCGTCAGTCCGAGGCGGCCGCCCCATCGGTGCGCTGGAGCTTGCGCCCGAGGCCGACGGCGATGTTCCGGTAGAGCCGGACGGCGATGTCGGGTCGCCGGCGGCGCAGCTCGGCGAGGTGGTCGGCCGAGAGGTCGGCGACGACGACGCGGCCGACCGCCGTCGCGGTCGCCGAGCGCGGCTCGCCGGTGATGAGCCCGATCTCGCCGACGCCCTCCCCGGCCGCGACGGTGCCGACCCGACGCCCGTCGAGGCTGATCGCCACCTCGCCCTCGATCACGAGGTACATGTCGCGGGCGGGGTCGCCCCGCGCAAAGAGCTCGACCCCGTCGTCGAACTCGGCGACCCGGCAGAGACCGGCGACGCGCGTCTCCTGCTCCGCGTTGAGCCCGGCGAACACCTCGAGCCCGCGGACGGCCGCCGCGATCCGGGGCAGCACCTCCTGGCGGCGGAACCCGGCGAGGACCTGCTCGGCGACCGCCTCCATCGAGGGGATCAGGTCGATCTCGCCGAGCCGCAGCGGCGCCGCGATCCGCACCATCTTCACGACGTCGAGCCGCTCGACGTCGGCGAACACCATGGCGGGGACGAAGGCGGCCGGGAGGAACCCGAGCTCGAGGAGCGTCCGCTGCATCCTCGGCGCGTGCCCGCTCACGTCGACCTCGACGTAGACCGTCCCCCACTCGCGGTCGGCCCGCTCGAGGAGCGCGCGGAGGAGGAAGTGGATCGCGCGCTCGGTCTGGCAAACGATCTCGAAGACCCGGAGGGCGTGCTCCTCGTCGTCGCGGATGAAACCGATCGCGCCCGCGATCCCGCCCCGAGCCTCGCCGCCGGCTCGGTGGCGCGCGACGAGGTAGCTGGCGTGCTTGGTGGCCAGGCGGAAGAAGCCGTACTGGAGCCGGATCGGCCCGAACACCTCGCGTCGACTGACCCGCCCTCGCTCGATCCGGAGGAGCGCCGGCAGGCCGCCCTCGCCGAGCGCCTCGAGGTCGAACTCGCCGTCGGCCGGGTAGGGCTCGGACTCCTCGTCGACGATCGCGTCCGGCCGGATCCCGGACCCGTCCAGGACGAGGTGGGCGAGCGGGGACGCCTCCGGCACGAGGCGCGGGTGGTTCCGGCGCAGCTCGAGGGCGTCGCCGAAGTGGCGGGCGAAGAGCGCGATGCTCTCCCGCCCGTGGAACTCGAACTTGAGGGGGAGGAAGCCGACCGGGCTGAAGCCGTGGCTCGCCGAGACCCTCTGGCTCCGGCTGTGGACGGCCCGGTTCTCGACCATGCCGACGTGGATCCGGTGGCCGATCCGATCGAGCCGCGCCTCCATCAGCAGGTTCGCGACGCCGAGGCCGCGCGCGTCGGGGTGGACGGCGAGCCGGCCGAGCTCGCCGACGAGGTCGCTGTAGCCACCGACGTTGAACATCACCGACGCCGTCCCGATGACCGTCGAGCCGTCGGCCCCGAGCGCGACCAGCATCATGATGTCGTCGGTGAAGACGGCCCGCTTGAGCCACGCGTCGTCGAAGAACCCCTGGTAGGGATACTCCTCGCCGTAGACCGCCTGGAACACGCCGCGGATGCCGGGGATGTCACCCTCATCGGCCTCGCGGATCGTGACGTCGCTCGGGTCGACCGCGGCGCTCATCCGCGCCCCTCCTCGAGGAGCGCCTCTCCCGCCACGACGGCCACCCGCGCGAAGAACGCGGCGCCGGCTGCCAGGGCGTCCTCGTCGATGTCGAACCGGCTGCTGTGGGCCGGGAACCCCTCGCGGCCGGGAACCTGGGCGCCAACGCGGACGTAGCAGCCGCGGATGACATCGAGGAAGAACGCGAAGTCCTCGCCGCCCATGTTGGCCGTGTGGAGCGGGACGACGCCGCTCTCGCCGACGATGGCGCGCGCGGCGCGCCTCGCGAGCTCGGCCATGGCCGGGCTGTTGATGACCGGCGGGGTGCCCGGGATGACCTTCACCGTCACCTCGGCCCCGTGGACCGCCCCGATCGCCTTGGCGATCCGCTCGACCGAGGCGCACAGATGCGCGCGGGTCGCCGGATGCTGCGCCCGGATCGTCCCCTCGAGGGTCGCCCGATCGGCGATCACGTTCGGCGCGGAGCCGGCGTGGAAGCTGCCGACCGACACGACCGACGGGTGGGCCGGGTCGACCTCGCGGCTGACGACCGTCTGGAGCGCGGTGATGAGCAGGCTGCCGACGACGATCGCGTCGAGCGCCTCGTGGGGGCGGGCGCCGTGGCCACCGCGTCCCGCGATCATGATCTCGAACTCGTCGGTCGAGGCGTTCACCGCCCCGTCGGAGATCGCGAACGCGCCGGCCGGGTAGTGACGGTCGACGTGACCGCCGAAGATCATCCCGACCCCGTCGAGGACGCCGGCCTCGACCATCGCCTTCGCGCCCTCGCCGAGCTCCTCGGCCGGCTGCCAGATGAAGCGGACCGGGAGCGGGGGCGGCGGCCCGGCGGCGAGCAGCTCGGCGGCGCCGAGGACCATGCTCGTGTGGCCGTCGTGGCCGCAGGCGTGCATCACCCCGTCGCGCTCGGAGGCGAACGGCAGGCCGGTCTGCTCCGCGATCGGCAGGGCGTCCATGTCGGCGCGGAGCGCGACCGCCGGGCCGACCTCCCGGCCCGGCAGGTCGGCGACGATCCCGGTGCCGGCGACGCCGGAGCGGTAGGCGATCCCGAGGCGGTCGAGCTCCGCCGCGATCCGGCCGGCCGTTCGCTCCTCCTCGAACGAGAGCTCCGGGTGACGGTGCAGGTCGCGGCGGAACGCGACCAGCCGCTCGAAGGTCGCCTTCGACACGCCGGTGCGCTCGAGGAGGGAGGGTTCCGGCACGGCGTGCTCCTGGCAACCGGCGCGCGCTCGGGGCCCAGCCCGGGCTAGGCGCGGAGCGACTCGCCGGTCTGCTTCATGGCCTCGCCGAACGCGGCGATCGCGTCGTGGGTGGTGAGGATCCCGAGGATCTCACCGTTCTTGTCGACGACCGGCACCCCACCGAAGCGGTGGTCGAGGAAGAGCTCGAGCGCCTTCTCGATCCGGTCGTGGCTGCGCAGCGTCGCCACGTCCGCCGTCATGATGTCGGAGACGTGGTGGGACTCGTCGAGCTTGTAGAAGTCGTTCCACCCCTCGACGTCGTTCGAGATGTCGGGGCGACGGAGGTCGCGGTCGGTCACGATCCCGACGAGCTTCTTGTCGGCGACGACCGGGAGGTGACGGATGTGGCGGGCACGCATGGTGACGAAGGCGTCCCGCACCGGCGTGTCCGGCCGGACCGTCTCGGGGTTCACGGTCATCCACTGCCCGACCGACCACTTGTCCTTGCGCTGTTGCATCGAGGCTTTCTCCGCGGACTGCGAGTTCCTTCGCAGCGCGGGACCCTCGTCGCCACGCCGCGGCGGGGACTTCCCCGCACCCGGCCGTTCGAGGAGCAACCCTCGTGCCCGCTAGTAGCTCCGCGGCAGATCGAGGACGTGCTCCGCGAAGTAGTTGAGGATCATCTCCTTGCTGATCGGCGCCGTCCGGATCAGCCGGGCCGCCTCCCAGAGATAGATGATCTGGTACTCCTCGGAGAAGCCGTAGCCGCCGTGGGTCTCGATCGCGCGGTCGACCGCGTTGATGACCAGCTCGGCGGCGGTGTACTTCGCCGCGTTCGCGTAGTGGCCGACGGTCGCCGGCGGGAGCTGCTTGTCGAAGGCCCAGGCCGAGCGCCACGTCAGCAGTCGGGCGGCGTCCAGGCCGATGCGGCTGTCGGCGAGCGGGTGCTGGATCGCCTGGTAGGCGCCGATCGGGCGGTCCTTGAAGACCTTTCGCTCGCGAGCGTACTTGCACGCCTTGTCGAGGACGAACTGGGTCATCCCGCAGGCGAGGGCGGCGGCGAGGATCCGCTCGGGGTTGAGCGAGTTGAACATGGACATGCTGCCCATGCCCTCCTCACCGACCATCTGATCGGCGGGCACGTTCACGTCGTCGAAGAAGACGGTCCACTGGGCCATCCCCTCGATCCCGCGGGTCGGGATGGGCTTCAGGTCGATCCCGGGGCTCCTGGGGTCGAGGACGAAGAGCGAGATGCCCATCATCTTGCTCATCCCCTTCGCCTCGAGCTCCTCGACCGGCGTCGTCCGCACGACGACGAGCATCCAGTCGGCCACCTCGGCGCCGGTGATGAAGGTCTTCTGGCCGTTGAGGACGTAGTGGTCGCCCTCGCGCCGCGCGACCGTCTTCAGGCGGAAGCTGTTGCTGCCGGCGTCGGGCTCGGTGATCGCGAAGGCGAACTTGAGGCTGCCGTCGGCGATCCCCGGCAGGAAGCGCTTCTTCATCTCCTCGCTGCCGTTGCGCAGGATGCAGGAGGTGTCCATCTGGGTCGTCACGATCATCGCGTTGCCGAACCCGAGGGTGGCGAGCTCCTCGAGGGCCAGCGTCATCGTGAGCAGGCCGAGGTCGGTCCCGCCGTACTCCTCGGGAATCAGGCAGCCGAACACGCCGGTGTCCGCCATCGCCTCCCAGAGCTCCTGGGGGAACTTCTTCTCGGCCATGACCGAGTGCATGATCTCTTCCCGCTTGGCGAGGAAGGGCTCCATCGCTTTCCTGATGCTCTGGCGAATGAGCTGCTGCTCCTCGGTGGGCTCGAAGTCGAGGGCCATGTCTCTTTCTCGCTCTCTGTCTTGGGCGGGGGCCGGCGGAAGCGGGAGCGACGAGGATAGCGGCCGTGACGCAGAGCGTAAAGAGGTCGGCGGCGCGGGATCGGCTCGAAACGGCGGCCTCTCGTCGGCCGTCCAGGATCGGTCCCCGTCGGCGACTTGAAACCTGACGGGCAGAGGAACAAGATCCAGATGTCATCCGCTTCGGTGGATGCCATCCGCTCAGGCCGCAAACCCTGCACCCACGCGAGGCTCGGACTCTTGGCGAACGACGAGAGGACGGGGGTGGCGACGGACGACGCCACGCCCGAGATCCGCGCGATCCACGACGCGCCCGACTTCGAGACCGTCGCCCAGGCCGCCGTCGAGGCGGCGGCGAAGATCGTCGGCGGTCGTCGGTCCTTCCTGATCATGCGCGACGAGGGGAAGGTCCTCCTCTCCGCGGCGCACGGCATGGAGACCTCCGACCTCGACCCGACGGGCGAGCCCGCCCTGTTCGCGACGGTCGACAAGACGCTCGCGACGGCGAGGCGGCAGGCGCGATACAGCCCGGCGCTCCTCGGCGATCCGCCGCTGGCGGCGGTCTGCGTTCCGCTGCTCGTCACCCCGCGCGACGAGGCCGATGACGATGAGCACCAGCCGGCCGACGGCGCCCTCTTCGTCGACCGCGAGGGCGGTCAGTTCACCTCCGACGAGTTCGAGGCGGTCGAGACGGTCGGGCGCCACGCGGTCGAGGCGCTCCGCAACATCGCCGTCGACGGCGGCGACGAGGGCGGCGATGACGACACCCTCCGCGAGGAGGTGAGCATCCCCTCGACCCTCGACAGCGCCGAGAGCGAAGTGATCGCCGCGCCGCCCGCGACCCCCACCCCCGCTCCCGCTCCCGCCCCCGACCGCGACGTCGAGGGCCAGATCGACGCCCTCTGCACCCGGATCGTCGAGCTCGAGCGCCTCCGCCGGGACACCGACGACGGCGAGATCGCCGAGGAGTGCGACCGCGAGATCGAGGAGCTCCGCGACAAGGTCAAGGCGCTCGAGGGAGAGGTGCGCGAGGGGCGCGTCGAGGAGGACGACGAGCCGGCCGGCGGGCGGACGCCGAGCGCGGCCGAGGTCACCGGCGAGGTCGACCTCCGCCGCCGGGTGAGCGAGCTCGAGACCGAGCTCGAGAAGGCGCAGGCGAACCGCTCCGACGAGGCCGAGCGCGAGGCCACCGAGCTCCGCGACCAGGTGAAGGAGCTCCAGGACCGGCTCAACTCCGAGACGCAGCGTTTTCAGCGGATCGCCGCCGAGACCGGGAAGAAGGGCCCGAAGAAGGGCCGGCGCAAGCGCGCGTCGGAGCGCACCGGTCGCATCGACCGCGGCTCGCTCCTCGCCGCGGACATCGAGGCGGCGGAGCTCAAGCTCAAGGTCGAGGACCTCGAGAAGCAGCTCGCCGAGGCGGACAAGCGCGCCGCGAAGTTCAAGAAGGAGGCGAGCCGCGCCCACGCGCAGCTCGAGGAGGCCGACGGCGGCGCCAGCGAATCGGCCGGCGAGGTGGAGGACCTCAGGAAGCAGATCAGCTCGCTCGAGGCGCTCATCGAGGCGGCCAAGATCGAACGCTCCACGGCGCGGGCCGTGGCGGACCCCTCCGCGTCGAGCGACGCGGAGGTCGACGCGTTCATGCGCAAGATCGTCGATCAGTGCCTCGAGGTGAGCGGCTGCGAGCGCGGCTTCCTGATCCACCTCGACGAGAACGGCGAGCCGGCCTTCAAGCTCGGGCGTGACGAGAGCAAGGAGGACCTCGGGGCCGACAAGTTCACCTTCAGCCGATCGGTCACCCACCGGGCCATCACGGAGCGGGCGCCGCGCGTCCTCATCAACGCCCTCGAGAACGAGCTCGAAGGCGGCGCGACGCGCTCGATCATCGCCCTGCGCCTGCAGACGGTGATCTGCATCCCGCTCCTCGACCGCGAGGAGGTCGTCGGCGTCGTCTACCTCGACAGCAAGCGCCTCCAGGGCGAGATCGCCTCGAGCGACCTCGAGCTGATCACCGGGCTGTGCGAGAACGCGGCCGCGGCGATCGTCAACATCCGACACGCGAAGAAGCAGCACGAGGGCAGGCGCGTCGAGAGCGAGCTCAACCTCGCCCAGAAGATCCAGCTCGACCTGCTCCCGAAGACGTTCCCCGAGGTGGAGAAGCTCGAGGTCCACGGGACGATGATCCCGGCGAAGGAGATCGGCGGCGACTACTACGACTTCCTGCCGCACGCCCGCAACGACGCCATGACGGTCTGCATCGGCGACGTCAGCGGCAAGGGCGTCGCGGCCGGTCTGGTCATGATGATGGCGCGCAGCTCGCTCCGATCGATCGTCACCCACGCGGGATCGATCGACAGCACGACGAGCCTGGTGCGAAGCCTCAACACCGTCCTCTGCCACGACATCACCGAGGGCGGCATCTTCATGTCGCTGAACGTGCTGACGTGGGACGCGGCCGGGATGAAGGTCAAGTACACCGGCGCCGGGCACGAGCACATCATCGTCTACCGCGCCAAGGAGGCGACGGTCGAGACGATCCGCGCCGGCGGGGTCGCGGTCGGCCTGTCCGAGGGCGTCAACGCCACCTACAGCGAGAAGGAGATCGAGCTCGCCGAGGCCGATCAGATCCTCCTCTACACCGACGGCGTGACCGAGGCGATGAACGAGGCTGAGGAGGAGTTCGGCCTCAACCGTCTCGCCGCGACGGTGGCGACCTACGGCGACCGGACCCCGCTCGACCTGATCAACTCGGTCATCGACGAGGTGAAGCAGTTCCGAGGCCTCGCCGATCCGACCGACGACATCACGCTCGTCGCGATGCGCTGCAAGCCACGCCTGGCGATCGCCACCAGCTCGGACGAGCTGGAGAGCCTGCTCGACGGGTTCCCGGAGTAGCTCACCGGAAGCCGCGGGTCGTCGGGTTGGTTGCTGGCGTGCGTCGCGTTGCTGGCGTCGCACCATCCGGGTGGGCGGGCGCCGCGGTTTCGCGATCGGGATGCCGCGGAATGTGACGGCATGCGGGGTCAGGCCTCTGTCTTGCTGGCTTGGGAGGGGAGCCCGCTTCGGCAGTCCCGCTCCGACCAAGCAGCAAGCAGACGGCCTGACCCCACCGCCGGCCTCCCCGCAAGGTTGCGAACGGGAATCGACGGCTCGGCCCACCCGCCCCGCTCCGATGCACGCCGCACACCGACCCCGCCCCGCCGTCGGCAATACGACTCCCGCATGCGCACGGGCAAGACCTCGGGAATCGACGGCAGAACCCCCGTCCGGTTGAACCCACCGGGCCACGGCGCTATCACACAATGAGTAACTAACAGAGAGACTTCCTTTTGAGCGCCCCGCCTCCCGACCCGACCCAGCGCATCCCGCCGCCGCCTCCGCGGCGGCCGGCATCGGGGTCCTGGGCCGGCGCGCCTCCGCCTCCGCCGCCTCCTCCGCCGCCCCGTCGCGCCGAGGATGACCTGGTCACGGTGGTGGGGCGCCCGCCGAGCGCCTCGGAAGACGAGCTGCCGACGATGGTGACGCCGCCGCCGGCGTTGCCGCCCGGCGCGGTCCGACCTCCGCCGCCACCGCGACCGCCCTCGGGGCGCTTTCAGCCACCGAGCTCGCCCGGCTACGGCTCGGGCCCCTACGCGCCGCCCCCCGGCTCCGGTCCGTACCCGGCGGCCCCACCGAGCTCGGGCGCGTACGCTCCGGCGCCCGGCTCGGGCGCGTGGGCGCCGCACGCCCCCGGCTCCGGTCCTTATCCGGCCGCCCCGCCCGCTCCCCTCACCAGCGGGGCCACCCCGGCGGACCTCCCGACGATGCCGCTCCCCGGTGCGCCGACCGAGCACCTCCCGGTGGGCTGGACGCCGGGCCCCGGCTCCCCCGGCGCGCCGCCCGGTCCCCCGCCCGCTCCCGGGCCCGGTCCAGGGCACCGGGGCGGCGGCGACACCCGCGTCGTGCGGCCGGGAACGGGCGGCTTCCGCCAGCCGCCGCCGCGGCCCGACTCCGCCCGACTCACGCCGGCTCCCCTCGCGCCCGCTCCGTTCAACCCCGCGTCGGGCTCGGGCTCGGACCGCCTCCCCGCGTCTTCATCTTCGTCCGGACGCGCCGCCCGCACCTCGGCGTCGTTCCGCGCGGCGATCGGCAGCGGCAGCCAGCGGGTCGAGGCGCTCTCGCCCGAGCTCGAGTCCGAGCTCGAGGCCGCCTCGGCCGACCCGCGCCGCCGCATCGGCGAGCGCTACCTGCTCCTCAAGCCGCTCGGCAGCGGCGGCGTCGGCGTCGTCTGGCTCGCGATCGACCAGGTGCTCGGCCGCAAGGTCGCCCTCAAGCGCCTCATGGGCGGCGGGCACAGCCCGACGACCCTGCAGCGCTTCGTCAACGAGGCGCGCACGTCCGCGGCGCTCCACCATCCCGGCATCGCGGGCGTCTACGACGTCGGCGAGCACGAGGGCGCGCCCTACATAGCGATGGAGTTCATCGACGGCCAGAGCATGGCCGCCGTGATCGAGGAGGGCATCAAGGCGCGCGAGGCCGCCCGGATCGTCCGCGACGTGGCGAACGCGATCGAGCACGCCCACGGCGCGGGCGCCATGCACCGCGACCTCAAGCCGCACAACGTCCTCGTCGAGCCCGGCGGCCGCGCCGTCGTCGTCGACTTCGGCCTCGCCCGGCCGGTCGAGAGCAAGGGCGACGTCGGGATCACGATCGAGGGCGCGGTCGTCGGAACGCCCGCGTACATGGCGCCCGAGCAGGCGACCGGGCGGTCGGAGAACATCGGCCCTTGGAGCGACGTCTACGGCCTCGGCGCGATCCTCTACGAGGCGCTCACCGGCGAGCCGCCCTACAACGGTCCCAACCCGACGGTCGTCCTCGCCGCCCTCCTCATGCGCGACCCGCGCGCGCCGCACACGATCTCGCCGAAGGTGCCGCGTGACCTCGAGACGATCTGCCTCAAGGCGATGGAGCGGAGCCCGCAGCACCGCTACGAGTCGGCCGGCGCCCTCGCCTCCGACCTCGGCCGCTGGCTCGACGACGAGCCGATCCTCGCCCGCCCGCCCGGGCTCGGCCGGAGGATCTCGCGCGCCACCCGGCGTCACAAGGCCGTCCTCATCGCGGCCACCCTGGTCGCCCTGATCGGTCTCGCCGTCCTCGGCGCGCAGTACCGCCGCCGCCTCCAGGACGAGGAGCTCGCGGCGAACGCGGCCGCCGCGCGCGAGGCGGACGAGCGACGGCGCGCCGATGAGCTGGTCGCCCGGGCGCGGGCGGCGCGGAAGCCGCAGAAGGCGATCGCGCTGATCGAACGCGCCCTCGACCTCGACCCCGACAACGCCGGCGCGCTCCAGGCGAAGGAGCGAGCCGAGGACCGGCTCAAGCTCGAGGAGACGGCCACCCGGATCTTCGGCGCGATCACGCCGAACGTGACCGGAGAGGAGCGCCTGCGGAGCGTCGAGGCGGCGCTCGAGGCGTTCCCCGACCACGTGCCGGCGATGGTCGAGCGCGCCCGCGTCCGGGTCGGCCTCGCCCTCGTCACGCGGGAGAAGGGCGACCTCGACGCGGCCCGCGAGCTCGTCGCCGGCGCGATCGTGGACGCGCGCGAGGCGGCGGCGATCGAGGGCTCGGGCCTCGTCCCCTACGGCGCGCTCGTGCCGGTCCTCGAGGACGAGGAGCTGAGCGAGACGGACGAGGTCGCGACCATCCTCGACCTGCTCGGCGAGGCCTTCACCGATGCGGTCGAGGACGTCGAGAGCCTCGTCGTGCGGGCGCGGCTGCTCCTCGCGGAGGGCGACGCCGACGGGGCCGGCTCGGTCGCCCAGGAGGCGATCGAGCGGATCGCCTCGGCGAGCCCGACCCGCGCCGAGGCCTACCGCGTCCGCGCCCGCGCGCTCCTCGCCCGGGGCGACCCCGAGGGGGCGGTGAAGGCGGCGCGCCTCGCCCTCGACGACAACAAGGCCAACGTGGCCGCCCTGATCACCCTCGGCGCCTCCTACGCCGAGATCGAGCGGTTCGCCGACGCCCTCGACGCCTACGGGCGCGTCATCGAGGCGGTCCCCGAACGGGTGACCGGGTACCTCCTCCGCGCGAACCTCCGCGAGGAGCGCGGCGACTACCTCGGCGCGGCGGCCGACCTCGAGCAGGTGCTGCTCCTGACGGGCGACCGGCTCCTGCGGGTGCGCGTGGAGGACCTCAAGGAGCAGGCGAAGCAGGGGCTGCGCCGCCTCGAGGGCGTCCACGCGATGGGCTACTACTTCGGCCCGGTGAAGGTCGGCTACTCGATCACCCGCTACGAGCACATCGTGCGCGACGGCGAGCCGGTCTTCGTGATGGACACCGAGGCGATCTACGGGCAGCAGGGCACCGGCTTCAACATGAAGCTCCGGTTCGAGTTCTCCGAGGAGGGCGACGGCCCGATCCGGCGCCTCGACTGCAGCGCCGACGGCCTGTTCGGCGCGCGCCGGCTCGTCGGAGAGGTCGACGATGCGGGCGTCCTCCACGCCACCCTCACCACCCACGAGGGGACGCGCCAGGTCGACATCGAGGGGCTCGAGAAGGTCGACGCGGCCGGCCATCTGGCGATCGAGCGCCTGATCCTGACGGGCGAGGCGACCGAGGGCACCCGCGGGACGGCCCACGCGTTCAACCCGACGACCATGACGGTCGTCGGCATCGAGTACGAGTTCGTCCGGATCGAGAAGGCGATGATCGGAGGGCGCCCGGGGAAGATCTACCGGGTGCTGTTCAAGGTGAGCAACAGCCTCCCCCAGGAGATCGCCTTCGATGACCGCGGGCGGAAGGTCTACGGGCGGACCGGCGGGATGTTCGTCGAGCTGCCCGAGGACGCCGAGCACGTCCGCGATCTCCAGACCGCGGCGGTCGACCTGAGCACCGTCGAGGCCTCGATGGAGCTGCCGGTCGAAGGCGAGGTGCCCGAGCGCGGCGGCGTCACGATGCGGGTGACCGGCGTGCAGGAGTTCCCGACCGACCCGGGGCCGGGGATCACGATCACCCGCGAGAAGCTCGGCGTCTTCCGGCTCGAGTTCACCGAGCCCGACTTCCGCAGCGCGCTCGAGGCGCCGCTGCCCGCTGGAGACGGCCCGGCCCCGACCGGCGCCGACGACACGCCGATGTCGGAGGCGGTCATCGCGAAGGCGCGCGAGATCACCGCGGGAAGCAAGACGACGGCCGGAGCGGTGGCGCGGATCGTCGACTGGACCCGGCGCAAGGCGGGCGGTCTCGTCAACGTGAAGAAGGACATCGAGTTCAACCCTCGCTTCCTGCCGCGGACCGACCTCACCTACGACGACGAGGACATCGTCGCCGACGTGCAGGGCCTCGCCCGCGCCCTCTCGATCCCGACCCGACTCGTGATCGGGCTGGTCCTGAATCGCCGCGATCTGTCGTTCGAGCCGCACTGGTGGCTCGAGTTCGGCGCCGGCGACACGTGGGTCCCGGTCGACCCGATCTTCGGACAGCTCCCCGCCGACCCGGTTCGGATCGCGTGCGGCCGGGGGTCGCTCGACGGGATGGTGCTCCTCGGGATGACGCTCGCCCGGTTCGAGGTAGTCGAGGAGGAGGACGGAAAGTAAGCTGGGCGGTCCCAAACACGAGGAGACCGCGCATGAGCAACCCCGACTTCGGGCTGAAGGGCGACCTCACCGACACCGAGCGGAAGAGGATGGAGAAGAACCTCTCCCACTGGGAGGGGAACGCCGCCGCGCACGGAAGCGACCACGACGCGAGCTGGGGCGACGGCCACGCGATCGAGCTCGAGATCCGGAACCTGATGCGCTTCATCGAGCCCGACTTCAGGGTGCTCGACGCCGGCTGCGCCAACGGCTACACGACCTTCAGGATCCTCGAGCGCGACCCGGGCGCGGTCCGCGCGTTCGACTACAGCCAGACGATGGTCGACGCGGCGAAGAGGGCGCAGTCGGAGAAGGACCCCGACGGCAGGATCGAGTTCTACCACGGCAACATCCTCGAGATCGCCGAGAAGGACGGGACCTTCGACGCGGTCTACGCGGTCCGCGTCGTGATCAACCTGCCCACCTGGGAGCGGCAGCAGGAGGCGCTCCGCGAGATGCACCGCGTCCTGAAGCCGGGAGGGCGTTACCTCTTCTTCGAGGCGTTCGAGGGGAGCCAGCGCAAGCTCAACGCCCTCCGCGAGCTGGCGGGCTTCGCCCCGCTCGAGGCGCCCGAGTTCAACCTCTACATCGAGGAGGAGAAGCTCGAGGAGTTCGTCGAACCCCTCTTCGAGATCGAACGAATCGAGCGCTTCAGCTCGCTCTACTACATCGGGACCCGCTTCGTGAGAGACCTCGCGACGACGGGCGACGAGCCGCCGAGCTACGACGGGCCGATCCACCAGCTCTTCGCCGACCTCGAGACGGGTCCGCGGAGCGGGGACTTCGGCATCCAGAAGTGCTACGTGCTGAAGAAGCGGTAGGACAGACAGCGACGCCAGCGATGCGATCGAGCTAGTCGTCCTCGTCCTCGGGCTCCTCGTCGTCCTCGGGCTCGTCCACCGGGTCGCCGTTCTCGACCGACCCTCCTCCGTTCGGGAAGAGGCGCTCGCCGTAGCCCTCGTTGTTGGCGGCGTACTCGGGGAACGGGTTCTGGCTCGTCGTTCCGAACAGCTCGTAGAGGCTGTCGTGGACGCTCCCGTAGGGATCACGGAGGCTCTCGGCCGGCATGATCGGCTCGGGCATCCGATCGAGCTCGCTCTCGCGGTAGATCTTCTCCTGCGCGAGGGCGGAGAGGCGGACGTGGTCCCGGAAGTCCTCGTCGGTGAGGATGATCGGCCGGACGAAGATGTAGATCTTGGTCTTGTTCTTCGTCGACTGGTGGCTCTTGAAGAGGTAGCCGAGGAGCGGGATGTCGCCGAGGAACGGGATCTTGTCCTCGACGACCGACTCCGCCTCGCGCTCGAGCCCGCCGAAGACGACCCACTTCATGTTGGGGATCGTCACGATGCCCTGGTAGCGACGACTGTTGCTCGGCGGCGGCAACCCGCCGACCGCTCCTCCGGTGAAGCTCTGGATGTCGAGGTCGAGCTCGAGGGTGAGCTGATCGCCGCTCGCGATCTGCGGCGTGATCGTCATCGTCGACGCCGCCTCGGCGAAGTCGACGCCCTGGGTCGCCGCGACGTTGTTCACGCTGTTGATGAAGAACGGGAAGCTGTCGCTGACCGTGAGCGTCGCGCTCTCGTTGTCGTTGGTGAACACGCTCGTCTGGGTGATCAGCCGGCTCTTGTTGCTGCTGTGGAGCGCGCGCAGGATCAGGGGCAGCTTGTCGAAGGCGTCCTTCGCGACGACGCCGATGACGCCGTTCGCGATGTTCGGGATCCGGAGCAGGCGGTTCTGATCCGGATCGAAGGCGATCTGGCTGATCCCGAAGCTGGTCGCGCCGAGGACGCGCGTGCTCTCGTCGCTCGCGTTGTCGGTCGCGGCGAGCTCGACCGCGATGAAGAGGTCGTCGTTGGGAACGGCGACCTCCCAGACCTGCGCCTCGATCCCGACCCGCTTCGCCTTCCGGTCGAGCTCGGCCAGCACCTTCAGGATGCTCGAGTAGACGACCGGCTCCGCCTGGATCAGGAGCGAGTTCGTCGGCTCGTGGCTGACGATCCGCGTCTGGATGTCGCCGAGGGCCGGGTTGAGGTTGCCCTGCGCGCCGAGCCCCGCGCCGCGGTTGCTGGCGATCGGCCGAGGGGCGGTGTTCTGTCCGGTGATCCCGCGGCCGCTCACCCCGGGCGTCCCGCGCGGGTCGTTCCGGCCGCCGCCCCGGCTGCTCCGCCGCGAAGGCACCGGCGACGCCCCCGTGAACAGCTCGTTCAGCTTGTTCGCGAGCTCCTCGGCGTCGGCGTTCTTCACCGGGTAGACGTAGTAGTTGCTCGGCGGCGGGTTCACCTTGATGTCGAGGTTGGCGATGATCTCCTCGATGTCGACGAACTCGTGGACGAATGCCTGGATGATGATCTGGTTCGTCCGCGGGTCGGGGATCACCTGCGGCTGCGCCTGACTGGCGACCACGCCCGGCTGGGCGACGCGCGGGCCCTGCGCCCGGAGCAGACCGTTGACCGTGTTGGCGATCTCGTCGGCCGCCGCGTAGACGATCTGCTTCACCCGGATCTTCTGACCGGGCGCCGGCAGGTCGAGCGCCTTGATGACGCGGTAGTAGTACTCCACCTTCGGCGCGAGGTCGACGATGATGATGACCTCGGGGCCGCGGATGTAGAGGATGTTGCCGACCCGGTCGCGGTCGCGCGTGACCAGCCCGCGCAGCGCGCTGAAGATGTCGTTTCCGGCCCCGTTCTGGACCTGGATGATCGCCGTCAGGATCTCGGAGCTGTCCGGGATCCCATTCGCCTCGACCTCCTCGGGCGGCATGAACCGCGGGACGGCGCTCGACATCTGCGGGAGGTTGCGCTGGAGGACGGCGCTCATCACGACCTCGCCGTTATCCATCCTCTTCTCGACGATCTTGATGTCGTTCATCTCCAGGACGAAGCGGAGCATGTCCCAGGTGACATCGAAGTTGTTGAGGAACTTGATCTTCACCCCGCGGAGCTGCTTGTCGGGGAGGATCAGCTGCCCGCGCCGGATCCCGATGTCCTTGAGGAGCTCCTCGACCTCGATCTCCTCGCCCTTCGCGACGCGGAGGACGATCTTCTCGTCCTCGCTGTCGCGGACGGCGCCTCCGCCATCCTGGGCGAGCGCGGAGGGCGCGAGCGCGGTCGCGGCGATGAGGGCGGCGAGTCCGGCGGGAACGAGCGCGAGTCGGCGAACGACCCGGCGGTGTGCGACGGTGGGGCGCATGGGGTCCGACATCTCCTGCAGATGATGAGGGCGGTCCGGGCTGGTTCCCCGAACCCAACCAGTTGGGGCGACGAGTCTAGCGAGAATCACGCGTTGCGGCAATTCCTTTCCGCTAAAGGCTCTCCGCGTCGTGGCCTGCGTCGACCCCTCCATCACAAGACGTTCGCCGCCGCGAGAGGTTCAGCCCCTCACCGGTCCCGAGCGCCCCGCGAGTCGAGCGGCGCGCCCGCGCCGGACCGCTCGACCGTGCCGAACGGGTTCCCGCTGCTCGTCCCGAGCACCTCGTAGATCTGATCGTGGACGCTCCCGTGCGGATCCTCGAGCGCCTCCTGCGGCAGGAGCGGCTCGGGCGCCCGCTCCCACCCGCCGTCGCGCTGCATCCGGTCGCGCACGAGGGCGCTCGCGCGCACGTGGTTCTTGAAGCCGGGGTCCGCGAGGATCGTCGGCCGCGCGAAGATGTAGACCTTCGTCCGGCTGTGGGTCCTGGTGAACCGCTTGAAGAGCCAACCGAGCAGCGGGATGTCGCCGACGAAGGGGACCTTCTCCTCCGCCTCGGTGTCGGTCTCCTGCTCGAGGCCGCCGAAGACGACCCAGTGCCCGTTCGGGATCGTGACGAGCCCGCCGTAGCTCCGGTCGTTGGTAGGCGGCGGCAGGCCGCCGACCGCGCCGCCGGTGAACGACTTCACCTGGACGTCGAGGTCGAGGGTGAGGACGTCGTCGCCGGCGATCCGCGGCGTGATGTTCAGGGTCGTCGCCGCGCTCGCCTCGGAGACGTCCTGGGTGGCCACGACGTTGTTGAAGGTCTGCGTCAGAAACGGGAACGTGTCGCCCGCCGAGAACGTCGCCGACTCGTTGTCATTGGTGACGACGGTCGTCTGGGTGAGCAGCCGGCTCTGACTCTTGGTCGCGAGCGCCCGGAGGATCACCGGGATCTCGGAGAACTGGTCGTAGCCGAGCACCCCGATCACGCCCGTCCCGAGGCCCGGCACCCGCTGGAGCGCGCCGGTCGCGGGGTCGAAGCCGAGCTGGCTCGCCCCGAACGCGGTCGCCGCCGCCCCGCCGAAGCCGCCGTCCTTGCCCGCCTCGGCGCCGGCGAGCTCGATCGCGAACTGGAGGTCGTCGTTCGGGACGACGACCTCCCAGACCTGCACCTCGACGCCGACCTGGCGCGGGCGGCGGTCGAGCGTCTCGATCAGCTCGAGGATCGCGGCGAAGACCTCCTCCTCGGCCTGGATCAGGAGGCTGTTCGTCGCCTCGTCCGCGACGATCCGCGTCTCGACGGCGTCGTGATTCAGCGAGGCGAGCGCCCCGGCGCCGCCCACGACCCCCACCGCCGGTCGCGGGCTCGGCGCCGGCGCCGGACGTCCTCCCCGCCGCCCCCCGCCGTTCGATCCGCCCGGCCGGCCAGCCCCGCCGACCTGCCGGCGCTGACGGTCCGCTCCGCCGGCGCGCGGCGTGGCCGCCGCGCCGTTCACGAGCTCGTTCAGCTTCGAGGCGACGTCCGGCGCGAACGCATTCTGCACCGGAACGCTGAAGAAGTGCGGCGGACGCGGCGGCACGTCGACGTCGAGCCGGTCGATCAGGTCGTGGATCCCCGGCAGCTCGTGGGGCAGCGCCTGGATGATGAGCTGGTTGCTCCGCGCGTCGGCGGCGACCCGCGGAGACGGCGACGCCCCGACCTGCTGCGGCACCCCGGGACGCGCCACGATCCCCTGGGCGAGGAGGCCCTGGACCGTCGTCGCGAGCTCGGTCGCCTGCGCGTGCACCACCGTCCGAACCTCGATCACCTGCCCCGGCGCGGGCACGTCGAGCGCCCGGACGAGCTCCTGGTAGTAGGCGACCTTCCGGGCGAGGTCCGTCACGATGATCACCTCGGGCCCGCGGACGTAGAGCATCGTCCCGGTCCGGTCGCGATCGCGCTGGGCCAGCCCGCGCAGGTTGCTGAAGATGTCGTTCCCGGCGCCGTGCTCGATCGGGATGATCGCCGTCACGATCTCCTGGGTCTCGGGCATCACCGGCCCGAGCCGCTTCGCCCGCCCGGCGCCCTCGAGGCCGCCTTCGTCGCCGCCCGGCTCCGCCGGCTTCGGGGTCAGCACCCTGTCGGGATGGAGGTCCGCCTCGGCGAGCTCGGAGCGACGCACGGCGCGCAGCACCAGCTCGCCGCTCGCCATCCGCTTCTCGACGAGGCGCACCTCGTGGCTCTCGAGGACGTAGCGGAGCATGTCCCAGGTGACGTCGGCGTTGCTCAGGAAGCGGATCTTGACGGCGCGCACCCGCTCGTCGGCGATCACGAGCTGGCCGCGTCGGATGCTGATGTCCTTGAGGAGCTCGCCGACGGCCAGCTCCTCGCCCTTCTTCACCCGGAGGAGGATCCGGCCGCCCTCGCTGCTCCGGACGGCGTCCCCGGCGGGCTCGTCAGCGTCGTCGGCGCGAGCGTGCGCCGCGGCGACGCCGACCACGAGCGCGAGGAGCACGGGGGAGACGAGCAGCGACGGCGATCGAAGGCGGCGGCGGAACGACATGGTAGACCCTCCCCGGAACGGCGCGGGGAGACCCACGCCGCGGCGTCTCGGCGAAGTGGCAGCTGGTGAATCGATCGAGCTCTGCGATCGCCCGGCCGGTCGGCCGGGCCACTGTTCCCAGAGACGCGCCCGCGGCGACCGAGGTTCAGGCTCAAGATTCCGCCGCCGAATACCGATAGATGGGTGGTCGAGGTACGGACCCGTCCGTCCGAGCGCGTCTTCGAGAGAGAGTGACCATGTCCGATTCGCCGCTGTTCCCGAGCCAGGCCCACCGGATCTTCTCGACGGGGACGCCCGCGCCGGACCTCGTCGAGCCCTCGGGCGTGCACGACGCGGCCCACCGCGGCCGGAACCCGTCGCGCCGCGCCCCGGCCAACCGCCGTCCGTCGCGCCGGGCGGAGCTGGACGACCGCCTCGACGTGCCGCCGCTCGGCCAGCTCCTCGAGCGCCTGAAGGACCTCCCACCGATCCGCGGGCGGCTCCTGATCCGGCTCCACCGGGAGATCAAGGCCGGAACCTACCTGACGCGCGAGCGGCTCGAGAACGCGGCCGCGGCCGTGGCCGGGGAGCTCCGAGGCCTCCTCTAAGCATCTCCTACATCACCACTTACAGAACGTAGCGAAGTCCCTGGAACCGCGGCCCTCCGGCCGCGGTCTCACGTTTCGGGGGGAGACATTCGCGGGGGGAGCGACCAGGATCTAGGCTGGAGGGGGAAGACGCCCTCCCTAGAGCCTCGATCGGGAAGAGAGAGCCGGTGCCCGACTCCGCCTCCAACGCGCCCTTCGACGCCCGCCCCCGCGGCGGCCTCGTCCCCCCCGGCGCGACCCCGCATCCGGCGCGGACGAACGCGGTCGGCGACTTCGGCGAGACCGAGCTGATCGACCGCTCGAGCGCCAACCGTCACGAGACGCTCCCCCTCCCCCCCGGCGCCACGCCGACCCCCGGCGGGATCACCCCGGCCCCCGAGCACCTCTCGCCCGCGCCCGGCCCCGGCGGCGCCACCCAGCGGATGAGTCCGGCCGACAGCCGTCCGGTCCTCGGCCCCGAGAGCGACGCCGACGACGGCCCCCGCCGCGACGGCCTCCCCCGCTCGATCGGCCGCTACAAGGTTCACAGCGAGCTCGGCCGCGGCGGCATGGGCGTCGTCGTCCGCGCCTTCGATCCGAACCTCCGCCGCGAGGTCGCGATCAAGATGCTCATCGACTCCCTCGCGCGCCCCGCCGGGACCGAGGAGCTCGAGCGCTTCAGCCGCGAGGCCCGCGTCACCGCGCGCCTCCGCCACCCGGGCATCGTGAGCGTCCACGAGGTCGGCCAGCATCAGGGCCGCCCGTTCATCGTGATGGACTACGTCGACGGCGAGCCGCTCGACCGCGTCGTCGGCCGCGACCGCCCCGAGCCGCGCCGCGTGGCGCAGCTCGTGATCGAGATCGCCCAGGCGCTGCAGCACGCTCACGCCGAGGGCGTCGTCCACCGCGACATCAAGCCGCAGAACGTGCTCGTCGACGCGACCGGCAAGGCGCGCCTGACCGACTTCGGCCTCGCCCGCGACGAGGCGACCCACCACCACATCACGATGACCGGCGAGGCGCTCGGAACGCCCTCGTTCATGTCGCCCGAGCAGGCCGACGCGCGCCACGAGGACGTCGGGCCCCACTCCGATGTCTGGGCGCTCGGCGCGCTCCTCTACCACGCCCTCACCCGTGAGGTCCCCTTCACCGGGAGCACGGCGATCGCCGTCCTGAACGCGGTCCTGAACGCCGAGCCGACGCCGCCGCGGCAGCTCGACCCCGGCCTCCCGGTCGACCTCGAGACGATCGCGCTCCGCTGCCTCGAGAAGGAGCCCGAGCATCGCTACGGCAGCGCGAAGGTGGTCGCCGAGGAGCTCGAGCGGTATCTCCGCGGCGAGCCGATCCTCGCGCGCCCGATCAGCACCGCCCACCGCGTCAAGCGCTGGGCGCGCCGTAACCGCGGCCTCAGCAGCGCGGTCGTCGGCGCCGCCGTCCTCGCCCTCCTCGTCGGCGTGCTCTCGATCGGCCTGGTCCGCGAGCGCGGGCGAAACGACACCGGCGTGCAGCGGCTCATCGCGACCGCGCGGGCCGACGTCGACACCTCCCTCGCCGAGGTGCTCGCCTCGCGCGGCGACGCGGCGATCGCGGCCGGCCGGCAGGCCGTCACCTCGGCCGCCGTGCTCGCGAAGGTCACCGCCCAGACCGAGGACCGCGCCCTGATCCGCGAGGCGCGCCAGGCGCAGCTCGCCGCCCAGTCCGCGTTCGCCGGCGCGCTCGTCAACGGCGAGCGCTGGGGCGAGGCCGAGGCGGCCCTCTCGAGCGCGATCGAGCTCAGCGACGTCGCGCCCGGCGAGGCGGCCCGCCTCACCGAGCGGCTCCACGCCGTCCAGCGGAAGATCGCGGCCGAGGCGAAGGCGCGCGCCCTCGTCGAGGAGCTGCTCCGCAAGTCCGAGGAGGGCACGATCTCGAGCGCCGCCGCCATCGAGCAGCTCGGCGCGGCCGAGCCCGACGTCATCGGGACCGTCCTCGAGACGCTCTCGGGCGAGCTCCTCGCCTTCGCCGACACCAAGGAGGAGGAGCTGCCCGCCCTCGGCGCCGTCTACGGCGGCCCGCCCGCGGCGACGCCGCCCGCGCGCCGGCCCACCGAGTCGGCGCTGCATCGCGCCGAGCGCGGGGTCGTCGACGCGATCGAGCGCGAGCCGTCGAACCGCGACTTCAACCAGGGCAGCAGGGGCCCATTGACGGCCGACGACGAGACCCCCGAGGCCCGCCGCCTCCGGGAGGGGCTCGAGAACCTCGAGAAGCGCGGCGACAAGGGCCGGTGGGCGCGCGCCAACGGCGCGACCGACGCGACCGCGGACGAGAGCGCGGGCGCCGCGGCAGCACACGATGGCAGCGGCGACGACGGCGCGGATGACGGCGCCGGCGGCGGCCGCGGTCTCGGCGGCGCCAGTCGCGGCGGCGGCAGCGGCGGCGCCGCCCCGGGCGCCGGCGGCAAGCACACGGCCCGTCGCGACTCGACCATCCGCGAGGGAGCGGAAGCCTCCGGGACGCCCAAGACCGCGTCGGAGACCGAACGCAAGGAGCGCAAGCCCGGCGCGACGACAGGCGAGAGCGAAGGCGAAGGCGAAGCCGACGACGAGCGCGAGCGCGGGCACGACCGCGACGGCTCGAACCGCGGCGACGAGACCGATCGCCCGGGCGCCCCGTCCGACGGCGAAGCCGCCCCGGTCACCCCCGGCGACCGTCCTCTCGGCGACGAGGATCCGGCCGAGCCGAAGGCGCCTCGCCCCCCCGAGGCCGAGCCGGACGCCGCCCCCGCGGAACCCGCGGAAGACCCGGCCACCGGATCGGGCCCGGCGAAGCAGCCCGGCGCCGACCAACAGCGCGTGGGCAACCGCCGCGAGATCGTCCTCGCCGCGCTCGCGCGCCTCTGCGACGCCGTCTCGAAGCTCGAGCGGGTGCCGCCCCGCGCCGAGACGCCGCTCGTCCGATACCTCGGCGTCGAGACCGACGCGGACCGGGCCGCCCTGGCCGCCCGGACCCTCGAGCGCCTCGACACGCCCGCCGCCCGCGACGCCGTCGCGAAGGCGCGCGCGCGCTTCGGCGAGGGCTCCGCGTTCGCGAAGGCTCTCGACGACGCTTCGCGCTGAGCCGGACGGTCCCGGACGGAAGACCGTGTTCCTGGAACGGCCCGCGCAATGGCAATGAACCCGTACCCGGCAACTCGAAGTCCGCGCAATCCGCGTAATCCGCGGTTCCCACCGATCCAACGCCGACAGACCGAACCGCGGATTTCGCGGATTGCACGGATTGGTTCGGACGTCGCCCAGCGATTGCCGACGCGTCGCGGTGCGCCGCCCGAGACTCCTGTTCCTGGAACACGCGCGCGCGATTGCCGTCGCGAGAAAACGATCCACAGATCACACGGATTACACAGATAGCCGCGGACGACTCGCGGGTCTTGCCGAACGCGGACGGGCCTCGGCCGGCGGCGAGGGATGACCGTCTTCGGCAACTCCCAATCTGTGTAATCTGTGTAATCTGTGGATCGTTCCCCGTTCGTGCAAGAAGACCGTGTTCCTGCAACGCGTGAGGAATCGATCGACGAAACCGGTCACCCGCGCCTGCGTTCCCGTGGAATCCGGGAACGCTCCCTACCCCGCCGACGTCTTCTCTCCCGGGGTAGGGCGGTCGACGGGGGTGACGCCGACCTCGCGGAAACGCGATCTTCGGTCTAGGATCGAGCGAGCCGTCAGGAGCCCCCGTGAGCGAGCAGACCGAGCCCGCGGCCACGCACCTCGCCGAGCCGCCGAAGGCGTTCATCCACCTC
Source organism: Planctomycetota bacterium (assembly GCA_029260755.1). Lineage (GTDB taxonomy): Bacteria > Planctomycetota > J058 > J058 > JAJDCQ01 > JAJDCQ01. The sequence continues at coordinate 92,744 of JAJDCQ010000078.1, read as the reverse complement.
GACGTCCGGACCGACGATCCGGCCCTGGGGACGACCCTCGCCGCGAGCGGCCTCACCGAGATCGCCGGCCAGTTCCACGAGCTGAGCATCGGCCGGGACCCCGACTGCCTCGTCCACCTCCCGGACCGTCACGTCGGCCGTCACCGGGCCCGGATCGTCCTCGAGGCCGCGCCCGGCTGTCCCCGACCCGACTGGTGGCTGATCGACCTCGGCGGCGCCGAGCCGCTCCTCGTCATCCGCGGCGAGACCGAGTATGCCCAGGTCGAGGGCGGCCGCTGGGCGCTGGCCGTCGGCGACGTCGTCGCGACGGCCGGTTACGAGGTCGTCGCCGTCCAGCTCGGGCAGGCCGCGCTCGACGATGACCCGTTCGCCGGCGCGATCGAGGTCGAGCCGCCGCTCGAGGCGCCCGATCCCGGCGACGACCCCTTCGGCGATCCGTTCGCCGACCTCGGGGACGCGGCCGGCGAGCCGTCGGTCCCCCCGATCGGCGAGATCCTCTGCGATCATCTGTTCGCCACCGAAGACGACATCGACCGGGCCCTCGGCGAGCAGCTCGAGACCGGGGAGCGGATCGGCGCGATCCTCGTCCGCCACCGCGCCTGTTCGCCCGGGCAGCTCGCCCGCTGCCTCGCGGAGCAGTGGGGCGAAGAGTGGGTCGACCTCGACGACCTCATCGAGCACGACGCGATCGCCGCGGACACGCTCGCCGTTGTCGCCCCGTCGATCGCCCGCGAGCGGCGGATCGTCCCGATCGGTCACGACGCTCTCGGGGCGTTGATCCTCGCCAGCCACGAGCGGCTCGACGAGGATCAGCTCGCCTCGCTCGCGTGCGCGCTCGACCTCGACGACGGCGTCGCGGTGCGCGTGGCGACGGCCGAGGCGGTCGCCGCGGGGACCGAGCGCTTCTACCCGGTGGAGCGAGCGATCGAGCCGCCTCCGAGGCTGCCTCCGCCGCCTCCGCCGCCGCCGTCATCCACGACTCCCTGGCGACCGAGTAAGAGGACGGGCGGCATCGCGTACCTCGGGTTCGAGGAGGTGCTCACCGAGCTCCGGATCGACGAGCCCGAGCTCGAGAGCCTCGTCGCCGAGGGCGAGCTCCGCGGCTTCCGCGACGGCGTCTCGATGAAGTTCAAGGAGGACGACGTCCGCTCGCTCGCGCAGGGCCGCGAGACGATGCCCACGATCATCCTCACCGACTCCGACCAGGCGATGGGGATCGCCGAGTCGAGCGACGAGCTGATCCTCGAGGACTCGACCTCCGACACCGTGATCAACTTCGGCGACATCATGACGGGCCAGAGCAAGGCCGCGGAGGAGATCGTCTTCGACACGACCGAGGAGTACCAGGCGATCTCGCCGCGCGACAAGGAGCCCGAGCCGGCGATCCCGACGATCGAGGCGCCGAGCGTCGCCGAGGACATGGGCCTGATCGAGACCGACGCGGACGCGGCCCTCGTCGAGGTCGGCTCGTCCGGGGCGATGGAGTTCGACCAGTTCGAGATGTTGGACGAGTCCCTCGACGACGACGAGGACGACGAGGTCGGAGGCACGATCATGTTCGCCGTCGACGTCGGCGGCGGGAGCGGTCGAGGCTCGAGCGTCCGGTTCGACGACGAGCCGTCGGTCGAGGAGATCGAGGAGCGCGAGAAGGAGATCTTCGCCGACGAGTCACGCGCCGTCGGTCGCGACGAGGCGGAGTCGACCCTCCGCCTGAACATGTCGATGGCTCCCCCGGAGCCCGCCCCCGAGCCGCTCCTGGCCGCCCCGGTCGCCCCGGCCACGCCGGCCACCCCGGCCCCCGTGGAGGCGCTGAAGCCCAAGTCCGCGCCGCGCCGCGAGCGCAAGTCGAAGAAGAAGATGGCGCCGCCCGGGGCTCCCCGTGGCGGGAAGGCGGGCCGCGGCCAGAAGGCGGACGCCGCGCCGGCCGGCACCCGCGTCGTCAAGAGCTTCGAACGCCGGAGCACCGTGCGCTGGTGGTCGCGGATGAACCCGCGCCGCAGCTTCCCGATGATGGTCGTCTTCAGCGTCCACGAGGTCGAGCGGATCGTCGCCGACCGGGTGAAGCAGGTGCAGAGCAAGAAGCGGCTCCAGATCGAGGAGGACGACCCGATCGTCACGGTCGTCCCCCAGATCCCCGGCTGCCTCGTCGTACCCCCGCGCGCTCACGTCGACACGACGCCCGCCCTCGCCGAGGCGCGCTTCCACGTCACGCCGGTCGCCGAGGGCGAGATCCCCGAGGCGGTCGTCGAGCTCCGCTACAAGGGCGAGGTCGTCGACCGGATCCCGATCCCGACCCGCTCGGTCGCCCAGACCGCGACCAAGGCCGCCGGCTTCTTCGCGGTCGCCAGCCCGGTTCTCAGCCAGGTGCTCGAGACCTACGGGATCGAGGCGGGCGACCGCCCCGAGCAGACCGCGACGTTCGTCGCCCGCCTCGTCGACGCCGTCGGCGGGACGGGGAACGCCGGCTGGGCGCTCATGGCCGCCCTCGCGGCCACCACCGTCGTCCTCTACCTCCGCCGGCGACCGAAGGCGGCCGCCCCGATGACCAAGTTCTTCGACACGACGGCCCTCGCCCCCGCCGCCGACGCGGCCGACGAGGCCGTCGCGAAGTACCACGCGCGGCTCCTCGTGTTCGGCGGCGGGACGCGTCGCATCGTCCCGGTGAACAAGCGCAGCGTCCTCATCGGCAGCGCGCCCCACGCCGACGTCCGGATCCGCGGCAACGGGATCGTTCCCGAGCACGCCGTGATCGAGTTCGGAAGCGACGGTGGCTTCCGGATCGTCGACCGCGGAGGCGGCGGCCTCACCGAGGTCAACGGGGCACTCCTCCGGTCCGGAGCGAGCTTCGCCCTGCAGGGCGACGTCTTCCTCGAGCTCGGCAAGGGGCAGCGGGTCGGGCTCTGGTTCTACTTCGAGCGGCGCGACCGGAGCCTCGACGCCGCCGATCACCGCGCGATGCTCGTCACGATGATGGAGTCCGAGCAGGCGACCCGCAGCCGCGAGGTCCGCGCCGCGTTCGCCGACGAGGCGACCTCGTTCCGCGCCGGCGTGGCGAGCCTCATCATCGACGGCGTCATCCCCCTCTCGAAGTGGCGCCGCCTCCGCGAGCGCTGGGTCTCGATGGTCGACCTGCCGCCGCTGCGGGCACCGTAGCTTCCTTCGTTCGAAGCACCGACCGACCGCGAGGCGGGGTCGCCATGCGGCCTGCTTCGGAGCTCGCGGATGGGCCGAGCCGTCGATTCCCGAGGTCTTGCCCGCGCGCATGCGAAGTCGTGTTGCCGACGGCGGGGCGGGGTTGGCCTGCGGCCTGCATCGGAGCTGCGCGGCTGGGCCGAGCCGTCGCTTCCCGTGGGGTCAGGCCTCTGCTTGCTGCTTGGTCGGAGCGGGACTGCCGAAGCGAACTCCCCTCCCAAGCCAGCGAGACAGAGGCCTGACCCCCGATGCGGGGCCCGGGGCTGACTCTGCAGGCCGAGCCGGCGGGAGCGCGGCTGGGGTGCAAACCCGATGCGGGGCCCGGGGCCGATCTTGCAAGCCACGTCGACGGGAAGACGGGTCGCGAAGTCAGCGGCTCGCGCTGCAAGGCGATGGACCGTGGACTCGGTTTGCAAGGCCGCGTCACCGACGATGCGGATCGCGCCGGGCACCCGGGCTGACTACCGGGGTCAGGCCTCTGTCTTGCTGGCTTGGGAGGTGGGCACGCATCGCAACCACGTCCCGACCAAGCAGCAAGCAGAGGCCTGACCCCGCATGCCGTCACATTCCTCGGGATCCGAACGGGAAAACAGCGGCACCCGCACACCCGTCCAGCTTCGAAGCAGGCCGCACACCGACCCCGCCCCGCCGTCGGCAACACGACTCCGCATGCAGGCCGTCACATTCCGCGAGATCCGATCGCGATCGAATCAGTCGCGATCGATCAGTCGCGCTCGCCCCGCGCGCGCCACGTCTCGTACGCCTCGTCGTCGGCGACGGCGCGCTCCTCGTCGCCGAGGCTCCGCCAGAGCCCGGCGCGATCGCGCCAGTCCGCCCCGTGACCGGGGATGAACGCCGGCTCGTCCGGATCGACCGTCCGCGCGAGCAGCCTTCGCGCCGCCTCGCGCTCGTCGCGGTCGATGAGGATCCCCGCCGCGGCGATCGCCGCCCGGATCGGGCGGTACTCGTGGTCGAGCCCGACCGCCTCGGCGAGGGCGGCGGCGGCGGTCGCACCGTCGCCGTGGATGAACGCGTGCACCGCGGCGCCCGAGGACGGCTCGTGGGCGTTCGGCTTGATCCGCCGGATGGCCCCCGCGAGCGCCTCGAACCTCCGCCGGTTCGGGCACGGGCCCTCGAAGACGCAGCGGCGGAAGAACCAGGCCATCACGTAGCCGACCGCGTAGTCGATCGTCCGGTTGAGGAAGCGTCGCTGGAGCCGGATGCCGGCGGACCAGTGGTCCACGGCGACCGTCTCGCGCAGGACCGCGACCCGCTCGAGCGTCCCCAGCGCGAGCGCGTAGGCCTCCTCCGCGTCGGGCGCTTCCTCCCGGTAGACGCACCACCAGCGGAGCACCGCGTAGGGGACGCCGAGGTCCCACGCCGAGCCCTCTCCCTGCCGGGTGCGGGCCCGGGCGAGCAGCTCGTCGATCACCGCGCTCACCCGCCCGCGCACCGAGCCGTCGTGCCCGACGGGCCACGCGGCGAGGAGCCGGCGCCTCAGCTCGCCGCGGGGCCCGTCGCCGTGCTCGTCCTCCGACGCGCTCGGGATCTGATCGCCCGCGGCCGCATCCGCGAACGTCACCGCGAGCCACGCGAGGATCGCCGCGGGCACGTCGGACCGCTCCCGCTCGCGGGCGAGGATCGCGCTCACCGGCGCCCAGTGGGCGACGAGCCGCGCCGCGGGATCCGTCGCGGCGACCTCCGCGCTGACCTCGTCGGAGATCGCGGCCGCGACGGCGACCGCCAGGTGACCCGGCTCGTCTCCCGCGGCCAGCTCTCCGAAGATCTCGTTCGCCTCGGGCGACCCGGTGTAGAGGGCGAGCATCTTGTCGTCGACGGAGCGCTGGCCGCTCGCGATCTGGATCACCGCGGCCCGGAGAAACGCCGGGCGCTCCTCCAGAGTCGCGCCCTCGCCCGTGTGAAGCAGGCCGCCGAGCTCCAGGTGGCGGCCCACCCAGCTCGGATCCAGGGGATCGTGGACGAGCGACGCGATCGCGAGGCGCAGCGCTCTCGGCCCGGCCGCCTCGGCCTCGACGCGCCGTCGGCCGTACCGCTCGATCGCGTCCGCGCTCGGCGCGCTGGCCGCGTCGAACCCGAGCTGTCCGACGAGCGGCGCGAGCTGCTCAGCCATCGGGATGACCCGCGCGTCGTCGGCCGGGTCGTCCGCCTCGACGATGCGCGCCACCCGTCGCCGGAGGAGCCCGGCGAGCGCCGCCTCGAGGGCAGGCTCATCCGCGATCCGGGCGGCGACGGCCGTCGCCATCTCGGCGAGTCCGTCATCGGAGACGTCGTCGACCCGCCCGCCATCGGCGATCCAGGCGAGCAACGCCTCGAGCGGGGCGACCTTCGCGAACCGCGTGAGCTGTCCCGTCTCGAGGAGGATCGACGCGACCGCGCGCGCGGTCCGCGGACCGAACGGGTCATCGTCGGGCTCGGTTCGACCGTCGTCGACGAGCGACTCGGCGACGCTCAGGACCCTGCGGAGCCTGGCGCGCCTCTCGCCGCGGAGCTCCTCGCTCGCGAGGAGCTCCGAAGCAATCGAGCCCGCGCGCGCGAGCGCGTCGGCCGAGCCCCGGCTCGCCGCCTCCCACTGCCGGTCCAGCTCGGCGAGCTGCTGCTCCAACCTCGACGGCCCGGGCGGCCCCGCGCCGATCGATCCCCAGCCGAAGGCGAGGGCGGCGGCCGCTCCGACCGCCGTGACGACGAGCGTCGCGACGACGAGCCGCCTCGCCCGGCGGGCCGGCGCGGCGCCCGCCACCGCCTCGCCGACCCGCCAGCGCTCGAGGTCGTCGGCGAAGGCCGTCGCCGTCGGGTAGCGGCGCGCGGGATCCCGCTCGAGAGCGCCCAGGACGATCCTCTCGAGATCGAGCGGCAGCTCGGGCCGGAGCTGTCGCGGCGCCTCGGGCATTCCCTCGGTCACCCGGAGGAGCGTCTCGTGGGCCGTCTTGCCCTGGTGCGGGGCGCGCCCGGTCAGCAGGACGTAGAGGGTCGCGCCGAGCCCGTAGACATCCGCCCGTGGATCGACGGCGCTCGCCTCGATCCGCGCGACCGACCCCGAGGTCCATCCCAGGACGACCTCGGGCGCCATGAACGACGGCGTGCCCATCACCTCGCCCGTCTTCGAGAGCCGCGTCCGGGTGTCGTCGAACGCGAGGCCGAAGTCGACCACCCTCGGGACGCCGCGCTCGTCCATGAGGACGTTCTCGGGCTTGAGATCGCGATGGACGACGCCGCGTTCGTGCGCGTGGGCGACCGCGCGGGCGATCGGGATCAGGAGGTCGACGGCGCGCGCGATCGGGAGCGGTCCGCCCGCGAGCTCCGTCTGGAGCGGACGCCCGCGGACGAGGTCCATGGCCATCCACGAGCCGACGTCGTCCTCGCCGACGGCGTGCACCGAGACGATGTTCGGATGGCGGTCGAGACGCGCGAGCATCTCGGCCTCGCGCCGGAACCGGACGATGTCCTCGGGGTCGAACGCGAGGTCGTGGTGGAGCACCTTCACCGCGTGCTCCACCCGGGACTCGCCGTGGCGAGCCCGGTAGACGGCGCCGAACGCGCCGCGCCCGAGCTCGGCGATCAGGACGTAGGGACCCGCCCGCCCGCCGATCACAGGCCCGCCCCCTCACGGTGCCTGCGCGCCTCGGCGCGGGCGGCGGTCGCCTGATCGGAGCGGCCGAGGAGCTCCAGCGCCTCGGCCCGGAGCTCGAACGCCTCGATGATCGCGCGCCAGACGCCGCGTCGCTCGTAGTCGCGCCGCGCGATCTCGGCCGACTCGAGGCCGAGGATGCGATCGACGTCGCCGAGCGCCGCGTCGACCCGCCCGTGGCCGAGGTGATGGCGGACGCGGATCAGGAGGGCGGACGACGGCGTCGCGATCCAGTCGCGTCCCTCGAACAGGTTCAGCATCCGCGCGAGCGGCAGCCCGAGGATCCGGGCCGCCCGCTCGATCATCGCGTCGGGGTCGCGGCGGCCCTCGCCGCAGCACGCCGGGACACCTTCCGCGACCTCCTGGCGCGCGAGGACCACGAGCTCGGCGCCGATCCGACGCGCCTGCCGGAAGCGCCATCCCCGCAGGACGCCCGTCCGCTCGAGGGCGACGTCGCGCGCCCAGCTCGCCTCCTCCACCCGGGCGGCCTCGAGCAGGAGCGGCGCGCGGTCAGGGTCGTCGCGAGCGAGCAGGGCGGCGAGGCGGACCGGCGCCCACGATCCGCGGAGCTCGTCGGGCCGGGCGCGGTCGAGCTCGACGGCGCGCTCGAGCGCCGCCCGGGCGTCCTCGTCCCGGCCGGCGATCGCGAGTCGCCGACCGACGAGTGAGTGCAGCCACGACGCGTCGACGCCGCTGTCGCGCGCCCCCTCGAGAAGGGCGTCGCGCTCGGCGTCGTCGAGGGCGCGCCCGAGCAGCTCGACCGCGAAGAGCAGGCGGGCGGGGTTGCGTCGCGCGGGGGGGAGGCGGGCCTCGCGCGACGCCTCGTCTCGGAGCCGCTCGACGCCGACCGCGTCGCGCAGGGTCGCGACCATCTCGGCCTCGAACGGCCACTCCTCGAGCGACTCGAGGACCGGACCGACGAGGAGGGCGGCCGCCGCGGTCCGGATCGTCGCCACGTCGCGACCCGCGGCGAGGGCGTGATCGACGCCGACGACGGCGCGGAGGGCATCGATGAGCGGGGCCGGCACGACGGCGTCGGCCGGCCGACAGCGGACGATCAGGTCGCCGAGGCGACGCGCCTCGGGCGCGTCGCTCTCGATCGTGGCGAGGAAACGCTCGATCAGGAAGACGTGGAACGCGGCCGTGGCGCAGGCCGCGCTCGGCGGCGTGGCATCGAGGGTCGCCGCGTCGTGGAGGTCGTCGACGGCGGAGTCGAACGCGGCCGCGTCGCCGAGGCCGATCCATCGCTCCGCCCTCGCCACCCGCAGCCGCCCGCGGATCGCCCGCTCGAGCCCCGGCGCGCGGACGAGCGCGTCGAACGCGGGCGCGTGCAGCGGCGGGAGGCGGCCCGCGGCGGCCGCCGGATCGGCGAGGAAGCGGGCGAGCGGCGCGGCCGCCTCGATCGGCGCCGGGGTCGGCGGATCCCTGCCGGTGAGCACGTCGTGGAGGGTCGCGAGCCGCCCGACCGCGAGGAGGCCCGCGACGATGTGCTCGCGCCGATCGGGGAGTCGGAGGGCGCCCCTGAGCACGTCGACGCGGAAGACGTCGACCGGCGCATCCGGCGGCAGGGCCGCCTCCTCGGCGAGGCCGGCGAGGAGGCGCGCCCGTTGCGCGAGGAGGTGCTGCTCCGACAGGCCGGCGTGTTGGCCGATCGCCTCGACCTCGCGGATCACCTCGGCCGAGAGGCGCCCGTCGCGGGCGAGGCGCCGCTCGTACGCCTCGACGCGGGCGAGCGGCGACCCGAGGAGGCGCCCCGGCTGGAGGAGGAACCGCGCGCCCTCGAAGGCTCCCACGAGCGCGAGGGCGAGCACCAGGGCGCTCCCCAGCCGCCCGGCGCGCGTCCGCGGGACGAGCCAGGCGCGGAGCCGGGTCCATCGACCAGCGGACGCGGCGAGCACCTCGCCCCCGTCGAGGAAGCGCTCGAGGTCCTCGGCGAGGGCGACCGCGGTGGCGTAGCGGTCCCCCGGACGTTTCTCGAGGGCGCGGAGGCAGATCGCGTCGAGCGCCGCCGGCACGCCCGGATCGAGCAGTCCCGGCGGCGGCGGGGGCGCCCTGAGCACCTCCGTCAATGTCGCGAGCTGGTTCGCGCCACGGAACGGCGGACGTGCGGTGAGACAGCCGTAGAGGATGATGCCGAGCCCGTAGATGTCGGCGGACGGACCGACGCGAGACGCGCCGCGGATGAGCTGCTCGGGCGCGAGGAACGCGGGCGTCCCGACGATGTCGCCGGTGCGCGTCAGCTCCTCGGCGAAGGCGTCGTAGGCGAGGCCGAAGTCGACGACGCGGGGCTGCTCGCCATCGTCCTCGATGATGACGTTGCCCGGCTTCAGGTCGCGGTGGACGACCCCGAGCTCGTGGATGTGCGCGATCGCGCGCGCGACCGCGGCGACGATCCGGGCCGCCTCGCGCGGCGGCAGCGGACCGGTCCGGGTGAGCTCGGCGAGCGAACGCCCATCGACGAGGTCCATCGAGCACCACGGCACGCCGTCGTCGACCCCGGCCGCGTGGATCGTGACGATCCCCGGATGCCGGACGCGCGCGAGCACCTCGACCTCGTTCTGGAACCGCGCGAGGGTCCGGCGTCCCTCGTCTCCCACGAGGCGCCGGGCGAGGATCACCTTCACGGCGTGGAGCGCGCCGGTCTCGACGTGGCGGGCGCGGTAGACCTCACCCATCCCGCCGCGCCCGATCGTCGACTCGACGCGATAGGGACCGAGCCGACGGGGAGCCTCGGGAGCAGGTCCGTGCTCGGCGCTCATGGACGCATCATGGCGCGTCGCCGCCCGACGTCGCCAATCGGCGGCCCGGCTCCGCGGGCGAACGACTACCAAACCTCTCGAGCCGCGGTCCGGCGCGGGTCGCGGCCGATCTCGTCGAGAGTCATGGGCGGCCCCCCGACGAAACCCCTTGCGGCGTCTGCGCGAGCCGTGATAGTTTTAGGTTATGGTAAGCGTCCAGAACGGCCATCGTTCGGATCGCCGCGAACCCGAACTCGAGCCCGACTCCGCGCCCGCCGCCGGAACGCCCCGAAGAGAGATCCGATGAAGACCTCCCCCGAACTCGCCACGATCTTCCTCGACGAGATCCGCGCCCGCGACTTCGTCCTGTTCGAGGAGGTCGTCGTCCCGTTCACCCCCGGGCTGTGCGCGATCACCGGAGGGTCGGGAGCGGGGAAGTCGCTCCTCACCGAGGCGCTTCGCTTCGTCACCGGCGCGCGCGTCGGTCCGAGCTGCGTGCGGAGAGACGCGGCGCAGGCGCGGGTGGAGGCGAGCTTCCGCGTGCCGAGCCCCGGCGACCCGGCGACCGGCTCGCTCGACGCGATCCTCGAGGCGGCCGGCGTCCCGGCGCGCTTCGAGGACGACGACGCCGAGGCGCTCGACGCGGGCTCCGCGGAGCCGCGGGCGACCACCCTCGTCCTCGCGCGGACGCTGCCGCGGGGCGGGCGCGGGCGCGCCTTCGTCAACGGCGCGAGCGTCTCGCTCGCGACGCTCCGGCGGATCGGCGGGCACCTCGTCGAGGTCGCCGGCCAGGAGGCCGCGAGCGGGCTGCGACGGCCCGAGGCGCAGGTCGAGATCCTCGACGCGTTCGCGGGCGCCGACGGGGCCCGGATGGAGGTCGGAAGACGCCACGACGAGGTCGCGTCCCTGCAACGGCGCCACACCGAGCTGGCCGAGCGCGCGGGGCACGACGCGCTCGAGCACGACCGGCTCCGCGAGCGCCTCGACGAGATCGTCGCGGTCGCCCCCGAGGTGGGCGAGCTCGAGCGGCTCGAGGCCGAGCGTCGGGTGCTGCGCCAGAGCGAGCGCGTCCTCGGGTGCCTCGCGCGGATCGAGTCCGAGCTCTACGAGGCCGACGGGGCGCTCTACGAGCGTCTGGGCGGGCTCTCGCGCGAGGCGGCCGCCCTCGCCGAGGCGGTCGGTGAGGATCCGGGAGAGGGCCCCGACGACGATGGAGCGACCGGCGCCGAGGGCGAGCACGCCGAGCGCGTTCGCCCGTTCGGTCGACTCTCCGAGCGGCTGAGCGGGATCGCCGGTGAGGTGGCGGCCGTCGCGGAGGCCGCGCGACGACGCCGCGAGCGCCACGCGCACGACGAGCCGCGTCTCGCAGCGGTCGAGGAGCGGATCGGCGCGCTCCGGGCGCTCGAGCGGCGACTAGGGATCGGCATCGACGCGGCCGTCGACGAGCAGGCCGAGCTGGAGCGGCGGATCGCGTCGCTCCGCGAGGACGACGTCGAGCTCGCCCGGGCGGGTGAGGTGCTCGCGGCCGCGGAGGCGCGCCTGGCGGACGCCGCCGCGACGCTGACGGCGGCCCGCGAGCGGGCGGCGCCTCGCCTCGCGAAGCGGGTCACGGCGGCGCTGGCGGAGCTCGGGATGGAGGAGGCCCGCCTCCGGATCGAGCTCCGATCGGGGAGCGCTGCCGACGGGGCGCCGAGCGTCGGACGCGCCGGCGCCGAGGATGTGGTCTTTCTTCTGGCGGCGAACCCCGGCGAGGGCGAGGGGCCGCTCGCGCAGGTGGCGAGCGGCGGAGAGATGGCCCGGGTGATGCTTGCCATCGAGGGAGAAATCGCCGATCGTCGGGGGTCCCCTCTTCTCGTCCTGGACGAGATCGATCAGAATGTCGGGGCGCGGGCGGCGGACGCCGTCGCCCGTCGACTCGGCGCGCTGGCGAGGGGACGACAGGTGTTGCTCGTGACGCATCTGGCGCCGATCGCCGGCGCGGCGCGACACCACCTGCGCGTCCGGAAGGAGGGGCGCGGACGGACCCGGGCCGTCGTGACCGTTCTCGCCGACGCCGAGGCGAGACGGCGCGAGCTGGCGGCCATGATCGGCGGCGAGCCGCCGTCGTCGAGCGCGCTGCGCGAGGCGGCCCGGCTCATCGCCAAGGTCCGAACGGATCGGCAGAAGGGGCATCGAGCGGGGCGCCGGGCACGAACGGTCCGACGGGTCCCGCAGGGAACGCCCAGGGTCGGGAGCTCGAGACGCTCGAGCGGGTAGGTGAGGTGAAGCAGCCGGCTGGCAGTTACGAGGTCGCACGCACGGGCGAGACCGTCTACGTCCGGGTGCACGGCCTCGCCAACATGAACAACGCCGCGACGTTTCAGGACTTCACCCACGAGATGGTCGAGGCCGGCTTCCGACGCACGGTCCTCGACCTGGCCGACTGCCGCGGGATGGACAGCACCTTCATGGGCTGCCTCGTCCGCCTGGCGCAGGAGCTCCTCGAGGCCGGCGCCCCCGCGGGCGAGAGCGTCGTGATCGTCAACGCGGACGACCACTGCCGCAAGGTGATCGACAGCCTCGGCCTGGCCGCGTTCGTCTCCATCCGGGACGACGAGCTCGAGCTGCCCGACGTCGAGATGAAGGCGCTGCTGGAGAAGCCGCCGCCCGCGAAGGAGCGACTCCGCCTGATCCGGCGGGCCCACGAGGAGCTCGTCAAGATCGACCGGCGAAACGCCGAGCGCTTCGGCGCGTTCCTCGCGGCGCTCGAGGGCGAGGACTCCTCGGTCGGCGAGTCCTCGGTGGCGTCCGACGAAGGGCGCCGAGAGGGTCTCCCGCGAAAGCCGCGGAGCAAGAAGCGTCGATCGAGCGGGAGCGACGGGAAGCCGCGCGAGAAGAAGCGCCTGCCCGATCGCGAGGGCGGGGAGAAGCGCCTCGGCGCCCGCCGTCGAAACCGGTCGTAGCCGAGCGATCGTGACCGAGCGTCTCGAGCTCTATCCGCTGCGCTTCCATCCTCGGACGGTCGCCAAGCCCTGGGGCGGCGACGCGATCGCGCGGGCGTTCGGGCGACCGCGGACCGAGCCGCGCGCCGGGCCGACCGGCGAGAGCTGGGAGCTCTCTGACCTCGACGGCGAGGCGAGCGTCGTCGCCGACGGCCCGCTCGCGGGACGGACCCTTCGCGAGCTCATCGAGGACGCGCCTCGCGCGCTCCTCGGCGAGGCGCTCCGGATCGCCCCGGACGGACGGTTCCCGATCCTCGTGAAGTACATCGACGTCCGCGGACGCCTCAGCCTCCAGGTGCATCCCGACGACGACGACGCCCGCCGACTGGAGGGGCTCCCGCGCGGCAAGTCGGAGTGCTGGTGGGTCGTCGACAGCGACCCCGACGGGTTCGTCCTGCTCGGCCCCGACCGACCGATCGAGCCCGCGGCCATGCGGGCCGCCCTCGAGGAGGGCGCGCCCGAGGCGTTCCTCCGGAAGGTGACGCCGACCCGCGGCGACGTCGTCGACATCCCCGCTGGCCAGCTCCACAGCGCGGGCGGCGGCCTCCTCCTGCTCGAGGTTCAGGACGCCTGTGGCATCACCTACCGGGTCCACGACTGGGGGCAGCTCGGCACCGACGGCCGCCCGCGCGATCTCCACCTCGACCGAGCCTTCGAGGTCGCCCGGCTCGACGGCGATCTCGATGGGCTGATCCGACCGGCGACCGACGGATCGGGCCTCCTCGTCCGCAGCCGGCGGTTCGACCTGCACCTGCTCCGGGGCGAGCCGGGGGAGGCGCTGGCGCTCGCGGCGAGCGGGGGTTCCCCGAGCATCTACGCGCTGCTCGAGGGTCGGGCGATCGTCGAGGGCGAGGGTCCCGGCGGCGAACGACCGTGCGGGCCGGGCGACGTGCTCCTGTTCCCGGTCGGCCTGGGCGCGCACCAGCTCCGTCCGATCGTCGCCTCGGATGCGCTCACCGTCGTCGTCACCACCCTCCGGGGGAACGAGTAGCGGACGACGCGGCGCGGCATCGACGTCCCGGGCGCGGCCCCTCTCGGCCGCCGGGCCGGCGCCGTGAGACCGGCCTAGGCTCTGGCAGAAATTGACTTTCGTCGCCTCGCGGTGCTAATATCCTGACCGAGGCGAAGTCGCAGGAAACGCCCAGGAGCCGGGCGTCCGATCGCCGCATCTCTCACCACCGGGGTCGAACATTCCATGGCCATGAAGGGGCCGAAGCGCGGCCGCTCGACCAAGCCATCCCGCTCGGCGGGCACTCCGCCGGCGCGATCGGGCGGCGGTCGGCGGCGCGCCGGCAGCGGCAGCGGCTCGGTCACCGCGCCCCGCCGGGGCCGTGGACGCACGCGCCGCCCCTCGAGCCCGCTCGAGGCGACCGACGAGTCGCGGGTCGAGGACGTCGTCCGGGCCGCGCGGAAGGACCCCGAGAAGGCCGCCCGGGGATCGAAGGCATCCGACGCCGCGAAGCAGGCGCGACCCCAGCCGGACAAGGCCCGCAAGGGACGGCTCGACCTCGGCAAGATGCCGCCGATCGAGTCGAGCGTTCCCTCGGACACCGCGTCGGTCACCGGCGCGGCCGATCGGGTCCGTCAGATCCTCGAGGGGAAGAACCCCGACACCGTCCTGCGCAATCTTCCGGAGGGCAACGACCGAAACGGCAACGGATCGTCCCCGAAGGGCAAGACGAAGGAGCCCAAAGGCAAGAAGCCCGGCGACGACAGGTCGAGTCGCAGCGGCAAGGCCGAGGCCGCGAAGCCCGAGACCGCGGCGGCGAAGAAGGGGAAGAGGCCCGAGCCCGCCGACGACGAGCTGCCGGTCCTCGCCGAGGCCGACTCGGACGTCCGCCGGTTCGCCGCGACCGAGAGCGAGCTCCTCGAGCGGGAGAGTGACGCCGATCTCGTGCCCGAGGACGACGAGGACGACTCGGCCGTCGCCGACGAGGCGGAGAGCGAGCCCGAAGGCGACGCCGCGGACGACCTGGACACCGACGCCGACGACGAGGACTCCGCCGAAGCGCGCGCCGACGAGGACGACGACGGCGACGAGGAGGGCCTCGACGACGACGAGCCCTCGGAGGCTCCTCGAAACAAGCGCGGGCGCGACCGGAGCAAGGGCAAGCGCAGCGACAAGGACAAGAGGGGCAAGGCCAGGCCGTCCGACGGCAAGAGCCCGCGGAAGGAGACCGGCCGCAAGAAGGACACGGCCGTCGACGACGACGACTCCGCGAAGCCGGACAAGAAGAAGTCCAAGAACAAGAAGGCGAGCCGCGACGACGCGGAGGCCGACAGCGAGGAGCAGGCGGTGCCGACGTACAGACGACCCAAGGATGGCGGGAAGCGCGGCCGGAAGGCGTCCGGCGAGCGTCGCGCGGGCGCCAGCGGCGGCGAGAAGCGCCGCAGCTCCGGCGACCGTCCGGCGAAGGCCAAGGGCCCGGCCGCCGGCAAACGTGGTCGCCCCTCGGGCGAGCAGCGTCGCGCCGGCGCCGGCAGCGCCCGGGGAAGCGCGCGGGGTCGCCCGCCCGGAGGCGCGCAGAAGGCTGGCCTCCCGCCCGCCGCGCTCGCCGGCATGATCGGGGGCCCGATCGTCCTGATCCTGCTCTTCATGCTCATGATGGGCGGTCGCGGCGGCCCCGACCCCCTCAACGAGGAGAACATCAGCCGCAACGCGAAGGAGCTACGGGCGGAGGGCGAGAAGGCGTTCCGTGACTGGACCGAGGCCGCCCGCAACGAGAACGACGGCGCCCGCCGCGAGGCCTTCCACCGGGCGATGGACAAGCTCCAGGCGGCGATGACCGCTTACCAGGAGCTCTACGACAACCACAGCCACGAGGACCCGACGACGCCCGGGCTGATGCTCGCCGACGAGGGCTACCAGTACCTCGACAAGGAGATGGAGCAGATCCAGATCTATCTCCAACAGCTGTCCCACGACTCGCACGCAGACGACGTCCGCTGACGAGGGCGCTCCGCGCGACGAGACGGTCCGGGCACCTCCGGCCCCGCCGAGCGACCTCGCGGGGCCGGCGCTCCGTACGGGGCAAGCCGAGACGACGATGAACGACGCTCCGCAGCGCAGCCAGCTCCTCCGCAGCCTCCCGGCCGTCGACGAGGTTCTCCGCTCGGCCGAGGCGGCCGCGCTCCTCGAAGCGTGGCCGCGCGCGCGGGTGACCGACGTCGTCCGCGAGGTGCTCGACGGCCTCCGCCGCGCGATCCTCGACACCGATGGGGAGGACGACGTCCCGGGCGCCCTGGACGTCGACGCGGTCGCCCGGACCGCGGCGACCCGTCTCGCCGACGACGCCCGGCCGACGCACGAGCGGGCGATCAACGGGACCGGCGTCGTGATCCACACCGGCCTCGGCCGGTCGGCCCTCCCGCGCGCCGCGGTCGAGGCGCTCGCCCGCGAGGCGGCCGGCTACGCGGTCGTCGAGGTCGACCGGCGAACCGGCGAGCGCAACCGCCGGGAGGAGCGAATCGCCGCGCTGCTCCGCGAGCTCACCGGCGCCGAGGCGGCGACCGTCGTGAACAACAACGCCGCCGCCACCCTGATCGCGCTCGCCGCGCTGGCGGCGGGCCGCGAGGCGATCGTCTCGCGCGGCCAGCTCGTCGAGATCGGCGGCTCCTACCGGATCCCCGACGTGATGGAGCAGAGCGGCGCGATCCTTCGCGACGTCGGCTGCACCAACAAGACGCGCATGGCCGACTACGAGGCCGCCATCGGCGATGCGACCGGCCTCCTCCTGCGCGTCCACACCTCCAACTACCGGATCGTCGGCTTCACCGCGGAGGCCTCGCTCGAGGAGCTCGTCGAGCTCGGCGCGCGCCGCGGCCTGCCCGTCATGGACGACCTCGGGAGCGGCTGCCTCGTCGACGCGCTCGGCGACGAGCCGCCGGTGTCGGACAGCGTCCGGGCGGGCGCCGACGTCGTCACCTTCAGCGGCGACAAGCTCCTCGGCGGGCCGCAGGCGGGCCTCATCGTCGGCAAGAAGGCGGCGGTCGAGCGGATCCGGAAGCACCCGCTCTACCGGGCCATCCGCCCCGGCAAGCTGACCCTGATCGCGCTCGAGGCGACCCTCCGCCTCTACCGCGACCCGGACACCGTTCGCGCCGAGGTGCCGACCCTGGCCCAGCTCGCCGCCACGCCGGCCGACCTCGAGCCGCGCGCGGCGGCGCTCGCCGCGAAGCTCGGCGCGGTGCCCGCCCTCTCGGCGAGCGTCGAGGAAGGCGTCAGTCAGGTCGGCGGCGGAGCCCTCCCGACGCACGGCCTCCCGACGCGGCTCGTGGCGCTCCAGCACGCGACGTGGAGCGCCGGCGCCCTGGCCGCGGCGCTCCGCGAGACGACGCCGCCGGTGTTCACCCGGATCCACGCGGATCGCGTGTTGATCGACCTCCGGACGATCCTGCCGGACGAGGACGAGCTCCTCGCAGCGGTGGTCGGCGAAGCGCTGGCGCCCGCGCCTCGAAACGGGTGAAATGGCCCCCATGGCCGTCCGCGTCGCCAACATAGCGAACCTGCCCCGGGCCCTCCGGAACATCGGTCGGGTCGGCGAGATCCTCGGCATCTCGGCCAAGTACGGCATGGGCGACATCTTCGGCCGCCTCGGCCTCACGAGCGCGCTCTCCGACGTCAAGACGTTCTTCTGGGGCTACCGGGGCGAGTCCGCCGAGATCGCGAAGCTCAAGACCGAGCAGCGCATCCGGCTCATGCTCGAGGACCTCGGCCCGACGTTCGTGAAGCTCGGTCAGGTCCTCGCCACCCGGCCCGACCTGATCCCGGCGAGCCTCATCGAGGAGCTCAAGAAGCTCCAGGACAAGGTGCCGCCCTTCCCCGCCGCCATGGCGCGCGAGATGCTCCAGAAGGAGTACGGCCGCCCCGTCGACGAGGTCTTCGCCGAGTTCGAGGATGAGCATCTCGCGGCGGCGTCGATCGCCCAGGTCCACCGCGCGCGCCTCAAGGACGGCCCCCGGGTGATCCTCAAGGTGCGGCGACCGGGGATCGAGCGCACGATCGACAACGACCTCGACATCCTCGAGTCGCTCGCCGAGCTGGCCGAGGAGCGGGTGCCCGAGGCGCGCCGCTTCAACCCGGTCGGCATCGTGGCCGAGTTCCGGAAGTCGATCATCAAGGAGATCGACCTCACCCACGAGGCGCGCAACATCAAGCGCTACGCCCGCAACTTCGAGGGCGACGACACCGTCCACGTCCCGGAGGTGTTCGAGGAGTTCACGACGCCCGCCGTCCTCTGCGAGGAGCTCATCGAGGGCGTCAAGATGAGCAGCGGGGCGATCAAGGAGCGCACCGACCTCGACCTCCGCACCGTCGCCGAGAACGGCATCTCGATCATCCTGAGGCAGACCCTCGTCCACGGATTCTTCCACGCGGATCCGCATCCCGGGAACATCTTCGTGATGGACGGGAACAAGATCTGCATGATCGACTTCGGGATGATGGGGACGCTCACCCAGGAGCGCATCGACGACATCCTGAGCTTCCTCGTCGCCATCCTGACCAAGAACGTCGACAAGCTCATCCGGATCCTGAGCCGGCTCGACCTCCTCCACGACCGCGTCAACCTCCGCGCGCTCCGCCGCGAGGTCGCGGAGATGATCGACGAGTACTACAGCGTCGAGCTCGCCACGGTCGACATCGGGAAGTACCTCCAGGAGCTGATCGACGTCATCAACGCCCACGAGATCATCCTCCCGGCCGACCTCCTCCTCGTCGGCAAGTCGCTCGCGACGATCGAAGGCGTCGCCCGCGACATCTACCCCGAGCTCGATCCCGTCGCCGCGATCCGTCCGTTCATCCTCAAGATCTACCTCTCACGCCTCACCGACCCGAGCTACTTCGCCCGCGAGCCGATGCGGCTCGCCGACGACACCGTCGACCTCCTCCAGGCGCTCCCGCGCGAGGCGCGCAGCATCATCCGGCGCCTCGGGGCCGGCGAGCTCGACGTCGGAATCCAGGTCCGCGGCCTCGAGGAGGCGCTCAAGGACCGAGCCCAGAGCCAGAACCGGATGTCGCTCGCGATCGTGATCGCGTCGAGCTGGCTCGGCGCGACCTACCTGATCGTGAACAGCCAGCTCGTCAACGCGGGTCTCTTCGGCGTGACTCTCCCGTTGCTCCTCGGCTTGCTCGCGATCGGCGTGGTGT
This sequence comes from Planctomycetota bacterium, assembly GCA_029260755.1. GTDB lineage: Bacteria > Planctomycetota > J058 > J058 > JAJDCQ01 > JAJDCQ01. The sequence continues at coordinate 74,039 of JAJDCQ010000078.1, read as the reverse complement.
TCCTCTACGGCCTGGTCCTGTTCGTCGGGTTCTTCCGGTCGGGCGGCGTCTAGCCCCACGGACCCGGCCCGGCTGTTCCAGAGGAACACGAGAGTCTCCGCTCCGAACGGCTGACGATCCACAGATTACACAGATTACACAGATCAAGAGCTGCCGAAGGCGGTCATCCCTCGCCGAAGGGCGCAGGCCCGTTTCGGCATCGGCAACGACTCGGAACCGCCCGCGGCAATCTGTGAAATCTGTGAAATCTGTGGATCGTTCATCGCGACGGCAATCGCACGCTCCTGTTCCAGGAACAGCGGCGTACAAGAAACCGGGCCCCCTCGAAGAGGAGGCCCGGTCTCGTTTTCATCCTGAGTCCGTCGGAGCGACGAAGCGCTCGCGACTAGTCGTCGTCGCGACGCGGACGCCGTCCCCGACCGCCGCGGTCGCCGCCGCCGCTGCGCTCGCCGCCGCTGCTGCGCTCGCCGCCGCTCGACCGGCCGCCGCTGCGACCCCGGCCGCGGTCGCCACCGCGACCCCGACCGCCACGATCGCCGCCGCGCTCGCGGTCGCCGCCGCTGCTGCGCTCGCGGTCGCCACCGCTGCTGCGCTCGCCGCTGCTGCGCTCGCCGTCGTCCCCGCGCGGGCCGCGCGGGCCGCGATCCCGGTCGCCACCGCGTCCGCGATCCCGATCCCGACCGCCGCGTCCGCCGCGATCCCGGTCGCCGCCGCGCCCGCGGTCGCCGCCGCGTCCCCGGTCGCCGCCGCGTCCGCCGCGGTCACCGCCACGTCCGCCGCCGCCGCGTCCGCCGCGATCGTCGCCGCGCTCGTAGGCAGCCACGTCGACCGTGCCGATCGAGCCACCCGAGAACGAGGACGCGCCGCCGCCTTCGGTCGTCGAATCGTAGACGACGCCGCGGGTCCGCTCGGCCTCGACCGTCGCGACCGACTGCCGCAGACCGGGGCACATCGCGAGGACGCGATCCCAGCCCTTGCGGCCGCCGAGCGACTTCGGCTCGAACGGAACCGAGCGGCAGTGCGCCGGCCGGACCGGGTGCACGGTGCAGGCCTTGTTCTCCTTGTCGTAGAAGACGCAGTACCCGTCGCTCCGATGGCGCAGGTTCCGGGCGTCGCCGCGACCGCGCGTGTAGCGCGCCTCGAAGTCCTCGATCGACATCTCGAAGCGCGAGGCGATCGAAGCCATCTCATCGCGCTCGATCGGGACCGGCTTGCGCTCGATCAGGCAGCAGTGGCCGCAGCGAGTGCACTCGAACAGGTCGCGCACGCGCTGGAGCATCCCGGTGCCGACGTGATCGGTCGAGCCCATGCCCCGGCGGCCGGTGCTGGTGCTCGGAGCCTTCGGCGCGGCCTGGGTCTCGACCTCGAGGCGCGGGCTGTGCGGGTGCGGGATCACTCCCTCGGCGTCGGTGCTGGTCGCGTCGAAGTTGTCGGGCGGCTCGACGGAGCCCTCGACCGGCGCGTCGTTGTCATCCCACTCCACGTCGTCGTCGGTGTCGGTCGCGTTCGCGGGCTGCTGCCCGTCGACCGGGTCGAGCTCGGTCCCGGTTTCATCGGCCATCAGTTTGTTTCTCCCGTTCGGTGTGGCTCGAGAGCTCCGCCGCCGCTTCTGCTGGCGTGGCTGCCCCGGGCGATTCGTCGCCATCGGCTACAGAGGGGCTGTTCGGCCACGAGGATCGAGGGCGGCCGCTCTCGAGAGGAGCGGGCGACGGGCCTCTTGTGGGGGCCGGCCGCTCCAACTCGTCAGTTTGAGGCGAGTTGCTAACCTTCCAATGAGCGGCCCATTCTAAGTCTCGACCGGCCTTCCCGCAACGGTGTTTCCCCGGGGCCGGAAATCCATGACGCACCTTGACATCGACCGGCGGCGGCCCCTAGAGTCTGGCCCGTCGAGCCCGCTCGGCGGCCTCACCGGAGCGCCGCCGTTCGCCCGCCCCGCCGGAGAATCGTCATGACCGCGATCGCCCCCCCGCCCGCCCCGACCGAGGCCCCCGTCCGGGGAGACCCGCGCAGCGCGGACGCCATCGTCGTCTCACGCAACCCCGCGACCGGCGAGATCTTGGGCGAGGTGCCGGTCGCCGACCGCGTCGCCGTCGAGAGGGCGATGGGCCGCGCCCGCGAGGCGTCCCGCCGATGGGGGGAGATCCGCGTCGCGGACCGGGTCCGTCGGATGCGTCGGGTCATCGACGTGATGGTCGACCGGCGCGACGAGATCGCCGACCTCGTCAGCAAGGAGACGGGGAAGCCGCGCGTCGAGGCGCTCGGCCACGAGGTGTTCGCCGCCCTCGACTCCATCTCCTTCTACGTCCGGAACGCCGAGCGCCTCCTCGCGCCGCAGCCGATCAGCCATCGCCTCCTCAAGACGACGCGGAGCACCTACCACTACGAGCCCTGGGGCGTCGTGGCGGTGATCACCCCGTGGAACTTTCCCCTCTTTCTGACGAGCGGCGTCGCCATGGCTGGCCTGTTCGCGGGCAACGCCGTCATCAACAAGCCGTCCGAGTACACCCCGCTGACGGCGGACCTCCTCGCCGACGTCCTCGCCGAGGCCGGCCTTCCCGACGGGCTGTTCCAGGTCGTCCACGGCGCCGGGCCGACCGGGCAGGCGCTCATCGAGGCGCTCCCCGACAAGGTCACCTTCACCGGCAGCGTCGCGACCGGACGGCGCGTCGCGGTCGCCTGCGCCGAGCGGCTGATCCCGACGACCCTCGAGCTCGGCGGGAAGGATCCCGCGATCGTCCTCGAGGACGCCGACCTCGAGCGGGCGGCCGCCGGGATCGTGTGGGGCGCGTTCACCAACGCCGGCCAGGTGTGCAGCTCGATCGAGCGAGTCTACGTCGCCGAGCCGGTCGCCGACCGGTTCACCGAGCTCGTCGTCGAGAAGGCGCGGGCGATCCGCTGCGGCCCCGACCGCGACCATCACGTCGAGGTCGGCCCGCTCGCCAACCGCGTCCAGCTCGACAAGGTCGAGGCTCAGATCTCCGACGCGGTCGCGAACGGCGCGCGCATCCTCGTCGGCGGCAACCGCCTTCCCGGTCCCGCCGGCGACGTGGACACGAGCCTGTTCCTCGAGCCGACCGTCCTCAGCGACGTCCGCGATCACCTCGACATCGTCCGCGAGGAGACGTTCGGCCCCGTCCTGCCGCTCCTGCGCTTCCGGTCCGAGCGCGAGGCGATCGAGCGGGCGAACGACAGCGACTACGGCCTGACCGCGACGGTCTGGACCGGCTCGCGGACCCGCGGCGACGAGCTCGCCGCCCGCCTCCGCTTCGGCACCGTCTTCGTGAACGACCACCTCACGCCGGCGGGCGCCGCCGAGGTCTGCTGGGGCGGCGTGAAGGCGAGCGGGATCGGCAAGACGCGCGGGCCCGAGGGGCTGCGCGAGATGTGTCACCTCAAGCACGTCGCCCACGAGCGGCTCGGCGGCAAGCGCGCCCCGACCTGGTTCCCCTACGCGCCGGGCACCTACGCGGCGTTCAGCGACCTCTGCGAGATCACCTTCGCCCGCGGCATGGGCACCAAGGCGCGGGCCGTCTCGCGGCTCGTCTCGCGGGCGATCGGGCGACGCCCCCAGGCGTAGCGGCGGACGTAGCGGCGGGCGTGCGCGGCGGGCCTGCGCGGCTCGGCGACCTCGGCGTCGACGCCCGCTTCGCCGGCTCCTCTTCCTTCGCAGCCTTCTCGCCGGAGGGGTCGCGCGGATTCTTCACGAAGAACTCCCAGATCCGCGCGTTGATGCCGTGCTCGGCCTCGGCCCAGAAGTGGCCGAAGCCCTCGAGCATCACCCACTCGACCCGGTGCCCCTCCTTCCGGCAGACGTCCCGGGCGATCCGGGCGGCGACCGGCAGGATGATCCAGTCCTCGGCACCGTGGACGATCATGACCGGGAACTTGTGGCTCGCCTTCAGGCCTTTCCACTGGGCCTCCCCCAGCCACCCCGAGTGCGGCGCGATCGCCGCGATTTTCTCGGAGCGCCTGGCCGCGAGGAGGTAGCTGAAGATCGCGCCGTTCGACATCCCGGTCAGGTAGACGCGGTTCCGGTCGACGTCGTAACGCTCGGTGATTCGCTCGTAGAGCGCGTCGAAGAAGGCGAAGTCGCGCTCCGCGTTCTCGTAGTCGATCGGCCAGTGCCGATCGATCCCGTTCGGGAAGACGAGGATGAAGCCCTCTTCCTTCGCGAGCTCGTCGAGCTTCGTGTACCTGGGCATGAGGTCTTTACTGTCGAGCAGCCCGTGGAACGCGAAGACGAGCGGGACGGCGCCGTCCTCCTTCACCTTCTCCGGGACCACGATGCGGTAGCTCCGCTCGGTCCCGTCCACATCGATCTTCAGGTCGGGGAAGGTGCCGGCCTTCCCGCCGGTCCCCTTCGACGGGTCCGGGGCGACGGCGTCGTCCGCGTCCCCTCCGAGGAGGCAGGCGAGCAGCGCCAGGGTGACGAGTCGGATCACGGGGTCATCCTCACGAGCTCTCTCTCCTCCGACGCGGTGTCGGTCGCCCGCTCACGGATGTCGCTTCGCGGCCGACCGTCTTCGCGAGCCGCCGGGTCAGCCTTTCGTTAGGTCCCCGATGGACGGGACCTCGACCGCCGACCGCTCTGATAGCTTCGTTCGCCTTCGCCGCAAGTTCCAGCCTCCCAGAGCGAGACGAGACGACCATGGAGCTCACGATCACCGGCGACGAGATCGCCCAGTACGTCACCGAGCGCCACCGCGCGCCCCTGCCGCCGCTCCTCGCCGAGATCCACGCCTACGCCAAGGAGCATCGCTTCCCGATCGTCGGGCCCGACGTCGGGGTGATGCTCTTCATCCTCGCGCGGACCCGCGGCGCGAAGAGCGTCTTCGAGCTCGGCAGCGGCTTCGGCTACAGCTCGCTCTGGTTCTCGAGCGCGCTGCCCGACGACGGACGGGTGATCGCGACCGACACCGACCCCGACAACGTCGCCCGCGGGAAGGGGTATCTGAAGCGCGCCGGCCTCGCCCACAAGGTCGACTTCCGCTGCGAGGAGGCGATCGCCGCCCTGAAAGCCGACTCGGACGAGCACGACATCTACTTCATGGACATCGACAAGCACGGCTACCCCGACGGCTTCCGCGAGGTCGCCCCGCGCCTGCGCCCCGGCGACCTCTTCATCGTCGACAACGTCCTGTGGAGCGGGGCGGTGATGGACGAGAACGACCAGCGCGACTCGACCAAGGGGATCCGCGAGCTGACCGAGCTGTTCGGCGCGGACGAGACGCTCGTGACGACGATCCTGCCGGTGCGCGACGGCGTCGCGGTGATGCTCAAGACCGACGGCCGGCAGCGCCGTCCGTTCGGCTCGATCCTCTCGGGGGGCGACGCGTGACCAGGCCGATCCGGTCGACGTCGCCGGCGATCGTCATCGCTGCGGCCCTCGCGCTCGGAGCACCCCTCGCCCTCGCCCCCGCCCGCGCCGACGACGGCGCGCCCGCGGGCGGGAGCGCCCGGATGGGCGAGATCGCGCGGCTCGAGGACGGGCGGGACCCGGCCGCCGTGCCGCTGCTCGTCGAGTGGGTGCGTGACGCCGAGCTCCTCCCGGCCGTCCGCGCCCGGTCCGCCCGGGCGCTGGGGCGGCTGAAGAGCGTCCTGGCGAAGGCGGGCGATCCGATCCAGTCCTCGGCGCTCGAGGTCCTCTCCGAGGTCGCGGCGAACGACCTGCCCGGCGACGCGCCGGGCGCCCGCGTGCGCCACGAGGCGATCTTCGCCCTCGGCCAGATCGCGAGCGACCACCCGGCGAGCCGCGAGGCGCTCTACGCGGCCCGCGCGGCGAAGGACGACGCCCGGGCGCGGGCGCTCGCCGCCGAGGCGACCGGCAAGCTCGGGAAGCCCGAGATGGTCCCGGCCCTCGCCGCGCTCCTCGGCGACGACCCGAGCCCGCGGGCCCGCGCGATGGCCGCGGTCGGCCTCGGTCGCCTCGGCGCGCCGGGCGCCGTCGAGCCGCTCCTCGAGGCGATCGCCACCGAGAAGGACACCGCGACGCGCGAGCTCGTCGCCTGGGCGATCGACGCCAGCCTCCGCGCCCTCGCGCGGGTGCCCGCGCCGCCGCCTGCGAAGGAGGGCGAGAAGCCCGACCCCGACGCCGAGGCCGCGCGCCGCCACGCCGAGGCGGTCGAGGCGATGAAGGCCGCCCGCGACGCGATCATCGGAACGCCGCGCCTCTTCGACGAGAGCGCGCGGGTCCGCGCGACGCTGCACCGTGCCCTCTACCGCCTGCCCGAGGAGCATCTCCCCGCGCCGGCCAGCGCGCGGCTCGGTCTCGCGCCCGCCGAGGTCGCCGCCTGGAACGTGGCGCTGGTCCGGCGTCAGGGGCTGCGCGCGGCGAAGCGAAACGACGGCGACGGGCTCGCCCGCGTCGTCGGGTCGCTCATCGCCGACGCCCGCCACCGGAGCTTCCACGTCCGGCGCTCCGCCCTGGCCGCCCTCGGCGAGGTCGTCGCGACGACCGGGACGGTCTGGGAGTGGTCGAGCGCCACCGGGGTGACCGAGCCCGGCCCGAAGACGATCCTCGCGGCCGTCCGGGCCGCGCTGCGCGATCCGCGCCGGACCGTCCGGGCGGCGGCGCTGGTCGCCCTCGCCCGGCTCGATCCGCGCGCGGGCGAGGCGGCCGCCCGCGAACGGCTGTCCGAGACCGACCCGATCGTCCGCGCCGGCGCGGTGAGCGCGCTCGCGATCGCGCTGGGGAAGGAGGCGCCCGACGCCCTCGGGAAGCTCTTCGGGCGTCTCGATGCCCGCGCCCGCCTCGCCTGCGTCGACGCCCTCGCCGGTCTCGACGACGAGGTCAAGGCGACGCCGGCCGCCCGCGCCCTCGCGCGCCGCGCCCTCGCCGTCGATGACCTGGCGGTGCGCGGAACCGCGGTCGCCCTCGTCGCCGCGGTCACCGAGCCCGAAGACGCGCGCGCCGAGGCGGTCGCGTCGCTCGGCGACGCGCTGGCCGCGAGCTCGGGGCGCGCGTTCTACGAGGTGCGCGAGGACATCGTCCGGTCCCTCGGCACGATGAACGACCAGGGCGCCGTCCCGATCCTCGAGACCGCCCTCGCCGATCCGATGGAGAGCGTCCGCGACCTCGCGGCCGGCTCGCTCGAGACCCTCACCGGCAAGCGGCCGGCGCCGCGGAAGCCGCGCGCCGCCGCCGAGGCGGAGGTCCGGATGGCCGAGGCGCGGACGCCCGACGGCGTCCTCGCCGAGGCGCTGCCGCCCGACCCGGCCGGCGCGCCGCTCCCGCGCGGCACCTCGCTCGTGCTGGTGACCGAGCGCGGCAAGGTCCGGATCGAGCTCTTCACGGCCGACGCCGCCATCCACGCCCGCAACGTCGTCAGCCTCGCGCGACGAGGCTTCTACGACGGGCGAACGATCCACCGGGTGGTGACCGACTTCGTCGTGCAAGGCGGCTGCCCGCGCGGCGATGGCTGGGGCGACCCCGGCTACACCCTCCGCGACGAGATCAACCCGCGCTACTACGAGCGCGGCGTCCTCGGCATGCCGAAGGCCGGCGACGACACCGGCGGATGCCAGCTCTTCGTGATGCACTCCTGGCACCCGCACCTCGACGGCCGCTACACCGCGTTCGGCGCGGTCACCGAAGGCCTCGCCGTGATCGACGAGCTCGAGGAGGGCGACCGCATCTTCAGCGTCCGCGTCGAGCGTGAAGGACGGACCGACCGATGACCTCCCCGATCCGCGAGACCGTCACCGTCGGCGCCGTCGAGATCTCGCTCGAGACGGGCTGGATCGCCCCGCAGGCCGCCGGTTCGGTCGTGCTCCGGCAGGGCGAGACGGTCATCCTGGCCGCGGTCTCCCGCGACGAGAGCCCGCGCAAGCTCCCGTTCCTGCCGCTCACGGTCGAGTACCGCGAGCCGATGGCCGCGGCGGGCCGCGTCCCGGGCAGCTACCTCCGCCGCGAGGCGCGCCCGAGCGACCGCGAGACGCTCACCAGCCGGCTGATCGATCGGACGGTCCGGGCGCTCTTCCCCAAGCTCTGGCGACACGAGACCCAGCTCTTCGTCACGGTGATGAGCCATGACGCGGACTCCGACGCCGGCGCGCTGGGGATCATCGCCGCCGCCGCAGCCCTCCACATCTCCGACATCCCGTGGGACGGGCCGGCCGGAGGCGTGCGGGTGGTCGGCCACGGCGCGTCGCGCGGCACCGGCGGCGAGTCGGCCCTGATCGCGCTTCCGACGGTCGCCGAGCGCAAGGGCGCCGAGCTCGACGTCATCGTCTCGGCGGGGCCGGGCGGCCTCGTCATGGTCGAGGGCGACGCGAGCTGTCTGCCCGAGGCCCGGCTCGTCGAGGCGCTCGAGCACGCCGTCACCTCGCTCGATCCGGTCTTCGCGACGCTCGACCGGCTCCGCGCCGCGGCCGGCAAGGAGAAGCTCCCCGCCCCCGAGGCGCCCGCCGAGCCGGACGCCGTCGCGAAGGCGCGCGCCGCGGTCCGCGCGCCGCTCGGCGAGGCGCTCCGCGAGACCGACCGAACGAAGCGACGCGCGGCGATCCAGGCCGTCGAGGCGACCGCCGTCGCCGACGCCCGTGGCGGACTCGGCGAGGACGCCGACGACGACGCGGCCGAGGCGCTCGAGCGCGCGGTGAAGGACGCCGCCCGCGACGTGCAGCACGAGCTCATCCGGCGGATGGTGCTCGACGAGGGCCGGCGCCTCGACGGTCGCTCGACCGACGACGTCCGCGAGATCACGGTCGAGTCGGGCTACCTCCCGAAGGCGCACGGTTCCGCCGTCTTCACCCGCGGCCAGACCCAGGCGATCGTGACGGCGACCCTCGGCGGCGAGCGCGACGGGCAGGACGTCGAGAGCCCGCACGGGGTGACGCGCAGCCGGTTCCTCCTCCACTACAACTTCCCGCCCTACTCGGTCGGCGAGGTCCGGCCGCTCCGCGGGCCCGGTCGCCGCGAGATCGGCCACGGCCACCTCGCCCGCCGAGCGCTCCTGCCCGTCCTGCCCGACAAGGAGAGCTTCCCCTACGTGATGCGCGTCGTCAGCGACATCACCTCGAGCAACGGGAGCAGCTCGATGGCGAGCGTGTGCGGCGGGTGCCTGGCGCTCCTCGACGCCGGCGTCCCGCTCGCGGCGACCGTCGCGGGCGTGGCCATGGGCCTCGTCCACGACGGCGAGAAGACGGCCGTCCTGACCGACATCCTCGGCGACGAGGACCACCACGGCGACATGGACTTCAAGGTCGCCGGGACCGCCGCCGGCATCACCGCGCTCCAGCTCGACAACAAGATGGGCCAGGTGCCGCGGCCGCTCCTCGAGCAGGCCCTCGAGCAGGCGAGGCGGGCGCGGGTTCACATCATCGAGCGGATGGAGGCCTCGCTCCCGAAGGAGCGCAAGCTCTCGAAGAACGCGCCGCGAGCGGCGACCCGCAAGATCCGGCGAAACCGCATCCGAGACCTGATCGGCGCCGGCGGAAAGGTGATCCAGGGCATCAGCCGCGAGACGGGAGTCCAGATCGACGTCGACGACGACGGCAACGTCACCGTGTTCGCGCAGGCGGGCGCCGACATGGACGAGGCGCTCCGCCGCATCGACGAGGTGACCGGCGAGCCCAAGGTCGGGGTCGTCTACGAGGGGACGGTCAGCGGCGTGAAGGACTTCGGAACGTTCGTCCGACTCTTCGGAAGCGTCGAAGGCTTCCTCTCCCGCGAGGAGCTCGCCCGCGACGAGCAGGCCCCCCCCCGCGACCGCGCCAAGATCAAGGTGCTCGTCCGCGGCGTCGACGAACGCGGGCGAGTGGCCCTCACGAGGCGCCTGCCCCAAGGATAGCCACCGCCTGCCTTTGGCTGCTGGTCGTCCTCGTCGAGCTTCGAGTCCCAGGGGTCAGGTCGAGTCCAGGTCGCCCTCGCGGCCGTCCGCCGAGAGTCGGAGGTCGGGGACGTATCGAAGCCCCAGCCGCCGAGACAGCTCGCGCGCCACGACCTCCATGAGTCGCGCCGAGCGGGTCACGTCGGTCAGGTCGACGTAGGTCTCTTCACCCCGATCGCGCGCCGCGCGCATGTACTTCTCGTGGTAGCTCGCAAACGGATCCTCCACCGCGCCGCGCCAGTCACCGGACACGTCGATGGAGATGTCTCGAACGGTCTTCCCGAACTCGACGCGCCGGACCGACACGACGAGATCCTCGCAGTCGGCGTTCGGCATAACCGTCGGGTCGTTGAAGATATCGGTCAGCGCTGCTTGGACGCGACGCTGGTGCGCTGCTCGCTTCGCCTCGTTGCTGAGCATCGTCTCTCGTGGAACGCGAACGGGAGGTCGGGCTCTCGGGCTCCGTTCTCCTCGACCCCAGCCGCGTCGGTCAGACGCCATTCGACGAGTCCGAGCTCCCGCCGGACGAGGAGGAATCCGCGAGCGAGTTGCACACTGCAACTGACGAAGGTGAGCCGGAAGCGGAGACGGGGGCCGAGGCCGAGGAGGCGGACGAGATCGAGCGCGGTCGAAGCCTCCGTCGGCAAAAGCTCGAGGAGGCCGACTACCAGTGTGAGATGGAGTGCGACCGCCGGACCGATCTGCAGGTCGACCACATCGTGCCCCGAAGCCGCAATCCGGCGCGCAAGTGGGATCCCGACAACTGCTGCGTGGCATGCGTCGCGTGCCACAGACTCAAGACCGCCGGCCTCATCCGCGTCCACGGCCGGAACGAGGACGGCACCCTCGAGATCGAGCGCCCCATTCGCTGGCGTGTCTTCGCGGGTCCAGACCGGCCCGACGATCCGGAGCGCCGTCCAGCGGGAGGATGAGCGGGATCGGACGATCGGGCCGCGCTCGGGCTACCGGGCCCTCGACCGCCGCGCGCTCGGAGACTCGGACGGCGCGCTCGCCGTGATGAGGCGAGCGAGGCGACCGAACGAACCGGGCGACCGGACTGCCGCCGAAGGAGGCAGGTACTCTTGCACTCCGGGCGGTCGGACCGGGCCGCGGGCGCCGAGGCTCGGAAGCGACTTTCGCAGGCGAGATCCTCCCCGCCCTCCTTGACCTGCGATGCGCGCCCGGAGGGGAGCGGCGAACGTCGGCGACGTTCGCAAGCAACGACTCGCGGCTGGCGTCCGTCTGGGGAGTAGCCAGCGTGTCGGCCGGGCGGCTCCAGCATCGGGTCGGCGCGCTCGTACGGCGAGGGCGGCGAGGGCGGCGAGGAGACCGCCGGTCGTTTCTCTCCGGACGAGAGCGTCCGCTATGACTACGTCGGGAGGTCGAGCACCTTCCCGCCGACGGAGAAGACGTGCGCTCCCGAGCCGGACGTGTCGATCGTCCCGGCGGTGAGGCCGGTCTCGCCCGACCACTCGTTCCCCGAGAGCCACGGACCGGTCGGGCCGCCCAGGCCGGCGCCGGCGGTGACGCCGAGCTCGGCGCCCAGGCCGAGGTCGAGACCTCCCGCCGACGCCACGTCCGGTCCGAGGAGCCAGGCCTCGGCTCCGGTCCCGATCATCGCCGCGTCGAGGGCGGCGGCGATGGTGGCGAGGCCGGGGTCGGGGAGCGCCACCGACCCTGCCGGCAGCTCGACGCCCGCGCGGAACGCGGCGACGAAGTCGTCGAGGTAGTCGAAGAGCGTCATCTCAGAAGTCCTCGAACTCGGTGGCGTCGGCGAGCCCGGCCATCGCGGCCTTGAGCTTCACGATGACATCGTCCCGGCCGTGGGTCACGGTCGAGAGCGGCGGGAACGCGGCGAAGGTCCGGAGGCGCGCGGCTCGCCGGGCCAGACGCTCGGGGAGCCCGGCCGCCTCCGGACCGCCCGCCTCGAGCGTCTTGGCGAGCAGGCGGCTCATCGCCCAGCGCGCGACGAAGAGGGCGTCGAGCACCTGCTGCGCGAGCCCGGGCGTCGTCGCGGCGACCAGCTCGTTCCAGCGGTCGACGGCCCGGCCGGCGGCGCGGCGGATCGCGGCGGCGCGCTCGGCGTCGACCTTGCCGGCGTGGCCCGACGCGGCGACCGCCTGCTGCGCGCTCCCGATCAGGAAGATCGGGTTGATCTGGAGGTGGACAGCCGCGCCGGGGGTCCTTACGCTGCAAGGACCTCCGGGGGCCCCCGGAGGGCCGAACGTGATTCCTCACCGCCGGCGGCGGGTCGCACCGGTCCCGACGGCGGTGGCGCCAAGGACGCGAGAGGACGTGACGATGATCAGCAGAATCGTGAGCTTCGGAGTTTGCTTCGCCGCCGTGGTGGCCCTGTCGGGCTGCGCGGGGAGCGGCCGCCCGTATCCGGGCTCGTACCGGGGAGAGACCTTCGGGAACGCCCAGGCGCGGGCCGAGGCCACCTACCGGACCGGCGGGGCGGTCGAGGCCGAGGATGCGCGGCGACGCCCGTCGCGGGGGGCCCGGACGAGCGGTCGCTACTACACGCCGATCAACCCCTTCCTCGGGACGATCGGCAATCGCTCACGGAGCGGGAGCGGGAGCACGACGAACGCCCCGAGCCGGCGGGCCGCGACGTTCCAGAACTCCTTCCGGGTGGGCGGCAGCGACTACGACCCGGTCGCCGGCTACTGAGCCAACCAGACCAGCCGGGATGCGTCGTCAGAGGCCGCTTCGGACGACGAACTCGTCGATCATCTGCCCGTCGACGTTCTTGAAGTAGAACCTCGCGAGGCGCGGGTCGCCGCCGGAGTGGAAGACTCCGAAGAGGGCGCCGAGCTTCGCGCCCTGGTCGGAGGTGTACCGGCTCGCCCACCAGGCGCCGTCGCGGTCCTGGTTGCGGATGCCGACGCCGCCGAGCCCGGAGACGAACGCGAAGCTCCGCCCCTCGTCCGCGGCGGTCGCCGGGTCGTCGGCGGCGAGCTCGAGGATGCCCCCGCTGCTCGCGACGACCTGGTTGCGCACGTCGGCGAGGAGGTGGGTCCGCGAGTAGGAGTGCTCGTGGCCGGTCGCGATGATCGCCCCGCCGCGACGCGACTCCTCGTAGACGCCCCAGCCGGTGTCGTTGCCCTTGGTGCCGAGCTGCATCCGGTTCATGTTCTTGTGCCAGGTGCAGACGCGGAAGCTCGATCCGTCGGCGGCGAGCGCATCGCGGATGAAGAGGTCGTAGTTGCCGTCGCCCGGTCCGGTCACGCCCGGACCGACGAGGACGAAGAAGACCCCTCCGAACGAGTGGGTCGACGCCTCGCCGAGGGTCCCGGTCCACGGGATGCCGATGCGCCGCATCCGCTCCTCGAGGGCCGCCCGATAGCCCGTCGCGCCGTCCCACGCCGACTCGTCGTGGTTGCCCGGCGCCGCGAAGTAGGGGAAGTCCGATCCGAGGACCGAGTCGATCATCGCCGTCCAGCCCTGCGGATCGCTGGCGTAGTCGAAGTCGCCGGCGTGAACGACCGCGTCGGCGCCCTCGCTCCGGATGAGGTCGAGCACCCGCCGCGCCCCGGCGCCGCGTCCCTGGTCGCCGATGAAGGCGACCGTGACCTCCGGCGCCGTCGCGGGCGGCGGGGCCGAAGGTGCAGGCGACGGTGCCGGCGGCGGCGGTGCGGGCGTCGCGATGGTGCCGGCGGACCCCGATCCCGTCGCGGTGGTTCCCGAGCCGCTCCGACTGCTGCTGCTGCAGGCGAGGGGGACGACGCAGACCAGCGCGAGCACCGCGCCGATCGGAGCCCTCAGCCTTCGCGCGAGTGCGCTCATGGTCCGCCTCCTGCTCATCGCAGCCGTCTCCCCGCACGGGGCATGCCGGCGCGTCGACCGAGCGGGCCTGCGCCGCGAAACGCGCCGAGCCTTCTGGGCGACAGTGACTTCCGGAGCTCGAGGCGTGCTCGAGCCGGTCGGGGCTCGGGGTGCGCCGATGGACTCGGGGCGCGCACGTCGTTCTCGCCCGACGGGCGGAGCGCACGGCCGAGCCATCCGGTCTAGCCACCCGGAGCGGCGTTCCGTGCGAGAAGACCGCGGGGGCTACTCGCCGGTGAGCTGCTCGCGGTACTCGGCCAGCTTCGCCTTCTCGCCCTTCGGCAGCTCGGGGTAGCGGAGCTTCAGGCCGCGGAGGGTGTCCCGCACGATCCGGGCGACGGTCAGGCGCATCGTTGGCTTGTGGTCCGCCGGGATCGCGTACCACGGCGCCCACGGGCGCGAGCTCTCGTTCAGGGCGTCCTCGTAGGCGGCCATGTAGCTCGTCCACAGCGCGCGCTCGCGGAGGTCGCCGCCCGAGAACTTCCAGTTCTTGTCCGGCTCGTCGATCCGCGCGACGAAGCGCGCCTTCTGCTCGTCGCGCGAGACGTTGAGCCAGAGCTTCACGATCACCGTCCCGTTGCGGGCGAGGTGCTTCTCCATGTCGCGGATCGACTCGTACCGCTCCTTCCAGAGCTTTCCGAGCTTCGGTCGGTGCGGCAGCCGCTGCCCCTCGAGATACTCGGGGTGCACGCGCACGACGAGCACCTCCTCGTAGTAGCTCCGGTTGAAGATCCCGATCCGCCCCCGCTCGGGGAGGCACCGGTAGGTGCGCCAGAGATAGTCGTGATCGAGCTCGGTGGCGCTCGGCTGCTTGAACGAGAAGACCTGACACCCGGCGGGGTTGATCCCGCTCATCACGGCGCGGATCGTGCTGTCCTTGCCCGCGGCGTCCATCGCCTGGAACACGAGGAGCAGGGCGAAGCGATCCTGGGCGTAGAGACAGCGCTGCAGGTCGTGCAGCTCCTCGACGATCTCCGCGAGGGCCTCCTTCGCCTTCTTCTTCGTCGGCACCTTCCCCGGGGGAGCCGTGGGCGCCTTCTCGAGCTCGAAGGACCCGTCGAAGGGGACGAGGAAGGGGCTCTTGGTGTAGCTCTCGATCGTCATGCGCTCGCTCGGTCCCATCGGCAGGCGTCGTCTCGACGCGGGGAGAAGGCGGAGGTTAGAGTGCGCCGGGCGACGGGGGTCCACTCGAGATGATGAACGTCGTGGTCGAGGCCGCGGGATGGACCGGGGCGGCGGGCATCCTCCTCGCCTACGTCCTCGTGTCCTCGGGGACCGTCCGCGGGACGGCGGTCTCCTATCAGATGCTCAACCTGGTGGCGGGCGGCCTGCTCGTCGCGAACTCCGCCTACCACGGCGCTCTTCCCTCGACGGGTCTCAACGTCGCCTGGATGACGATCGCGCTGCTCGCCCTGGCCCGGGCGGGGGTCGTGAGCGGCGCCGAGCCGGCGGAGGAGGGTGGAGACGAGGGAACCTCGTCCCCCGACGGGGCGTCTCCGGAGAGTCGCTGACCACGATCGTCCCGGCCGCGGCTCTCGGCGGCCGCCCGATCCGCCTCTAGCCCGCATTATTCACGAGCATCATGGCGAGGTCGAGCGAGAGGCTGCTGGGCAAGGACGTAGGGCCGAAATCGGCCGAGCTGGCCTGTTTTGGCCTGCGAGCGCCGATTTCGGCCCGAGGACGCAGCCCAGTGGGCTCGCAGCCGACCGCAGCCGAGGCTCGTGAACAATGCGGGCTAGGAGACTGAGGGCCTTTCAAGCTCGCTCAGGTGCCGGTGATGGGCTCGCCTTCGGCGAGCAGGTTGTCACCACGGAGACACAGAGGGCACGGAGGATCCACGGAGCGAGCTCGTGAGGCTCGCTGGTGGTCGGGACCCCACGGATGGATGAAACCACGGAGACACCGAGACACGGAGGGGCCCCGGGGATCGCGCCGTCGCTCAACCATCGTGGCGCTTCCTCTCCTGGGTTCTCCCGCTCTCTGGATGGCGAGGTGAGCGCCACCCCGAGCCCGGTCGGCTCGTCCGCGCAGCGATAAGGCGCCCGCGGTCGCTTCTCCGTGTCTCCGTGCCTCCGTGGTTTCATCCTCTTCGCCGAAGGCGAAGCCTTTGGGTCCGCGGTCGCCTGAGCGAGGTTGATGGCCCGCATCCGGATCAATCCGGGCTAACTAGCCGTCGTACTCGGCGATCAGCGAGCCCTCGTGATCGCCCACGGTCCCCTTGGCGCCGGCGTGGGCGTCCTGGATCTCGAAGACGCCGTCGCGGGTCGCCACGCGGAAGTGATAGACGGCCTTCTCCTTCATCAGCTCCGCGCGCGACAGCGTCACGGCGAAGACCGACGCGTCATCGGTGACCGCCTTCATCGGGTAGTGGTGGGCGAAGCCCTCGCCCGAGACGACGAGGTGCACCGACCTCGGCGCTTCCTTGATCACCTTGCCGGTCGCGGGAACCGTGCCCGCGGTGCTCAGGACGAAGCTCACGGTCTCCGCCCCGAAGAACGGCTGCGGGTTCTTCGCGAGCCAGCCGCCGACGGACGACGCGGTCAGCCCGGCGACGCTGGCCGGGTGCGGCGCGCCCGCGGCCTTCGCCGCCGCTCCGGGGCTGCTGCTCGACGAGGCCGCCCCGCCTCGCGTCGCCCCGCCGCTCCCCGATCCGGACGAGCTCTCGCCGCCGCTCGGGATCGCGGCGCCCGGGCGCGACCGGCCGCCGGCGTCCGCCGACGAGCCACGCACGGTGGCGGCGCCCGAGGGGCCCGGCGCGGCGATCAGGGCGCCTTCGTGTCCACCCGCGCTGCCTCGGGCCGCCGCGCTCGGATCCTGGACGACGAAGACGCCGCCCCGGGTCGCCACGCGGAAGTAGTAGACCGCCGGCAGCGTCAGGCCGGCGCGGACGAGCGTGGCCGCGAAGACGGACGCGTCCCCGTCGACCGCCCTCATCGGGTAGTGGTGAGTGAAGCCCTCACCGGCGACGACGAGATGGACCGAGCGCGGCGCCTCGCGGGTCACCTTGCTGGTCGCGGGCACCGCGCCATCGACCGCGAGCACGAAGCTCACCGAGTTGCCGCTGACGAACGGCTGCGCGTTGCGCCCGAGCCAGGCGGCGACGGAGCTCGACGTCAGCCCGGCGACGGCGGCGGGATGGCTCGCGCCGGTCGCGTACGCCGCGCCCGCGCCGACCCCGTAGGAATCACCCGAGTCGCCCGAGCTCCCCCCGCCCGCGACGATCGACGCCTTCGACCCGGCGGCCGCGCCCAGGCCGGAGAGCACCGCCGGCCCGTGCACCCCACGGAGCCCGGCGATCCGCGCCAGGTCGGCCGCGCGGGAGGTGTCGAAGAGTCTGATGGAGTCGCCTCCGGGTCCGGCGTTGCGGATGGCGAAGATGAACCCGCCGTTCCCCGACGCCCACACATCAGCGACCAGGCCGCCCTCGGCGACGCTCGGCGACGCGAGGACCGCGCCGATCGCGGCGAGCCGCGCGGCGCGGTTGGTCCAGGAGGCGGCCGTCCCGACCGCGGTGACGCGGGCGCCCTCGCCGCCGAGGTTGACCCGGGCGAACAGGGTCGCGCCGCTGCTACCGCTTCCGTAGACGCTGCTGCCGCCGCCGTTGCCGCTGCCACCGTTGCCGCCGCTGCCGCTGCCGCTGTTGTTGCCGCTGCCGCTGCCCGACTCGGCGTCGACGCCCGAGTCCGGCCCGAGACGTCCGCTCGCCTCGATCGCGGCGAGGATGTCGCCGACGAGGGAGCCGAGGCCGCTCTGGTCACCGCTGCGCCCGATGCTCCGGCTCACCTTCGCGAGCCGGGCGGCGCGGGCGGCGACACCTCGCTGGATCGACGGGAGGTCGGACGCGCTCGGCGCGACCCGGACCTTGAGCGCGCGAGCCCACGAGGTGAGCAGCTTGCGGTGCTCGGCGTTCTCCTTGACCGCGTTCTGGTAGCGGGCGCGCTGCTCGTGGTCGGCCACCTCCTTGAAGCGCGAGCCGAACGCGATCGATCGGGTGTCGGACCGGAGCAGCGACACGAGGCTCTGGGTGTGGAAGTTGCCAATGAAGATGATCGGAACGACGTTCGGATCCTCGGTCCGACCGTTGATCTCCTCGGCCATCGTCCAGTCGCGCTCGAAGGCGCTGCGGAACCAGTCGATCTCCGCGGCCCACACCTTCACGCCTTCGACGATCTCGCGAGGCGCGTTTCGGCGCTCGAGACCCCGGACGACCTCGTCGAAGCGCGCGAGCGTGCGCTCGAGGGCCGGCTCCGTCTTGGCCCGGAAGAACGCGCCTCCGGCCCGCTTGAGCTCGGTGTACTCGTCCGGGGTGAGCCCCCGGCGGACCTTCCCGATCTTCGCCAGCGGACGCGCGGGCGTCTTGGCAATGACGTCGTTGTCGTCGATCGCGTAAGCCGGGATCGGCTCGGCGTGAAGGAGACGGATCGCCATCGGGACGTCGATCAGGAAGTTGCCGACCAGATCGTGAACGAGGCTCGCGCGCACCTCGGGGGCTGCGTCGCGCACGCGCGAGGGCGAGAGCGGGATCTCACGCTTGCGATCGTAGGCGCCCTCGACGAGGAAGACGAACTCGCGGTCGGGGTTCGCCGCGATGAGGGCGCGGACGCCGGCGATGACCGAGCGCTGCTGGCCGACGTTCCCGTGCGGATCGTGAACGAAGATCGCGACCCGTCCCGGCTCCTTCGGGCCGAAGTCGCTCTCGACCCGCAAAGACGCGAACGTCTCCCGGGGAAGAACGAGCTGCCCCTCCTCGAGGGAGATCCGACGCTCGTCCGTCGCGAGCTCGAACCGGACCGAGTCGCCCTCACGCGTCAGCCGTCGCAGGCCGCTCGCGACCGAGGCGGAGACGAGCTGATCGACCGATCCGACGGGCTCGCCTCCCGATCCGAGCACGTCGCCGAGCCGAAGCTCGACCTCGACCGTCTCCCCGCGGTCGACCCGCGCCAGCAGATCCGGGATCGGATCGTCGCCACTCCACGCGGGAGCGAGCGAGACGCCCGCCACGATGGTCAGGACGATGAGAGGGACGGCGACGTTCGGTCTGAGAGCTCGCACGATCGTGAGTCTCCTGGATTGGCCCGGGAAAGTTTCCTTTCATCGACCGTACTCCGCCCGGAGATCCGTGCAAGCGGATCGACGCAAGTCCGGGGCAAAGACGGCGTTGTGGATGAAGCTCATCCGCCCGGGCCGGAGGTCAGCGCCGGGTCCGCGCTCGCTGGATCCGATGGAACTCGTCGGCCTGACCCGGCCCCTCGCTCGTTCCGAGGGCCTGGTTCTTGGCGAACTCGAGCCGGTAGCCGTAGTCGAGGGTCCAGGCCACGTCGCCCGAGCTCACGGCGGCGACCTCGATGTCCCAGCGGAGGATCCCGTTCGGGCGCTCGACCCGGAGGTAGAGCTTGTCGGCGCTGAGCTTCTCCTTCATCTCGGCGAGGGTGATCCGGACGTCTGCCGACCGCTCGGGGACCGGGATGCGGTCGATCAGGCGGAGCTTCACCGCCTCGGTCTTGTAGTTCTCTATGACGAGGCGGTAGTCGAAGCTCACCTCGCGGTTCCCGCCCTGGACGGTGTCGGTCTTCTCGACGAGCTCGCGCCGGGCGCGGAGCTGCCCATCCGCTCCGAAGCCGACGACGAAGGCCTGGCCGCGCGCGACCATGGGGATCTCGCCGCGGCCGACGAAGCGCCCGTCGAGGTAGGCGCTCACCTCGCCGGCGAGGAGCGCCTCGATCCCGTCGTTCGCGAGCTCCGCCTCGCGGTAGACGTAGCTCGTCAGGACCGGCGTCGCGACGTGGTAGAAGCGGCTCGGAAGCGACAGCTCGACGATCGGAACCATCTGGAGGTCGGAGCGGCTGTCGAGACTGACGGCCGACTCGAGGTGGTAGGTGACGCTCGGCCCCTCGTCGGCGCCGACCGGCTGCAGGGCGAGGAGGTCGAGCTGCTCCTGGCCGGCCCGGAGCTCGAGCCCCTGGAAGTCGTTGGCCGCGGAGTTCATGGCCCAGTTGAAGCTCTGGTTGTCGGCCAGTCGCTGCGCCCCGCGCTGCTGGAACTCGGCCTGCTTGAGGCGTCCCTTGAAGGCGCGGTAGGCCTCCGCCATCTGCTGCCCGTCGCCCTGCTGGCCCGCCGAGGCGAGCCGCACCTTGAAGGGGGCGAGGCCCGGGCCCTGGGAGCTGAGGGCGGGCGATGCGGTCGAGAGGGTCAGCTCGACGCCGCTCCAGTCCTCGCCGCTCATCTGACGGATGAGGGCGTTGTACTCGACCTCGATCTTCTCGACGCCGCGCTTCGCCCGGAAGTTGTAGGTCGGGATCCAGCTCGCCTGGCTGACGAGGTAGCTCAGCCGGATGACGCCGGCGGCGGCGTCGCGCTTCTCGAGGAAGACGACGGCCTCGCGCACCGTCTTCGAGCTCCCCGCGCTGATCTCGGCGAGCCGACGCTGGGCCAGGAGGAGGGCGGCCTGCAGCTTGCGCTCCTCGAGCTCGAGCTTCTGGAGCGCCTCGGCCGCCTGCTTCCGCTGGTCGAACGAGAACGTCGCGATCCGCTCGAGCGAGGTCGCGTCGAGCACGCCCTTGGAGAGCTCCATGCTCGCCGTCGGCGCCGCGAAGTTCTCGAGCTTGGCGAGGAAGGCCTCGCGCTCGGCGAGGAGCCGCTTCTGCTTGGTCACCCAGGCGAGCTCATCCTGGAGCTTCTGGGTCTCGTCCTGGATCGCGCGGATCTTCTCGCGCGGGCTCTCGCCGACCGCCCGGGTCCGGAATCGGACCGCCCGGACCTCGATGCCGTCGCCCTCGGCGAAGAGGCTGTCGGCCACCACCTGCTCGGGCAGGTCGGTGACGACGAGCTCGAGGCGACCCTTCGGCGCGTTCACCGGCACCCGACGCTGCACGAGCGCCTGGCCCCGGAACAGGGTGACCGCGTCGATCTCGCCCTTCTCCTGCCGGGGTCCTTCCTGGGAGTACGCCACGCGCTCGGCGGCGATCACGGCGACCGCCACGATCACGGGAAGGCGCCAGTAACTCATCCTCACGACTCGCTCCTTGCCTCGACGAGGCTCTCGGGGACCGCAGGGAGCGAGGCGCTCCGCGCGGGCGGTACACATTCGACTCGAGGGGGGCATTCCCGGGGATCAGCGAAGGCCGTCGAGGTGCTGCTGCACCTGCGCCTGCTGCGGGCTGCCGGATGGGTAGAGATCGCGGGCGCGCTCGAGGTCGCTCTTCGCCCCGGCCCGGTCGCCGGTGCGGGCCTTCGTCATGCCGCGGAACAGCCAGGCAGTCGCGTCCCGGGGCTCGAGCTCGATCGCCCGATCGAAGGCCTCGATCGCCGCGCGCGGGTCGTTGGTCTCGCCGCGGACCGTCCCGAGGACGCGCCAGGCGCTCGCGTAGAGCGGGTCGACCTCGACCGCGCGGGTGCAGTCGGCGAGCGCGCCGGCGTAGTCGCGCCGGTTCCGGAGCGTGATCGCCCGGTTGCTCAGGATCATCGCGTCGTCGGGGGCGAGCTCCACCGCCTTGTTCCAGTCGGCGAGGGCGCCCTCGGCGTCGCCCGTCTGGCCCCGGAGGAGGGCGCGGTTGCTCCACACCGACGCGTCCTCGGGCGCGAGCTGGAGCGCCCGCTCGAAGTCGCGGCTCGCCCCCTCGCGGTCACCCATCCGGACGCAGAGGACGCCCCGGTTCGAGAGCGCCTTCACGTCGTCGGGCGCGATCTGCAGCGCCCGGTCGAAGTCGGCCCGCGACCGCGCGAGCTCGCCGAGGTCCATCCAGCAGGATGCGCGCGTCACGATCGCGGCGAGCGACCGGGGGAAGAGCTCGAGGGTGCGGTCGAGGTCGGCGATCGCCTTCCTCGGCTCGTTGAGGTAACGGTAGGTCATCCCGCGGTTGAGCCACGCGCGCACCTCGGTCGGGTCGAGCTCGATCGCGCGGCTGCACGCGCGGACGGCCGACTGGAGATCGCCCCGGTCGTAGTGGACCGCGCCGAGGTTGCTCCATCCGCGAGCGAGGGCGGGGTCGAGCTCGACGGCCCGGAGGAGATCGCGGTACGACCCCTCCTGATCGCCGAGGCGCTCCTTCGCGAGCGCCCGGTCACAGTGACTCTCGGCGCAACGCGGGTCGATCTCGAGGGCGCGCTCGAAGTCGGCCAGGGCGCGGGCCGGGTCCCGCCGCTCGAGGTGGGTGATCCCTCGGTGGGAGAAGACGATGTCGAGGCTCGGGCCGAGCTCCACCGCCCGGTCGGCGTCGCGGAGCGCCCCCTCGAGGTCGCCCGCCTCGCGCCGGGCCGTGCCGAGGAAGCACCAGGCGAGGGCGAGGTTGGGGTTGAGCTTCACCGCCCGCTCGAGGTCGCCGATCGCCCCTTCGTGGTCGCCCTTCCCGGACCGGTAGCGACCGCGGTTGGCCCAGACGTGGGCGTTACTCGGGTCGTGCTCGATCGATCGAGTGTAGTCGGCGATCGCCCCGTCGACATCGCCCCGGTCGGCCTTCACCGCCCCGCGGTTGTTGAAGGCGGTGGCGTTCCGCGGGTCGAGCTCGATCGCCCGGTCGTAGGCGGCGAGCGCCTCCTCGACCCGGCCCTGCGCGGCGAGGTCGTGTCCGCGATCGACCCACTCGTTCGCCGTCTGCGGACCGGTCCCATCGGGGGGCGCGGGGTCCGGCGGGCGCGTCGCGTCGGCGCCGGTGAAGGGCGGCGGCTTGCCGGTCCCCGACGTCGACGTCGCGCCAGGCGTCGCACCCGCGACCGGAGCGGGCGGGACGGCAGCCCCCCGCCGCGCCGCGAGGTAGCGACCGACCGCGGAGGCGAACGGCCCGTTGCTGCCGAGCCGCTCCTGGAGCCGGATGACGAGGTCGATCTCGGCCTGGCCTCCGACCTGGATGAGCGCGTTCGCCGGGACGACGGCGCGCACCTCGTCGCGCTCGACGAGGAGGTGACGCCGCAGCGCGGGGATCGCCTCGGGCAGGCCGAGGCGGCCGAGCGCCTCGCCGCAGAGCTGCGCCGTCTGCCGGCGGGCCCCGTCGATCCGCTCGGTCTGGGCGAGCGCCAGGATCACGTTCACGCTCGGGACGAGGCGGACGCCGAGGCTCTGCCGGCGCCGCGCCTCGCGCTCCTCGACCCGACGCTCGAGGCGACCGAGGCGCGAGACGAGCGGCTGCTGCAGCTCGGCGCCCGGCTCGGCGTCGCGGACCGCGGCGAGGATCTCCTCGACGTCGTCGATCGGACGGACGCCGGCGCGCCGCTCCTCGGCGTCGGGCGTCGCCGCCTCCCGGAAGATCGCGAAGCTCACCTCGCGCAGCTCGGTCGTCACGCGATCGAGCTCCTCGGCCAGGATCTCGATCGTCTGCGCCTCGGGGTACCGAACGATCGTGAAGAGCGCGTCCTCGTAGGACTCCCGGACGGCCAGGAGCTCGCCGCGGCGGGCGCGCTCGAGGACGTCCTCGATGATGCGGCGGTGACTGGCGAGCAGCTCCCCGCGCGCGGTCGCCACGCTCTCGAGAGCGGCCTGCGCCTCGTCGTCGGCGACGCCGAGCGACGCCGCCTTCTCGAACGCGCCGGCGGCGACCGCCCATTGCTCGGCCTGCAGGGCGATCCGGCCGAGGTCCATCGCCGCGCGGAACATGAGCTGCGCCGCGTCGGCCTCATCGGGCGCGACGCCCTCGAACCGGCGGCTCTCCCCGAACGCGGCGAGCCCGAGCGCGAGGAGGGCGTCCATCCGATCGCGCCGGGCGGCCTCGCTCTCGCCGGACCGGGCCTCGCGAGCCTCCTGCCTGGCGGTGTCGAGCTCGGTCCAGGCCCGCTCGGCCGCCTCGCGCGCGCCGCGCTCGATCCCCGCCCGCGCCTCGGCGGCGGCCGCGTCGGCCGCGCGCTCGGTCGCGAGCCACGAGCCGACGGCGAGCACCGGCAGGGCGAGGACGAGGAACCCGCCGAGGGCGAGCGCGACGACGCGCGCCGGGTTCCGGCGCGCCCAGCGCCGCGTCTTGTCGACCCGGCTGAGGGGGCGGGCGGTGATCGCCTCGCCGTCGAGGAACCGGCGGAGCTCGCGCTTCACGTCGGCGCAGGTGGCGTAGCGGCGATGGAGCTCCTTCTCCATGCACCGCATCGCGATCGTGTCGAGGTCGGGGTGGACGGTCGGGTCGAGCTGCCGCGGCGGGTCGGGGTCCTCGGTGAAGACCTTCCGCAGGACGCCGAGGAGGTTGTCGCCGTCGAACGGCGGCTTGCCGGTCAGGAGCCAGTAGAGGACGCCGCCGAGCGAGAAGACGTCCGCGGGCGGGCCGACCGCTCCGTGGTCGCCCTTCGCCTGCTCGGGCGAGATGAACTGGGGCGTGCCGATCATCTGCCCGGTCAGCGTGAGCTGCGTCCGGGCATCGTCGGTGCGCGCGATGCCGAAGTCGACGAGGTGGACCTTGCCGCCCTCGTCGATGAGCACGTTCGGCGGCTTCACGTCGCGGTGGACGATGCCGGCCTCGTGCGCGTGGTGGAGCGCGTCGGCGAGGTCGTGGATCACCTCGGCGATCCGCCGCGGGGGGAGCGGGTCGCGACCGTGGCGCTTCTCGAGGTCCTCGCCCTGGATGAAGTCCATCACGAGGTAGGGCTTGCCCTCGTGCTCGCCGACCTCGTGGACGGCGCAGATGCCCGGGTGGCGGAGGGCGGCGGCCGCCCGCGCCTCGCGATGGAGTCGGCGCACGCCCGCCTCGCCCATCCGGGCGGGGTCGAGGATCATCTTGAGCGCGACCGAGCGGCCGAGCTCGGTGTCGTAGCATCGCCAGACGACGCCCATGCCGCCGCGCCCGAGCTCGTCGACGAGGACGTAGCGGCCGACCTGGCCGCGCTCGGGGTCGTCGCGGGCGACGGCGACCTCGTCGGGGATCGCCCGGCTGCCCGACTGGCTCGCCGGTCGGCTGCCCGAGGCCGAGGCGGGCGCGGCCCCTGATCGCGAGGCGACCGGGACCGCCGGCGCCGCCGGGGCCGAGGCGAAGCCCGGCGCGTGGCGACCCGACGACGACGCGCTCCCTCTCGGGTTCATCCCCGATGACGGCGGGGGCGGGCCGACCGCGGTGCCGACGTCGTCGGCGGAGGGGACGTGGCGCCGTGGCGCCCGGAAGCCGGTCGACGGCGCGACGCTCGAGCCCGGCGGCGGGACGACGGTGGGGATGAAGTCACCGGGGTCCGAGGCCGGCTGCCGCGGCACGGCCGTCGGCGCGAACGCCGAAGGGTCGCTCGAGCTCGGCATCACCGTCGGCGCGAACGCGGCGGGGTCACTCCTCGGCGGGACGGGCGGGACGACGGTCGGGGCGAACGCCCCCGGACCGCTCGAGGGTGGGACGGGCGGCACGACGGTCGGAGCGAAGGCGCCCGGATCGCTCGAGGGCGGCAGCGGCTGGTGGTAGGTCGGGGCGATCGGCCCGCTGCTCCCCGGCGAGGACGGCGCAGTCCCGACGGTCGGTCCGATCTCGCCGCCGGTCAGGACGCCGCGCTGAACCAGGAGCTGGCGGACCGGCGGGCCGCCGCCGCGCCTGATCGCGGCGCAGGCCTCGGCGTCCGCAGGCGCGAGCCGTCCGGTCCGGACGAGCTGGTCGAGGAGCTGACGCTCTTCGGGATGCACCGCGGGCTCCCTCCATCGACGAGTCGGTCCCGGCGAGACCGTCCACGACGATGGTGCCTCTCGTCCCGGGGGCCCACAAGCAGCCGCCCCGTCCTGGTTCGCGCCCATCCGGCAATGGCCACTTTCTCCGGGCGAGAACTACCGCGTTCCGTCGGAAACCCGCAACGGGCCGGCCCAGAGACGTGATCGCGCGCTACCTTGGGTAGGTAACCTCGTTACCGAGACGACCCTCGACCCCGCCTCGCCGATGGGTGTCTTCGTGAGGACGAGCCCGTCGTCGGTGAAGTCGATCATCACCTCTTGCGAGGCGCTCGTGGCGACCGTCTGCTCGTGGACGCACGCCTCATGCAGCGCGTCCTCGGCCAGGGGCGCGGGATCGAGTCGGCGATCTCACGGGACGGCACGTAGGACACGGACCGGCGCCCCGCCGTGACGGCGAGGAGCGTCGCGACGCAGGTGATCGACGCGCGCGGGCTCACCGGTCGCGCCGGAGGAGCACGACCGACGCGCAGCGCCCGGGCACGACGGCTCGCTCGACGCCGGCGGACAGCGCGTCGAGGATCGCCGCCAGCTCTTGCTGTCCGCCGAGCGCTTCGCAGAAGGCGTCCAGCATCCGTTTCGCGGCGGAGGCGAAGCCGCCCGCGATCAGGACGACGATGTCGCCGGGGGCGAACGGGACGGGAGTCGGCCGACCGCCCTGCGGCCCGTCGGGCGCATTGAGCCCCTCGGAGGTGGTCGGGAGGTGGACCGGGACCGCGACGCCGGACGCCGCGTCGAGCCGGATCGCGACCGGTCGCCCGGACGCGAACAGGAGGATGCGGGCGTCGGCGGGGTCGGCGACGGCGACCATGGCGGTGCCGGCTGGCGGGATCCCGGCGACGGCGAGTACGCGCGAGATCTCGCCGACGATCGCCCCGGGCGGGACCCGATGCGGGGCGAGGGCGCGGATCGCCGCGACGGCGCGGGCGGCGTCGACCACCGGCGCCTGGCCGAGCACCTCGCCGAGGCCGACGAGCGTTCGCGACGGGCTGCCGGGCATCGGCGAGGGGATCGCCTCGGCGAAGGCGCCGGTCGTGTCGCCCCGGTCGACGAAGCGGGTCGCGACGGTGATCTCGCCGAGAGTGATGCCCGTCTCGCCGGTCTTGAGGCGCGCCACCTCGAGGACGTGCTCGAGCCGCCGTCCGGCGCGCTTGGCGTCGCGCGTCTTCGTCGCCTCCTTCTCGCGGCCCTGGTCGATCGCGTCGAGGGCGGTCGCGAGCGTCTCGGCGGCGGCGCCGAGCATGACCTTGTCGGTCTCGTCGAAGCGGCCGGCCTCGGGGTGGCTCAGGATGACGATCCCGCTCACGCCGCTCCCCCGGACGACCGGGACGCAGAGGAGCGATCGGACGTCGGCGTCCGGGCCGAACTCCCCGCCAGCGTCCGAGAGCAGAACCGGGTCGGTGCTGCGCGCGAAGTGTCGGATGATCGACTGCCCGACCGGCGCCTTGCCCGGGCCGGCCCGCGCGACGCGCTTCCACGCCCCGCCGGTGGCGACGCGCCACATCACCGACCCGCAGCAGCCGTCGGGGAGCTGCTCGGCGATCCGGTCGAGCGTCCGCTGGATGATGAGCTTCGGATCGTCGGTGAGGATCGCCTCGCGGGCGATCGCCGCGAGGCCGCGCAGCCCCTCGCGGGCGCGCTTCTCGGCGACCGCGCTCACCGCGGGGAGCGAGCCGAACGGGGAGGTGCCCGCCGCCGCGGCGACCTTCGCGTCGGTCTCGGCGACCTGCTCGGACGCCGTCCCATCGTCGGAGGTGACCTCGACGTAGGAGCCCGACGCGTCCCCGTCGGCGCCGCGACTCACGCCCGGGGCCAGGAACCGAAGGGAGACCTCGTCGATCGTGAGGACGTCGCCCGCCTCGAGGATCGCGGCGCCGTCCTCGTAGGAGGGGTTCATGCCGTTGACGGTGAGGGCCTGGTACGCGCGGAGGCTGTAGACGAGGAGCCGGTCGCCCGAGAGCCGCACCTCGGCGCGGCAGTCCTCGTTGCTCTCGCGCGTCTCGCCGAGGCGCACGTGCATGTCGAGGCCGGGCCGCGGCTCGAAGACGAGGAGCTGGCGGCCGTCGCCGAGCGGGAGCTCCTGCTCGCCGTCGGCGGCGGTCAGCACGAGGAGGCTGTGCATCGATGGGGGGCCCTCTCCCGGCCCGATCGCGCATGTTAGACCGCTCCGGTCGGTTTCCTCAACCGACAGGATCCGACCTCGGGACCGAGGGTCGGCCCCGGGGCTCAACGGCCTCGATCGGCCGCCGAGCGTCTGCCGTCTCGCTGGCGAAGCCCGGGCGCCGGATGCGAGACTGCGCGGCTCGGAATCGCGAACGAAGGGATGCGTGGACGATGGACGACAAGGCGTTGATGGCGAGCCTCGAGGAGACGCTCGGCGGCGGCAACCCGCTCCACGGCGGCGACTTTCTCCGGACGTGGGATCACCCGGTCAACACCCTGCGGGCGGTCGCCGACACGGCGCGCGCGCTGAAGGCGGTCTACGGGGCCGGCGGCTCGTGCAAGATCTTCGACAGCGGTCTCGCCGTGTCGATCTTCCGCGATCAGTCGACCCGAACCCGCTTCTCGTTCGCGTCCGCCGCCAACCTCCTCGGCCTCGTGCCGTCCGACCTCGACGAGGGCAAGAGCCAGATCGCGCACGGCGAGACCGTCCGCGAGACGGCGAACATGATCTCGTTCATGACCGAGACGATCGGCATCCGCGACGACATGTTCATCGGCGAGGGCCACAAGTACATGGCCGAGGTCGCCGAGGCGGTCGACGAGGGCCATCGGGAGGGCGTCCTCGCCCAGCGGCCGAGCGTCATCAACCTTCAATGTGATGAGGACCACCCGACCCAGTCGATGGCCGACCTGCTCCACCTCCAGGCGACCTTCGGCTCGCTCGAGGCGCTCCGCGGCAAGAAGCTCGCGATGACCTGGGCCTACTCGCCGTCCTACGGCAAGCCGCTCTCGGTGCCGCAGGGCATCATCGCGCTCATGACCCGCTTCGGCATGGACGTCACCCTCGCCCATCCCGAGGGATACGGCCTCCTGCCCGACACGATCGACGTCTGCCAGCGCCACGCCAAGGAGTCGGGCGGCTCGTTCACGCAGGTCCACGACATGGGCGAGGCCTTCCGAGACGCCGACATCGTCTACCCCAAGAGCTGGGCGCCGTTCCAGGTGATGGAGGAGCGGACGAAGCTGCTCCGGGGCGGACGCGGCGACGAGGTGGCTGCGCTCGAGCAGGACGCCCTCGCCGCGAACGCCAAGCACAGGTCGTGGGAGACGACCGAGGAGCTCATGGCGGCGACGCGCGGCGGCGAGGCGCTCTACATGCACTGCCTCCCCGCCGACATCACCGGCGTGAGCTGCGAGGAGGGCGAGGTGGCCGCCAGCGTCTTCGAGCGTTACCGGCTGCGCACCTACCACGAGGCATCGTGGAAGCCGCTCGTGATCGCCGCGATGATGCTGCTGACCCGCTGCGAGAAGCCGCTCGAGGTGCTCGCGAACCTGGCCTCGCGAGGCGTGGCGCGCCGGCCGGCCTGAGCCGGGCGCTCCCGTGTCCGGTCCGTCGTCACCTCGACAGCCCCCGACCGATCCCGAGCGTCGGCACGCGGCCACGCCGCGGGCGCCAGGCGGGAGCGCGCGGTTCACGCCGGTCGCCGGCGGAGTCGGGGCGACGCCGCCGATCGGCCCGCCCTCGATCACTCCGTCGTTCGATCTGCAGGCGGCCCTCGCCGACCCGTCTCGTCGGATCGGGCGTCACGTCCTCCTCGAACGGATCGGTCGGGGCGGTATGGGCGTCGTCTATCGCGGCTGGGACCCGACCCTCTCGCGTCCCGTCGCGATCAAGATGATCGTCGAGGTCGGCGGCGCCGGCGCCTCGGTCGAGCGGTTCGTCCGGGAGGCTCGCTCGGCGGGGCGGCTCCGCCATCCCGCGATCGTCGCCGTCCACGACGCGGGCGTGTTCGACGGCCGGCCCTACATCGTGATGGACTTCGTCGAGGGAGCCACCCTCGCGCAGGTCATCGAGGAGCACGGCCGCGGACTGCCGCCGCCGCGGGCGGCGCGGCTCGTCCGCGAGATCGCCGCGGCGCTCCATCACGCCCACGGCGAGGGCGTCGTCCACCGCGATGTGAAGCCCCTCAACATCATCGTCGATGCCGACGGCGCGCCGAAGCTGACCGACTTCGGCGTCGCCCGCGATCTCTCGAACGCGAACCGCCTCACCGCGACGGGCGAGATGGTCGGTACCCCGGCCTACGTCGCGCCCGAGCAGCTCCGCGGCGACCCGCGCGGCGCCGGTCCCGCGGCGGACGTCTACGCGATCGGCGCCGTCCTCTACCACGCCCTCACGGGCGTCGCTCCTTACCGCGGAGCGGGCAGTCTCCCCGAGATGATCGTCGCGGTGATGGAGGGGGAGCCCGAGCGCCTTCGCGCGATCGACCCGTCCATCCCGGCGCCGCTCGAGGCGATCGTCCGTCGATGCATGCGCAAGAAGCCGGAGAAGCGCTTCGAGTCGGCCGGCGAGGTCGTCCGGGCGCTCGATCGGTTCCTCGATCCCGAGCGGGGCTCGCGAGGGGAGACCGGCAGCTCGGGCTCGTCGCGGACCCTGGTCGCCGCGGTGGCCGGCACGGCGCTGCTCGTCGGGTCGCTCGGCGTCGCGGTCGGCTGGATCGCGCGCGGGCCCGGCGCGTCGCCACCCGTCGCGGCCGCGCCGGACCCGCGCTCCGCGACCGACCCGGCGGGCCCTTCGGCTGGCGCGGACGTCGCCGAGGTCGGGCCGGACGGCGGCGACGCGCCGACGACGCCTCCCGGGGTCCCCGCCGCTCGGACGGAGCCCCTCGAGGCGCCGCTCCCCGACGGGGCGCTCTTCCGGCTCGGCTCGACGCGGCTCCGACACGGCAACGTCGTGAGCGACGTCACCGTCTCGTGCGACGGCGCCCTCCTCGCCTCCGCCGGTCAGGACACCCACGTCCGGGTCTGGGATGCCGTGACCGGCGCGGCTCGCGGCGTCCTCGACCACGACGGTCTCTCGGTCGCGGTGGGGTTCTCGCCGCGCGACCCCGACCTCCTGGTCACAGGATCGACGAACGAGGTCGTCACGGGCTGGAACGCTCGAGGCGGGACCCGGCGGTGGGTGAGCGAGCGAGGCGCCGTCGCGCTCGTCCGGGATGTCGTGCTCTCGCCCGACGGGGAGCGGATCGCGGCCATCGGGAGCCGGGGGACGATCCGGATCCTCGACGCCGCCGACGGGACGGAGCGGGCGCGCATCACCTGTCCGCCGCCGATCGCGGGGGCGGCGTTCTCGCCCGAGGGATCCCGGCTCGTCGTCGCGCTCGGCTCGGGACCGCCGGGGGCGTTGCAGCTCCACGACGCGGCGAACGGCGAACGCCTCTGGTCGATCGATCCCGGCGACGTGCCGACCGCGGTCGCGTTCTCGAGCGACGGCGGCCAGATCCTCTGCACGACGTCGCGCACGCTCTCGGGGCGGCTCCGCGTCCTCGACGCGGCGACGGGGAGCCCGCTCCGCGAGCTCCTGGCGACCACGCCCATGTCGATCGCCGTCAACGGCGATCGGGAGCGGCCGCTCGTCGCGATGGGCATGGTGCCCGACATCCGCGTCCTCGATCCGCGCACCTGGACGCCCGTCTGCGAGATCGTCGGTCGGAGCGGGGGATGGACGGCCGACACCCTCGTGTTCGCCGGACCGACCCGCCTCATCTCGGGCGATCAGGCGGGCGGCGTCCGCATCTGGAACGTCGAGACGGCCCGGCCGGTCACCCTTCCCGAGCTGCCGCCGACCCACGAGGGGGGCCTCAACACGGTCGTCTTCTCGAAGGACGGGGAGAGGATCGCGACCGCGTCGCGCGACGCCTCGGTCCGCGTCTGGGACGCCGCCGACGGGAGCGCCATCGCGGTGCTGTCCCGGAACGCGTCGCGGCTCGCCTTCTGCGACGGCGGACGCTCCCTCGCGGCGGTCAATGGGAGCCACGTGTGGATCGCCGATGCCCTCACCGGGGCACGCCGGCAGCGGGTCGCGATCCCCTCGCTCTCGCTCGCGATGACCCCGGACGGGACGAGGCTGGCCGCCGCCGGCATCTCCGGTCAGGTCGTGATCGTCGAGGTCGCCTCGGGCGAGGCCAGACCGTTCATCGGCCACGACCCGAGCCGCCGCGGCGTGAGGGCCCTGGCGTGGTCTCCCGACGGACGGGCGCTGGCGGTCGCGTCCAACGACGAGCGGGTCGAGGTGCTCGATGGCGCGACCGGGGCGGCGGTGATGCGAGCCGAGCTCCCGCGCCAGGTGACGACCGTGATCTTCGTCGATGCCGGGACGATCGCGGTCGCCGGGCTCGACCGCAGCGTCCACGTCATCTCGCTGCCCGGCGGCGAGCAGCGCCTGCTCTCCGGGCACTCCAAGCAGGTCGACGCGGTCGCCGCCTCCGCCGACGGTCAGCTCATCGCGGGCGCGGGCATGGACGACTTCGCCATCGTGTGGGAGGTCGCGACCGGCGCCGAGGTGGCTCGTCTCGCCGGCCACGCCTCGCGGATCGAGGACCTCGCGTTCTCGCCCGACGGTCGGCGGCTGGCGACGGCGAGCGCCGACGGCACCGCGCTCATCTGGGACCTCGATCGACGCTGAGCCCCGAGGAGCCGATCTCTCGACGCCCTCGGCGCGGTTCCACTCGTCTCGCGATGAGGAACGAGACCACGGATTGCGCGGATGGCGCGGAGTGTTCCGGTCGGCGCCGAGCCGCTGCCGACGGGAGGCGATGCCCCGCCCGAGACTGCCGTTCCTGGAACAGCCCGCGCAACGGCAATGAACCCGTACCAGGCAACTCGCAATCCGCGTAGTCCGCGTAATCCGCGGTTCCCACTGGGCTCAACGCCGAGAGAGACCGAACCGCGGATTTCGCGGATTACACGGATTGATTCGGGCGTCGCCGGGCCATTGCCGACGCGACGCGGTGCTCTGCCCGAGACTCCTGTTCCTGGAACGGGAGCGCAGTGCGTCGGCAATGGACTGAGCGCCCGGCAGCTCGCAATCCAGTCAATCCAACAATCCGCGGTTCCCGTTCGTTCGCCGCCCAGAGAGACCGGAACCGCGGATTTCGCGGATTGCATGGATTGGTTCGGGCGTCGCCGAGCCAATTGCCGACGCGTTGCGGTGCTCCGCCCGAGACTCCTGTTGCTAGGGAACAGGGGCGAGCCATGACTCCGAAGCTCGCCGTCCGCAGTCCGCGGTTCCACCCGTTCGTCAGGTCGCGGGCGATCGGGTTCGTCTTCGTCGTCTCGAGATGGCGCCGGCGAGGACGATCAGGCCGAGCATCCCGAGGGAGCCGGGCTCGGGGACGCCGTTGATCGACTGGACCCGGAGGAGGTCGACCGACTCGGTCCCGAAGAAGGTGAAGAAGCTCCGCGGGCTGCCGAAGATGATCTGCACCTCCGCGATCGGCGTGGCGTCGAAGCCCGTGAGGAGGTTCGTGCCATCCCAGAGGATGTCGATCTGGTTGCCGTTGCGGATGATGTCGATCTGGGCGCTCCCGGCGGGCGGGAGCGAGTCGGGCCCGGTCTGGGCCGTCGTCCCGCCGATGTCGGCGAACTGGAAGCCGAAGTCGCCGGCGCCGATGGGGTCGCGGAACTCGGCCAGGGCGATCTGGTTGCCGCCCGCGTCGAGGAGCGCGACGCCGAGGGTCTGCACGGCCCGGGAGCTGTCGCTCGGACCCGAGTCCCAGGAGATGTCGAAGTCGACGGCGAAGTCGTTGATCGGCGTGAAGCTCTGGCTGAGGGTGTAGGTCCCGAAGCCGCCGAACGGGCTGCCGCCGGTGATGTTCGTGATCGTGAAGTTGGTGCCGGCCTCGCCCCCGCTGAAGCCGGTCGCGCCGCCGCCGAACGACTCGCTCCAGCCGTCGTTGGCGGGCAGGACGCCGTTGTCGAAGTGGTCGAACACGACATCGACCGCCAGCGCGGGAGTCGCCGCGACGCTCGACACGATGACGATCACGATGGCGACGAGGAGTCGCTTCACGCTCAGGGTCCACTCCGAGGCTGCACCAGAAGTCGTTCAAGTATGGCAGAGCCAACGGGTTGACCGCAATGGCGGTCACGCGTCGGCCGGCCGAATCCTGCCCGTTACGGGGCCAGGAGCGCCTCTGGGGGCGACTTCGCGTCGAGGAGAAGGCCCGGCGGCGCGTCAGCGCGCGGGCGCCGCCAGCCGTCCCCGGATCCGGATCTCCTCGTAGAAGACGGTCCGGTTGAAGGCGCCGAGGCCGACCGCGCCGACTGCGAGCGGCTCGTCGAGGGTCGCCTTCAGACCGCGACCCTTCTTCTTCCCCTCGGGCGAGAAGAAGAGCTCGGTGCTCGCGCCGTCGGCGCCCGGCTCGGCCTTCACGAAGATCTTGTAGGCGCCCTTGGGTCGGGCGCGACCGCCCGCGAGCTCGTCGAATCGGAGAAACGACTCCTCGCGAAGGATGACGTGCTGCGGCTGACGATAGCGGCTCGTCGTCTCCTGCTTCTCCTCGAACCAGTCGGCGTACGGACCGAAGCGTCCCCAACGGCCGCCAGTGAGCGGCCTCAGGGCGAAGCCCGCGCCGAAGACGACCGGGTCACGACCGGGTCCGTCGAAGAGCGTCACCACCGCGGCCGACCCGTCGATCGTCCGGGCGATCAGCTCGATCTCGATCGGCTCGCCGGCGGCGAGCTGGTGCTTCCAGACGAGGCGCTCCCAGCCCTGCCCGACGAGCGCTCCGTTGCGAGCGTCCCAGGCTTCCTTCCACGGCCGCGGAGGCTTCTTGCGGTCGGTGAGCGTGCGGATGCCGGCGTCGTTGATGTCCTCGGGGCGCACGATGCGCCAGTCCTCGCGCTGGTCGGCGTCCTTCCAGTCGTAGCCGATCTCGACGCGGCCATCCTCGAGACGCTTCACGTGCGAGGCGGCGAGGGCGTCGATGAGCTTCTCGACCGCGGCCTCGGCGGCCGCCGCCGCGGCCTCGGCGGGATCGGCGGGCTCGGCAGCGCCAGGCTCGGGCGCCGGCTCGGGATCGACGGCGGGGTCGACCGCGGGGTCGACCGGGCCAGGCTCGGGCATCGGTGAGGGACCGACCTCGGGCTCGGGCGCCTCGACGACCGGCTCGGGCCCGGCGGGCTCGGGCTGCGGCGCAACCTCCGGCGCGGCGCCGGACCGCGCGGCGGCGTCATCGGATCCGTCGGCGCGGGCGGCGGCCCGCTTCTCGGCGACCTTGGCGTTGAGCTCATCGAGCCACGCGTCGATCTCCTCATCGTCGGTCGCCGCGCCCTCGACGTCGCCCGGCGCGCCGACCGCGGGGGCGGGCTCCGAAGAGGCGGCCGAGGGCGGGGTGGTCGTCGCCGGGGTGACCGCGGCGTCGTCTCGGGCGGCAAGCGCCTCGGCGACCGAGCCGCGCGACGGCACGGTCTCCCCGGCCGCGGACCGCGCGCCCGAGGTGCGGGCCAGCTCGCCGGTCGTCCCGGGCGAGGTCTCCGGCGTGGCCCCCGGACGGAGGGCGGAGAGGACGACGAGGCCGACGAGCGCGGCGAGGGTCAGCGCGGCCACGACGCCGAGCGGAGCGCGCGAGCCGCCGGTCGGCGCGGGCGACGCAGAGGGGCGACGGCGCGGTCGCGCGCTCTGCAGCCGACGGCTCGACCGGGCGGGTCCGCGTCCCGACCGGCGGCGCGCCGCGCTCGAACCGCGCGGCGTGCTCGGGTGCCCGAGCGGCGTCCGCGTCGGCGTCAGCGCGGCGTTCTGGATCGCCTCGAGGGCGGCGAGCATCTCGGCCGGCGTCTGGAAGCGATCGGCGCGCTCGTGCGAGGCCATCCGGGCGATCACCGAGCGGAGCGGCTCGGGAATGCGCTCGCGGGCGGGGTCGTCGGCCCCCAGGAGGTCGCCGTGGAGCACCCGCTGGAGGATCTCCATCGGGGCGCCGCCGCCGAACGGGAGCTCGCCGCTGACCGCGTGATAGAGCGTCGCGCCGAGCGAGTAGATGTCGCCCATCGCATCGGCGCGCTGCGGGTCGCGGACGCGCTCGGGCGGCATGTAGTTCGGCGAGCCGATCAGGCTGCCGGCGGTCGTGAGGCTGCCGCTGTCGGCCGCGTCGCCGTCGGTGAACTTGGCGAGGCCCATGTCCGCGAGCTGGATCGAGCCATCGTCGCCCAGCAGGATGTTGGGCGGCTTGATGTCGCGGTGGACGATCCCGCGGGTCTCCGCGAAGACGAGCGCCTTCGCGCACGCGATCCCGACCTCGATCGCCCGGCGCGGACCGACGCCGCCGGTGCCGCGCATCGCCCGCGACAGGCTCCGACCGGTGACGAGCTCCATCGAGTAGAAGAAGTAGCCGCCGCCCTCGCCGATGTCGTAGATGCGAACGATGTTGGGATGCTCGAGGGCGGCCGCCGCGCGCGCCTCTCGGAGGAAGCGCTTCACGTAGGTCGGCTTCGAGGCGAGGCGCGGCGCGAGCACCTTCAGGGCGACGAGGCGGCCCATCGAGGTCTGCTTCGCGCGGTAGACCGACCCCATCCCGCCGACGGCGATCAGGTCGAGCACCTCGTAGGCGCCAAGGGTCTCGCCGCAGAGCTCGCGGCCCGCCTCGCCCGGGCGGATCTCCGTTCGAAGCTGCCCCTCGGCGGTCGACGACGCTTCGGGGTCGACGTCCGAGGAAGGCTCGAGGACGGCCTCGGCGATGGGCATGGATTCCCCCAGGCGAGATGTTCCGGTCGTGTTCGTGACTCCGAGTGTCGGAGGACACTCCCCCCAGTCGAGTGGTGTCGAACGGGAGCACGGATGTGTCACATCAATCTGATGATGTATTGCCGCAACGCGGTGGATTTCGTGCACCCGGTCGACGAGATGCGTTCTGTCGAAAGGAGATACGGCCGGCGGAGGCCAAGCGTTGGCCGGGTGAGGACCCCTCGGCGTGATCCTGGAACATCTCCCGGACGCCGGCAACGCGGTTCCACTTGTTTCGCGGCGAGAGAACGAAACCGCGGATTGTTGGATTGGCCGGATTCGTTCCGGTCGGTGCGACGTCACTGCCGTGTCGGCGCCACCTGGTTCTGGAACACGCCGCTCTCGTGTTTCACGCGGAGGCCGGCGAGGGCGAGAGGCGAGAAAGCAGCGACTCGCGACCGCAGGACGGCGCCCGGTCCAACCGGCCGACCGGGCGCCGTCGAGCGGTGACGGCTAGGCGCGCACCTGCGCCGCCGGAGCGGCGTCGAGCGCCTGCATCCGCTCGACCCAGGCGATCGTCCGGGTGAAGCGGACGGGGAGGGAGAGCTGGCTCGCGAAGAAGCGCAGCGGCGACTCCGCCGGCATCGCGTCCGCGTCGAGGAGGCCGAACGCCATCCACGGGGCGACGGTGCAGTCGGCCGCGTTCGGGGCGTCGCCGAGGAGGTAGTCCTGCGTCGCCAGCGTCTCCTCGACCTCCGAGGCGCACGTGACGAGCAGCTCGTTCGCCTTCTTCGTCAGCGCCGGCTGCGGGTTCGGGCCGTTCATGATCTGGCGTCCGACGAGCCCGACGACGCCCTCCATCCCGCCGAGGCGCTCGTTGCCGAACCGCTCCCACCGTTCGATCGCGTAGATCCCCTCGCGGGTGTCGGCGAAGAGATGCGCGCCCGGGAAGTTCGCGTCGAGGTACCGGATGATGGCGCCCGAGTCGAAGATCACGGCGTCGCCATGCTTCAGGACGGGCACGAGCGGCTGCTTCGAGACCGCGAGGACCTGACGGCGGTCGTCGAACGGTACCTCGACGAAGTCGCAGGCGATCCTCTTGATGCCGAGGGCGAGGCGCGGCTTGGCGCAGTTCGGCGAGGCGGGGAGGTGGTAGTAGGTCAGGTCGCTCATCGAGTCACTCCATGTCGAGTTGACGCAAAGTCCAGGCGCGGAGCTCCCCCGGCCACGCCGAGCGGCGTGTCTCGCGGAGGCCGCGGGGTCTCGGTTCGGTGGCTAGCCCGCGCTACGTGCCGGCGGCCAGGAGTCGGCCGAGCGCCTCGAGCGCCGCGCCCCAGCCCGCCTCGACGAGCTCGGGGACGCGCCCGATCTGCGGGCCCACGTGGGTGAGGGTCAGCGCGGTCCGGCCGTCTCGTTCTTCGAGCTCGACCGTGACCGTCGTGATCTCGTCGGGCGGCTCCATCTCGGTCCGCCAGCTGTAACGCAGTCGGACCGGGGGGTCGACCTCGAGGAAGCTCCCCGTCGCGACGACCGATCCTCCGTCGGGGAGCGAAAGCGTGACGGTGAACGCGTCGCCGACCCTGCCGGTCCAGCCCTCGGCGACGTTGCCCTTCCCGGGGCAGCAGCCGATGAACTGCTGGAACTGCTGCTGCTCGATCCACGCGGCGAAGACGCGCTCGCGGGAGGCGTCGAAGGTGCGTGTGATGCGAAGGGCGGGCACGTCGGTCTGCTCGGTCATCGTCGTTCCTCTCGGTCGTCGTCGCGCTCGAGGATGGCGGCCACGCCGTCGAGCTGATGTTCCCAGAAGGCGCGGTAGCGGTCGATCCACTCCCGCGCGCGTTCGATCACCCGGGGGTCGGTCCGGCAGCGGTGGATGCGTCCTTCGACGCGACGCTCGAGCAGCCCGGCTCGCTCGAGCACCTTCAGGTGCTTGGTGACCGCCGGCTTCGAGATGTCCAGCGGCGCGCCGAGCTCGCCGACGGTCGCCGGTCCCTGGGCGAGGCGCTCCAGCATGCGCCGGCGGTTTCGGTCGCCGAGCGCCCGGAAGAGCAGGTCGAGCCGCCCCGTCTCCTCCTCCGATTTGTTAACCATGTGGTGAACTATATCCGCAAGGCGGGGCGTCGTCAATCGTCTTCTTCCGAAGCATCTCGACATGGCCCTTTCGCGATCGAAACGCCTGCTCATCGACCCGTGTCTTGCCGCGATGCGCAACACCCCCTAGAATGTCTCCCCCCCCGCGGCCGGCGACCGGCCCAGGGTAGAGACGGTACTAGAGAGTCATGCGTGAGATACAGGGCGGCCTCGATGGCCGCGGCAAGCGGTTCGCGATCGTCGTGGCGCGGTTCAACGACCTCGTGACCAGGCGCCTCCTCGAGGGGGCTCGCGACGCGCTCGTCCGGCACGGCGTCGGCGACGATGACATCACCGCCGTCTGGGTTCCGGGCGCGCGCGAGATGACGTTGCCCTGTAAGCGTCTCGCCGCCTCGGGCAGCTTCGACGCGGTCGTCTGCCTCGGCGCGGTCGTTCGTGGCGAGACGGCGCACTTCGACTACGTCGCGGGCGACATCAGCAGCGGCGCCTCCGCCGTCGCCGCCGAGACCGGCGTTCCGGTCGCGTTTGGCGTCCTCACGACCGACACGATGGAGCAGGCGCTCGACCGGGCCGGCGGCAAGGCCGGCAACAAGGGCGCCGAGGCGGCCGTCGCGGCGCTCGAGATGGTGAACGTCCTCGATGCTCTCGGGAGTCTCTAGGGTCGTGAGCGACGCCGACCGAGGAGGCGAGGACCCGGCCCGGCCGCCGCGCCCGCCCGGGCGCCGTCGGAACCGCCCCGGGAAGCGCACCCTCGCCCGCGAGGCGGCGATGAAGGTGCTCTACCTCGGCGACCTCCGCGCCGACGTGAGCGAGACCGAGGAGGCGACCGCGATCGCCGAGTCGGCCGCTCCCGAGGGGGCGCAGGCCTACGCGCGCGCGATCCTCACCGGCGTCCGCGAGCGGCGCGAGGAGATCGATCGCCTGATCGCCGCCCAGAGCCCGAACTGGGATCTGAGGCGGATGGCGGCGACCGATCGCAACGTCCTCCGGATCGGGTGCTGGGAGCTGCTCTGGGGCGGATCCGAGGTCCCCCCGGTCGTGGCGATCGACGAGGCGGTCGGGCTGGCGAAGCGCTTCGGGGCGGAGGGCTCCGGCGCGTTCGTGAACGGCATCCTCGACGCGATCCGACGCCGTCAGGGCGGCGCCCCGAGCGGCCAGGCGAGCGACGCGCCCGCGCCCTCGTCGGCGGAGAACGACTGACCCCGAGACTCCAGAATCCACCATGCCCATGCTCGACACGATCTCGCTGCTCTCCCTGCTGCCCCTGATCCTCGCCCAGACGGGCGCGGAGGAGGAGGCCTCGGGACCATCGACGATCGAGATCGCCGCGATCGTCGGCGGCGCGCTCATCGTCGTGATCGTCCTGATCGTGCTGAGCCGCCTCGGCGGCGGCGACGACGGCGGGCGGAGCGCGACCGGCGCGTTCGTGAAGGGCGGCGATCCGCTCGCCCGGCTCCGCGGCGGCCTCCACAAGACCCGCAACACGTTCGGCGCGAAGCTGCGCGCCCTCTTCGGCGGGCGGCGGCTGTCCGACGAGGTGATGGCCGACCTCGAGGACGTCCTCATCAGCGCCGACATCGGCTCGGCGACGACCGACAAGCTCATCGGGCGGCTGCGAGAGGCCTACAAGGCGAAGAAGCTCGAGAACGAGAGCGAGGTGCTCGCGTTCCTCAAGGACGACCTCCGCGGCAAGCTCGACGAGAGCGCGAGGACGGCCGAGGCCGGCGCGGCGCCCGACCCGGTCGCGATGCTCGCGAAGTCCCAGACACCGCCGACCGTGATCCTCGTCGCCGGCGTCAACGGCACCGGCAAGACGACGTCGATCGCGAAGCTCGCCTACCACATCAAGAAGGCCGGCCACAGCGTCCTCCTCGCCGCGAGCGATACGTTCCGCGCGGCGGCGGTCGAGCAGCTCACCGTCTGGAGCAAGCGCCTCGAGGTCGACATCGTCAAGAACGACGCCGAGGGGGCCGACCCCGCCGCGGTCGCGCACGACGCGATCGAGGCGGCCAAGGGCCGCAAGGTCGACTACCTCATCGTCGACACGGCCGGGCGCCTCCACACCCAGGCGAACCTGATGAAGGAGCTCGGCAAGATCAAGCGCGTCCTCCAGAAGCAGATCCCCGACGCGCCCCACGAGGTGCTCCTCGTCCTCGACGCGACGACCGGGCAGAACGGGATCGTCCAGGCGCGCGAGTTCACCGAGGTGATCGACATCACCGGGATCTTCCTCGCCAAGCTCGACGGGACCGCCCGCGGCGGAATCGTCGTCGCGATCCGCGAGGAGCTCGGGATCCCCGTGAAGTTCATCGGCCTCGGCGAGCAGCCCGAGGACATCGAGGCGTTCGACGCCGCCCGCTACGTCGAGGCGCTCTTCTCGCCCTGATCCGGCCGTGAGGTCGAAAGAGGTCTCACGCAAAGGCGCAAAGACGCAAAGGGTCGCTGCTCCGAGCCGAGATCCGGATCCGGTGGAGCTCCTTGGCGCCTTTGCGCCTTTGCGTGAGATTCGTCGTTCCGACCCGGTACGCGGCGCCGCCGATTCAAGCGCTCCCCCCGTCAATCCGACGAACCAAGTGGGAAGGCGACGACGCCGCCCACGAGGGGAGAACACGCCATGACCGGACGCACCGCACTCACGCTCTCGCTGACCATCGCGCTCGCGGGCCTCACGGGCTGCGCGGCGCCGCCGCCGAAGCCCATCGCCGACAAGCCGCTCACCCTGCGCGAGGCGCGCGACCTGCCCGTG
Source organism: Planctomycetota bacterium (assembly GCA_029260755.1). Classification (GTDB taxonomy): domain Bacteria; phylum Planctomycetota; class J058; order J058; family JAJDCQ01; genus JAJDCQ01. Next base: position 33,276 of record JAJDCQ010000078.1, on the reverse strand, counting down.
CCCGTCGGCTTCGCGATGGACCCGGCCGAGAGTCACCTCTACGACCGCTCCTTCCGGGCGCTGCGCTTCACCTACGTGCGGCGCGAGTTCAACGACCTCGAGCGCGTCGTCGACTTCTACAAGCGCACCCTCCCCGGCGAGGGCTGGGAGCTGCGATGGGAGGTCGGCATGGACGATCGGAAGCTCATGTTCGAGCGCGGCGACGAGCAGTGCCGGGTCGAGATCGACAAGATCCTGCGGTGGCGGGCCGTCCGCGCGACGGTCGAGATCGAGCCCCGCGCGTCGTAGCCGACCCGGCCGCGAACGAGCCTCACCGCGCCTCCGAGACCCGTCTCGGGGGCGTTCGTTCGTACCGATGGGACGCTGACGCCTGCATCGTCCGGGATGCGCTCTCGTAACGTGTTGTCATGGCGCGCTCGACGCCGGGTCTTCGGCGGTCTCGGCTTTGCGAGAGACGGGCAGGAGACCGTCGATGAGCGAGCTGTTCCTCCACCGAAACTCCGATCCCGAGCGCCCGATCGCGGACGAGCAGGCGCTCCGCCCGGTCGACCCCGCCCCCGAGGACGAGCCCGGGTCCGCCCCCGAGCGAGAGCTCGAGCCCGAATCCCAGCCTGAGTCCGAATCCGAATCGCAGCCCGAGCCCGCCGCGCCGTCCGAGGCCCCCGCCCCGTTCGTGGCCGAGACCGGCGCGCGCGTCGGCGACTGGATCCTCGAGAGTCGGCTCGGCGTCGGCGGGTTCGGCGAGGTCTGGCAGGCGCGTCGTCCCCTCGGTCGGCGAGACGGTCTCGAGCAGGTCGCGGTCAAGATCGCGCGCGACCCGCCCCGGATCGCCGCCCTCGCCCACGAGGCCCAGATCCTCGCGCGGCTCGAGCACGACGCGATCGTCCGGATTCACGCGATCCACGCCGACGCGAGCCCGCCCCACATCGTCATGGACCTCCTCCGCGGCGGCGACCTCCGCACGCGCCTCGCGAACGCGAACGCGGCGCTCGCCTGGCCCGACGCGGCCCGGATCGGCTCCGACGTGGCGCGCGCCCTTCAGGTCGCGCACGAGGCCGGAGTCGTTCACGGCGACATCAAGCCGGCGAACGTGCTCCTGACCGAGGACGATCGGCCGGTTCTCGCCGACTTCGGCCTCGGCGAGGTCGAGCGCGAGCCGACGATCGAGGGCGAGCCCAGCCTCGCCCTCTCCCTCGAGCTCAGCCACGAGATCGAGGCGTCGCTTCGGGGCACCCTCGCCTACATGGCGCCCGAGGTCCGGCGCGGTCGTCCCGTCACGCCCGCGGCCGACGTCTATGCCCTCGGCCTGCTCCTCCACGAGATGCTCGTCGGCGAGCTCCCCCGCGGCGCGTGGCGTCCGGTCGCTCAGCGGGTCGCCGTCCCCGAGGCCCTCGACGGCCTGCTCCGGTCGGCGCTCGCCCCCGACCCGGCCCGACGGCCCGAGGCGTGGGAGGTCGCGACGACCCTCGACGCCCTCGGCGAGGGACCGGGGGAGGGGGCGATCGCCGGAACCGACCGACGGCGCACGTGCCCCGTCGACGGAGGTCTCCTCCACCCGGTGACCGTGCATGGCGCGACGCTCGATCGTTGCCGCGGCTGCGGCGGGACGTGGTTCGACCGCGGCGAGCTCGCCGAAGTGACCGAGCAGATGATCCGCGCCGCGGCTGCCGAGGCGGGACGGCGTGCCGACCTCGAGGGTGGCCACGTCGCGGTCCGTCCGACCGGACGGGACAGCGGCGCCGTCTGCCCGATCGGGCGCGAGCCGCTCGGCGACGCGCGTCTCGGCGTCGCCGGTCGCCTCGTCGGCGTCGCCGAGGTGTGCGGCCACGGCGTCTGGATGAACGGCGAGACTCGACGCCGATTGATCGCGGCCGCTCACGCCGCCGGACGCAACGGGACCGCGGCGCCGGCGCCCCGGGCCGAGCCAGCAAGAGGGCCAGCGACCGAGCCCGCGCCCCGGCCCGAGCCGGAGCCGCAGACGTTGCGTCTGGCCGACGCGGCTCCCTCGCGCGCCGACCACCTCCGGGCGGCCGCCTCATCGCGCCGCCGCTGGAACGTCCGCCCGAGCGCGCCGACGACTCCGGCCTGGCGGGAGAACCTCAAGCTCCTCGGCGACACCATCGCGTCGGGCATCGGCCTTCTCGTCCTCGTGTTCCTCGTCGTCGGTAGCTGGCTCGATCTCTTCGGTCCCGAGCCGGCTCGGACCCCCGCGTGGTGGGAGCGTCCGTCGACGCCGGCCGTCCGCGAGACTCCGCCGGACCCCGCGCCGACCCTCGCAGAGGATCGGGCGTACCTCGCCCGCCTCGTCCGGTCGGAGGTTCACGACGGCTCCGTGACCGAGTCGGACCGCGCCGAGGCGCGGCGGCGCGTCTCGGATCGTCTCCGGCGGGGGCCGCTCGCCCTCGACACCCTCCGGCTGCTCGTCCACCTCGACGTCCTTCAGGAGTCGTCGGTCCGACCGAGCGACGAGCTCGACGATGCCCTCGACCGGATCATCCGACCGATGACCGCCGCCGACGCCGCGAACGCCGACGGCGCGACGGGAAGCTCCGCGATCCGGTGATCGATGCCGACGAGGTGCCGCCGAAGCGGCCCGCGTCCGACCCCGGGTCGGAAGGGCCCGCCGGCGTCTCCGTCGCCGGCGCGGCCGGCGTGCTGCCGATCGGTTTCCTCTACGGCGTCGCTCTCCTCCGGCCGTCGCTCGACGATCGCTACGGCGGCCCGACCGCCGGGCGCGTCGCCCTGCTCGTCGTGAGCGTCCTCGCGGCGATCGCGGCGACCGGGCTCGTCATCCGCTGGATCGTCGGTCGCCGCCTCTCGCCGGCCGCCCTCGGCTTCGGCCGGCGAGGGTTGATCGCGGGCGTCCTCGAGGTCGCGATCCCGACCGCGGGCGGCGCCGCGATCCTCGTCGCGCTCGCCCACACTCGGCACGGAGGCTGGGACCACATCCCCGACCTCGGGATCGGCTGGGCGGCGACTTACCTCAAGTACACCGCGTGGGCGTGTCTCCAGCAGCTCCTCGTCCTCGGCGTCGTGCAGCGCCGACTCCGGGAGGGCGGCGCTCCGACGGCCGCCGCGGTCGTCCTCGGCGCGGGCTTCTTCGCGCTGCTCCACCTCCCGAACCTGCCGCTCGTCGCGCTCACCGCGGTCGCCGGGCTGGTCTGGGGCGTCGCGTTCGCGCGCCGGGGCAACCTCTTCGCCATCGCCCTGAGCCACGGCGTCGTCGGCGTGATCGCGGACGAGATCCTCGACATGGACCTCCACGTCGGCCTCCACTACTGGGAGCGCCTCGCGTATCGGGCGAGCCTCGGAGAGATCATCCAGTAGGGCGTCTCTCACGCTGGTTTGACACCGCGGGGTGCCGCGTCTACCATCGACGGGGCCTTCGTATGCGCGAAACCCTTTGAGAACCAAGAGGTTCACGGCTCCAACCTCCGACCCCATGCGCGACTTCCAATCGCTGATCCGAGTCTGGGTCGTCCCCTTCCTCGCCCTGGGCTGCGCGTTCGTCGTCCTGTTCGTCGTCTTCTTTCTCCTCGACTACGCCCTCTACGGCGAGCCGGGGTCGTTCTGGGCGATCGTTCTCGAGACGCTCGGCTGGTACGAGGACAAGAACTCCGCGTCGCCCGCGGCCATCGACCCCATCCCCGAGGTCGTCGCCGGCGTCCTCGGCATCGCGATCACCGTCGTCGCGATCATCGTGGAGCTCGCCGCGAACCGGTACACCTCGCGGGTCGTCGACCTCTTCGTCGCCGACCGGACGAACCTGCTCGTCATGGGCCTGTTCGTGGTGAGCTGCGTCTTCACCCTCTGGGTCGTCAAGACCGACACGGCGATGTTCACCCCGCACCTCGGGTTCGCGATGAGCCTGATCTTGATGACCGTCTCGCTCCTCATCCTGGTTCCCTACTTCAACCACATCTTCGAGTTCCTCGACCCGAAGAACATCATCGCCAAGATCCGGAACCAGATCTCCTACCAGATCCGCCGCGAGGTGCAGACCAAGGAGGAGGACCCCGAGAAGCTCTTCATCGTCAAGCACGAGGTCGCCCGGGCGGCCGAGCAGATCTCGGACATCGCGCTCAACTCGATCCATCAGCAGGACCGCACCCTGGCGATGGACTGCGTCGTCACCCTCAAGCTGGTGATCAACGACTACCTCGAGGTGAAGGACGATCTCCCCGAGGCGTGGTTCCTCGTCAGCCGGGACGGCGGGGATGAGCGGGCGGACCCCGACTACGTCAGCCTGTCCGAGGAGGGTATCCGGGAGATCGAGACGACGCACTGCTGGCTCGAGCACAAGATCTTCAAGCAGATGCATCTCGTCTTCGGAACCAGCCTGAACAACCTCCGCGACCTGAACAACCTGATCGGGATGTCGCTCCGCGACGTCGCGTTCAAGGCGATCGAGGTCGAGGACCGGCGCGTCCGCTGGCTGGCGATCAAGTTCTTCAACACGCTCTTCCGGACGACGATCAACAACCGCGACGTCCGGACGGCCTACAACCTGTTCGCCCAGTACCGGCTCCTCGGCGAGCGGCTGCTCGAGGTGAATCAGTTGTTCATCGTCGAGCAGATCTTCAACTACTTCAAGTACTACGGTCAGCTCGCCGACTCGATGGGGATCGGGTTCCTCCTCGAGACGGTCGCCTACGACCTCTACCGCCTCTGCCGCCTCGCCCACGAGCGTGAGGCGCGGAACTTCGACGCGCTCCTGCGGATCTTCCTCGACGTCGACCGCCCGCCGGACCTCCTCGAGAAGGAGGATCATCTCCTCGGCGTGCGCAAGGCGCAGGTGATGCTCGGCTCCTACTTCGTCGCAACCGAGAACGACGAGCTCGCCCAGCGGATCATCGACGACGTCCGGAACGAGCCGCTGCCGCGGCTCCGCACGATCAAGGCCGACATCCTGCGGGCCGAGCGCAACTTCTGGGAGATCACCGACCGCGGCACCAACTTCGACTACCTCGAGCCGGAGTACCGCCTCGGGTTCCACCAGTTCTTCGAGCGCCTCGAGCAGGCGGTGATCGACTACCACCGCCAGCGCAAGGCGGCCCGGGCGGCGGCCCTGACGAGCGTTCCCGGCGGCCCGGGGAGGGGCAAGCGCAAGCGTCTCTCATCCTCGGCGGGGCTCGGCTTCAAGGGCGACCTCAAGAAGGGAGAGGCTTCGTCGGGCGAGGTGAAGGGCGTGACCCCTTCGGGGAGCAAGAAGACCAAGGAGAAGACGGGGCCACGGACCTCGGAGGAGGTCATGGCCGAGGTCGCCCGGCTGCGCCAGCGGATGGACCGCGGTCAGAGCCTCTCCAAGGAGATCGACGCGGCCGGCAAGAAGAAGGCCGCCGAGACGAAGAAGGCGGACGGCGCGAAGGCGGACGGCGCGGCGAAGACGCCCGCCAAGAAGAAGCCGCGGACATCGGAGGAGGTCATGGCCGAGGTCGCCCGCCTCCGCAAGCGGATGCAGAGCGGCGAGCGGCTGTCGAAGGATGCGCCGGCCAAGAAGGGCGAGGGCAACGGCGCCAGCGGCGACGACGCGAAGAAGAAGGGCGGCGACGGCGACGTCTCTGGCGCGGGCTAGCCTGCAGAGGGGCAATCAAGCTCGTTCAGGTGCCGATGGTGGGCTCGCCTTCGGCGAGCAGGATGTCACCACGGAGGCACAGAGAACACGGAGGATTCACGGAGGACGCGCCGAGCGGTCGAAGACCCGGATCCCCTCCGAGGCTCCTCCGTGTCTCCGTGCCTCCGTGGTTTCATCCTCTTCGCCGAAGGCGAAGCCGGTGGGGGCGCGATCACCTGAGCCAGCTTGATAGCCTCAACGCGGGCGACTGGCTAGAGCCCGTCGCCCGTGCGCGTCCCCGCGTCGTAGTCGTGGCGCAGCTCCGCGCCGGCGAACTCGATCCGCAGGTCGCGGTCGGCGACGCCGCGCTGGCACCACGGGTTGTCGAATCGGGGGAAGCCGCCGGTCGCGATCGGCTGGCCGGCGAGGGTCGGCGTCCCGTCGAAGGCGACCTCCATCAGACCGAGCCCGGGGGCGTCGAAGCGGACGCTCAGCGGGTCGCCGACCCGGCCGTTGCCCGCGCCGACGACATCGACCGTGGCCTGGCTGACCGTGTCCACGAACGCGTCGAAGGTGCCGTCCTCGGCCGCGCGGCCGACCTGGCAGATCCACGCGTTGCGGGCGCCGTCGGCGATCAGCTCGCGGTCGGCGAACGCTCCGGTGGTCACCCAGCGGGTCGGCAGGGCGCTGTTCAACGCCAGGTAGCCATCGCCCTTTCGAGCGAAGACCCACCCGCCGCGCTCGGTCACCTCGTCGAACGCCGACCGCGGCAGGAACGCGTGGGTTCGCCTGGGGAAGAGCAGCCGCGCGATCTGGCTCGGGTCGTAGAGGGCGATCAGGGTGTCCTCGACCTGGATCACCCGGGGAAGGGACGCGTTGCCCGTCCACTCGCCGGGTCCGTTGCGGCCGAAGGTGCCCGGGTGGGTGACGAACGCGACGGCGTCGAGGTCGAAGGTCGCCTGCCACGCCTGGACCTGGAACGCGGTCTCGCCGCGGCGCCAGCTCTGGATGCTGCTGAGCATCGCGTCGGGCGTGCGGAACGTGGTCGTCGGGATGTCGGTGAGGACGCTGCCCGAGGCGAGCGGGTCGATCGTCGAGGCCATCGCCGTCAGGAGCAGGTCGGGGACGTTTCGGAGCAGGCGCAGCGGCTGGAAGTAGGCGTGATGCCACAGGTCCCAGGCCGCGATCATCCGGCGGCTGGCGACGATCGTCTCCGGGGCGATGTAGGCGGCGCGCGTCCACCAGCTCAGGCCGTCCTCGAGGTCGGTCCGGCCGAGGCCGATCGTGGCCTCCGCCTCGGCGAACGAGACGCTGTGGCGGGTCCGGTCGACCATCCGGGCCGGCTCGTGGAGGCCGAGCCCGAGGAGCGCGTGCGGGACGCGGTAGGTCGAGGTGGCGAAGCTCGTCGCGGAGGTGTCGCTCCGGCTCCGGAAGCCGCCGCGGGTGCCCCAGAGGATCTCGATCAGGTCGCCGACGCTCTGCTGACGTCCGCCGAGCTTGTGCTCGGGGTAGACCCGCCCGGCGACGACGCCGAAGCTCCCCTTGTGGGTGTTGCGGGCGAGGTCGAAGACGAGGATGTCCATCACCATCCGCGCCGACTCGGCGATGTCGGGATCGCCGGCGAAGTCGACGAGGTTCAGGAGCGGCGCCACGTCGTGGGGGTAGTAGACCGGCGAGTAGAACTCGCTGAAGCCCCAGCGCTGCCGCTCGTCGAGCCAGCGCCGGAGGCGCGGCTGGAAGCGCCGGACCATCTCGTCGCCGGTGACGCCGGACGCGGTGAACGTCTCGGTCGGGTAGAGCTGGCCGGCGAGGTAGCCCGCCGCCGCGAACATGAGGTAGTGGTTCTCCGACCAGAAGATCATCGGATCGTGGCCCGGCTCGTCGGGCCAGTAGCGGAAGCCGAGGAGCGTCGCCTTGCCGCGATCGCGGAGGTCGGTCGGCAGGAGCGGGTTGCCCGCGTGGAGGGCGAGCAGCCGGATCAGCGCCGTCGCCTTGAAGTCGGCCGTGTCCTGACGGCTGTCCATGAAGTCCATCAGGAGTTCGAGGGGCTGCCGGGCGATCGGACCGACGCCGAGCTCCAGCCGGGCGATCTGGCCGTAGTAACCCTCGGAGGTGCCGCCGAACGTGCCCGCGACGGCGCCCTGGAGATAGGCCTGGCGGCGCGCGTTCATCCCCGCCTCGAATCCGGCGAAGTCGGCGCCGGCGGGGGGCGGGGTCGAGGAGCCGCCCCCGGCGCTGCCGCCGGAGCCGCCCGACGAACCGGAACCGGATCCGGATCCGGATCCCGAGCCGCCGGCGGTCGTCCCCGGCGGGACGGCGCGTCCGCCCGACGAGGAGCCGCCCGAGCAGCCGGCGATGGCCGACGCGGAGAAGGCGGTGGCGATGATGATCGCGAGGACGACGCCTGACCCGACGAATCGTCGGGCGGCGAGCGCGTGCGGCGGCATGGGTGGACCCCTCTCCCTCTTCCGTCGACGGCTCGGCGAGCTCTCTCGTTCTCGCGGGAGCCGGCGGTCCCCTTCGGGACGGCCGCGGCGCTCGGAAGGGGTGAGCGGGGCGGACCGGCTGAGAGGGGACAGTGGATGTAGCCGGCCCGCTCCGCGTGACGTTCCAGACGCAACACGAGTGCCAGAACCGACGACGGCGCGGAACCTAGCAGACAACGACTTACGTTGCCAGAGGATTCTCGCCGCCGAGGAAGGCTGCCCCTCAACCGGTGATAACGGACGCGATTACCGCCAGGGTCGACCCGCTACCAGGGCGTCCGGAGGTCCCGCGAGCGGACCCGCCGGATGCCGTCCTGCTCGCGCGCGATCGCGATCGCCCGGTCGCGGGCGGCCGGGCTGACGACCTCACCGCGGAGCGTCGCGGTGCCGTCCTTGCCGACGCGGACGAAGACGTCGCCGAGCCGCTCGGCGGTGATGGTCCCCTGGATCCGACCGGCGAGCCGCCGCCAGCGGGCGGCCTCGGCGGCGCGCGCCGCGGCGGTCATCCACAGGTCGCGGAGCAGCGTCGCGCCGGCGGCGAGACGCTCGCGGGCGAAGCGGGCGCCGCGCGCGCCGGCGGGCGTCGCCTCGTTGCCCTCGGTGAACGCGCCGGCGAGGTCGAGGTCGTAGAGCGGAGTCGTGAGCGCGTTCGAGGCGAAGGCGTGGCGCCAGGCCTCGACCAGGTAGTCGCCCCGCGGCGTCACCTTCGCCGCGACGAGCGGCCGGACCTGATCGAGCTCGATGACCCGCTCGACGAAGCGGCTCTCGAAGCGGCTGTGGGTGCCGTTGTCGGTCGCGTAGCCCTTGGGGTTTTCGCCCTTCCAGCCATTGAAGTGCTTGGTGCAGTGATGGGGGTTCGCGAGATCCGCGACGTAGTGGCCGAGGACGCCCGCGGTGAAGACGACCGACTCCTCGACGCCGCGGCGGACCTCGTCGGACGCGCGAGGGAGGGCCGGGTGGCCCGGATCGTCGAGCAGCGCCAGGCGGGCGAGCTGCGTCTCGAGCCGGCCGCAGAGCTCGGCGATCCGGTAGGGCGCGTAGCCGACGTTGTCGAAGCGGAGCTCGTGCTTCGCGAGGACGTCGTGCTCGACGAGCAGCCCGATGAACTCCCAGCGGTTCTTGGGCGGCGCCTCGGGGTCGACGAACTCGGAGACGAACTCGAGGTCGACGTAGTGATCGGGCGCCCAGCCGCGGTTCATCGCCTCGAGGTCGCGCACCCGCCACCGGTCCGGCTCGTTCGCGAGATCGACGAGCCGCTCGGTCGCCCGGCGCAGCACCGCCGGCGCGTCGTCCGGCAGCGCCTCGGCGGCCGCGCGGTTCGCGATCTCGTGCCCCTTGCCGCCCCAGGCGTGAGCAGCCGACGGGGGGAGGGCGATCGCCGCAAGCAGGGCGGCGAGGGCGAGGGGAAGGGATCGGGCGTTCATCGCAGGGCGCTCTCTCGGTCAGGAAGTTCGGCCGCCATTGTGGCTCGGCGCGGCCTACCGGTCGAGGACTCCCAGGATCGCTGCCGCCGCGACGGCCCCGAGCTCGGGCGCGATGAGGTGGCGGCGGAGAACCGGAAGGTCGGTCGGGTCGCCGACCCGCCCGAGGAGGCTCAGCAGCTGGCCGATGAGGTTGAGCGTCGCGTAGTCGTGCTCGTACGAGTCCGGCGGCCCCGCCTCGTCGAGGAGGGCGCGAACGATCTCGCGGGCGGTCGTCACCTGAGCCTCGGAGGCCGTGGGCTCGATCGCGACGATCCAGACCGCCGAGACCCGGGCCTCGAAGCCGGGCGCGTTGACCGCGATCGTCAGGAGACGCTCGATGGCCGCCGCGTCGCCGGTGACGAGGTGCGCCCGCTCGACTCCGATGGCGAACAACGTTCGCCTCTCGGGATCGAGGTCTCCGGCCTGCTCCTCGATGATCGCGACGGCCCGATCGCGCTCGAGCTCGCCATGCGTGTAGAGGATGCGCGCCGCGTGGGGACGCTGCGCGGGATCGTCGGGTTGCTCGAGCATTCGGCGCAGCTCGGCGAGGACGCGCTCGCGGGCCCAGGCGCGCTCGCGCGACGAGGAGCGCTCGAGGAGCAGTTCGAGCGCCCAGGGGGCGTAGGGCTCCGACTTCGCCGCCGCAGCGAGGACGCGATCGATCTCGGACCCGTCGCGGGCGGCGAGGAGGAGCGAGCCGACGTCCCAGCCACTCACGCCGTGGCTCGTCCGATCGGCGAGCCACGTCCCCAGGACCGCGTGCTCGACGTCGCATGCGACGAGGATCCGCGCGACTCCGTCGAGTCGAACATCGCCCGGGGCGGTCGCGTCGGCGACCTCGATGAGACGCTCGCGCGCGCCGGGCGTGCCACGTCGGACGGCGACGCCGAGGGCGGCGAGACGGTCCGACCCGTCGCGGGCCGGGTCGTGGGCGATCTCGAGGAGGGTCGCGTCGATGACCGGGCGCGAGGAGGTCTCCGAGATCAGGTCGTGCCACACCCTCGTGAAGTCCGGTTCGAGCATCCCGTCGCGAACGATGAGCTCCCCGAGGCGGCCGAGACGCTCGCGATCCTCCGCGTCGCGCCAGTCTGCGAGCGCGGCGTACGCCACGATCGCCGCATCGACGTCGTTGGCCGCGAGCGCCTGATCGAGGCGGCGCGTGGCGAGGATGACGCTCCCGCCGAGCCATCCGGCGACGGCCACGCCGAGCGCGAGGAGGATGAGGCCCGCGACGATCGCGCTGCGGCGGGTCACCGGCTCGGTGCTCGGCGTGAGGCGGTCATGAGGGGCCATGCTGGCGAAACCGGAGGCCGTCTGCAACGGTAGTCTCACACATGCCAGAGCATCCGAGATCGATCCGCCTCCGTCCGGCTCCCGTCCTCGTCGCGTGCCTCCTGTCGCTCGCGCTTCCGGCCGTCGCGTGCGCTCAGGGGCCGAAGCCTCGCGAGGCCACGATCGACATCGACGGGACCGAGCGAGCTTACCGCATCCTCGAGCCGACCGACGACGGCGCCGCGCTCCGGCCGCTCGTCCTGGCGCTCCACGGCGGTGGCGGCTCGGCCAAGGGCCTCTCGAAGAGCGATCAGTTCGCGCGGTTGACCGAGCAGCACGGCGCGGTCGTCATCTTCGCCGACGGGATCGACGGGACGTGGAACGTCGCGCGGCTCCCCAGGGCGAACGGCGAGATCCCGACGTGGGATGACCTGACGTTTCTGTCGCGCCTCATCGACCGCGCCGTCGCCGATCACCGCGTCGACCCCGATCGCGTGCTCGTGTCTCCGCGTGAGCTTCCCATCCCGGGAACGCGAGCAGGCGATTGCCATCGCGATGTACGATCCACAGATTTCACAGATTACACAGATTGCCGCGGGCGGTTCCGTGTCCTTGCCGATACCGCAACGGACCTCCGCGCTTCGGCGACGGATGACCGCCTTCGGCAACTCGTAATCCGTGTCATCGGTGTAATCTGTGGATCGTCACCCGTTCGGAACGGTCCGACGGACGCGTTCCTGGAACAGCTCCCGGACGCCGGCAACTCGCAATCCGCGGAATCCGCGCAATCCGCGGTTCCACTCGTTTCGCGGCGAGAGAACGAACCGCGGATTGTTGGATTGGCTGGATTCGTTCCGGTCCGTGCGACGTCACTGCCGGGTCGGCGCTGTTCCTGGAACACGCGCACGCGATTGCCGTCGCGGGGAAACGATCCACAGATTTCACAGATTACACAGATTGCCGCGGGCGGGTCCGAGTCGTTGCCGATGCCGAAACGGGCCTGCGCCCTCGGCGAGAGAGATGACCGCCGTCGGCAGCTCGTAATCTGTGTAATCTGTGTAATCTGTGGATCGTCAGCCGTTCGGAGCGGGGACTGTCGTGTTCCTGGAACGAACCGCTCGCTCTCGTGCGAGAGGTCGCCGGTGCAGACGGGTCTGGTCACGGATTTGACCGACCGAGCCTCACGAGTTCGATAGCCCCTATTCGGGCTAGCGGGTGGGCTTGTCGGGCCGGAGGCCGTACTCCTTGATCTTCCGGTAGAGGGTCTTCCGGTCGATCCCGAGGCTCTTCGCCGTCTCGGTCTGGCGCCAGCCGTGGAGCCTCAGCCGCTCGTCGATCACGAGGCGCTCGATGTCGCGGAGCGACCCGTCCGCGGTCGCGAGGCGACCGCCTTCGGTACCCTCGCCGGTGCTGCGCGCCTGCTCGAGGTAGCGCGACGTCGCGTCGTGGGTGATCACGCCGTCGTTCGCGAACGTCGCCAGGCATCGGAGCGCGTTCTCGAGCTCGCGGACGTTGCCGGGCCAGTCGTGGCGGACGAGCTCCCCGAGCGCCTTCTTCTCGAGGCGGAGGCTCGTCCCCCCGCCTTCGCCGTCGGTGTTGTCGCCCCGGGCGATCGTCTCGAGGATCCGGTAGGTGAGCGGCCCTACGTCGTCGCGGCGCTCGCGGAGCGGCGGGACGTTCACGGTGATCACGTTCAGGCGGTAGTAGAGGTCTTCCCGGAACTCGCCCTTGCTCGTCATGTCGCGGAGGTCGCGATGGGTCGCGGCGATCGCGCGGACGTCGACCTGGATGATCTCCTTGCCGCCGACGCGACGGATCTCGCCCTCCTGGAGGGCCCGGAGGAGGCGGCTCTGCATCTCGAGCGGCATGTCGCCCACCTCGTCGAGGAAGAGCGTCCCCGAGTCGGCGAGCTCGAACAGCCCCGGCCGATCCTCCTGCGCGCCGGTGAACGCGCCGCGCATGTGCCCGAAGAGCTCGCTCTCGAGGAGGTTTCCGCTGATCGCGGCGCAGTTGACCGAGACGAACGGCTCCTTCGCGCGCGGGCCGTTACGGTGGATCGCCCGGGCGAGGAGCTCCTTGCCGGTGCCGCTCTCGCCGTGGATCAGCACGGGGAGGTTGGTCTCGGTGACGCGGTCGAGCAGCCGGAGGACGTCGCGCATCTTCGGGCTCGCCCAGACGATGTCGGTGTAGTCGTGGCGGAGGGCCAGCTCGTGGCGGACACGGTCGCGCTCGGCGCGCGCGACGACGAGCTCCTGCTCCTGGCGCCGGACGGTCGAGCTCAGCTTGGTGTTGAGCTCCTCGACGGTCGCCTTCTCGGCGCGGAGCGCGTGCTGGAGGCGGGCGGTGCGGATCGCCTGGGCGGCGGCCGCGGCGACCGAGTCGAAGAGGAGGAAGTCGGTCTCGGCGAACCGCTTCGCCCGCCGGCTGTCGACGTAGAGGACGCCGAGGAGCGTCCCGGTCCGCGACAGGGTCGCCGAGCTCTTCGGGTCGACCTGGGCGAGGAGGTCGGCGTCCTCCTTGGGGAGGCGCAGCGGCGCGGCCATCGCGGCGGCGAGGCCCTGCTCCTGGATGCTGCTGCTCGCGGCGAACTGCGGATCGACGCGGAGGTCGCTCACCCAGAGGCCGCGCCCGGTCTTGGCGACCGAGCCCGTGATCGTCCGGCTGACCGTCATCTCCTCGGCGCCGAGGGTGGCGCCCGACGCGTCGAGCCCCGTCCGGAAGCGGAGCTTCCCGGTCTCCTGCATCTCGAGGACGGCGCCGCGGTCGGCGCCGAGCAGTCGAAGCGTCGTCGCCAGGACGATCCCGAGCGCCTCGTCGAGCGAGCCCGACGCGGCGGCCTGACCGCAGAGGCGCGCCGTCTCGGTGAGCGCCTCGAGGTAGGTCGCCATCTCGGGCGTCGGCGACGGGACGGCGTCGCCCTCGATCGGCGTCGTGTCGGCCTTGCCGCGAGGCGCCCAGGTGGCGCCGGGCGGCGGCTCGGAGTCCTCGGGCGAGACGACGGCGTCGAGGGCGGCGCGCGCGCGCGCGGCGTTGCGACGGCAGTCCTGCAGCCCGTCGGTCGCGCCGAGCTCGTCGAAGATCCGCTCGGCGTCGGCGTAGAGGTCAATCGCCCGGCTCAGGTCGCCCGTCGCGGCGAGGACGTTGCCGAGGTCGTTGGCGGCGTCGGCGTCGGCGAGGCGATCGCCGCGCTCGTTGGCGAGCTCACGGACGCGTTCGAAGCCGCGGAGCGCCCCGGTGAGGTCACCCTTCTCGAAGGCGAGGCGCGCTCGCTCGGCGGCGACGCGGCCGATGCCCTCTCGGTGATCGGAGCGGTCGTAGGCCTTCTCGGCGTCGCCGAGGGCGCTCGCGCAGCGGGCGTGGTCGCCCGCGCGCCGGGCGGTCCGGGCGATCCGGAGGAGGACGTCGCCGGTCCCGCGGACATCGCCGGCCCGCTGACGCGCGCTGGCGGCGCGCTCGAACGCGCTGACGGCGACGTCGGGCGCGCCGGAGCGGACCCGGACCCGGCCGAGGAGCTCCCAGGCGGCCGCGGCGGCGAGCGGCTGGGTCTCGTGGGCGCCGAGCCGCTCGGCCTCGTAGAGCGAGGTCACGAGGATGTTCTCGGCCTCGTCGAGCCGCCCCTCGCGCCGGGCGCGTTCGGCGAGCGCGGTCTCTTCGGCGAGGCGATCCGCCACGACCGACCCCGGGGGCCGGTCGTCCTGGTCGTCGATCTTGAGCGGCACGGGCGCAGGCCCTCCCCGCTCGTAACTTACTCTCGTGAAGCACGGTTGCAAAGCGGCCGGCCGGGGGCCGGGGCCTGTCGCCCCGGCGTCCTCGGCCGGTTGGGGCTCCCTTCCTCGCGACCCGGTCGGGGCAGACAGCCCCGGCGTGGTCGCGCGGGAGCCTACTTCTTCAGGACGAAGTAGACGAGCTCGTCGCCTCGCCGCACCTCGAAGAGGGCCGACTCGAGCTCGCCCGCCCGGACCGCGTCCCGGACCGACACGAGGCGATTCGGCGTGCCGTCGTTCGCCGGCAGCCCGTCGACGAGGGTGATCACGTCGTCGACCTGCAGGCCGGCCGCCTCCGCGGGCGAGTCGGCGTGGACGCCCGTGACGCGGACGGCGTCGTCGTCGGTATCGGTCTCGCGGTTGATCCCGATCAGCTCCGCATCGCCGAGCGTGATCACGGTCGCGCCGCTGCGGTAGCGCTCGAGCAGGCCCGCGAGGAGCTTGCCCGCGTGGGCGTCCTTCGCGTTGAGGGTCACCGCGAGGCGCAGGCTCTCGCGCGCCATCCGCAGGTCGCCGAGGGCGAGGGCGGCCTGACCCTTGTAGCTGAGGAACAGTCCGCGGCCGAGGTCGCCGCGCCAGTTGCTGAAGTGGCTCTCCTCGTGCTTCGCGATCTCGAGGACGCGCGTCGCGGTCTCGAGCGCGCGCCGCGCCTGGCCCGACTGGAGGTAGCCGCGGACGACGCCCTCGTGGGCGTAGGCTTCGCGGGGCCGCAGCGAGACGGCGACCTTGGCGCAGACGACCGCCGCGTGCGGCTCGGTCGCGGCGTCACCGTGCCGGGTCGAGAAGATCCGGCCCGCCCGCGCCCAGTGACGCCAGTCGTGCGGGTCGTAGTAGATCGCCTTGAGGGTCGCGTCGAGCGCCTCGCGGCACGAGACGGGATCGGTCCAGTACTTGATCGCCTTGGAGATCTCGTAGTACTCGTCGGCACGACCGGCGTTCGCCGCCGCCTCGGTGAAGATCCGCTGACTCTTGCCCGACTCGATCGCCTGGGCGTGCGAACGGTTCAGCGTCCGCTCGATCGCGGCGAGCTCGTCGAGGGGCCCATCGGCGGCGAGCTTGAGGATCTGTCGGGAGAGGGTGAGCTCGCCCGCCGGCGCGCTCGAGAGGGTGTCGGTGAGCCAGGTCCCGGCGCGCGAGGCGGCGCGTGGGGCGACCTCGTCGTTCGCGCGGGCGGTCGCACCCGGAGCGAGGACGGCGGCGGAGGTGAGGGCGAGGACGGCGATGCGAGAGCGAAGCATGAGCGATCTCCTGTCGTCTTTCGTTCTATCGTCGACGCACCGGGGAGCCCGGGGCGGGTTCAACGGGCTTACGCCGGCGAGGGCCGCGTGCATCCCGAGAAATGTGAAAGGGCGGGGTTTTTCGGGAAGAGAGGGGTGAGCTGGTCGAGAGTCCGGGAGCAGGAGGATCCGGCAGGTTCCGTCCAGTCCGGGGGTTGAGACGCTCGCGGGGGGTGGGGGTCACGGGATGTCGGGCGTTCTGGGACGGATCTCACGCGACGGCGTGAGCCCGGACGCCGGCGGCAACTCGTAATCCGCGTAGTCCGCGTCATCCGCGGTTCCACTCGTTTCGGCCGAAGAACGAAACCGCGGATTGCGCGGATCTGCGCGGATTGGCTCGGTCGTCGCCAAGCCGCTGCCGAGGCGTCGCTGCGGTGGGGCTAGACCGGGATCCGCCTCGGACGCGTCGCCTCCGGGAGCTCCCGCTTCTTGCAGAGCTCCCGCGGCAACAGGAACGTCTCGCCGGGCCGCCGCACGAGCACCTCGCCCTCGCGGTCGATCACGTAGAACGACCGCCCCCCGCGGGTGTGGATCCGGCGGCAGGTCGCCGAGAGGCCGAAGTACGCGTCGACCTCCGACGGGAGGCGCTCGAAGACCGCGTCCCAGGCGGCGAAGAACCCGCCCCGGAACGCGGGCTGCACCAGCTCGGTCGCGTTCAGGATGTGGCAACGGTCCTGGAAGTCCCAGTAGTACGACATCCCGACGAACTCGTTCTCGGGATCGATGTAGGGAAAGAACGGGAACGACCGGCAGGAGAACGAGCGGTTGTCGCGTTCGCATCGCTCGTGTCCGAGACACCGCGCGAACCGGGTCCCGGGGTGGAGCGTGTCGCGGAGCCTCCGGTCGGCGGCGTCGCGCGCCCGGAAAGGGCGCCAGAGCTCACTCCGCTCGCGGATCAGGCGATACTCGGCGTCGTAGAGGACCGGGATCGCGTGGTCGTCGTCGCAGCAGACGGGGACGCCCTCGTTCTCGACGGCGCAGCGCTCGCCGCAGTCGAAGGCGACGACGGGCGCGTCGAAGAGGTCGAAGACCTCCTGCACGTCGTCCGGGGTGAACGCCGGGGCAGCGGCATCGTCCTCGGTCATCGCTACTTCTTCTTGTGGAGCGACCGGAGCTTCCCGAGGGCGCTCATCGTCTTCTTGGCGGACTTCTTCGAGGTCGCCTCGCCGGCTGCCTCGGGTCCCTTGCTGACCGACTCGTCGCTCGGATCGGGCGGCTCATCGGTCTTCGGTCCGCCGCCGCGCAGCGCCTTGAGGCGATCGAGGGCGCTCATCGCCTTCTTCTTCTTCGGCTTCGGCGCGGCCTTCTCCTCCTCGCCCGCGTCCTCGGCCGGGGGCGCCTCGTCTCCGTCGGAGACGCCGGCGACGCTCATGATCCGGAACGCCGCCGAGTGAGTCTCCTCCTTCTCCGGCTCGGCCTCGGACTCCGACGTGGTCGCATCCTCGGACGCGGAAGCGTCGGCCTCGGGCTCGGAGTCGGACCCGACGGGCTTGCCCGTCGCCGGGTCGATCATCACGGCCGACTCGGTCGCCGCGAGCGCCGCCGCGAGCGCGGCGGCCGCGTCGGCCTCGGCGCTTCCGCCCGAGGATCCGGACGATCCGGACGATCCGCCGCTCAGCCCGCCGGATGCGAGCGCCTTGAGGCCGTCGAGGCCCGACTTCGGAAGCGCCGGCTTCTCCTTCTTCTCCTCGCCGTCGCCGTCGGTGTTCGCGTCGGAGACCGGCTTGACCTTCGCCGCTCCGGCCGACTGGTCGCCGAGGCTGCCGAGCGCCTTCAGCTTGCCGAGGGCGCCCATCGTCTTCTTGGCGGACTTCTTCGAGGTCGCCTCGCCGGCCGCCTCCGGTCCGGCAGTGGCCGGACCGGCCGCCGCGAGCTTCCCGCTGTCGTCGCCTCCGCCGCCGCCCGCGCTCGCGTTCTTGAGCGCCTTGAGTCTTCCGAGCGCGCCCAGCGTCTTCTGCTTCGAGGCCTCGGGCGCGGCGCTCCCGGCGCCCTCGGGGCCCGCGCTGACCTGACCGGCCGCGGCGAGCTTGCCGCTGTCGTCGCCGCCGCCGCTGCCGCCGCCGCCGCTCTTGAGCGCCTTGAGCCTCCCGAGCGCGCCCAGCGTCTTCTTCGTCGACGACTTCGGCGCGGCGCTCCCGGCGCCCTCGGGACCGGCGCTGACCTGGCCGGCCGCGGCGAGTTTGCCGCTGTCGTCGCCGCCTCCGCCGCCTCCGCCGGACAGCGCCTTCAGCTTGCCGAGCGCGCTCATCGTCGTCTTCGTCGCCGAGGATGAGTCGCCGTCGTCGTTGCGCTTCTTCTTCTTCGGTAGCTTCACCTTGCTGATGGTGCCCTGATCCGAGCCGTCGCGGGTCTCGATCTTGCTGAGACCGGCCTTGCTGATCGATCCGGAGTCGTCGCCGGCGCCGCCCTCGCGCTCGAGGCTGGAGAGGCCGCGGCTCGAGACGCTGCCCGAGTCGTCGCCGTCGCGCGACTTCACCTTGGAGAGCCCGCGCGCCGACACGCTGCCGGAGTCGTCGCCGGCGCCGCCCTCGCGCTCGAGGTTGGAGAGGCCGCGGCTCGAGACGCTGCCCGAGTCGTCGCCGTCGCGCGACTTCACCCTGGAGAGCCCGCGCGCCGACACGCTTCCGGAGTCATCACCGTCGGCGACCTCACCCTCGTCGAGCCTGGAGAGACCGCGGCTCGAGATCGCGCCGGCGTCGTCGACGACGCCCGCCTCGCCGGCCTCGTAGCTGGAGAGGCCGCGGGTCGAGACGCTGCCCGAGTCGTCGCCGCCCATCGCCTCGAGGCGGTCGAGATCCGAGAGGCCGCGCGTCGAGACCGCGCCGGCGTCGGCGCCGTCGCGCTCCGCGACCCGGGAGAGGCCGCGCGTCGAGAGGCTGCCGGAGTCGTCGCCGTCGCGCTCCTCGACCTTCGAGAGGCCGCGGCTGCTCATCGCGCCTTCGCCGCCCTCGTTCTTCAGCCGCTCGAGGCGCGACAGGTCCGAGAGGCCCGCCTTGCTGACGCTGCCCTCGTCGGCCTTGGGGCCGCCGCTCGAGAGCTCGCGGAGCTTGCCGAGCGCGCTCATCGTCTTCGCGGTCGTCGCCTTCGAGGTCTCGGGCTCCGCGTTCGACTCCTTCATCGCGCGGAGCTTCGCCAGGCCCGACAGCCCCGCCTCGCTCTTGTGAGCCTCGCCGCCCTCGGCGAAGCTCCCCGGGCGGTTCGGCGTCCCGAGCTTCAGGCCACGGAGACGCTCGGCGATCGACATCACCTTCGCGCCGTCGCTGCCGCTCGGCTTGTAGATCGTCGGGACGCTCTGCTCGCGCGCGCCGCCGGTGATCGTCGGGGCGACCGTGCCGCCGCTGCCGCTCGACGACGCGACCGGCACCGTCGGCCCGGCCGGACGCGACGACCGACCCGTCGGCTCGTCGTAGCGGGCGTGACGGCCGGTCTGGCGCCGGCGCTGGAGCGTGTCCATCAGGTCGAGGGCGTCCTCGTTGCTCGGGTTGAGCTTCCGGGCCCGCCGGAGCGCCTTCTTCGCGAGGCCGAAGTTCTCCTCGTCGTTGATGAAGAACTTCGCCGCCCGGACGAGGTCGCGCGCGGCCTCCTCTGCGCGGCCGAGGCGCTCGGCGCTGTCGGCGAGGCGCACCCGCAGGTCGGCCCGCTCGGGCTCGAGCTCGAGCGCCTTGCGGAAGGCGACCTCGGCGTGCTCGTAGAGCCCGACGGCGAAGCACATCTCGCCGATCGACATGAACTTCCTGGCCGCCCGCTCGTGCTCCTTCTCGAGGAGCCGCAGGTCGGCGATCCCGTTGTGCGCGTCGAGGTCGAACGGGTTCTGGAGGAGCACCTCCTCGTAGATCGCGAGCGCCTCGGCGTACTCCTTCCGCTTGATCGCCGCCTTGGCGATCTCGTGGAACGTCCGGGCGGCCTCGTCGCGGCGGTCGAGCTCGCCGAGGGTCCGCGCGAGCTCGCGGGCGGTGTCGGTGCGCTCGGGGGCGAGCTCACGGATCCGGAGCAGCGTCTTGGCGAGCTCCTCGCTGTTCCGTTCCGCGCGGAGGCTCCGCGCCTTCTCCTCGTAGTGGCTGATCGCCTTCGCGATCTCGTCCTTCTCGATGTAGGCCTTGGCGAGCCATTCGCGCGCCTCGGTCCGGTCGGGGTCGAGCTCGACGATCTTCTCGTAGATGCCGGTGAGCGTCGCCATCGTGTGGTCGGTGACGCGGCCGCCCGACGCGAGGCTCGCGGCGAACGTGAGGTACTGCTCGATCGCCTCGGCGACGCGGCCCATCCGGGTGAGCGTCGTCGCGAGCTGCATGTTCGCGCTGAGGCACTCGGGGTCGAGCTCGAGGATCTTCTCCATGATGGCGATCGCTTCGTCGAGCTCGCCGCGCTGGAGATACTCGGCCGTGAGCTCCTCGAGCTCGGGGATCGCGAAGCCGACCTCGCCGCGCCCGATGTAGATCGCCGCGATCTCGCCGCGCGCGCCGATGTGGCTCGGGTCGAGCTTGGCGATCTCCTGGAGCGCGTGGAGGCGCTTCTCGGGGTCGTCGCCCTGGGCGTAGAACTCGGCGAGCTTCTCGTACTGGGCGACCGCCTCGTCGCCGCGGGCCGTCGCGAGGAGCGCCTTGACGAGGCTCTCGCGGACGTCCTCGCGCTCGGGCGCGATCTCGACCACCCGGGTCAGCGTGTCGACGGCCGCGTCGAACCGCTCGTCGGCGATCGCCTGCTCGGCGTGCTGGAGGTAGCGCGCGACGGCGCGGTCGATGTCGCCGAGGGCGAGATGGACGCGGCCCATCCGCTCGGCGAGGTCGGGTCGGTCGAGGCCGAGCTCCTCGGCGCGCGAGTAGAGCCGAAGCGCCTTGGCGAGCTGGCGGTCGTGCTCGCACGCCTCGGCGATGCCGAAGAGCTGGAGCGGGGAGAGGGGGACGAGGATCCCCTTCTGGACGAGCTTGCTGATCGCGTGGAGCGCGTCGTTGTCGGTCAGCGGGAGCTGCTCGAGCATCTCGGTGACGTCGCGGACGCCGTCGGCGTGCTTGAGCGCCTCGCTCTCGGGACCGGCGGGGTGGCCGGACTGGTACTCCTTCGCCTCGGGCGTCGGGCTGTAGACGTCGTGGAGGCTGGGGACGACCTGGCTGATCTCCTCCCAGCGCTCGGTCCGCTGCTCCGCCTCCTGGGCGAGCTCCATCGGATTGATGCTGACCGGCTCGGCGAGGTCGTCGGGGTCGAAGATGTCGAGGGGCGGGTCGCCGCGGATGAACTCTCCGCGGACCCGCGGCCAGGTGAAGAGGTCGAACGCCTCCTCCGCGACCTGGAACGCGAGCGCCTCGCGGACATCCTCGGCGTCGGCGAGGCCGAGCCGCCGCACGACGTGGCCGAGCTTCTCGCCGGGGCTCTTGGTCTGCTCGTTGAGCGCCTTGCGCAGCTCCTCGGGCGAGAGCTTGCGGCACTTGACGAGCGCCTTTCCGAGCAGCGTCTTCGCCCGCGGCGTCTTGAGCAGCTCGAGGCTGCCTCGCTTGAAGTAGAGGTACTTGATCTGGCCTTCGTCACCGCTCACCTTGAGGGTGCCGGTGCGCTTGCCGAGGCCCAGGGTCCGGAGGATCCCGGCGAGATCGGTCGGACGAACGCGCTTCCCGTCCTTCTCCGGTCTCCCGGGAGGTCCGCCAGAGAGCGATGGTGCGACGTAGGCGCCCGGTGACATCGTGGCTCCGTGTCAACTCTGGAGGCTCGCGAGGGCCACCCGCGAGCGGAGGATCACTCGTCGTTGCCCTGGCGCGCCTTGAGATCCTCGATGATCTCGAGGTACCGGGCCTCGCCCCGAAGGTTGTCGAGGTCCGGATCACGCTCCATGTGCTCGGCGTCGTCGAAGCCGTGCTCGACGCTCTTCTCGAGGTAGTCGAGCGCCTCCTCGATCTTCCCCCACAGCGAGTAGGCGCACGCCATGTTGTAGAGGGCCGTGTCGTTCTTCGGCTGGACCTTGAGGATGTTCTGGAACTCGCGGATCGCGAGCTCGTATTTCCCGATCTGGAGGAACTTGATCCCCTGGTCCATGTGGATCGCGACGAGCAGCTCGGCGTCCTGGTCGAGGCGCCCGCGCAGCCCCTCGCGGATGAGGACGTCGCGGCCGAGCCAGTCGCCGATCCGGAGCAGGCTCTTGGCCGCGAAGATCCGGACGGCCCGGCTCGTCTCGAGGTTGACGATCCGACGGAGCGTCGGCACCGCCTCCTCGCCGCCGAGGCGCTCGAGCTCGAGGCACGCCGTTCGCCGCTCGCGGAAGCCGCGCTCCTCGTAGCCCTCGAGGGTGTGGCCGATCCGGTCGTAGAGGTCGTCGGTGATGCGGAAGTGGATCCGACGCAGCAGCCGCTCGGCGCGGAAGCGCAGGTCGGGGTCGTCGCCCGCCGCGAGCTCCTCGAGCCGCTCCTTGGCGAGCTCACCGAGGACGTAGATCCGCTCGGTGGCGCGCGTCCGGGCGCGCGGGTCGTCGCCGGTGAGGCCCGCGAAGGCAGCCTCGAGCGCCTCGGCCGCGACCGCCTGGTAGAACGCGGCGATCTCCGGCCGCTCGTCGGCGACGCCGCCGCGAATCACGGGCGCGCCGAGGTCGGCGAGGGCGACGGCGCGCCGATGGAGTCTGGTCCGCTCGGCGTCGTTCGCCTCGGTGATCGCCTCGACGCGGGCCGCGTAGATCTCGCCGCCGACGCGACGGAGCTCGAAGGCGACCTCGCGGTCGCGCAGCGGCGGGACGACCACGAGGAACCGCGCGATCGGGAGGCCGGCGGCGAGGAGCGACGCGCGGGCGGCCTCGGCCGCCTCGCGATCGTGGCGCGCGTCCTCACCCGCGGCGGCGATGTCGCCGGAGCCGCGCGGCAGGGTCCCGCCGAGCCCGGTGAGGCCGCCGAGGCCGGCCACGGCCGGAACGGGGGTCTCCTCGGGCGAGAGGATCTTCTGCAGGTCGAGGATCCATCCCTCGACGATCGCCTCGAGCACCTCGACGAGGCGGTCGCGGGGCGGGCCATCCGCGGTCTCGGCGATGCGCTCGATCACCCGCGGCGCGATCTCGGAGCCGAGCGAGATCATCTCGTCGCGGGCGCCGGTCGAGACGCGGTGGTCGGACTCGGCGAGATCGGCGAGCAGCCGTTGCAGTCGCTCGGGGTCGACCGCGCTGGGTCGGTCGGGGGCGGGGCTGGGGGACTGCGCGCGCGCCGGGGCGACCGGCGCGAGGATCGCGGCGACGAGGATGAACGGGGCGGCGAAGAGTCTGGTACGCATCCGGATGATGACCTCGTCCATGACGGGGAGTCCGAGCGCCCCATTTTATCGCTGCGTCGGGGGCCCTGCAAGGCGGGTCGAGGGCCGCCGAGGCTTGTCAGCGAAGGACTTGAGCGACTAGTCGTCGGCGGCGAGGAGCAGGTCGACGAGCGTCTCGGCGATCGGGTCCTTCGTCCAGTGCTCGAAGGCGAGGAACATCGGGCTCGGATTGCACTCCAGGAGCACGTAGGAGCCGTCGGGGCGTCGCCGGAAGTCCGCGCCGGTCCAGAGCATACCGCAGAGCTTCGTCGCCTCGACGGCCATCTGCGCGACGTCGTCGGGAAGCTCGATCGGGTCGATCGACTCCTCGTGGCCGCGATAGTCGAGGTCGCCGCCGACGATCACCGCCGCGGAGACGACGCGGTCACCGACGACGTAGACGCGGATGTTCTCGCCGGGAATCTCCTCCTGGAAGAGGACCGGGGCGCTCGCGAGCAGCTCGAGGCGCTCGTCCTTCAGGTCGTGGGTGAGGAGGCGCTGGCACTCCGCGCCGCCGGCGATCGGCTTGTAGATCACGTTCTTCACCTCCTCGCAGAACGCGAGGAGGCGCTGCGGGTCGTTCGTCGCGCACGTCCGCGGGATCGGGATCCCGGCCTTCCGCTCGAGCTCGAGCTGGAGCAGCTTGAGGTAGTGGAGGTCGAAGCTCTCGATCGGGTTCGCGACGACCGCGCCGCCCTCCTGGATGCAGCGGACCCACGAGGTGAGGAAGCTCTGCCGCTCGCGCTCGGCCGCCCAGTCGAGATACCAGTTCTCGAAGAGCATCGACCGGCCGCTCCGCGCGGCAGCCTCCGCCTTCTCGGTCGACCCGGCCGGCTCGTCGGTCCGCCGGCGGTCGGCCGCGGCCGGATCGTGATCGGCCGCGGCGGCCGGTCCCTCGGGCGGGATCTCGAAGAACGGGAGGCTGTAGAAGACGCTCCGGACATAGAAGCCGCGGACCGACGAGAGGTCCTCCCCCTCGTAGGCGAACTCGTCGTTCGCGTAGGTCATCTTCGCGGCGGTCGGAAAGCGGGTCGTGTCGATGACGACCGGCGTCGCCCCCTTCGCCTCGACGATGCTCTTCACGCGCAGGCAGTGCTGCTCGTCGGGGGCGCCGATGATGCCGATTCGCTTCTTGGTCATGGATCCTCCGGGCACTGCATTGGCGTCGCACGAGAGTCTCTCGGCTCGAACGATGTACGATCCACAGATTACACAGATTGCACAGATTACGAGCTGCCGACGGCGGTCGTTCCTCGCGGCGCACTCCGAGCTCGCCGGCGACTCGGATCCGCCCGGGGCAATCTGTGTAATCTGTGTTGTGTAATCTGTGGATCGTTGCCCCGTCACGGAAGCGGCGAGCGACCGGTTGGGGGCGCCGTTCGTCGGTACACGAAGGGACGCCGGAGGCTCGCGCATCCGGCGTCTCGATCGATCGAATCGTGCTTCTCGGGTGAAGAGGCTAGTCTAGTCCTTCGACTTCCCCTTCTTGTCCTTGCCCAGCAGCCGCCGGAGCTGATCCATCGCGCCGTCATCGTCGCGCGGGGCCGACTCGGGTCCGGCGCCGGCGCCGTTGCGTCCCTCCTCGCCGACGGCCATCGTGGTCACGCGGTCGGGCGGCCGGCCCTCCTCGCCGAGGGCGCGCGTCGACGGCATCGGCGGGCGGCCCTCCTCGCCGAGCGCCAGGGTCGTCACGTCGGGCGGCCGGCCCTCCTCGCCGAGGGCGCGCGTCGATGGCATCGGCGGGCGGCCTTCCTCCCCGAGGGCGAGCGTCGTCACATCGGGCGGTCCCGGCGGCCGCCCCTCCTCGCCGAGCGCGCGCGTCGTCACGATCGGTGGACGGCCCTCCTCGCCGACGGCGAGGGTCGTCAGGGTCGGCGGGTCGTCGGGGTAGCGTCCCTCCTCGCCGACGGCCTCGGTCGTGACGGTCGGCGGGTCGTCGGGGTTGCGTCCCTCCTCGCCGACGGCCTGAGTCGTGACGGTGGGCGGATCGTCGGGACCGCGTCCCTCCTCGCCGACGGCCATGGTCGTCATCGTCGGCGGATCGTCGGGGTTGCGCCCCTCCTCGCCGACGGCCTCGGTCGTCACGGTGGGCGGATCGTCGGGCCCGCGCCCCTCCTCGCCGACCGCCATGGTCGTCATCGTCGGCGGATCGTCGGGATTGCGCCCCTCCTCCCCGACGGCCTGGGTCGTGACGGTCGGCGGGTCGTCGGGGCGGCGCCCCTCCTCGCCGATCGCCAGCGTCGTCAGCGGCGGCTCGTCGGGACGGCCACCCTCGGGGATCGCCAGCGTCACGCGCGGCGGCGGCGGGTTGCCCGGTCCGCGGCCTTCCTCGCCGATCGCGAGCGTCGTCAACGGCGGCTCGTCGGGGCGACCGCCCTCGGGGATCGCAAGCGTCACCGCCGGCGGCGGGTCGCCCGGACCGCGGCCTTCCTCGCCGACGGCCATCGTGGTGATCGGCGGCTCGTCGGGTCGTCCGCCCTCGGGGATCGCGAGGGTCACGATCGGCGGCTCATCGGGGCGTCCGCCCTCGGGAATCGCGAGCGTGACGCGGCCCGGATCCCATCCGCGCCCCTCCTCGCCGACGGCGAGCGTCGTGAGGCGATCGGGATTGCGTCCGCTTTCGGGGATCGCGAGGGTCACCGAGCCCGGATCCCATCCGCGTCCTTCCTCGCCGACGGCGAGGGTCGTGAGGCGGCCGGGATTCCGTCCGCTCTCGGGGATCGCGAGGGTGACCGAGTCCGGGTCCCGGGCGCGCCCTTCCTCGCCGACGGCGAGCGTCGTCGCGCGCCGGCGGGCGGCGTCGGCCGCGGCCGCACCACCGCCCCCGCCGTCGCCGTCCGCGCCGGCGGCAGCGCGTCCCTCCTCGCCGACGGCGAGGGTGGATGCGAACAGGGTCGTGGTGCTCCTGCGGTACTCGAGCCCCTCGATGAACAGTCTCTTCTTCTTCGGCGCCATGGTGGCCTCCAGGGCGTGGGCCTTGCGGTTCATCGCCATGACGGAGCATCCACCATGCCGGGGCGACGATTCAACCGGCCGCTCCGCAAGTGGCGCCGTCGTGGGAGCCTGCCTCATCGACGTGGCGGAGCCGCGGAGAGGATCCGGGACACTCGGCGTCACTCATGACCCGAAACGGGACGAACCGACCGGGGAGCGAGTCGGCTCTCTTTGCGCACGCCTGGAACGGAGCGCAGGCATCGGCAGTCGGCAATGGACTTCGGTGTGGGCAGCTCGCAATCCAGTCCATCCGACAATCCGCGGTTCCCGTTCGCTCGCCGCCCAGAGAGACCGAACCGCGGATGACGCGGATTGAGTGGATTGGTTCGGGCGTCGCCGAGCCGCTGCCGACGCGTCGCGATGCTTCGCCCGAAGACTCCTGTTCCTTGCAACAGCCTGCGCTTGCTCTGCAAGGGGTCGTCGGTGCGGGGGGGACGCTACTCGGACGCGGGCGACGCGAAGGCCTCGCGCGCGGTCGCCACGTCGTCGAAGAAGCGGAAGTACGGCGTCAGCCCGAGCATCTCGAACGGGATCTTCACCCGCTGCGAGACGCCCGCGAGGAAGATCCCGCCGCCCTTGTCCTTGTAGGACTCGGCGAAGCGGACCAGGACGGCGAGCGCCGAGCTGTTGACGTAGCTCGTCTTGCCCATGTCGAGGACGAGCCGGCAGATCCCGCCGGCGTCGTAGTCCTCGAGCGTGGCTCGGAGCTGGCTGACGGTGTCGAGGTCGATCTCACCAACGAGCGCGACGACGGTGACCCCCGTCGCGCCCGGCTCCTCGACCTTCTGGATGTTCAAAAGCGCCATGGACCTGCAGTCCAGCGACGGTGACGGTCAGTGCTTCTCGAAGAGCCTGCCCGCCCCGAAGGGACGCCGGCCGAGCGGCGCCCCGCGCTTACGCGGCGGAGCTCTCCCGGGTAGCGCCCTCTCGAGCGGGAAGCTCCTTGATGGTCGCGTCGAGACTCGTCATCAGCTCGCGCGTCCGATCGACCATGTTCCCCGTCGGGGTGGTCTGGAGATAGTGTTCGAACGCGGAGCGCGCCTCGACGAGCTCTTCGATCACGTTCTGGAAGGCGGCGCTCTTGGGGTCGACGTCGTCGCCGAGGGTGCCGAGTCCCTGGAGCGCCTTCTTCCGCTGCGCGATCCCGAGATTGAAGTAGGTGGTGGTCCACTCTTCGGTGCGATGCTCGGGGTGCTTCTCGTTGAGCTCGATCGCGGTGCGATACTCGGTGATGGCGTACGGATACCAGCCGAGGGCGCTGTAGACGAAGCCCAGATCGTTGTGGAAGACGGGTTTACCCGGGTCGAGCTTGATCGCTCGCTTGAGCTGCTTGATCGCCCTCCGGTGCTTGCCGGCCGCGAGCGCGTCGCGCGCCTCGGCCTCCAGCTCCCAGGCCTTCTCCTCCAGCTCGCGCCGGGCCAGTCGCTCGCGGAAGGCATCGCGGCTGGCGGCCAGCTTGCGCTTGAGGCGCGGACCGAGCGCGACGATGTCCTCGAGCTCCTGGAGGAAGGGCGCACGCAGACTGCGCGCGAGCTTCACGTGGAGCAGGGTGAGGTGGTCTCGGAGATCGGCCGCAGCCCCCCCCTCGACGACCGTCGGCCCGGTGAGGTAGGTGGCTTCGAGGTGCTCGAGCTCCTCGTAGACCTCATCGGTCACGTAGGCGAGCCCCGTCCGAATCGAGCGCCGAATCTCTTCGAGCGCACGACGAGCCGTGGCCCCATCGCCGCCGGAGAGCGCGTCCTCGGCGACGAGGACCTGCTCGGCCACGCGTTCGTAGAGCTTGCAACGTCGTTCAGCTAATACGTGTAGAGTCATCTCTGTCGGCCCGAGAATGGCAGAAAGGCCCGCCTTGCTCATGGAGAGACCCCTCGAGGCATGATAGCCGTGCCGCGCAGACGTTGTCAAGAAACGGGGGATTTGACGTCCCCCCTCCTCGGACCGCGCGGCTCTTTGACACACCCGATCGGGCGTGATAAAAAGCATCCGCTATCACGTTTCACGACCGGGATCGGACCCGCGTTCTGTCCCGTTGACGATTCCTGGCGAACTTCGACCGTTCTACCTCGTGGATGTCCTGGGACGACGGGTCTTACGCCGGTCACTGATCATGCCACTCAAGTTCAGCTGTCGCTTCTGCAAGACCAGCATCACGGTCCCGGACAAGTTCGCCGGGAAGAAGGGCAAGTGCCCGAGCTGCATGCAGACGATCATGGTGCCCGCGCTCCCGGGGGCCGTGCCGGTGGCATCCTCGGGAGGGGGGACGGCCGCCCGGCCCGCGCCCTCGAACGCGCCGCGCTCGAAGGCGTTGGGGGCGCGCGCCGGCGCTCCGACCCAGGGTCAGACCGCCCAGGTGCGGCGTCCGAGCCAGAAGCTCGGGCCGGCCTTCACCGCGGAGGAAGAGGCGGTTCCCACCACGGGCGAGGTCAAGGTGCAGTTCTTCGAGGCGTTCAAGCCGGCGAAGCCAGCCGCGAGACCGATCGCGCTCGGGATGGGTGGCGGCGGTGGGGGCGGGAAGCTCGAGCTGCGTCGTGAAGCGCTCAAGACCTGCCAGAAGTGTGGATCGAAGAACGCGGACAACGAGCGCTTCTGTAAGTCCTGCAGCTTCGACATGATCACCGGTTCGTAGGCGGAGGCGGCGCGGTGGGTGCCACCCTGAGCTTCATCCGTGACGGACGACCCGAGGGGAGCGTGGACCTCGAGGTCTCGCGCAAGTACTGCCTCGGGCGCGATCGCGCGGTGGACATCCCGATCAAGAGCCACGGTGCCTCGCGCCGGCACTGCGAGATCGACGGGACGCCGACCGGCTTCTTCGTCGCGGATCTCGGCAGCAGCAACGGCACGCTCGTGAACGGCGTGGCGATCCCCGGTCGAACGATGCTCAAGACCGGCGACTTCATCCAGATCGGCGACATCCTCATCCAGTTCCAGCAGACCGAGGACGAGGAGGAGGAGGTCGGCGCGACGATCATGATGCGTCCGGGCGGGCAGGTCGTGAAGCCGCCCGTTCAACCGGTCGGACCGGCGCCATCGCCGGTGGGCGGCGCGGTCCCGGTCGTTCCTGTCGGACCGGCCAATCCCTACGCCCCGTCCGCGCAGCCGATGGCGCCGCAGGTTCCCGTCCAGCCGGCGGCGCCCGTCGTGCAGCCGACCGCGCCGCCGGCCGCCCCCGCGATCCCGGTCGTCGCGCCCGGCAGCAGCCCGGCGCTCCCCGCGCTCGGCGGCCCGATGCCAGGCGTCGGCCCGAGGCGACGCGCCTCGCGCGACCTCGAGCTCGGGCAGGTGATCAAGGGCTTCAAGATCGTGCGCGAGGTCGACGCGAACGAGCGCGGCGCGGTCTACAAGGCGAAGCGGCTCGCGAACAACGAGGCCTATGCGATCAAGACGATGAGCTTGACCCGGGGCGACCCGGTGCAGATCAAGCGGTTCGTTCGCGGAGCCCGGAAGGGCGCCGAGCTCGCCCACCCCAACATCATCAGGGTGTACGGGATGGGCGCAACCGAGACGTTCGCGTTCACGATCATGGAGTGGGTCGAGGGCGAGAGCGCGAAGGAGCGGATGGACGCGGTCGGCTTCCGCGGGATGATGGACCCGCGCGAGACCAACGAGATCGGGATCCAGATCGCGCAGGCGCTCGAGCTCGCCGGCGACCGCGGGATCGTTCACCGCGACATCAAGCCCGAGACGATCCTCATCCGGAAGGACGGCGTCGCCAAGCTCGCGGGCCTTGGCCTCGCCAAGAGCTTCCAGGACACGTTCGAGGACGAGGGACTGAGCGTCGCCGGCCAGATCGTCGGCACGATCAACTTCGCGGCGCCCGAGACGCTCGTCGATCCCAACTCGGTCGACCACCGCGCCGACATCGACTCGCTCGGCGCCGCGATGTGGGGCATGCTCTCGGGTCAGCCGCCGTTCCAGGACATCTCCTACGCGAAGACGTTCCAGCGGATCCAGGAAGAGCCGGTCACGCCGGTTCGTCAGATCAACATGTCGATTCCGGATCAGATGAGTGACATCGTCGGGCGCGCCATGGCGAAGCACCCAGGCCAGCGCTACCAGACGATGGCCGAGCTGATCCGCGACCTCATGCTGGCGCGTGGGGTCTTCCCCAAGCGCTAGCCTCCCCCCTCCGGCTCCGCCGCCCCGCGCTGCTGCGCGAGGAGACCCTCCCGATGGATCCGAGCGAGGCGCTCAACAATCTCAAGTTCCAGCGATTCCGGACCCGCGCGCGGGCCGCGAAGATCGCCGAGGTGCACGTGAGCCGCGTCGACCGGCGCGACCACGTCCTCCTTCGCTACAACGGGCGCGATCCGAAGAAGGGCGTGATCAACGGCGAGTGGACGATCGCCAAGCGCACCCGCACGGCCGAGGAGGTCGAGGCGGCCGTCGAGGAGTTCGTCGGCAAGATCGGAGGCGAGTTCCGCCTCAAGAAGCGAAACCTCGGCAACGGAGACGGAGAGGCGTCGGCCGACGCCCCCGAGAAGAAGGCCGACGCCCCCGAGAAGAAGCCGGCCGAGAAGAAGCCCGCCAAGAAGGCCGCCAAGAAGAAGTCGGCGAAGAAGAAGAAGTCGGCGGCGAAGAAGTAGTAGAAGCCACGCGCTCGCGGTGGGAGCCGCCGACGTCGGGCGAAGCGATTGCCGACGGGCGATGCCGGTGGACCTGCGGCCTGCTTCGGAAGGGAGCGGGCGTGCCGAGCCATCGCCTCCCGATCGCCGCCTGACGGGGTAGCCGGCGCGGGGGGTCAGAGCGCTTCCTGCTGCTTGGTCGGAGCGGGACTGCCGCCGCCGACGCCTCTCCCAAGACAGCAGGAAGACGACACTGACCCCCAATGCGGGACCCGGGGCCCGCTGCCCGAACGGCAGCTCTCGATGGCTTCCAGGCTCGGGCCTCGGCGCGAACGGTCGGTCTTGAAGGCTCGGGCATCGGCGCGCGAGAGGCGCCCGGGCTGGCATTGGGGGTCAGTGTCGTCTGGTTGCTGGCTTGGGAGGGAAGCTCGCTTCGGCAACCCCGCTCCGACCAAGCCGCAACCAGCGCTCTGACCCCCGCGCTGGCTACCCCGGAACGTTCCGAACGGGAAGCGACGGCTCGGCCCACCCGCGAGCGCCGAAGCGGGGCGCAGGACCACCGGAACCGCCCGTCGGCAACCCCCTTCGCCTAAGGGTCGGAGGCTCCCAGCGGGGAAGCGACGGCTCGGCCAACCCGCGAGCGCCGAAGCGGGGCGCAGGACCACCGGAACCGCCCGTCGGCAACCCCCTTCGCCGAAGGGGCGAAGGCTCCCATCGACCATCGACCCAGACAACGAGGCGAGAACCTACACCCCGTTCTTCAGGCGAATACCCAAGCTATCCGCGAGGCGCTCGTTCGCCTTGATCTTCGCGACGGTGGCCTCGACGTCGTAGGCGACGCGCCTGAAGTAGATCTTGTTCTTGGCGACCTCGACGTAGCACGCGCGCTGGTCCTTGTCGCGCGGCTGGCCGACGCTCCCCACGTTGATGATCGCCTTCTCGCCCCGCTTGAAGTGGTAGTGGTCGTCGCCGAACTCGGACGCCGGCTTGAACGTCACGTCCTCGAGGAAGACGCCGGGCATGTGGGTGTGGCCGACGAAGCAGACCTTGCCGAAGCCCTCGAACGCCGCCTTGATCTTGTCGGGGTCGCGGGCGCAGTCCTCGCTGAAGAGGTACTCGGAGACGGGGTCGCGCGGGCTGCCGTGGACGAACAGGATTCCGTTGCGCTCGTAGCGGAGAGGCAGCTCCTGGAGGAAGCGCACGCGCCGGCGGCGCAGCTCCTTCTCTCCGGCGGCCTTGATCACCTCGCGGGTCCAGTCGATCGCGTCCTTCGCCCGCTGCGTGAAGTTCTTCGCACCGTTGACGAGGGCGTCGTCGTGATTGCCTCGAAGCGTCTTGAAGCAGTTCTCCATCACGAGGTCGAGGCAGGGGAGCGGATCGGGGCCGTAGCCGACGATGTCGCCGAGACAGATGATGTCCCGGATGCCGCGCTCCTCGATGTCCTTGAAGACCTCGCGGAGGGCCGGCTCGTTTGCGTGAAGGTCGCTGATGATCGCGTAGTGCATGCGCGCGTTCGCGCCGGTTCCTGGCCGTAAGGCCCGCTCTGGAAGGGGATTCCCGACGAGCGAGGCATTGTAGCTTCCCGGACCGGAATCCCGCAACGGGCTCGCGCGGGCGCCGGCGCCCCGCCGTCGAGGGCGGGTGAGGCGTGGCTCGCGTTACCGCTTTGGGTCCAACCCGTTCGACCCGCACTTCGTCCAGTCTTCGACCGTCTCTGGCGACGCCCCCGGTCGTCTTGACAAACCGCGGCACCTCGGCGACATTCTTGGGCCATTCCGTCGCCGGGGGCGCCTCAGCGCCGCACCATCCAAGGGGGGTGCGGCGCACTCCGAGCGGCCATTTGCCCGCACTGAACGCACTTACAGAACTCGAGGAGGGAGCCACATGGCCGCCCCAATGCGCTACGGTGACTACGTCAAGGAAGGCTGGGAGGTCGTCAAGGGTAACCTCGTCGGCTGGGTGATCGCCCTTCTGGTCGGCGGCATCGTGCAGTCGATCTGCGGCCTGATCGGCCCGATCATCGCTCACAACTTCCTCGGGATGTGCCGCGATGCGAAGCGTGAGGGCAAGGCGCCCGAGATCGGCGCCCTGTTCAAGTTCGACAACGCGGTCAACATCTGGCTCGCGGGCGTCGTCCCGATGGCTCCGGTGATTCTCATGGGCATGTGCGTCGGCATCGTCCCGACGATCGTCGCCCAGATCAGTCCGGGTCTCGCCGGAATCGTCACCCTCGCCCTGCTGCTCGTCCTGCTCGTCGTGAACCTCATCGTTCCGGCGCTCTTCATCTGGACGATGCCGCTCGTCGTCGACAAGGGCATGCCCTGGATGGCGGCCATGAAGACGAGCATGCGCTACACGAAGGCTGGCCTCGTCTCGCACATCATCTTCATGTTCGTGCTCGGTATCGTCGTCTTCGTCGGCTACATCCTCTGCGGACTCGGTGCGCTCGTCACGATTCCGGTCGCGATCAACGCGATCTGGATCGCCTACGAGGATCACGCCGCGGGCCTCGCCGAGGTCGCCGCGCAGGTCGAGGCGGGATAGTCGGTCGTTCCGCGTCGTCGGCCGCGCACGAGGGCGAAGACGTCGTACCCCCCGCTCGGACTCACCGGCCCGCGGGGAGCGAAACACACGAGCCGCCGGGCGCGTT